>NZ_JAWERU010000026.1:0-24069 GCF_032481935.1 Streptococcus sp.
GCAGAGAAAGGGGGAAAGAGGGGCTTTGGTTTCTGTCTTGTGTTTTTTCAAGTCCAAAGTGTATCAGGAAGTATGAATACTGACATGTGAGAGTAAAAAGGCAAAGATTTGAATCCTTGTCTTTTAGCTTATAAATGTATTAGCGAAAGAGATCTACAATGGTATCCCATACAGTCTGAGCCTTTTCTTTAATTTTAGCATCTGAAATAGCTTTTCCTGCTTCATCGACCAGATTTTGTGCTCGTCCACGAATATCTGCTAATATATCATCCGACTGCGTACTAGTATCACTTGTAGTTTGTTTAGGTGTATTTTCTGGTGCAATACCATTCATTTTATAAGCATTTTCAACTGTAAAGGTGCTACCTGACGTATATGGTAGGATTGTTTCCGCCATACTTCTAAAAATGTGAGCAGCACCATTCGAAGTCGAACCTGCTAGATAATGATTTTCATCGGTAGTAGGGAAACCAAGCCAATGGCTAATCACTAAATCAGGGGTATAGCCAATCACCCATTGATCACTGGTATATTCTGGGTTAAAGGCTGCCTCTGTTGTTCCTGTTTTTCCAGCCATGACATAATCATCTGGAGACGAACTGACCCCTGTACCATTTGTAAAAGTACCTAACATCATACTGGTCATTTTATCAGCTACCGATTTGTCAACCACTCGTTTTTGAGTATTTTTATGACTAGCAATCACTTGACCACTAGCATTTTCAATACGGGTGATAAAGTGAGCATCCGGCATGAGTCCTTCATTTGCAAACACTGCGTAGGCTTGGGCCATCTGAAGAGGGTTAGTTTCTACGCCACCACCTAAAGCTACTCCAAGCACACGATCTACATCGCTCATGTTGAGACCAAACTTTTCACCCGCTTCAAAGGCTTTATCAATTCCAAGTTCTTTAACAGTAGCTACTGCAGGTAAATTTAGAGATTTAGCCAAAGCTTGATACATGGGTACTTCTCGTGATGTCTTGATTCCTGCGTAGTTGTCTACTTTATAATCACCATATTGCATGGTATGATTATCCAACTCCTTATTAAGAGACCAACCCGCTTCAACCGCTGGCGTGTACACTATCAAGGGTTTAATAGTCGACCCTGGACTTCTTTTTGATTGGGTTGCATAGTTAAAATTCCTGAAACCTGTCTTATCATCCCCTGCCACTCGACCAACAACTCCTCGAACTCCACCCGTTTTTGGCTCCAAAGCGACACTACCAGACTCTGCATGTGTCCCATCTTCAGCTGTCGGAAAGAGCGAAGTATTTTGATAGATAACCTGCATATTTGCTTGGTAATTTTGATCTAGCTCCGTATAAATTCGATAACCGTTATTAACGATTTCTTCCTCTGTTAGATTATACTTTTCAATAGCTTCATTAACAACTGCATCAAAATAAGAAGGATAACGGTAGTCTGATATTTTCCCTTCATAACTATCTTTCAATTGAGAAGCCATATCAACACTTGCTGCTTCTGCTTCCTTATTTTTATCAAGGTAGCCGGCAGCCACCATATTTTGTAAGACAGTATCTCTTCGATTAGTTGAATGCTCAATGGAATTCAGAGGATTGTACAATTCTGGGCCTTTAAGCATGCCTGCTAAAGTGGCAGCTTCATCAAGAGTTAATTCCGATGCCGAAACTCCAAAGTACTTTTTACTAGCATCCTCAACACCCCAAACTCCATTACCGAAGTAGGCATTGTTCAAATACATGGTTAGAATTTCTTTTTTACTGTATTTTTTGGTTAATTCTAAAGCAAGAAAGAATTCTTTAGCCTTTCTCTGAACAGTTTGGTCTTGTGAAAGATAAGCATTTTTCGCTAACTGTTGAGTAATTGTAGAACCACCACCCGAGCGACCAGCTGTTAGGATAGCCAGGAAAAAGCGACCATAGTTAATTCCACTATTTTTATAGAAGCTTCTATCTTCTGTCGCAATAACAGCATTCTGCAAATCTTCACTAATTTCCGAAAGTTCAACATAGGTCCCTTTTTGGCCTGACAAGGCACCAGCCTCATTCTCTTCTCTGTCAAAAATTACCGTTCGTGTTTTCAAAGCATTCTGCAAGTCTGTAACATTTGTCGATTTAGCCAAGGCAAATAGATAGACCCCAACAAACAAGCTTGCACTTAGTCCAAGAATTAGAAAGATTTTGGTCAAATGATAGCGACGCCAAAATTTTCGAATGGGTCCGACTTGCCCAACTTTCTTTCGCCCACCTCTTGACCGTCTTAAATTAGTCGTGGTATTTTCTTCATTATTAACTTCATCGATTTCTATTTCTTCCATTTCAGCTTCTTCTTTTTTAAATAAAGAAAGAAATTTTTCAAATAATGTATCTAATTTCATGCGTTTATTTTATCATCTTCCCCATAGGATGACAAGAATTTAGCTAGTTTCTCTATCCAAATAATCTTTTTTTTGTTACAATATCTGTATGAAATTTACCTTTGTTATTCCTGACTCTCTTCCTGAAATGACTGTCAAAGTCTTCTTGGAAGAACAACTACTCATTCCGAGAAAAATACGGCATTTCTTGAGAATTAAAAAGCACATTCTCATCAATCAAGAAGAAGTCCACTGGCATCAAACTGTCAAATCCGGAGATGAATGTCAACTGATCTTCGACGAGGAGGATTATCCTACAAAAGAAATTGTTTGGGGGAATTCTAATCTTGTCCAAGAAGTCTACCAAGATCAACATTTGATTATCGTTAACAAACCTGAAGGTATGAAAACTCACGGGAATCAACCAGATGAGATTGCTCTTCTCAACCATGTCACCGCCTATGTAGGCCAGACTTGCTATGTCGTTCATAGACTAGACAAAGAAACAAGTGGACTCGTACTATTTGCTAAAAATCCATTTATATTGCCCATCCTCAATCGATTATTGGAGAAAAAAGAAATCTCCCGCGAATACTGGGCTCTGGTTGAGGGAAAAATAGGAACTAAAGAGCTTGTTTTTCGAGACAAAATCGGTCGCGATCGTCACGATCGTAGAAAAAGAGTTGTGGATCAAAAAAATGGTCAATACGCCGAAACCCAAGTAACTCGATTGAAACAATTTCAAAACAAAACTAGCCTCATTCGTTGTCGATTAAAAACAGGACGTACTCATCAGATTCGAGTTCATCTATCTCACCACGGTCATCCAATCCTTGGAGACCCTCTCTACAATCCACATTCAAAAACTAAAAGACTAATGCTTCATGCATTTAAACTTTCCTTTGTCCATCCTCTGACCTTAAACAAATTAAGCTTTACTGCGCTATCAGACACATTTGAAAGAGAATTAAACCAAAATGGATGACACTATCATCCATTTTTTCTTATAGATACCAAAAAAAGCAAGACCAGTTGGCCTTGCTTTTATCGACTCAAGAATTATTTAGCGATTTTAGCGAAGTATTCAAGAGTACGTACAAGTTGTGCAGTGTATGACATTTCGTTGTCGTACCATGAAACAACTTTAACCAATTGTTTACCGTCAACATCAAGAACTTTAGTTTGAGTTGCGTCAAACAATGAACCGTAAGACATACCTACAACATCTGAAGATACGATTGGATCTTCTGTGTAACCGTATGATTCATTGGCTACTGCTTTCATAGCTGCATTCACTTCATCAACAGTTACATTCTTTTCAAGAACAACTACCAATTCAGTTACTGAACCAGTTGGTGTAGGAACGCGTTGTGCAGCTCCGTCAAGTTTACCGTTCAATTCTGGGATTACAAGACCAATAGCTTTAGCAGCACCAGTTGAGTTAGGTACGATGTTAGCAGCACCAGCGCGAGCACGACGGAGGTCACCTTTACGGTGTGGTCCGTCAAGAATCATTTGGTCACCAGTGTAAGCGTGGATAGTAGTCATCAATCCTTCAACAACACCGAAGTTATCTTGAAGAGCTTTAGCCATTGGAGCCAAGCAGTTTGTAGTACATGAAGCACCTGAGATAACTGTTTCAGTACCGTCAAGAACGTCGTGGTTAGTGTTAAATACAACTGTTTTAACATCTGATCCACCAGGAGCAGTGATAACAACTTTTTTAGCTCCACCTGGGTGCAAGTGTTTTTCAGCAGCTGCTTTAGTAGCAAAGAAACCAGTTGCTTCAAGAACGATTTCTACACCGTCGTTAGCCCAGTCAATTTGTTCTGGATCACGTTCAGCAGAAACTTTAACGAATTTACCGTTAACTTCAAATCCACCTTCTTTAACTTCCACAGTTCCGTCGAAACGACCTTGAGTTGTGTCGTATTTCAACAAGTGTGCAAGCATAACTGGATCTGTAAGGTCGTTGATGCGAGTAACTTCAACACCTTCTACGTTTTGGATACGGCGGAAAGCAAGACGACCGATACGTCCGAAACCGTTAATACCAACTTTAACTACCATTAGTGATTTCCTCCTTATGAAAATCATGAAAATTTTATTGTGAAAAGAGTAACTTGAATCACTACAAATCACCTTTCAACATACCTATTATATAACTATTTGAGTTTAATTGCAAGCGCTGGCCTTGTTTTTCTGATAAGCTTTGGCAATATTTTCATTTCTTTACTTAGCCTTGCAGCCTACTCCAATTCTATGCATTTCTTAATAAAAACATATTCTCTAAGCATAAAAAACCGAGGTTTACCCTCGGTTTGGCTGATAATCAATTATTTACGGCGTCCTGGTCTTTCTTTGTAACCATAGTATGCATCTTCGATGATTTCTTGCATATGGTCAACCATTGGAAGACGTGGGTTTGCAGGTGAACATTGGTCTTCATAAGCAAGGAAGGCCAATTCACGTGAATGTTCTTTCCATTCTTTTTCGTCAATACCTTGTGCTTTGAAGTTCATTTGGATACCTACGCGCTCACCGAGTTCGTAAACAGCTTTTGCGTAAGATTCAACCCCTTCTTCTGGTGTAGAAGCTGGAAGTCCAAGCATACGAGCGATATCTTGATATTTCTCGTCTGCACGGTAGTAGTTGTACTTAGGCCATGTAGCTGTCTTAGCTGGGCGAGTACCGTTGTAACGGATAACGTATGGAAGTAAGATTGCATTTGTACGACCATGGATTGTGTGGAATTGCGCACCAATCTTATGGGCCATTGAGTGAGAAATACCTAGGAAGGCATTGGCAAAGGCCATACCAGCGATTGTTGAAGCGTTATGCATTTTCTCACGTGAGTGGAAGTCTGCATTCTTAACTGAGCTTTCAAGGTTTTCGAATACAAGTTTGATAGCTTGAAGAGCAAGTCCATCAGTGTAGTCGCTAGCCATTTGTGATACGTATGCTTCAGTTGCGTGAGTCAATACGTCCATACCAGTATCCGCAGCTACAAATCCAGGAACTGTCAATACCAAAGCAGGGTCTACGATTGCCACAGTTGGTGTCAATGAGTAGTCAGCGATTGGGTATTTACGGTTGTTTGCTTTATCAGAGATAACGGCAAATGGAGTTACTTCTGATCCTGTACCAGATGTAGTTGGGATAGCGATGAATTTAGTCTTCTTACCAAGCAATGGGAATTTGAAGGCACGTTTACGGATATCCATGAATTTTTGTACAAGGTCACGGAAGTCCACTTCTGGTTGCTCGTAGAAGAGCCACATTACTTTTGCAGCATCCATCGGTGATCCACCACCAAGAGCGATGATTGTATCTGGTTTGAAGGCACGCATAATCTCAGTACCACGTTCAACTGTAGTGATATCTGGATCTGGTTCTACATCTGCAAAGATTTGGTAAACAACCTTATTGCGACGAAGGTCAAGTTGTTCGATGATACGATCAAGGAAACCAAGCTCTACCATAGCATGGTCAGTAACGATCATGACACGCTCAACGTCACGACATTTTTGAAGGTATTGAATTGAATCACGTTCAAAGTATGTTTTTGAAGGAAGTTTCATCCATTGCATGTTATTTCTCCGTCTTCCGACTTTTTTGATGTTCAAGAGGTTAATGGCGCTAACGTTATCCCCAACTGAGTTACGTCCGTAAGAACCACATCCGAGTGTCAATGATGGCAAGAAGGCATTGTAAACGTCCCCGATACCACCGAAAGTAGAAGGTGAGTTACAGATAACACGAATAGCTTTAACAGCTTTACCAAATTCTTTAGTCAATTCTTCATCAGCAGTATGGATGGCAGCTGAGTGTCCAAGACCGTTAAATTCAACCATTTGACGAGCTTTAGCAATACCATCTTCACGGCTTTCAGATTTCAAAACTGCGATAACTGGTGACAATTTTTCACGAGTCAATGGCTCATTTTCACCAACTTCTTTACATTCTGCAGCAAGAATGTTTGTTCCTTCTGGAACAGTAAATCCTGCTTGTTCTGCAATCCAAGTTGCTGGTTTACCAACGATGTCAGCGTTCAATTTTGCACCAGCACAGTTTTTGCTGTTTGCTTTTACGCCGAAGCAGAACTCTTCAAGAAGTGCTTTTTCTTTTTTGTTTACAAAGTAAGTATGGTAAGATTTGAACTCTGCTACAAATTCATCGTAAATTTCTTTATCAATGATAACCGCTTGTTCAGATGCACAGACCATACCATTGTCAAATGATTTAGACATTACGATATCGTGAGCAGCTTGGCGGATGTTAGCTGATTTTTCAACATAAGCTGGAACGTTTCCGGCACCTACCCCAAGAGCTGGTTTGCCACATGAGTATGCCGCTTTAACCATGGCATTACCACCTGTTGCAAGGATTGTTGCAATACCTTCGTGGTTCATCAATGCACTAGTTGCTTCCATAGATGGTTCAGTAATCCACTGTACACAGTTTTCAGGAGCACCTGCTTTAATCGCTGCATCACGAACGATTTGAGCTGCGTGAGCTGATGATTCTTGAGCTGATGGGTGGAATGCAAAGACAATAGGATTACGAGTCTTCAATGAAATCAACGCTTTAAAGATTGCTGTTGAAGTTGGGTTAGTTGTTGGAGTGATACCACAAACAACACCAACTGGTTCAGCGATAAGAGTCAATCCTGTTACATCATCTTCTTCGATAACACCAACTGTTTTAGTGTGGCGCATGTTATTTACCACGTGCTCACAAGCAAATAGGTTCTTAGTTGCTTTATCTTCAAATACTCCACGTCCTGTTTCTTCAAAGGCATGTAAAGCCAATTCTCCGTGAGCATCAAGTGCTGCAACTGAAGCTTTTGCTACGATATAATCAACTTGATCTTGGTCGAGTTTACGCATTTCTTCAAGAGCAACTAAAGCTTTTTGCACCAAACCATCGACATGCTTTTCAGCAGCGAGTTTCTTTTCTTCTGGTGTTACAGTTTTTTTATCAGCCATATTTTCCTCCATAGCTTTCAAGGATTGTAAGTCCTTTGTTAATTTTTTCACAAGCTTATTATAACTCTTTTTTAAACGTTTGTAAACAGTTTCATAGACATTTCACAAACTTTTTTTATTTGTTTGTGAAAACAATTTCAAATATACCCACACATGTACTTTTTCACTTAAAGTTTGTGAATTATTCCATAAAAGTTTTATTTTTCACAAACTTAATTGTAAAGAGCGGTTGGAAATGTCTTTTGTTTCCATGTAAGCGCTTTCTAGAGTTCTGGAAGAATACCTCCTTCTAGGAGGAGGTTATTGTGCTTGTTGAAATAAACCTTGTTTGAAATCCCCTTCATAGACTACTTCTTGTTCGGTAGTCAGCTTTCCTTTTCCTTCAGCTTGGCCATTTACAAAGTCTCCCTCATATACCCAACCTGCTTTAGCTTGGTAGGTACCTTTACCATTGAAGGCACCATTGCTAAATTCTCCAGTATAGGTATCACCGTTTGAGAAGGTAACAGTGCCCTGACCATTCATCTTACCACGAACTAGGCTCCCGTCATAAATAATAGCATCGTTATCAAGCTTAAGAACGCCCTGTTTTGGAAGATTGGTCAGAAATACGAGACCTGCACAGACAACAATGACGATCACTGTCGCAATTTCTAAACGGGGACGTGTTAAATAGACACTATATTTTTCATAGAGTTTTTTTAAATTTTCCATGTTCACTCTCATTTTCTAAGCGACTTAACCAAGCCTGGCAACCAGTTAAAACTCGGTCATAAGTTTCTTCAAAATCACCTGTATACCAGGGATCTGGAACGCTTTCAGATGCAAAAGGCTGTATCTTATATTGTTGATCCTGTGGACACATCTGATGCAAATCAGCGAGATTAGACTCATCCATCCCAATGATATAGTCAAAATACTCAAAATCTTTTTTAGAAATTTGTTGGGAAGTTTTCGAAGTATCATAAGGAACGCCATGACTTCGAAAGATGCCTTGCGTCCCTTTGTGGATTGGATTACCGTGTTCCCAGGAAGAAGTCGCTCGACTTTGAATCTCATATTTATCGGTCAGGGATTTCATTACAAATTCCGCCATAGGACTACGACAAATATTGCCAAGACAGACAAAGACAACATTTTTCATCATTGTTCCTCTCATTTATAGAAAAACGGGAATGCATTCCACCCCGTTTTATTCTTCAATAGCACTGCCTTCTTCGATAACTGCACCTTCAGGTGTGACAGCTTCTTTGACTGGCAAAACTGTTCTAATTGCACCTAATTCGAAAGTCAAGTATACTCCGTCTACATCAAGTACAATCGTTTTGTTTTCAGTATCAACTTCGTCGACTGTACCGTAGAGACCACCGATAGTGATTACTTCGTAGCCTTTTTGAAGTTTGTTGAGGCTCTCCATACGTTTTTCAGCTTGTTTCTTTTGAGAACGTTGCATGAAGAACATCAAGCCAAACATCAAAACAAGCATAATCAAGAATGTTAAATTCCCACCCATTATTTTTTCTCCTTTGTAATTCAGATAAAACTACTATATCAAATTTCACTTGTTTTTACAAGATTGCACCTTGATTTTAGGTCAATAAAAAACCAGAGCAAATGCCCTGATTTTTCTTATTTCAAGTTGTTTACAAGTTCTACTAAGTTTTCAACTGTAAATCCATATTCTGCTAAAACTTTTGGTGCTGGCGCAGACGCTCCAAAGGTATCAATACCGAGAACCGCTCCATCAAGACCAACGTATTTGTACCAGTTTTGAGTTGCTCCCATTTCAACCGCTACACGACGACGAACTGCATTTGGTAAAATCTCTTCTTTGTATGCTGCATCTTGTGCATCAAATACATCTGTAGACGGCATGCTGACTACGCGAACTTTTCCACCTTGACTTGCCAATTCTTTAGCAGCTGCAACAGCCAGATTAACCTCTGAACCAGTCGCAATCAAAATTGTATCAAAGTCTGCTGCATTTTCATATACAACATAAGCTCCTTTTGCAACTTTAGCAAAGTCTGTTCCTTCTTCAACAGTCAAGTTTTGACGAGTCAAGACAAGAACAGTTGGTGTTTTCTCGCTCTTCACTGCTTGATACCAAGCTGCTTGAGTTTCACGCGCATCTGCTGGGCGGAAAACATTAAGGTTTGGAATCGCACGAAGACCTGCCAAGTGCTCAATCGGTTCATGAGTTGGTCCATCTTCACCAACTGCGATTGAATCGTGAGTGAAGACATAAGTCACTGGAAGACCTTGTAAGGCTGACAAACGAACTGCTGCTTTAAGGTAGTCTGAGAATACGAAGAAAGTTCCACCATAAACTCGAAGTCCACCGTGAAGAGCCATTCCGTTCAAGACAGTACCCATTGCAAATTCACGAACACCAAACTGGATGTTGCGATTCAAGCGATTTGCATCATCTTGAAGTCCATCAGTTTTGATGTAAGTCATATTTGAATGAGCGAGGTCTGCTGATCCACCAAGGAAGGTTGGCAATTTAGCAGCTACTACATTCAAAGCATCCTGACTTGAGTTACGAGTTGCTTGAGAGAAGCCATTTTCTAAAGCTGGGAAGTCTTCTGGAGTCACCTCAACTGGATCACGTCCTTCGATGATTGCTTCCACTTCTGCAGCCAGTTCTGGGTGAGCTTCTTTATAATCTGCGACTAGTTTTGTCCATGCTTCATAGGCTGATGCGCCACGGTCTGCAACATTTTCTTTGAAATCAGCATAAACTTCTGCTGGGATTTCAAATGGTTCATAGTTCCAACCAAGTGCCTGGCGAGTTGCCGCAGTTTCATCCGCGCCAAGAGGGGCACCGTGTACGGCATTAGTCCCTTGTTTATTTGGAGAACCATAACCAATAACAGTTTTCACTTCGATCAAAGATGGTTTTCCTGAAGCCTTAGCTTCTTCAATAGCAGCATGAATAGCTTCTAAATCTGTTCCATCTTCTACCAAGGCTGTATGCCAACCGTAGGCATTGTAACGATCGCGAACACTTTCTGTGAATGAATCTTTTGTCTCACCATCCAAGTTGATATCATTTGAATCATAAAGAACAACCAACTTGTCAAGCTTTTGCAAGCCTGCATAAGAAGCAGCTTCGCTTGAGACACCTTCCATCAAGTCACCATCTCCACAGATAACGTAAGTGTAGTGGTCAAAGATGTTATAACCTTCACGGTTGTACTTAGCTGCAAGGAAACGTTCTGCTTGTGCAAAACCTGTCGCAGTCGCAATCCCTTGTCCTAGAGGACCTGTTGTTGCATCAACCCCTGCTGTATGACCAAATTCTGGGTGACCTGGAGTTTTAGAGCCCCATTGACGGAAGTTCTTCACTTCATCCATACTCACATCTTCAAAACCAGAAAGGTGGAGAAGGGCATAAAGAAGCATGGATCCGTGACCAGCTGAAAGAATAAAACGGTCGCGGTTGATCCAGTTTGGTTGAGCTGGATTGATACGAAGTTCTTTAGTGAATAGGCTGTAGGCCATCGGTGCAGCTCCCATAACCACCCCTGGGTGACCTGAGTTCGCTTTATTGATAGCGTCAATACCTAGAAAACGAATCGCATTAACAGATAGATTTGACATAGAATTTCCTTTCTCTTTGAGGTGATAGGTCTATCACATATTCTATTTGTACTATTATATGAAAATTATCCGTATCGTGCAACATACGGATAACCTCCAGAAAAAATTTTTATATTAAAGCAAGGCTTTGAATTGGATATTTGAGTCTTGTTCGAAGCAGTCATCAAAACCACGTGGATGATGGTATTCTATTAAGTGTTGGTCTTGAGGATAAGTGTATTTACCACCAACTTCCCAGATAAATGGATGGAAATCGTATTGCAAGCGATCTTTTCTCATTTTCCAAAGTTCTAGGATTTCATTCGTAGAAGCCATGAAGTTAGACCAGATATCATAGTGAACTGGGATAATGACTTTTGCACGAAGATTTTCTGCCATGCGAAGAAGGTCGATAGATGTCATTTTATCTTGGATACCTACTGGGTTTTCACCATAGTTATTCAAAGCAACATCAATTTTGAAGTCTTTACCATGTTTTGCAAAGTAGTTTGAGAAGTGAGAATCCGCACCATGATAGATGGTTCCACCTGGTGTTTCAAAGACATAGTTAACAGCCTTTTGAGCCATTTCTTCATCTGTAACAGCCAACCCAGCAAGTTCACCACCTGTCTCATCAGCACCGTTTACTGGTAGAGTTACCAAGCAAGTACGGTCAAATGATTCTACTGCATGAATCTTCATGTCTTTTAGTTCAATAGTATCACCTGGTTTGACAACGATGATTCGTTCTTTTGGAACACCCCAGCTTTCCCAAATTCGTCCACAATGGTAAGGACCGATAAACTTAACATGATCTAACTTAGGATTGTTGAGAATTGCTGCAGCTGTGTATGGGTCAATATGGTCACTATGGAAGTGTGAAACCAAGTAATAGTCGAGTTCATTGATAGCAAATGGATCAATAACCATTGGCTGAACACGCAAGTTTGGTTGCAACTTACGAACACCTGCCATATTTGCCATTTGGTGCCCACGAACCATATCTTTCACTTTTTTGGTTGATTTTCCACGGTTTGACCAAAGGTCCATGACAACGTTAGCACCACCGGGTGTTTTAATCCAAGTACCACAGTTGCCTAGCCACCACATGGCGAAGTTGCCTTCAGGCACGACTTCTTCTTCGATTTCTTCGTTCAACCATGTTCCCCACTCTGGGAAAGTAGCTAAAATCCATGATTCTCTTGTAATTTCTTTTACGTTTGGCATTTGAAATCCTCCATATTTTGTTCAAGTATTTATTTCATACTTAGTATAACACCGACCGATATATTAAAAAAGACCAAGAAAAGCACAGGCTTGTGTTCATCATTGGACTGTGATGTTTATGATTCATCTAAAAAAGCTTGGATGACTAATTCTTGGTTGATTAAAAGTTGAATTTCTTCTTGTAATTTTGCTGCAGCGTGTTTATCAGATATATAGGTAGCAATAATTGTTGATAGATTTTCCTTGAAGGTTCGACCGTCTTTTCGAAGAACCTTATTTTTCATAAAGTCTGTTATGCGTAAAATATCTTCTGCCTCAAGTATAGGATTTACCTTTAAAACCGGGAAATGACTCTCAAGTTCATCGTTTGTTGTAAGTAGCAAATCAACCTGAGTAATATCCTCCACGCTTTTGAACTGCTCAGTGGTAAAGACTGCCCCTATCTGTTCATTTGGAAGATAGAAGCGGCATTGTTTAAGTAAGAGTTTAGAAACGCCCACTCCTTCATCACACACAATATAAATTTTCTTGGTATTGTTTTGAATCGATGGAGTATACTTTAAAAATCCTCCAACGTGAATGGTTAGATAGGCAATCTCATCATCCGTCAATCGAATCTGCCAGGCTTCTTCTAGCACTTCAGCACATTTTTTTGTAATTACGAAAAGCTCACTATACTTGGAACGAATCTGCCGAGTTAAGGGATTTTTTGAGAAGATTCCATAGTTTTTTCTAAATAGTAGAGCCTTACAATGAATCACGAGATTTCTCAACAAATCTTCTTTCTGTTCAATCTCCATTCTGGTTTGAGATTCAAAATACCAAATAAACTCTTCTAAAGCTCTTCTCAAATGTTGAAAATCTTTACTTTCTGCATGGATGTCTCGATCTTTTCGATAGGATAACAAAAGAATGGCTAACAGAGATCTATCTAATTCTGAAAACGAGATGCCAAATGTTTCAAACAAGCGTTCTCCTAGTTTCTTAGACACCTGGTATTCTATCCTCTTTCGAATCAATGAAAATTCTTGATCAATTTCTTGATGTTTATCTTGATTTCGAGTAACGGTATCACACCCTAGTAGAAGATAGGGAAGGACCTGTAACATAAAGGTGACTTCGTGATGGTTTATTTTTTTCCCTAAATTTTGCTCAACCAGTGGAACTTGTTTTTTGAGGAATTGATTGACCTCATCAGAAAGAAGCATCTCATCTTCTAATCGCTCCTTGATTTTTTCCTCTAAAATAGCAACAAAGGCTGGATTTTCCTCCATAAAGATATGATAGAGAAGGGATTGAAGATACTGGATTTTATTAAGAGGATGTGCATTTAGATAGTAACCTCGAGATTTACTAACTTGAAGCGTTACTTGATACTGCTCTAGTGTCAGCTGGTAACGAATAGTATTTAAATCATTTAGGACCGTATTTCGAGAGACTTCTGTTAATTCCATGAGTTTTTCAAGCGTGATTCTCTCTTTAGAAATACCAATCAGAAGGAGCATCAGCTGCATCCGCTCGTTGGCACTCATGATGTAATCATAAGAATCAACTTCGTCTAATAATTGACGACAAGCTTCTCTTTGTTCATCGGTCAAGTAAATACCAATCCGAGGCAGACTGATGATATGCAAATTCTCATGGTCCAAAGCATCATTGATTTTATCAATGTGATAGTAGATTTTTCTTCGAGATTGAGCTAGATCTTTTGAAATCGTCATAATCGTTTTGGACGTTTCTTGATCCATCAAATATTGAAGCAAGTCACAGCTCGCCTTATCTAAAACCATAATTCATACTCCTCTATTTGTCAATCGCTTCCAAAACAACTTTATAATGGTATCACATTCGTACAGACTTTGCAATTATATGCTGTAAACTCTTAACAGTGGATACTGACAACTACAAAAGCGAGGCTTGGATCGAAAGGTCCTAGCCTCTTTTCAATTCAATTTCTTATTTCTTTTGACCGTAATAAGCATTTGGTCCATGTTTACGTTGGTAGTGTTTTTCTAGGATGTACTGAGGAGCAGGTTCAACTCTTGGATTGATTTGCTCTGTAAAGCGATTCATCTTAGATACTTCCTCTAGTACAACAGAGTGATAGACAGCATTCTCTGGGTTTTTGCCCCAGGTGAATGGACCGTGATTACGTACGACAATCCCTGGTACTTCAACAGGGTTGAGACCACGACGTTCAAACTCTTCTACGATAACTAGGCCAGTATCTTTTTCATAGGCTACTTCTACTTCATCCTTAGTCAAACTACGAGCGCAAGGGATTGAACCGTAGAAATAATCCGCATGGGTTGTTCCATAGAAAGGAATATCACGACCTGCCTGAGCCCAACCAACGGCTTCAGTCGAATGGGTATGGACCACACTAGCAATCTCTGGCCAAGCTTTATATAACTGCACATGAGTTGGAAGGTCCGAAGATGGTCTTAGATCTCCTTCTAGAACCTTGCCATCCAGGTCAGTTACCACCATGTTTTCAGGCGTTAATTCGTCATAATCCACACCTGATGGTTTGATAACAATGACACCGAGTTCGCGATTGACTTCCGATACATTGCCCCAGGTAAATTTAACAAGCCCATGTTTTGGCAATGATTGATTGGCATCACAGACTCGTTTACGTATATCATTAATTACTTGATTCATCTTACATCAGACCTGCTTTCTTAATAAGTGGGTAGAGAAAGGCTTGGGCCTCTTGAATGGCTGCGCGTGTTTCTTCTACAGTTTCACAATTTTCAGACCACATTTCGATTAGGAAAGGACCATTATAATTGGTTTGCTTTAAAATATCGAAAGCTTCTTCCCATTTGACACAACCTTGCCCGAAAGGTACATCTCGGAATTGGCCCTTTGAACTTTCTGTCACTGCATAAGTATCCTTGAGATGGAGAGCTGCAATGGCATGATGGCCGAGATAAAATTCACTGTAAACATCATTATGCCAGGCAGATACATTACCAATATCTGGATAGACAAAGAGGTATGGAGAGTCAATTTCTTTCTCTATAGCCAAGTATTTTTCGATGCTATTGACGAAAGGATCATCCATAATTTCAATAGCAAGTACCACCTGAGCTTCTTCAGCCCAGTCACAAGCTTTTCTCAAATTTTTGATAAAACGTTGGCGTGTTTGGGGAGACTTTTCCTCATAGTAAACATCGTAACCAGCTAATTGAATCGTACGAACTCCCAAATCTTGAGCTAATTCGATACATTTTTTCATGAGTTCCAGAGATTTTTCCTCTAGAACTGGATCATTCGATCCCAATGGGTAACGACGATGGCCTGAAAAACAGATAGAGGGAATACGAACACCAGTTTCATAGATCGCTTTGACAACTTCCAAGCGCTCTTCCTTGCTCCAGTCAAGTCTTGCTAAGCGCTCATCACGTTCGTCAATAGACATCTCGACAAAATCAAAGCCTAACTCCTTGGCAAAATTTAAACGTTCTAGCCAAGTAAAGTGGGTCGGGGTTGCCTTTTCATAAATTCCAATTGGACGTGCCATGGTTTACCCCCAAATTCGTTTGATTTCATCCTTGAAGGCACGCGCTGCTCCTGCTGGATCGGCAGCCTCTGTAATTCCACGACCTGCGATAAAGGTAAAGACATCAACGCCTTCAAAGAGTTTGAGAGTATCTACATCTAGACCACCTGTTACAGAAACACGGAAGCCCATGTCAATGAGTTTTTTAACCTTATTAAGGTCTTTTTCACCCCAAGTTTCACCAGCAAGAAGGGCATCACGAGATTGGTGATAGATAGCTTGTGAGATACCTGCATCTAACCAAAGCTGAGCTTGTTCAAAAGTCCAATCACCATAAAGCTCGATTTGGATTTCTCCTCGGTCTCCACGTTCAGCCTTGATAGCCTTTAGAGCTGCTTCCATAGTAGGGATGGTTGCACAACAGATGCAAGTCATCCAATCTGCTCCACGAACGGCATTATTTTTGGCAACTGTTCCACCAGCATCGGCACATTTTGTGTCTGCCACAATAATCTTATCTGGGAAAAGGCTACGCAAGACTTCAACCAATTCACTTCCAACTTGAAGCAAGCAAACAGTTCCAGCTTCGATAATATCTACTTCGTGACCAACAGAAACAGCTGCTTTAATCGCTCCTTGCAAGTCTGAATGGTCTAATGCAACTTGTAAATTAGGTATTCTTTTTGTCATTTCTTTATTCCTCTTTCTAACTTTCCAAATCCAATCCTTCAAGATAAGGGCTATCCTTAGATTCTTCGATCATCGCCAAGACATCTTCTTTAGTCTGACAAGCCTGTAAACGTGCAATAGAATCTTCTAATTCAAACAAGGCAATGATTTGTGGAATGGCTACACTTGTGTGAATTTTTGAGCTTGTTGCTGCTAGTGCCAACAAAACAGAGACTTCTTTCCCATCTGAAAATACAACAGGATTTTGTAAGGTAATCAATGAAAAGGCATCTCTTTGCACTCCAGCTTCTGGTCTAGCATGAGGCATGGCCATACCTGGCATTAAGATATAGTAAGGGCCATACTCTTCAGTAGATTCGATGATAGCATCGTAATACTCTGGCAAAATTGCCCCACTTTCAATCAAGGGATCTACTGCTACCTTGACTGCTTCTTTCCAATCGTTAGCCTCTAACCCTAGTCGGATCGAGTCATTGTCAATTAAAGCTTGTTTTAAATTCATATCTGCCTCCTTTATTTAAAGAGGGAGAAGGACAGAAACGATAACTCCCAGTTTCTGTCCAGCCCCCTCCAACCTTTTACTGTAGTGCTTGACTGAGTTTTTCAGTGATTTCTTTATCATCCATCAAGTTGTCAAGCCCGATTAACTTCCCATTAGTCCGACCTTCCAATTCTTGGATCAAATGAAGAGAAGCGATTACGATGTCATAGCCTGCTGCTAAACCTTTTGCTTCACCAACACTGCATGAATTGACTGTAAAGTCTGTTTGATTAAGCTTACGGAGGGCATTTTCAACCTTCATCTTGATAACCATAGATGAACCCATTCCATTTCCGCACGCTGCTAATACTTTAACCATTTTATTTTCTCCTTTTCTAGAAACTATGCTTCTTCTTGAACTTCACCGTTGTAGTATTTTTCTTTATCTTTTGCTTTGGCAAATTGAAGTTGAGGAATAACGAGCAAGAAGAGACACACAAGTACATAACCAACAATACCGAGGTATTTAAAGATATAGCCAAATCCAAGCCATGGGAATTCAAAGTCGATATTTCCATGGTAACCACCGTAAGATGCTAAGTCGAGAAGTGCTACACAGAGAGCTCCTAGAGCAACTTGGAGGACACCTGAAATGAAGGATAGGATAACGGCTGCTTTCCATCCGCCACGCTTATCAGCATAGACCGCGATGGCTGCATTATCAAAGAACACAGGTACAAATCCTGTAATAATAAGGACAGGGTTTTTAAAGACGATGAGCAAGACAATTGTAATCAATTGACCAATCAAACCAAAGGCAAATCCTGACAAGACCGCGTTTGGAGAACCAAATCCATAAGAAGCCGCAACGTCGACTGCTGGGAATGAACCTGGCAACAATTTGTTTGAAATACCTTGGAAGGCATTTGTCAACTCAGATACGAACATGCGGACACCTTGCATCAAAACGAACAAGTAAACTGAGAAGGTGAAGGCTGTTTGAATAATGTACATAAAGAAATCTTGTTTAGCAGGATTGAATAGAGTTCCTGAAGTGATGACTTCTTTATTAGACATAATATCTGGACCCAAGATTAACAGAATGGCTCCAAAGAATACAAGCATCAAAGTAGCAGAGGCAACAACTGTATCATGGAAGATTGAGAGGAACTTAGGCAATTTAAGATTATCTAGACTTTCTTCTTTCTTACCAAAGCGTCCTGCCACTTTATCTACAAACCAGATTGCAAATTGTTGTTGGTGACCAATCGCAAATCCGCCGCCACCAGTCAAGCGTTGAGTTGCCTCAACAGTCATATTTGAACTAACTGCCCAGTAAAGGCCACAGATGATACCGATTGCTGCTGTACCATAAGCATTGCGCAATTGTGGAACTAAGAATAGAACCATAAGAGATACAGTCGCAGCTTGTTGTACCATGATGTGACCAGTAATAAAGAGGGTTCTTACTTTCGTAATCTTGCGAAGAGCTACAAGCAAGATATTCACTCCAAATCCAATCAAGAGAGCTGTAGTTGCAGTTCCAACGAAATCTGGAAACTCTGCTGCAATTTTGTTGTTTGCTGCAGCAAGTCCAAAGTAAGGGTCAATAACCGCTGCACCGATTTGGAATTTGTAGTTAAGGGCTGCCAAGATTGGACGGAAGGTTGTAACCAAACCACCAGCACCCACGTTGAGCAACATATAGCCTACTGTTGCTTTAACGAAACCTGAGAAAACGTCATGAGCAGGTTTTTTCAAAAGTGCATATCCTATTAGCACCAATAAACCTACGAAAAATGCGGGATTCTGCAAAATATTGCTAGAAAACCAATTTAGAACACTTGAAATGACTTCCATAATTGTTCTCCTTTTGAATTGTTATTGTATGTTTATTATATAATTTGAAAACGGAAACAAAAAGACCAAGAATTACACAGCGGACTGTTCACTCTTGGACTGTATGATTTATGATATTTTACGGATTATCTAATTTTCTCGTAGCAAGATAATAGCGAAGAATTTTATCATAAGACTTCAATAGACCTTCTACGATTTCTTCTTCAGATGAATTTTCTGTCACCGGAACATCTGCCTTCACTAAAATTTTTCGGACTTCCTGATGGGATAGTTTTTCTCTTAAAATTTGGCGATTTTCCTCAGTAGCCTCCATCTTTTGACTTTCTCCATCTGAATATACTAAATAATAAATTCCTTCTACCACTGGAACTCCTAGGACCTTGGCCTGTTTGTCTAATGTTCGCTCATCCTTCTTACGTTCAATAAAACTCACTTCTAGTGAAACCCCAAAATCAGAAGGGCTTCCATACAAACGAAGGGCCAACATAGGCTCCGTCACTTCCCCTTCACGCTGTAAATAAGCCCAGAAATGTGGTCGCAAACGTTGGGCTTGATTCATCCACTGACTCGTTCCTTGCAGTATCCATTCTGGATGCCTTGCTTGAAAAGCCTTGGCCAGTTCTGTAAAAGCTTTCCTAGCTTCCTGTCCCTTACTCCTCAAATAAAGCATTTTCTCTGCATCTTGTCCTGCCTTCTCTGGCTTTTGATACTGCAAACCAGAGAAAGCTAGATAGTCTCTCATTGTATTCAACATAGGATTAACCTCCCTTAGCTAGCAAAAAATCAGGGGCACCCTGATTTTGCTTTGATTATTCTGTATCAACCACAACGTAACGATTTGGCTCATCACCTTCTGAATAACTAGTGACACCCTCCATACGTGAAATAATACGATGGATGATTTTACGTTCGCTGCTAGACATTGGATCAGTCACCTGACTACGCCCCTCTTCTAGGACACGTGTAGCTAACTTCTGTGCATAACTTTGCAAGACTTCTGCACGGTGTTCTACATAATCATTAACATTGATGGTAATATAGAAGGTTCTTGAATAGCGATTATAGAGATAATTCTGTGCTAAAAGTTGGAGAGATTTCAAGACCTTCCCGTGGTAACCGATAATACGGCCCGGTTCATTGGTATCAATTTGCATATTGATAGAACGACGATTTGAAGTGCTTGAGATTGCTCCCTCAACATCCATATCATCAATAATACCTTGAACATAGTTGGTCACTTCTTCGACCACCTGGTCAATATCATAGGTCGGTTCAATCTTCAAACCTAGATTTTCTAAATCATCATTCTGCTCGACTTCTTCCTGCTCTTTAGATTCTTCTGGCAGTAAATCTTTTAGAATGGCAATATGACCAGTCTCCTCTAAAATTGTACTAGCCTCTTTCTCATTTTTTAGAATTTCGGCCTTAACCTCTTCAGAGATTCCTTGTCCTTCTTCCTCGATTTTCTTGATTGCTTCAACAACATGACCTAAGTCTACTGTTGCCTCACTAACAGTCTTAACGGGTTCGTTCTTAGCATTAACTTCCTTTGGAACTCCCTTGACTGCTTGCTGATTTGCCTTCACAACAGTTGTCTCACTAATTGCTTCGATATCAACTTGCGCTGGTTTCTTCCCAAAAAGGCCAAAGAAACCTTTTTTCTCCCTTGAGACAACCTTAATATGCGCCTTCATTCTAGGAATCCCCAATTCCTTCAATCCCGTTTGGATTGCTTCCTCAACAGTTGAACCTGTAAATAATACCATTACAAGATTCCTCCTTACTTTTTCTTTTTCTGTGCTTTCTTGAGAGCTTTTCTCTTCTTGATTTCTAAATCCTTCTTAGCCTGTACTCCCGCCTCACGCTCTGCAATAATCTTGAATGGATTGTTGAGCAGATAGGTTTGGAGCACCTGATAAGCATTGGATACCGCCCAGTATAAGGCAACCCCACTTGGTGAATACATGGCAAAGAAGAAAATCATGACTGGCATTGCATACATCATTCCTGTCATGGCGCCATTTTTCTCAACCATGGCCTTATTGGATAACCAGGTGCTAAGGAAAGTAAAGATAGCTGCCAAAATAGGCAAAACGAAAGTCGTATCAACACCACCAAGGTTAATCCATAAGAAATGACCCGTTTTTAGAAATTCTACCCTACTCAAAGCTTGGAACAAGGCCAACAAGACTGGCATTTGGATTAAGATTGGCCAAAGAGAAGCTGACTGTTTGACACCATGTTGCTTGAACAACTGACGCATTTCTTGGTCCAACTTGGTACGGCTCTCCATATCCCGTCCCGGATAACGTTCTCGCAACTCCTTAACCAGTGGTTGTACTTCTTGCATCTTTCTAGATGCCACCATCTGTATCTGAAAGACTGGTAAAAGAATGGTTCTAATCAGAAGGGTAAATAATATAATCCCCAGACCAATACTTGTATCAAATGATAAAAAGCGAATGATTTCAGCAAAAAAATAAACAAATTTACTCCAAAAACCTGTTGATTCAGCTGTAATCTCACTCGTCGTACCACTAGCCGTGCAGGCGCTCATCACAAATAAAGCAAGCACCATTAAGCTAGTCAACTGTAATTTCTTTTTCACTCCCATTTCCTTCCTGGTAAATCTTTGATAACTTTAATACGTGAAGTAGATTTTTCTCCATTTCCGCGTAGTCCAAGATTTCAACACCTTTTCGAGCAATCACAACAAAATCTACATTTTCAACCAGCTGATTTTTATGTTCAATCAGAATATGTCGAATTCTTCTCTTGATCTGATTCCTCGTGACAGCGTTTCCTAATTTTTTACTGACAGATAGGCCAACTCGAAAATGCTGTTCATTATTTTCTAATCGATAAATAACAAATTTACGATTAGCAAAACTCTCCCCTTTTTTAAATATTGCACTAAAATCTTTCTCTTTTTTTACACGAAAGCGTTTTTTCAAAATTCAACTCCATCTATTAAAACTACTACTATTATACCATAATTTTTCAAAAAGCCAATCATAGCAAGGTTTTAGCCCATTTTACAGAATAAAAAAACTAGTTTCATCCTTTAAATCATCTTATTTTTGAACAAATTTACAAATTTGAACATGCTACTTTCTTTATTTTCTCTTGATATAAAACAAAAGTCACTCCAAAGAGTGACTTTTGTAGGAGATTATTATGAAAAAGTTAGGATTTTAATTAAATAAAGTTAGGAGGTCTTTATTTAATGATAGTAGTATACAGGTCTATCCTTAAATCCAACTTAAACAGATTCCACTTCTTTTTAATTTTTAAAACTATGGATTGGAGCCGGGATTTGTCCTCCACGTGCAATGAAGTCGACAGACGAGGCACCGTTAACTTTCATGACTGGAGCCGTTCCTAGAAGGCCACCAAATTCAATCATATCGCCTTCTTTTCCTTTTGGAATAATACGTACAGCAGTTGTTTTCATATTGATGACTCCGATAGCAGCTTCATCCGCAATCATTGCCGCAATCGTTTCTGCAGGTGTATCTTCAGGAATGGCAATCATATCCAAACCAACTGAACAGATAGCCGTCATAGCTTCTAGTTTTTCCAAATTAAGGGAGCCGTTTTGCACTGCAGCAATCATCCCCTCGTCCTCAGAAACTGGGATGAAAGCACCTGACAAACCACCAACTTGGTTGCAAGCCATAACTCCACCTTTTTTAACTTGGTCGTTCAAGAGAGCCAAGGCAGCAGTCGTTCCATGAGTCCCAACTGTCTCTAACCCCATTTCCTCAAGGACACGGGCTACAGAATCACCCACTGCTGGAGTTGGAGCCAAACTCAGATCGACAATTCCAAAATCAACTCCAAGTCGCTCACTAGCCATTTGACCGACTAATTGACCAATGCGGGTAATCTTGAAGGCTGTCTTTTTAACAGTTTCAGCAACAACATCAAAGCTCTGACCACGAACCTTTTCCAAGGCACGTTTAACGACACCTGGACCAGAAACACCTACATTGATGATGACATCTGCTTCACCAACACCATGAAAAGCGCCTGCCATAAAGGGATTGTCCTCTACCGCGTTAGCAAATACAACCAATTTAGCCGCCCCCATATCAGATAAAGAAGCTGTTTCCTTGATAATGCGCCCCATATCCGCTACTGCAGTCATATTGATACCCGATTTAGTCGAACCGATATTTACTGATGAACAAACCTTATCCGTTTCTGCTAAGGCACGAGGAATAGAGTTGATGAGGATTTCATCACCTTTTTGATATCCCTTTTGTACCAAGGCTGAAAAACCACCAATGAAGTCAACACCAATTTTTTTCGCAGCTTTATCCAGTGCTTTAGCTAAGACTACATAATCCGTCGCATCGGTAGCAGCACCAATCAAGGAAATTGGAGTTACTGACACACGTTTATTCACAATAGGAATTCCTAACTCAGCCGCAATTTCATCTCCAACAGCCACTAAATTAGCTGCTTTTGTAGTAATCTTTTCATATATTTTGTCCGCAGCACGATTGATATCTGGATCGATACAGTCCAAAAGGGAAATCCCCATGGTAATGGTTCTAATGTCGAAGTTTTGCTCCTCAATCATTGCGATTGTTTCGGTAACTTGTCTAATATCCATAAATACCTCCTAGATATTGTACATAGCATCAAAAATAGCCGCACTTTGAATATTGATTTTGACATTCAAAGTCTGACCAAAAACCTCAAATTCGTTTCTAAGATGAGTAAAATCTTGTTTTTCATCACTAGATACCACAGCCATCATAGTAAAGAATTCGTCCAAGACTGTTTGTGAGATATCATCAATATTTAAGCCTAATTCAGCAATTTTTGTCGCAACACCTGCAACAATTCCAGATTTATCTTTACCAACAACAGTAATAATAGCTTTCATGATTAAACTCCGTTTCTAACATAGAACGATATCCATTTTGGACAAAAATAAAATGAAAAAGGGGGATAGAGTAACTAAATCACTTAATAGTGAATAATTATCCAAGTTGAAACCCTAAAAAAATCTTTTAGTTGATCTTGTACCAGGCTAATATTTTTTACCAAGTCGCTAGTTTAGAACTTGAAACTGATAATATATTGGCTCATAAGCTCTTTATAGAATATTTTTGAAAAAATGAACATTGTCGATTTTCTTTTTCAATAGTATAGCATATTTCTTAATAAAATACTCAAAAACGCCTGCTTACGAAATTGTTCTTAAGTAAAAAACAATTTCGTAAACAAGCGTCTACCTTATCATCTTATGATGAGTGTTCCCGCTAGGACATAAGTCCTAGCGGTAGACCAGAGCTAGACTAAGAGCACAAGACTCCATCATCATAACACTCAACAAAATTGATGATTTTATACTAATTCGATGATCGCCATT
>NZ_JAWERU010000027.1:0-23868 GCF_032481935.1 Streptococcus sp.
AGTTGTTATCACTGCAACAAACATGCTTGAAACAATGACTGAAAAACCACGTGCAACTCGTTCAGAAGTATCAGACGTATTTAACGCTGTTATCGACGGAACTGATGCTACAATGCTTTCAGGTGAGTCAGCAAATGGTAAATACCCACTTGAGTCTGTTCGTACAATGGCAACTATCGATAAGAACGCTCAAACTCTTCTTAACGAGTACGGACGTTTGAACTCAGATTCATTTGAACGTAACTCTAAGACAGAAGTTATGGCTTCAGCAGTTAAAGACGCTACAAACTCAATGGACATCAAATTGGTTGTAACTCTTACTAAGACTGGTCACACAGCACGTTTGATCTCTAAATATCGTCCAAATGCTGATATCTTGGCATTGACATTTGACGAATTGACAGAACGTGGATTGATGTTGAACTGGGGTGTTATCCCAATGTTGACAGAAGCTCCATCATCAACTGATGACATGTTTGAAATTGCAGAACGTAAAGCAGTTGAAGCAGGTCTTGTACAATCTGGTGACGATATCGTTATCGTTGCAGGTGTGCCACTTGGTGAAGCAGTTCGTACTAACACAATGCGTATCCGCACTGTACGTTAATCTAACATTAAAAAGCCTATCATATCAAGCTTTCTAGCTTGTGTGATAGGTCTTTTTTTGTGACGAGGGGCAAAATATATCATTTTCCTTTCAATGCTAAGGTATAAACTACAGTTTGCCCTGTAACTTTTGCTGTAATTAAAGATTTCATTGGTCATCTTTGTATCTTTATGACTAAACTTAGCTAGGATTTTTTGGATAATAAGTCTATAAGTGTATGATTGAGGCTTGAGCTTATTGATGTTTGTGCAGAAAGGTTTGCTAAAAGATAGGGTTTAGTAGAGTTTAGGAAAATAAAAAAAGCTCTCTGGAAAAACCAGAAAGCTTTGAGAGGCATCTCCATGTGAGAAACAGGTTCACACAATTTCTCAAGGTCCGCTCCTGCGTTATGACCTCCTTTGCTCAATAGTAGCTCTCGCTACATATCGACTCATCGCAAGTTTTATTTTACTATAAGGTCAATAAAATGTCAATAAAAAAAGTTCCTATACCAAGGAACTGATGAACAATGCTAATTGCCGGGATCGAACCGGCGACCTCATCCTTACCATGGATGCGCTCTGCCTACTGAGCTAAATCAGCTTACTTAAAAAGTATACTATAGAATCAAATCTTTGTCAATAAAATGTTTTATTTAAAAGTAATCAGCTGTCAGTCAAACTAAAATGGCTTAAGAGAATATCCCTCAGCCATTTTATTCTAACCCAATTGATTTTGTTTTTTTTCTGGATTCCAGATAAAACTTGCAATAAAGCTAAAGATGATGGTAATAATCGCAACTAAGACAGCAAGAATCAGTGCTGGTATGCGAATAAACCACCACAAAGGATTTGGTTTTTTGTTATTGTGCCATTGTTTTGTTTCCTCATCCAGACGTTGGAATTCTGATTGGATACGTTCAGCAACCATCTCAATTCCTTCATCATTCATTTTCTTAATGTCTGAGATATCGATAGGATTTCCGAAGTTCATATCGACACGTTCACGACTGATGAGTCCTTTTAAGGTCATTGGACCAGTGTAAGTAACTGGCATGATGCGAACCTTGGCCATTTTAGCAATCAGAGCTACGCCCCCTTTGACATCGTTAGAATGACGACTACCACTTGGAAACATGATGAGAGATCGGTCGCTCTTTTTAAGGACATTGATAGGATATTTGATAGCCGAAGCGCTAGGATTCTCCCGATCAATAGGAAAGGCACCACACATACGGATCCACCAACCAAAGATTCGATTAGAGAACAGTTCCTTTTTAGCCATAAAAACAAACTGTTTCGGTTTGGTCGCAAATGCCATGTAGACAGGATCCCACCAAGTACGATGGGGAGCAACTAGGATATAGTTTTCATCTTGATTCGGAATTTTATCCGTATTATGATAATGAGCATTACCGTTGATAGACCAGAGAATCAACATAACCAGCCCACGAAGATAAGTATAAAACATGGTGTCTCCTTCAATTTTCTTTCTTTTATTATACCTTATCGTTGTAGGACAAGCAAATGTTTTTTTGTTTAGGCGGAATTGCTCTTCATATGAAATTAGAATTATTTTTAAAAAAATGATATGATAGAAATTATGGATAAAAATAAAATTATAGGCTTAAGCCAATCAGAAGTTAATGAACGTCAGAAACAGGGACAGGTCAATGATTTCAAAGCATCAGCTAGTACCAGTACTTGGCAGATTGTAAAACGAAATGTCTTTACTCTCTTCAATGCTTTAAACTTTGCTATTGCATTAGCGCTAGCTTTTGTTCAAGCCTGGAGCAACTTGGTTTTCTTTGCAGTTATCTGTTTTAACGCTTTTTCAGGAATTGTAACCGAGCTACGTGCCAAGCATATGGTTGATAAACTCAATCTCTTAAATAAAGAAAAGATTACGACTATTCGTGATGGACAAGAGATTGCTTTAGACCCTGAAGATCTTGTTTTGGATGATGTGATTCGCTTGTCTGCAGGGGATCAAATTCCAAGTGATGCGATTGTATTAGAAGGCTTTGCTGAAGTCAATGAAGCCATGTTAACGGGCGAGAGCGACTTGGTGCAAAAAGAAGTAGAAGACTTAATGCTGTCCGGTAGTTTTCTTGCCAGTGGTTCTGTCCTCGCTCAAGTTCATCATGTAGGAGCAGATAACTATGCAGCTAAACTCATGCTTGAAGCTAAGACAGTTAAACCTATCAACTCACGTATCATGAAATCGCTAGACCAGCTTGCAGGCTTTACTGGGAAAATCATCATTCCATTTGGAATTGCTCTATTGCTTGAAGCTTTGGTCTTAAAAGGTTTACCACTGAAGTCTTCTGTAGTGAATTCCTCTACAGCTCTTTTGGGAATGTTGCCTAAGGGGATTGCCCTCTTGACCATTACCTCTCTTTTAACCGCCGTTATCAAGCTTGGTTTGAAGAAGGTCTTGGTGCAGGAGATGTACTCTGTTGAAACCCTTGCGCGCGTGGATATGCTCTGCTTGGATAAGACAGGTACCATCACCCAAGGTAAGATGCAGGTTGAGACTGTTCTTCCTCTTACTCAAGTTTATGATCAAAATGCTATTGCTGACATACTAACTAGCTATATATCCCACAGTGAGGATAAAAATCCAACTGCTCAAGCTATTCGAAAGCGTTTTGTGGGAGAAGTAGCTTATCCGATGATTTCAAGTCTTCCATTTTCAAGCGATCGTAAATGGGGAGCAATGGAGTTGGAAGGTCTTGGAACTGTTTTTCTAGGCGCACCAGAGATGTTATTGAATGCTGAAGTTCCTGAGGCTAGAGAAGCTCTCGAACGAGGATCTCGTGTCTTAGTTCTGGCCCTCAGTCAAGAAAAACTTGATCACCACAAACCGCAGAAACCATCGGATATGCTGGCCTTGGCTTTGCTTGAGATTCTAGATCCAATCCGAGAAGGGGCAGCTGAAACTCTAGACTATCTTCGTTCTCAGGAAGTAGGGTTGAAAATTATTTCTGGTGATAATCCAGTTACCGTTTCAAGTATTGCTCAAAAAGCAGGTTTTGCAGATTATCATAGCTATGTAGATTGTTCAAAAATCACGGACGAGGAATTGATTGCTATGGCTGAGGAGACAGCGATTTTTGGACGTGTCTCGCCTCATCAAAAGAAACTAATCATCCAAACTCTGAAAAAAGCAGGACATACTACAGCCATGACAGGAGATGGTGTCAATGATATCCTTGCCCTCCGTGAGGCAGATTGTTCCATCGTGATGGCTGAAGGGGATCCAGCGACTCGTCAGATTGCAAATCTAGTCCTCTTGAACTCAGACTTTAATGATGTTCCTGAGATACTCTTTGAGGGGCGTCGTGTAGTTAATAATATTGCTCACATTGCTCCAATTTTCTTGATTAAGACCATCTATTCCTTCTTGTTGGCAATCATCTGTATTGCGAGTGCTTTGTTGGGACGTACTGAATGGATTTTAATTTTCCCATTCATTCCGATTCAGATTACCATGATTGACCAGTTCGTGGAAGGCTTCCCGCCGTTCGTATTGACCTTTGAACGAAATATTAAACCAGTCGAACAAAACTTCCTCAGAAAATCCATGCTCCGTGCACTACCAAGTGCCTTGATGGTAGTCTTTAGTGTTCTCTTTGTTAAAATTTTTGGAACCAGTCAAGGTTGGTCAGCGATTGAAATTTCGACACTTCTGTATTATCTACTAGCCTCAATTGGCTTCTTATCAGTAGTTAGAGCTTGCTTGCCATTTAGTCTATGGCGTGTCCTCTTGATTATTTGGTCAGTTGGTGGCTTCCTTGGAACTGCTCTATTTCCAAGAATCCAAAAACTACTTGAAATTTCAACACTGACAGGACAAACATTACCTGTCTATGGTGTCATGATGCTGATCTTTACTGTGATTTTCATCCTGACAAGTCGTTATCAAGCTAAAAGATAAAGAAAGGCTGCAATCCATGATTGCGGTCTTTTTAGGAGCAGGATTGCTAGCTAAAATATGGTATAATAAAGAGAAATAGACTTTTGGAAAGTGAGAGAAGATGATTTCAAAGAGATTAGAAACGGTAGCTTCTTTTGTACCTCAAGGAGCCGTTTTACTGGACGTAGGGAGTGATCATGCTTATCTGCCGATTGAATTAGTTGAAAAAGGGCACATTGAGCGTGCCATTGCAGGAGAGGTAGTAGAAGGTCCCTATCAATCTGCAGTCAAAAATGTTGAAAGTCATGGCTTGACTGAGAAAATTCAGGTTCGTTTAGCCAATGGTTTAGCAGCTTTCGAAGAAAGTGATCTGGTATCTGTCATCACTATTGCTGGAATGGGTGGTCGCTTGATTGCTACAATATTAGAAGAAGGATTAGACAAACTTGCCACTGTTGAGCGTTTGATTCTTCAACCCAATAATCGAGAAGATGAGTTGCGTTCTTGGTTACAAGAGCATGGTTTTCAAATCATAGCAGAAAGTATTCTAAAAGAAGCTGGGAAATTCTACGAGATCATAGTTGCAGAAGCTGGTAAAATGAATCTATCAGCAACTGATGTCCGCTTTGGCCCCTTCTTGTCCAAAGAAGTCAGTCCAGTCTTCATCCAAAAATGGCAAAAAGAAGCTGCTAAGCTTGAGTTTGCCCTTAGTCAAATTCCAGAAAAAAATCAAGAAGAACGTCAGGTTCTGGCAGATAAAATTCAAGCCATTAAGGAGGTGCTCCATGAAAGCAAGTGAAGTGATTAAGCGTTATGAAACCTATTGCCCCCAAGAATTTTCTATGGAGGGTGATAGCCGTGGTTTGCAGATTGGTACCCTAGACAAAGAAATCAAAAAAGTCATGGTTGCTCTTGATATACGTGAAGATACAGTGACAGAAGCTATTGAGAAGGGTGTAGATTTGATTATCGTTAAGCACGCGCCTATCTTTCGTCCAATCAAGGACTTGGTAGCTAGCCACCCTCAAAATCAGATTTATATCGATCTCATCAAGCACGATATCGCTGTTTATGTCAGTCATACTAATATCGATATTGTTGAAAATGGTCTCAATGACTGGTTCTGCCAACTATTGGATATTAAGAATACAACTTTTCTACAGGAAACAGGTCCTGAACGTGGCATCGGGCGTATTGGAACTATTAGACCTCAAACCTTTAAGGAATTTGCAGATCATGTTAAGGAAGTCTTTGGTTTAGATAGCCTTCGTATGGTGTATTATCAAGAGAGTGATTTGCAAAAAACCATTTCAAGAGTAGCTATTTGTGGTGGCAGTGGGCAGTCTTTCTACTCTGATGCTTTAGCAAAAGGAGCAGATGTTTACATTACTGGTGACATCTATTACCACACTGCCCAAGAGATGTTGTCAGACGGCTTGTTGGCTCTGGACCCAGGACACTATATTGAAGTTCTCTTTGTTGAAAAAATTGCAGCGTTCCTGAACGAATGGAAGGAAGAAAATGATTGGCCTTTAGAGGTCATCGCAAGTCAGGCATCGACCAATCCATTCCATCATATCTAGTTAGAAGGTAAAGACAATGAAAAAAGTTGCTATTGTAGGAGCAGGAATTGTAGGGGCAACGGCTGCCTACTATCTTTCTAAAGAAACTGATATCGAAGTAACTATCTTTGATCATGGGCACGGACAAGCGACCAAGGCAGCGGCAGGAATTATCAGCCCCTGGTTTTCTAAACGACGCAATAAGGTCTGGTACAAGATGGCGCGCCTAGGAGCAGATTTTTATGTAGATTTATTAGCTGATATAGAAAAATCTGGTCAAAAGGTAGATTTTTACCAACGCTCAGGAGTCTTTCTTCTTAAAAAAGATGAGTCCAAACTAGAGGAACTCTATCAACTAGCCTTGCAACGTAGAGATGAATCTCCCTTGATAGGGAAATTAGCCATTCTGGATCAAGAGTCTGCGAGTAAGTTATTCCCTGGTCTAAAGGGATTTGAGAGATTGCTTTATGCTTCTGGTGGAGCTCGAGTAGATGGGCAACTCCTAGTGAGTCGTTTACTGGATGCCAGTCAGGTTAAGGTCATAAAGAAAGAGGTTAGTCTAACTCCTTTATTATCAGGCTATCAGATAGACAATCAAATGTTTGACCAAGTAATTTTATCTACGGGAGCTTGGCTTGGACACATTTTGGAGCCTTTAGGCTATGAGGTGGATGTTCGTCCTCAAAAAGGTCAACTTAGAGATTATCAGGTTGATTTAGATATGGCAAGCTATCCTGTTGTCATGCCGGAAGGTGAGTGGGATTTGATACCATTTCCTGGAGGCAAGTTATCTCTAGGAGCTACCCATGAGAATGACATGGGATTTGATCTTACAGTCGATAAAAATTTGCTCCAACAAATGGCTGAGGCAGCGAATCCATTTTATCCGAGTTTAAAGGATGCAGTTTTATCTGGTGAACGTGTAGGAATTCGGGCTTATACGAGTGACTTTTCTCCATTTTTCGGACAGGTTCCAAACTTATCAGGAGTCTATACAGCAAGTGGTCTAGGATCTTCAGGCTTAACGACTGGTCCTATTATCGGTTATCATATAGCTCAAATGCTTCAAGGGAGAAAAGGAGTATTGGATCCAGCAGATTATCCGACTGAAAGATACATTAAAAAGAAACAATAGTAAACCTTTTACCTAGTTTTTACGATAGGATTAGGATAGCAAATGACTTTCCCTATCAAAAATGGTAAAATGAAAAAAATAATCCAAGAATTGAGGAAATAAAATGCAAGAAAAAATTCTGGTAACAGGTGGAGCAGGTTTTATCGGAACTCACACGGTCATTGAATTGATCCAAGCTGGACACCAAGTAGTTGTCGTGGATAATTTGGTAAACAGTAGTCGTAAAAGTCTTGAAGTAGTCGAAAGAATCACTGGGGTAGAAATTCCTTTCTACGAAGCAGATATTCGTGACACAGATACACTTCGTGATATTTTCAAACATGAAGAACCAACAGGTGTGATTCATTTTGCTGGTTTGAAAGCTGTAGGTGAGTCTACACGTATCCCACTTGCCTACTATGATAACAATATCGCTGGAACTGTCAGTCTCTTGAAAGTTATGGAAGAGACAAACTGTAAGAATATCATCTTCAGTTCATCAGCAACTGTTTATGGAGATCCTCATACAGTCCCAATCCTAGAAGATTTCCCACTTTCAGCTACAAACCCATATGGTCGTACCAAGCTAATGCTGGAAGAAATCTTGACAGATATCTATAAAGCAGATTCAGAGTGGAACGTTGTTTTACTTCGTTACTTCAACCCAATCGGTGCGCATAAGAGCGGTGATTTGGGTGAAAATCCAAACGGTATTCCAAATAACCTCCTTCCATATGTGACACAAGTTGCAGTTGGTAAGTTGGAACAAGTTCAGGTCTTTGGAGACGACTACGATACTGAAGATGGAACAGGTGTTCGTGACTATATCCACGTCGTTGACCTAGCAAAAGGACACGTTGCCGCCCTTAAGAAGCTTCAAAAAGGCTCTGGACTCAATGTGTATAACCTTGGTACTGGAAAAGGCTACTCAGTTCTTGAAATTATCCAAAATATGGAAAAAGCAGTCGGACGTCCTATTCCATACCGTATTGTTGAACGTCGCCCAGGTGATATTGCAGCTTGCTACTCAGATCCAGCAAAAGCTAAGGAAGAGCTAGGATGGGAAGCAGAACTTGGTATTACAGAGATGTGTCAAGACGCATGGCGTTGGCAAAGTCAACATCCAAACGGATTTGAAGACTAAGATGATGATTTCAATCATAGTCCCATGTTTAAACGAAGAGGAAGTACTTCCTCTTTTTTATCAAACTCTTGAAGTACTGATCCCAGATTTGGGAACAGAAATCGAATACATTTTTGTAGATGATGGTTCGACTGATAAGACTTTGGACGTTCTAAAGGTTTATCGAGAGAAAAATGCTGCAGTACATTATATCTCTTTCTCGCGAAATTTTGGGAAGGAAGCGGCCATATATGCAGGTTTACAACAAGCAAGTGGAGATTTGGTGGTGGTTATGGATGCAGACCTTCAGGATCCACCAAGCCTCTTGCTTGAGATGAAAGAACTACTAGATCAGAATCCAGACTTGGATTGTGTTGGAACTAGGAGAACTAGTCGAGACGGGGAACCCGTTTTACGTAGTTTCTGCGCCGATCTTTTTTATCGTTTCATGCAAAAAATTAGCCCAGTGGCTCTTCCATCGGGTGTCCGTGATTTTCGAATGATGAGAAGAACAGTTGTGGATGCAGTGTTGGAATTGACAGAATACAATCGCTTTTCCAAAGGGCTCTTTGCCTGGGTTGGTTTTCACACTCACTATCTAGAATACCCTAATGTTGAAAGGCGGGCGGGTAAGACTAGTTGGAGCTTTAGACAACTCTTTTTCTACTCTATCGAAGGGATTGTGAATTTTTCAGATTTTCCTTTGATATTAGCTTTTGTTGCGGGTCTTTCATCATGTTTTCTGGCTTTGGTGATGACACTGTTTGTAGTTGTCCGTACTCTCTTACTTGGCAATCCAACTTCTGGTTGGACCTCTCTGATGGCTGTCATTCTATTTCTTGGTGGTGTCCAATTATTGACGATTGGGATTCTCGGAAAATATATCAGTAAAATTTATCTGGAAACGAAAAAAAGACCCCTCTATCTGATAAAAGAACAGAGTGAGTCAAGATAAGATTTGCTAAAAATAAGTCCTTCAAAAGACTATAATTTTCTGGAAAAATATGCTAAACTAGAGGAAGTGGTATTTGGAAATTGAATCACCACTGATGACAAATTAATCTTTGATGAGCGCGCGAGTGGGACACTGTTTCACAGCTTCCACTAGCTCTTCACTAGCTGGGACGTCTCTCTCTAGTTGATTAGGATCATCATAGAAACGCACAATACCATTATCATGGTAATCAAATAAATCAGAATAGGTTTGGCATAGCCCGCAGGCAATGCATCGTTCAGGTATAAGTGTGATTTTCATATTTATATTGTAATAAGAAATTAGAAAAAAAACAAGGAGTAAGGTATGGAAAAGGAACCATGGCAAGAAGATATTTACGACATCGAGGAAAGTCGTTCGGAACGCAGAAGCAGAGGAAATAAGGAATCAGGAGTAGGAGCTAATCGTATTTTAACGATTTTGGCTTGTATTTTCTTTGTTATCGTTGTCGGTATGATTGCTATTCTAATCTACCTGTCATCCGGTGGAAGTGATCGTACGGCAGCCTTGAAAGATTTTCATGATTCTTCTGCGCCTAAGGTAGAGGAAGTTTCTTCAACATCATCAAGTAGTTCAGTTGAAGCATCAAGTTCTGAAGCAGAATCAACTTCTTCAAGTAGTTCAGAGGAACATACAAATGCTGAAGGAACCATTACTGTCCTTGCAGGTGAAGGTGAGGCAGCTATTGCAGCTAGAGCAGGCATTTCTATTGCTCAACTTGAAGCCTTGAACCCTGGTCATATGTCTTCAGGTACTTGGTTTGCAAATCCTGGTGATGTCCTTAAGACAAGATAGGAGTTAGAATGAAAACAATTCAGATTGCCATTGATGGACCAGCTTCAAGTGGTAAGAGTACAGTAGCTAAGATTATCGCTAAGGACTTTGGATATACCTACTTGGATACAGGTGCCATGTATCGTGCTGCGACTTACATCGCTTTGAACAACCAAGTAAGTCCAGAAGAGTCTTCTCGACTTCTTGAATTATTGGAACAATATCCGATTAGCTTTGGTCGTGCTGAAACAGGAGAACAGCTTGTTTTTGTTGGAGATGTTGATGTTACCAATCCAATCCGTGAAAATGAAGTAACCAATGCTGTATCTGCTTTTGCAGCCATTCCAGCTATTCGTGAAAAATTGGTAGCCCTTCAGCAAGAAATTGCCCAACAAGGCGGCATCGTTATGGATGGTCGAGATATTGGTACAGTGGTCTTGCCTAAGGCTGAATTGAAGATTTTTCTTGTTGCTTCAGTGGATGAGCGTGCGGAGCGTCGTTACAAGGAAAATCTTTCAAAGGGAATCGAAACAGATTTGGAAATTTTGAAAGAAGAGATTGCTGCGCGTGATTATAAAGATAGTCATCGTGAAACTTCACCTCTCAAGCAAGCTGAGGATGCAATCTATTTGGATACGACTGGCCTCTCTATTTTAGAAGTTGTTGAAAAAATTAAATCAGAAGCTCAAAAACATTTATAAGAACTATAAAACGATGAACTGAATTTCGGTTTATCGTTTTTTATCATAATTTGTCAAATAGTCTGTTTTAAGGTATAATAGTTGCTGTTGAAGAAAATTTGACATTCAAATAATCATAAATTTTTTTAAGGAGATAACATGAGTCAATTACCAAATTGCCCAAAATGTAATTCAGAATATGTATATGAAGATGGTGCACTTCTTGTTTGTCCAGAATGTGCTTACGAGTGGAATCCTGCTGAGCAAGTTGAAGCAGAAGAAGGCATTGTTGCTATCGATGCTAATGGAAACAAACTAGCTGATGGAGATACAGTAACCTTGATTAAAGATTTGAAGGTTAAAGGGGCTCCTAAAGACCTCAAACAAGGAACTCGTGTAAAAAACATCCGTATTGTTGAAGGTGACCACAACATTGACTGTAAGATTGATGGTTTTGGTGCTATGAAGCTTAAATCAGAATTTGTGAAGAAGATTTAATCATGATTAAAAATGAAAAAGTAATATTTTATAGTCGTATCTTTTTATTTATAGCAGCCTTTACCGGTGTATACTTGGAGATTACCAAACGTGGTGGTTTAGGGATGTTGCTTTACTACACAGTACTTTCTAACCTTTTGGTTGTACTTTTTACAGGATATCTTTTGATAAAGATGCGTAGTGGAGGTGATAGTTGGCAGAGTTCTGGTATCCTACGTCTCAAAGGTGGCGTCACTATGAGTATTATGATTACTTGTGTCATCTATCATTTCATGCTAGCTCCCTTGACGACAGATTTTTACCGTTTGGAAAATTTCCTTTGCCATTATATTGTCCCTCTCTGGTTTTTAGCAGATACAATTATTTTTGATAAGAGTCGTCAATATAAGTTAGTTGATCCCATGCTTTGGACTAGCCTTCCTTTGCTTTATATGATTTTTGCCCTTTTAAACGGTTTTGTTCTAAAGATGGATGTCCCTAATGCTAAGGATAGTCCCTTCCCTTATTTCTTTTTGAATGCTACCAAACATGGTTGGGGCTTTGTCTTTAAATGGGCAGCAACTATCTTTGTTGCCTACATGGTTTCAGGATATCTCTTTTATCTTGTGAAAAGTATTAAAAAATCTAAGAAATAAAAGTATCCAATGTGGGTGCTTTTTTTGTGATAGAGATAATTGTACCCGGACAAATCGATTTTTTTTATCTTGTACTTGAGTCATTTCTACCTTAAAATAAAATTGTAGCTACCAATACAACTATTGAGGAAGAGAAAATGACTGAAAATCGTTATGAATTAAATAAAAATTTGGCACAGATGCTTAAAGGTGGCGTCATCATGGATGTTCAAAATCCTGAGCAAGCAAGAATTGCAGAGGCTGCAGGTGCGGCAGCTGTTATGGCCTTGGAGCGAATTCCAGCTGATATTCGTGCAGCTGGTGGTGTCTCTCGTATGAGCGATCCAAAGATGATCAAGGAAATCCAAGACGCAGTCAGCATTCCAGTTATGGCCAAGGTTCGAATTGGGCATTTTGTTGAAGCACAGATTTTAGAAGCCATCGAGATTGACTATATCGATGAGAGTGAGGTGCTATCTCCAGCTGACGATCGTTTCCATGTGGATAAGAAAGAATTCCAAGTTCCTTTTGTTTGCGGTGCTAAAGATCTAGGAGAAGCCTTACGTCGTATCGCTGAAGGAGCATCAATGATCCGTACAAAAGGGGAACCTGGAACAGGAGACATCGTTCAGGCAGTCCGCCATATGCGTATGATGAATCAAGAAATCCGTCGCATTCAAAATCTCCGTGAAGATGAACTCTATGTCGCAGCAAAAGAACTCCAAGTACCTGTAGAATTAGTTCAATACGTTCACGAACATGGAAAACTACCAGTCGTGAACTTCGCAGCAGGTGGTGTAGCAACACCTGCAGATGCTGCTCTTATGATGCAGCTAGGTGCAGAAGGTGTCTTTGTTGGTTCAGGGATTTTCAAATCAGGTGATCCTGTTAAACGTGCAGCAGCAATTGTCAAGGCAGTTACAAACTATCAAAATCCTCAAATTTTAGCTCAAATCTCAGAAGATTTGGGAGAAGCCATGGTTGGTATCAATGAGAATGAAATCCAAATTCTCATGGCTGAGCGAGGAAAATAGATGAAAATTGGAATATTGGCCTTGCAAGGCGCCTTTGTAGAGCATGAGAAAGTCCTTGCTCAACTAGGAGTTGAAAGTATTGAACTACGAAACCTAGAAGATTTTCAGCAACATCGAAGTGAGCTATCAGGTTTGATTTTGCCAGGAGGTGAGTCAACGGCCATGGGGAAACTGTTGCGAGATCAGCAGATGCTAATTCCTCTAAGAGAGGCTATTCTCAATGGTTTACCAGTCTTTGGAACTTGTGCGGGTTTAATTTTGTTAGCAAAACAAATCACTTCTCAAGAGGAAAGCCATCTAGCGACCATGGATATAGTAGTAGAGCGCAATGCCTATGGGCGTCAGCTAGGAAGCTTTTGTACAGAAGCTGACTGCAAGGGCGTTGGTAAAATTCCAATGACCTTTATCCGTGGACCGATTATCAGTAGTGTTGGTGACAGTGTTGATGTTCTAGCGATTGTGAACAATCAAATCGTTGCGGCACAAGAAAAGAATATGCTCGTAACCTCCTTTCATCCTGAATTGACAAATGATCTTCGCTTGCATCAATACTTTATCAATATGTGCAAATAAAAATAGGTCGGGATTTTCCCGGCCTATTTTTACATGTAATAAACAATGGCAATGTATTGGAGAGCGGAAGCTGCCAGAATGAAGAGATGCCAGATCATGTGGAAGTAAGGTTTCTTCTTAGCATAAAAACCAGCACCAACTGTATAGCAAAGCCCACCTGATACCATAAGAGTCCAAAAGATTGGATTTGTTTGACTGATGATTGCTGGTAGGATAGCCACAACTAGCCAACCCATGATGAGGTAGAGTATCAGACTAAATTTTTCATTGACTTTTTTGGCAAAGATTTTATAAAGAATACCAAAAATAGTTGTTCCCCATTGAATGGCGATAATCAGATAACCAAACCAGTTATTCATCAAGGTCAAAACGACAGGAGTATAAGAACCTGCAATCGCAACATAAATCATAGAATGGTCAATAATTCGTAACACATATTTATGAGTTGAACCATAAGCCATAGAATGATAAATAGTTGATGATAAGAACATGAGAAAGAGGCTGATGACGAAGATGGAAACACCAATAGACGATAAGAAACCATGTGCCTCATAACTGTAAGTAGATGAAATGGGAAGTAGGATGAGCATGATAAATGCTCCTACAGCATGGGTGACACTGTTGGCAATTTCTTCTCCAAAACTAAGTCGTTTACTAAGTTTGAAACTAGTATTCATTTGTTTCCTCCTCTTCGGTTTCTGTATAGACTAGTGCAAGTGTTTGATGATAGAGTTTGACCGTTTGGCAGCTTGCCTGGATAATGGGATTAGCTGGATCAATATCTTTATTCATATAGTCCACAAAAGCATTGTAAAGTTCTTGTGAGTTAGTCTCTGTGTGTAGAGTGTTTAGGGTTTGAGCAATTTCCTGGATTGAAAAAACAGACTTGAGTGTTGTGATAGCAATCAATCGGGCAATTTGTTTGCGTTGGTATTTTTTCTTTTCAGGTTTACTGATATAGCCATGCTTCACATAGTTGTTCACCATTGATGCAGTTAAACCTTTCTCTTTAGCAAGAGAAATAGGGGAACAAACTTTATTCACATAAAGTAGGACCTGATCCAAATAGAGATCAATGTTTGGAATTTCGTCCCATTCTGGGTAGGAAAAAGTAGTTTTCATTTCCAACTCCTGTTTATCTAGTTTTAATAACTGGATTATAAAATAATAGAAACAAAAAGTCAAGTTTTAACTGCTTGTAGAAAGCCTTAAATTATGCTATGATGAGAGAAACTAGTCAGAAAAGAGGAGATAAGATGGAAATTCGTTTAGCCTTTCCAAACGAAGTAGATGCAATTATGCAGGTGATTGAGGAAGCTAAAAAATGCTTGGCGGAAGCTGGTAGCACCCAGTGGCAAAATGGTTACCCAAATGCCGACACGATTATTGAAGATATCATCTCTGGTCAGGCTTATGTAGCCTTGGACGAAGGAGAACTTTTAGCCTATGCAGCAGTGACTAAAAGTCCAGAAAAAGCTTATGAAGCCATTTATGATGGAAGTTGGGAAGGAAGAGAACCAGAATACCTTGTATTTCATCGGATTGCCGTTTCTAGAGATGTCCAAGGCCAAGGTGTTGCCCAGACCTTCTTGGAAGGCTTGATTGAAGGTTTTGATTACCTAGATTTTCGTTCAGATACACATGCTAAAAACAAGGCCATGCAACATATCTTTGAAAAGCTTGGTTTTAAACAGGTCGGTAAAGTTCCAATAGATGGAGAACGCTTGGCCTATCAAAAATTAAAATCAAATGCCTAAGAAGTATGCAAAGATACTGTACAAGTCTCCGATTGGGATCTTATCTTTGGTAGCAGATGATCACTATCTGTTTGGGATATGGGTTGAAGCACAGAGTTATTTTGAGAGAGGCTTGTCGGCAGGTAATCTAGTTGAGGTGGAAAGTCATCCCATTTTAAATCAGATTACTAGCTATTTAGATGCTTATTTTAAAGGACAAAATCAAGATTTGTCTCAGTTACCTTTAGCTCCTGTCGGTAGTGATTTCGAAAAAAGAGTCTGGAACTACTTGCAAGGAATTCCTTTTGGTCAGACAGTTACTTATGGACAAATAGCTAAGGACTTGCAGATAGCTTCGGCTCAGGCAATCGGAGGTGCTGTAGGGCGCAACCCATGGTCTATCCTAGTACCTTGTCACCGCGTATTAGGTGCAGGTAATCGTCTAACGGGTTATGCTTCAGGAATTGACAAGAAGGCTTGGCTCTTAAAGCATGAAGGTGCAGTATTTCAAGAGAATAAGGAATAGAAAGAAAAGAAAATGTTAGAATTTATCGAATATCCAAAATGTACAACTTGTAAAAAAGCCAAAAAAGAGTTAGATCAACTCGGATTAGAGTATAAAGATGTTCATATTGTAGAAGAAACTCCTAGTGAAGAAGTCATTTTAAATTGGCTTGAAACTTCAGAATTTGAGTTGAAGCAATTTTTCAATACTAGTGGTATTAAATACCGTGAACTGGGTTTAAAAGACAAGGTTGGAACTTTATCCAATAAAGAAGCAGCCAAACTCTTGGCCAGTGATGGTATGTTATTAAAACGTCCAATATTAGTGGAGAATGGTGCTGTGAAGCAGATTGGTTATCGTAAAACCTACGACAACTTGGCTTTGAAATAGTTTTTTTCTATCTCCTTGATAGGTAAAATATATAACCTCACGCTTTTAAAGTATGATAAACTAGTAGGTAGACAAAGTCTCTTCTGCTCGTAGCAAATATTTTAAATCTAGGCAGAAGTATGATAGAATGATTCATTATCAGGAGAGGATGTTTCTATGAATGTTACAACAATTTTAGCATCAGATTGGTACCAAAACTTGATGCAGTATATTCCAGACGGCAAACTGTTTAGTTTTCGTTCTGTCTTTGATGGGATTCCAAGAATTGTACAACAATTGCCAACAACATTGATGTTGACAGTATTTGGTGCTTTTTTTGGTATAATATTGGCCTTGGTTTTTGCTATCGTAAAAATTAATCGAGTTAGAATTCTTTATCCATTACAAGCATTCTTTGTTAGTTTCTTAAAAGGGACACCAATCCTAGTGCAGTTGATGTTGACTTACTATGGAATTCCTCTAGCATTAAAAGCGTTGAATCAACAATGGGGAACTGCTTTTAATATCAATGCGATTCCAGCTGCAGCTTTTGCCATTGTAGCTTTTGCTTTTAACGAAGCAGCTTACGCTAGTGAAACTATCCGTGCAGCTATTCTTTCTGTTAATCCTGGAGAGATTGAAGCCGCTCGTAGTCTTGGAATGACACGTGCACAAGTTTACCGTCGTGTGATTATTCCAAATGCAGCGGTAGTAGCGACTCCAACCTTGATTAACTCCCTAATCGGTTTGACTAAGGGGACTTCCCTAGCCTTTAGTGCGGGTGTTGTAGAAGTCTTCGCCCAAGCTCAGATTTTGGGTGGTGCCGACTATCGTTACTTCGAACGTTTCATCTCAGTTGCCCTTGTATACTGGGTGGTAAATATCGCTATTGAAAATCTTGGCCGCTTTATTGAGAAAAAAATGGCCATCGAAGCACCAGATAATGCGAAAACAGATGTGAAAGGAGACCTTCGCTAATGATTAAGATTTCAAATTTAAGCAAATCCTTTTCTGGTCAAACCGTCTTGGATCATCTGAATTTAGATATTCAAAAAGGGGAAGTAGTAGCTTTGATTGGTTCCTCAGGAGCGGGGAAGTCAACCTTTCTTCGTAGCCTAAATTATTTGGAAACACCTGATAGTGGAAGTATTCAGATTGATGATTTCAAAGTTGACTTTTCTCAAATTACTCAAGATGAAATCTTGACTCTTCGTCGTAAGTTGTCCATGGTGTTCCAACAGTTCAATTTGTTTGAGCGTAGAACAGCCTTAGACAATGTCAAGGAAGGTTTGGTAGTTGTTAAAAAACTTTCCGACCAAGAAGCAACTAAGATTGCCAAAGAAGAGTTGGCTAAGGTTGGTCTTTCAGATCGTCAACAGCACTATCCTCGCCACTTATCAGGTGGACAAAAACAACGGGTAGCTTTGGCGCGTGCTTTAGCCATGAAGCCAGCAATCTTGCTCTTGGATGAACCTACTTCAGCCCTTGACCCAGAATTGGTTGGTGAGGTAGAAAGATCTATCGCTAATGCAGCTAAATCAGGTCAAACCATGATTTTAGTCAGTCACGATATGTCCTTTGTTTCCCAAGTAGCTGATAAGGTTTTGTTCTTGGATAAAGGAAAGATTATTGAGTCTGGAACACCAGATGAGATTATCAATCATCCTAAAGAAGAACGAACAAAAGAATTCTTTGCTAGTTACAAACGAACCTATATTTGATATAATAGAAGATAAGAAAGACTCAGTTGGCTAGGCTAACTGGGTTTGCTCTTTAAAATTAATAGAAAAGAGAGAGAGCATGCTAGTTCAGCTATTTGCTTTGTATTTAGAGAGTTTAGTGTTGACAATTCTACTGGTCTTGATTATTTTAGGACTCTGGATTGGACTTAGAGCTCTGTCTGGGGTTGACAAAACTGCTAAAGCACGTCAAGCCCATCTCTACGATATGATTATGATTGGAGTTTTAACAATTCCAGTATTGTCATTTGCAACCATGAGCATTTTGTTGGTTCTCAAGGCTTAATAGTTGTAAAATGGGATTTAATCCGTTAGAATAAAAATAGTTACAACAAGAAAGAAGGAAAGTGAATGTACGATACGATTATTATCGGTGCAGGGCCTGCTGGGATGACTGCAGCCTTGTACGCAGCACGTAGCAATTTGAAAGTTGCTTTGATTGAAGGTGGACTTCCTGGTGGTCAGATGAATAATACTTCTGACATTGAAAACTATCCAGGTTATGCTAATATCAGTGGTCCTGAATTAGCTGAAAAGATGTTTGAACCTCTTGAAAATCTAGGTGTTGAGCATCTCTATGGCTTCGTTGAAAATGTTGAGGATCATGGCGAATTCAAAAAAGTCGTAACAGACGACCAAGTTTATGAAACTCGCACAGTTATCGTAGCGACTGGTTCTAAGCACCGTCTCTTGGGGGTTCCAGGAGAAGAAGAACTCAATAGTCGTGGAGTTTCTTACTGTGCAGTTTGTGATGGAGCCTTTTTCCGCGACCAGGATTTGTTGGTCGTAGGTGGAGGTGACTCCGCAGTTGAAGAGGCTATCTTCTTAACACGGTTTGCAAAATCTGTTACCATTGTTCACCGTCGAGATGAACTACGTGCCCAAAAGGTCTTGCAAGATCGTGCCTTTGCCAATGAAAAAATCAACTTCATTTGGGATTCTGTCGTTAAAGAAATCAAGGGTGAAAACCGTGTGGAATCGGTTGTGATTGAAAATGTTAAAACAGGTCAGGTGACAGAACAAGCTTTTGGTGGTGTCTTCATCTATGTTGGTTTAGACCCTGTTAGTGACTTTGTCCAAGAGTTGCAGATTCGCGACCAGGCAGGTTGGATTGTGACAGATGATCACATGAAGACAAGTGTTACAGGTGTCTTTGCGGTTGGGGATGTTCGTCAAAAAGACCTTCGCCAAGTTACAACAGCTGTTGGAGATGGCGCTATTGCAGGTCAAGAGGCCTACAAATATATTACCGAACATTATTAAAAAGGCGGTGGGACAGAAAACGATAGACAAAGTCTAGATTTCGAAGTTCCAGCCCTGCGAGGATGATTAGGAGCTTTTTGGAGTCTAAAAGATGAACAAAAAGTTCAATCAGCTACCGTGTCAAAGTTTGATTGCTAATAAAAAGTGAGGTCGGGATCTTTTGTCCCAACCTCACTTTTTATTAGAGTCGATTTCGAAAAACTTCGTACATGAGAATGGCAGCAGCAACGCTGGCATTGAGGCTCTGTACGTGCCCATTCATTGGAATAGTGATCATCTCGTCCACTTGTTTTTTGATGTTGCTAGAGATACCTTTGCCTTCATTTCCGATGATGAGAGCAATCTTTCCTTTGGTATTCCATTTGTGGCAAGGAGTTCCGTTCATATCAGTTCCAAATGTCCAGAAACCTTCATCCTTAAGTTTGTCTAAGGTTTGGCTAAGATTAGTGACTCGAGCAATAGGAACGTGTTCAATCGCACCTGTTGCTGTTTTTGCAACTACGGGTGTTACACCAACTGCTCGATGTTTTGGAATAATGACACCTGAAACATTGGTTGCATCCGCTGTTCTCAAGATAGAACCAAGATTATGTGGGTCCGTTAAACCATCAAGGATTAGTAGTAGTGGGTTTTCTTCCTGGCGTGTCTTAGCAAGAATCTGCTCAAGTTCAGTGTAGGCAAATTCAGAAACGCGCAAGACAAAACCTTGGTGAACAGCTCCTTCAGTCATCTCAGAAAGTGATTTTTTGGAAGTCCAAGAAATGGATACTTTCTTTTCAGTAGCCAATTCCTTAACTTTTTCCACATTCTTTCCTCGTAAATCTTCCTGAAGGTAGAGTTTGTTTCCAGTATTTGCTAAAAGAGCTTCTGTGACGGCATGAACGCCATAGACAATATCGTTTGTTTTCATATCTTCATTATAACACAAAATCCCGTCTTGCAACGGGATTTTCTTTATTCAAGAATGAGCAGGCCATCTTTAACTTCAAATGGGTCTTTTTCATTGATACGATCATAGAACATAATGCCATTTAAGTGGTCAATTTCATGTTGAACTACGATTGAGTTGTAGCCTTTTAGTTTGATGCGGTGCTTTTCTCCATCCTTATCAAAATAGTCGACAGTTACTCGAGCGTGGCGGATAACATAGCCTGGAACAGCACGGTCAACAGACAAGCAACCTTCTCCCTCGCCTAAGGCAGCATCTTGGACTGAGTGTGAGACGATTTTAGGATTGTACATGACAGCCTGTAAATCATAGGCTTCTTGTGGAGTTTCCCCTTCCTCAGTGATATTTGGTACCAGTACGGCGATGATGCGTTTTGAGATGTCGAGCTGCGGTGCAGCAAGTCCAACTCCTCCACGTAGACCTAATTTTTCAGCCATAACAGGATCTTGCGAGTGTTTCAAAAATTGCATCATTTTTTCTCCAAGAATGATATCTTGATCACTCAAAGGGAAACTGACTTCCTCGGCAACAGCACGAAGAGTAGGGTTCCCTTCGCGGATAATATCTTTCATATCGATTAAATGAGCAGCTTTGGTAATTCGTTCTATAGCAGACATATTCTTTCCTTTCCTTCTATTACAATTACATGATAACACAAAACAGATGAGAAAGAAAGTCACAGAAGTTGCTAAAAAATAATATAATAAAAGGAAATACCTATTTGTCTGTGGTATAATAGAGTAAGAAAATAGACTTTAAAATCATGGGAGAAAAATGATGGAACAACGTAGTAGAAAAAGAAAAAATGGTCCCGTTTTACAAGCTATTAGACATTCCGTTCGGTTTTTCAGGAACTATAAGCAGTGGAATAATCGCACTTTTATTGTGGTCTTGTTAGCTTCGGTAGCTGTCTCGATGATGCTTACTTTATTAGTGGAAGGAGCTCGAGGGATTTCTTTAAGCAGTAGTGATCCAAGTTCCGCACACCAAGAGTCAAGTTCTCAGGCAAAGAATGCAGAGACGGAACAAGAAACGAGTGCGCGTATCATGGCAAATGGTGATTTGCTCTATCATGACATTATCTACATTTCAGCCAAAAAATCAGACGGCACCTATGATTTCCATGAAAATTTTGAGTATGTAAAACCCTGGCTGAAGCAAGCTGACTTAGTCATTGGTGATTTTGAAGGAACTGTAAATAAAGACCACTATCTTGCAGGATACCCCTTGTTCAATGCACCTGGTGAAGTTATGGATGCTATAAAAGATGCAGGCTATCAAGTGCTAGATTTGGCTCACAATCATATCTTGGATTCTCAGATTGAGGGAGTGATTTCAACTGCAGATGCTATTGAAAAGGCAGGAATGACACCGGTCGGGGTCTATACCCATGAATCACGAGATAAGGCTCCTTTAGTTATCAAGGAAGTTAATGGTATTAAAGTTGCTATTTTAGCTTATTCCTATGGTTTTAACGGCATTGAACAAAGCATTTCACAAGAGGATTATAATCGTTATCTTTCAGACTTAGACGAAGATAAAATGAAGGCTGAAATTGAACGAGCAGAGAAGGAGGCAGATATTACAATTATCATGCCTCAGATGGGAGTTGAGTATCAAATTGAGCCGACTGAGGAGCAAAAGAAACTTTACCATAAAATGATTGATTGGGGAGCTGATATTATCTTTGGTGGTCATCCTCACGTTGTTGAACCAGCTGAAACGGTTGAAAAAGACGGTGATAAAAAGCTTATCATCTACTCTATGGGGAATTTTATCTCAAATCAACGGATTGAAACCATGCAGGATGTTGAAAATGCCAAGTGGACGGAACGTGGAGTCCTCATGGATGTGACTATTAAGAAGAAATCCGGAAAAACGACTATTGAGACGGCCCAAGCCCATCCAAGCTGGGTGAGTCGTACTCCAAAGGGAGGCTATTCTCCAGAAGGCTACCCACTCTATCTTTACCAAACCTATATCTTGGAAGATTTTATAGAGGGCGGGAAATACCGTAGTCAGTTAGACGAGGCCACAAAGCAAAGGATTGATACAGCCTATAAAGAAATGAATGAACATGTAGGTTTGAAGTGGTAGTGATTCGAATCTCAAGGAGACAAAATGGAAATTAAGATAGTAGCAACGGATATGGACGGTACTTTGTTGGATCCTAAAGGACAACTGGATCTACCTCGACTAGAGAAAATTTTAGATCAGCTAGATCAGCGTGGAGTTCGTTTTGTCATTGCAACGGGAAATGAAGTTCATCGAATGCGACAATTACTGAAACATCTAGCAGATAGAGTAGTTCTCGTGGTTGCTAATGGTGCTCGTATATTCGAAAGTGATAAATTGATTCAAGCTCAGACTTGGGACGATGCTATGGTTGATAGAGCTTTGGTTCATTTTAAAGGCAGAGAGTGTCAGGATCAGTTTGTCGTAACTGCTATGAATGGCGGTTTTGTCAAGGAAGGCACTGTCTTTACCGAACTTGATAAATTCATGACTCCGGAGATGATTGAGAAATTCTATCAAAGGATGCACTTCGTCGATGAATTTGACTCTAAACTCTTCGGTGGTGTTCTCAAGATGAGTATGGTTGTTGGTGAAGAACGATCCGATTCGGTTTTACAGGAAATCAATGACTTATTTGATGGGCATGTGCGAGCTGTTTCTAGTGGATATGGTTGTATTGATATCTTACAAGATGGGATTCATAAGGCTTGGGGCTTAGAAGAATTGCTCAAACGTTGGAATTTAAAACCTGAACAAATCATGGCTTTTGGAGACAGTGAAAATGACATTGAAATGTTAGAGTTGGCAGGTATTTCTTACGCAATGGAAAATGCAGAGGATAGAGTCAAGGAAATTGCGACAGAAGTAGCGCCAGCAAACAGTCAGGCAGGGGTTTACCAAGTTTTAGAAAACTGGCTAGAAGAAGGAGAATAACTTGGCAGTACAACTATTAGAAAACTGGCTCTTAAAAGAGCAAGAGAAAATTCAAACCAAGTATCGTGAACTTAATCAAATCTCGGTAATTGAACCAGATATCATTTTTATCGGGGATTCCATTATTGAATATTATCCCTTGCAAGAATTATTGGGAACGTCAAAAACTATTGTGAACCGAGGAATTCGAGGCTACCAGACGGGACTTTTACGAGAAAATCTTGATGCTCACCTCTATGGCGATGCAGTGGATCAAATTATACTTTTGATTGGGACAAATGACATTGGAAAAGATGTTCCAATGAATGAAGCGCTAAACAATATTGAGAGTGTGATTCAAACCATTTCTCGTGATTATCCACTGTCACAGATAAAGCTAGTTTCTATTCTGCCGGTCAATGAGAGTACGGACTTCAAGCAGACAGTTTATATTCGTACCAATGAGAAAATCAAGGCCTGGAACCAAGCCTATCAAGACCTTGCCTCTGCCTATATGCAGGTTGAATTTGTGCCTGTTTTTGAGAACTTACTCGATCATGAGGGGCAACTCAAGGCAGACTATACAACGGATGGTCTTCATCTCAGTGTCCCTGGCTACCAGGCTTTATCAAGTACTCTAAAAAAATATATTTTCTAGATAGATTCACTAATTTGATATAAATTTAAGAATCATAAATAATAAAAAAATTCTTCTTGTAGATGTAAAAAAGTGATAAACATTCACTATGGTCTATAAGTTGAATTTTTTGTTTTTATCATAAATTCGCTAGAATACTGGATTATTTTTGCTTTATAGTCATTTAGTTTTAAAAAAGCACTCTAAACATTCAAAGATATTTGGGACTTCCCTTAATAAATTTGTCACTTTCTTTTTCAAGACAGCCCAAG
>NZ_JAWERU010000028.1:0-23815 GCF_032481935.1 Streptococcus sp.
ATACGACGTTTTCGTTAACGTTGTAGGTGGTGGATACGCTGGTCAATCAGGAGCTATCCGTCACGGTATCGCTCGTGCCCTTCTTCAAGTAGACCCAGACTTCCGCGATTCATTGAAACGTGCAGGACTTCTTACACGTGACTCACGTAAAGTTGAACGTAAGAAACCAGGTCTTAAGAAAGCTCGTAAAGCATCACAATTTAGTAAACGTTAAAACTTATTTACATTTATTAAAAGCATTTCGTATCAAAAATACGAGATGCTTTTTTTCTAGCTTAATTTTACAAATTGGATTTTGAAGGACACCATGGACCTATTTTCAAGTTGATAACGACTACAAATTTGTTCTGGAGACCATGAAGATTGTAATCGCTCTTTAATTTCCTACTTCAATTCACAGGAGTCTAACTCGATTTTCTTCCCTTCTGCTTCGCCAATTGTTCATTGTGTGTTTGTGCTGCTTGTGCAGAGTAAGTGTCATTACCACACTTAATTCTCTTGAGAAGGTTGATTTGTGAACGCCTAATTTTCTAGCTATTTGGCAGGGTTTGAGACCTAATTCTAGGTAAGTCTCTATCTTAATTCGCTCAATTATGGTAATATGATAGTAGCTTATAGATTTCTCCCGTGTTCTGTTTAGTGTGGTTACTTACAGTTTACACGAGATTGGGCTCTATGAGTTTTTTGTTGCACTATATTTTACCATTTATCAAATATAAAAAAGTAAGCTCAGAAAATCTCTGATCTTATTCTCATATCTCTCCAAACAACTTCCGTAAAATTTTCGGTGTGATACGTTGTCCTGGCCCTACGTAAGTATAGGCGTGCAGGTACATGGCAGGATTGAAGTTGAGTTCGATACAGGTGCAATTTGGTAGCTCCTTACTAGCAGGCTTGGTGTAGTCTGGGATAATCAAATCGACTCCACAGGCCCAAGCCCCCATAGCAGTCGCCATATCGGCAGCTAGTTGTTTGTAACTCTCGCCCATCTGGTCAGTCATGTCAATGGAGTCGCCTCCAGTTGAGATATTAGAATTACCACGCAGAAAGGTTTGGCTACCTTTAGGCAAGACTGTATCAGGTGTGTAACCCTGCTGTTCCAACATGAGTAATTCAATATCACCCAGATTGATGATTTCAAGAGGTGAGCGATGGTCGCGACCACGCAGAGGGTCTTGGTTTTTCTTTTCGACTAATTCTCGGATGCTTGAGCTTCCGTCGCCTACGACATTGGCCGCAACGCGGAGCACGACAGCCTCGCATTTTCCATCCAAGATAAAGAAACGGTACTCGGTCCCTGCCACAAACTCCTCGACTAGCACATGGCTATCTTCCGAAAAGGCGATGTCTAGGGCTTTTTCATAGCCAGAAAGGCTTGTTGACTCTTGGAAGATGGAAATGCCCAGACCGAAGTTGGTGGATTTGGGTTTGACAACAATAGCAGAGTTGGCTATTTGTCCGTAGTACCGCAAGGCATCGTCCTTGTTAGCAAATTCTGCTCCCGCAGGTACTGGAAAACCAGCCTTGTCCAAAATCTTTTTGGTCACAACCTTATTAGCCATGGCCAGTGGAATTACGTAGTTATCTTTGGATGTCATGTTGCTATTTTTAATGTACTCCACATGGTCACCATGCCAGAGTTTGAGAAATTGGTCTTCCTCATCTAAAATTTCTACGTTCAAGCCCAGCTGAATGGCGTCAAAGAGAATCATTTGGGTGGAGAGTTCCATGTTTTCATAGCCTTTGAGGGCATAAGGTGCTGTCCAAGCATAGTCATGAAAGGCTTGTCCTTGTTGTTGGCCAAATTTTTCAAGGGACCCTTCTTCAACCTGCTCTGCTATTTTTCCAGAAAGGGTCAAACGTGGATCAAGAAGAGAGGCCTCCACCTTAGTGATAAGCTGGCTATAATAGTCATCCAGTCCAAAGTGAGCGACGATGTCCTTCATGGCTGTCACGATAGGTTTAGGGTCAGCCTCTTTAGGAAGTGGTGTGTGGGGATGGCTGAGAGCGATTTGGTTGTTGAGAGTAGCAGCTACTGCCAATTCTTCGTCGACTTGCTCCATGTCGTCTAGCCACAAGAGTGCGAGTGCAAAGAGGTGGGTGGTGTCTAGTGTTTCTTGGCTGATTGCCAGTGGCTCAAAGGGGTTGAGGTCAAAGTTGCGGAACTCTAGATAGGAGATGCCCTTAGTCAAAAAGTCCCGGCTAGTCTTAGCACCGCGTAAACGGATGGCAGAGTAAAATTCTTTTTCAGAGGACAGTTGCCCAGTTCCAACAGCGTTTTCGATGTCGGTCACGTATTGCTCCAGTGAAGAGAAGGAAATGTGAACATCGGGGGCATTGACATAGCCGTAGTTGGAGTTACGAATCGACCGCACGCAACCAATTTCATCTGTCAAAAACCCTTTTTCTGCTAGCGGGCTTGCTCCGTAAAGGTAGGTCAAGAGCCAGCGATAACACAAGAAGTTCTGAGCTAACTTGAGATAGAGGGCATTCTTGAAGGTCAGTAAATCGTCATAGTCACTGACTTCAAAGAGCTGCTGGGTCAGATCTTTGCCGAGTTCAAAATTATAGTGAATTCCAGATATGGACTGGAGCAATTTGCCGTAGCGTTCTGCCAAACCAACTCGGTATTGATACTCGTAGTCACTTTCCAACTGGGCAATCTGAATCTCTTCTTCTACAATCACAGGTGGCATGGATAAAGGCCAAAGATATTCTGACTTATCCATTGAGCGAATAGCCACATCGGTGATGGCCCCGAGGAAGCGACGAGCTTCCGTGGTCGACTGTGCTACCGGTGTAATGAGCTCTAGTTGAGGTTCGCTATAATCTGTCTGGATATAGGGATGGAAACTGCGAGAACCCAATTTTTCAGGGTGTGGCGTTTGAGCGACACGGCCTTCAGTATTGATTCGTAGAGATTCGCGCTCCAGACCAAAGGTAGCTTGTAAGATGGGAGTATTTGGGGATAATTTTTGAAATACGTTTGATAGGTTCATGATTTGGCCTCGAAATAATTAGTTTCTCTATTATTTTATCAGTTTGTTAAATAAACTCAACTTTCTGCTACGGAGATGGAGAAGGAAATGCTCGGACGAATTGACTATTTACTTGCATTAAATATAAGCAAAAGCATTAGTAGAAGTATTGAAACTACACCTAATAGTTTTTTCCCCACACTCAATCTCTCATTTCTGTCTTTTTTTCGTAGACAGTTATAAAGTCGATCAGAATAAACCTTGTAAGTGTATAAGTTAATTCTTACAGACCTAAACTATTCCCCTATTTAAAAAATAATGATTCATATTTTATGAAATTAATTAGTAGATATAGTTCTGAAAAGCCGTTATATTACGCTGTTTTTAGTCCAACTGAAATCCATATTTTCCAAACCAGGTCTTAAGAAAGCTCGTAAAGCATCACAATTTAGTAAACGTTCTTCGAAAGAATTACTATACTTACAAAGAGCACCTTTCGGGGTGTTCTTTTTTCATTGATACCTTATAGATTGATAATTAGGAATCTCGTTGAATAGTATCAGGTAAATGAAAAGATTAATCGACAATTCCTTATTTCTCTTTATGTTAGTTTAATATCTACAATGTAAAAAACTCTAGCTATCAGGTAGTTGATAGTTAGAGTTTTTTCTATTCATATGATTTAATTAGATTAAATAAGGCCTCTACTTCTGATGATGGTGTAGCTGATTTAAGGTAAGCGTAATAAACTGTAAATGTAATCTGGTCCTCCGGTATTAGAGGGATTTTTATTAAATCATCATCTTCATCAGAAAGTGCGATATCAGCTAGTAAACTAAGGCCAATTCCTTTCTTTAAAAGTTCTTTAAGAATGACAATGTCATCAGTCTTAAAGAATATTTCTGCCTTGTTTTGATACTTTTGATTAAGGAGTTCAAAAGCTTTCAGGTGAACAAAGTGTTCGTCTAAAAGGATGAAAGATTGCTCTACTAATTCTTCAAAAGCGAGGGAAGGAGCAGTAGCAAGAGGATGGTTCTTAGATAAAACGATATATAGTTCTTTTTGAAAGAGTTCATGCGTCTCTATTGAAGGATGATTGAGTGGTTCAATCAAACCGAGTAGGCTTGCGTCAAGGTCTCCCTTGAGGAGAAGGTTTAATAACTCCACGGAGCCACCGCGGATAGGGCGCACTTTTTTTAAAAAATCGAATTTATCTTTTTCCTTCAAGGCAGCAAAGAGATACTGAATGATAATAGGAGGGAATCCGACAGTAGAGTAATGTGCCAAGGAGCGATTAATTTCTTTGTGAGCAGAACTGATCTCAGGTAAGATCTGTTCTGTATGTTTTAGAAGGATTTGTCCTTGGGGAGTTAGTTTAAAGGAACGATGCGAGGGATCATGGTGAATCAATTTGCAATTAAAAGATTCCTCTAAGCGCTTGATGGCATAAGAAATAGATGGTTGGCTGACTTTGTGTTGTTTTGCTACGTCTGTATAGGATTGAAGCTGGCAGAGGTCATAAAAATATTGTAGATCTTTTAAATTCATATGGGCTCACTTTCATTAGTTGGAGAAGGAAAATAAGTGGAAATCACCAGATAAATACTTTTTATCCGTACCCTACAATTTGACTATACGAGTATTCACCGGTTAAAATGTAAGTGAGTCAGGGATATCAAAGGTTATCTAAGATACTTTCAAAAATGACCAACATCTTTTCTCGTTTATCAATAGGGAGCTGTTTAATCTTCATGTTGATTCTTTTGAGTGAAAGATTGTCTGTCTTATCAGAGGTTGATTCAAGGCTATCAAAATTGAAAAATTCCTCTGGGGTCATATCTAGGGCGACAATCACTTTTTCAAGACTGTGAATGGTCAGATTCACATTTTGGTTTTCAAGTTGATTGATATACTTAAGTCCAAGTCCTGCTTGTTCCGAAAGTTCTTCCTGGCTCATTTTTTTCTGTGTTCGAAAATATTTCACTTTTTGGGAAATATATTGTTGTAAATAGTTTTTATTCGTCATATAAATAGAATACAAGTTTTGTATGACAAAAAAACATCTTAAAAAATACAAAGTATTACATAACAAACTTATGTAATTTTTATTTTAATTCGGATTGCCAATTTGTATGATTAGTTTCTTTTACTCGAAATTTTTAGTAAAGAGTGATCATCGAGAGTTTTATGAGTTCAGAACTTTATAGAATATAACAACTTAAAGTGCTATTAACAATAGTGTTTTAAGTATAAAGAGCTTATTAGAAAAATGTCTTCGTAGACTCATTATAACATATGCGTACACAATTGTATTTTTTAAACAACAAAGTTTTACAGACAATTCATTTTAAGTGGTATAATAGAAGTAAAAAGGAGGTTGCACTATGACTGCACATGATATTTTAAACAACCCTTTCCTCAATAAAGGTACTGCCTTTACCTTAGAGGAGCGAGAGGAACTAGGTCTTATTGGTTTACTGCCACCGTATGTTCAAACGATTGAAGAACAAGCGGTGCAAACTTATGCGCAAATGCAAACAAAAGCCAATGATTTGGAAAAGCGTCTTTTCCTAATGGAAATTTTTAATACCAACCGAACTCTTTTCTATTACCTCTTTTCTCGACATTTGGAGGAATTCAATCCAATTGTATACGATCCAACCATTGCAGATACCATTGAAGGCTATAGTGACCTCTTTGTAGATCCACAATATGCGGGATATCTTGATATCAATCATCCTGAAAATATTGAAGCTACCTTGAAAAATGCTGCTGGGGACCGTGAGATTCGTCTCATTGTAGTAACAGATGCAGAAGGAATCCTTGGAATCGGTGACTGGGGAACAAATGGTGTCGATATTTCTGTTGGGAAATTGATGGTCTATACAGGTGCTGCAGGAATTGACCCTTCAATGGTGCTTCCTTTAGTTATTGATGCCGGGACTAACCGTGAAGAACTTCGTAACAATCCTAATTACTTAGGAAATCGCCACGAACGTGTTCGTGGGGATCGTTACTACGACTTCATTGACCAATTTGTTCAAACAGCAGAACGTCTTTTTCCTAAACTCTACCTTCACTGGGAAGACTTCGGCCGCTTGAATGCTGCCAATATTCTTGAGAAATACCGGAAACAAATTCCTACCTTTAATGATGATATTCAAGGTACAGGAATCGTTACCTTGGGTGGTATCTTTGGTTCGCTAGATATTAGTGGTGAAAAATTAACCGATCAAGTTTATCTCTGCTATGGTGGTGGTACTGCAGGTGCAGGAATTGCCTCTCGTGTTCTTCGTGAAATGGTGAGTGAAGGTCTTTCTGAAGAAGAAGCCTATAAACGTTTCTTTATGGTTGACAAACAAGGTCTTCTCTTTGATGATATGTATGACCTAACTCCTGAACAAAAACCATTTGCTAAAAAACGTGCTGACTTTAGTAACGCAGACAAGTTGACTGACCTGCTTGAAGTTGTGAAGACTGTGAAGCCAACCATTCTTGTCGGAACTTCAACTCAACCAAATACCTTCACTAAAGAAATCGTAGAGGCTATGTGTGAAAATACAGAGCGTCCGATGATCTTCCCTTTGTCAAATCCAACCAAACTAGCAGAAGCTAGTGCCAAAGATTTGATTGAATGGTCAGATGGCAAAGCTTTTGTCGCAACAGGAATTCCTGCTGATACAGTTTCTTATAAAGGTGTCGACTATGTGATTGGTCAAGCCAATAATGCCTTGATTTACCCAGGTCTTGGTCTAGGTATGCTGGCTTCTGAAGCAAGTCTTTTGACTGATGAAATGATTGGAGCAGCAGCTCATTCATTGAGTGGTATTGTCAATCCAGGTCAACCAGGAGCTCCTGTCTTGCCACCATTCAAGTATGTAGCAGATGTTTCTATTAAAGTAGCAGAAGCAGTCGCTAAAAAAGCACAAGAGCAAGGTCTTGCGCGTGCTAAGGAAACAGATATGGCCAAAGCAGTTCGTGATTTGAAGTGGTATCCAGAGTATAAATAATTCATTGCTACTGTCTATCCTTCGCTAGCGACAGATTTGTATGGGCTGTGGACTTAAGTAATTTAGAAAGGATACCTATGTCACTCTTTTTAACCTCGATTACGAGTATCATTCCGATTATCGCTATTATTGTTTTGGGGTATATTCTTCAGGTGAAGGGATGGTTTGGAGATGCCTTTGGACCTAACCTATCTCGTTTGATCATGAATGTAGCCTTGCCAGCGTCAATTTTTGTGTCGGTGATGAAATACCTAACACTAGATAAACTAATCAGTCTTTCTGGAGGTCTCCTTTATACATTTGTGGCCTTTATCTTGGGCTATATCGTAGCTTATATTGCAGTTGTGGTTTTCAAGGTTCGTCCAGGACGGCGAGGAACCATGATTAATACTTTTGTGAATGCCAATACTATTTTTATTGGTTTACCTTTAAACGTTGCTCTTTTTGGGGATCAGGCTCTTCCTTATTTCTTAATTTACTATATCACTAACACGATTTCCACCTGGACATTGGGCGTGTATTTGATGACGAGTGACAGTAAATCGGGTCAAAGCAAGGAGACAAGTAAATTTGACTGGAAGAAATTGCTACCAGCTCCGCTTGTAGGTTTTCTTGTGGCTCTGCTATTTTTGATTCTCCGAATCTCTATTCCAGATTTCGCAACGAATACCTTAACCTATGTTGGAAATATCGTAACTCCCTTATCTCTGATTTATATTGGTATCGTTCTTGCAAAGGCAGGCTTGAAAACTATTACTTTTGATAAAGATACAATTGTCACTTTAGTTGGACGCTTTATCCTAGCTCCTCTAATCATGCTTCTTGTATTGAAGTTCTTTGCGCCAAATATGGCGACAGCAGAATTTAAGACCTTTATGATTCAGTCCGCTACACCAGCTTTAGCTGTTCTTCCGATCCTTGCTAATCAGGGAAAAGGAGATGTGGAATTCTCTACGAATGTGGTGACTCTAAGTACGGTTCTATTTATCGTTGTTATTCCAATATTACAAACTTTATTAGGATAAGAAGGAAGAGGATAGGATTGAAAGTTTTGCATTAAGAAATTGCACTATTATAGATACATCTATTCCTATTTCTTGAAATCAAAATCGGCAGAAACTCTTCGGACGTTTCCTATCAAGCGCTTTTGAGCTGTCCTAAAAGCCAAACTTTTCAAACTAGGATTGAAAAAAGCTCGTAAAGCATCACAATTTAGTAAACGTTCTTCGAAAGAATTACTATACTTACAAAGAGCACCTTTCGGGGTGTTCTTTTTTAATCCTCAATAAGAGAGTTCACCCCCCAAAAAATCACACCGCTAGTCTTTGTCTTATACAATTTCTTCCTAGTACCAGTTTGGTATGATATAATTAAATACGAATAATTTAAAGGAGTTATAAATGAAAATAGGAAAAGGCATCAATTGGATTTTGATTCTGTTAAGTTGCTTAATTGCTATAGTACTGATAAGTTTTATGTTCTTCTTTAATCATAAGAAGCAAGATGTAGAAGCAGTAAATGCTACAACAGAACAGGTTTCTACTACTAGTACGACAGCGACTAGTACAACAACCACTAGTTCAACGACTACTCAAGATAGTGTTACGACTACTGAGGAAAAAATCTCGACACAAGAAGAGCAAACGAATGCTAAATCACAAAAAATAGATGAGCAAGCCATTCTAAACGGAGATTTCTCGACTCTAGTTGGAACTTGGAGAAATGGACTTGGGCAAGAGTTTACATTCGATAAAAATGGACTAGTAAATAGTGGGAACATTGAGAAAGTGAGCATAGCTAGCGATGGGAGTGTTAACTTCAGCGTTAGATCTGGTTTTACAGGGTATGGAATGAGTATTTATCCTGTTGGACTTATTATAGCTGGGTTAGATTCTGACTTAAGTAAAAACAGGCTTACTGCTGGCCAAGCTGCTCCAACTAGCTCAGAACAAGTTTTTTATAAAGTAGACTAAATGATTAACCATCTCATCAAATTTGAGATGATTTTCTTCTTTATTCGTGAGTCAGTATCATTTTATGAAGATGAAGTAAGTAGGATTTTAAAATAGCTTCTATAGGCATCCCAGCCTGTTTAGCAAGATGTTGGAATTTATGAGGACTTTGATGGATATTATTTTTCTTCATAGTATGTTGTGTTATAATGTAGATACGATATGAATAAATTAAGATATCTCTGTAAATTCTGTAAATGTCACTTTGTGTGAACATGAGCACATTTGAATTTATAGAATGATAGGAGGTGGTTTACAATGATAAGTTTAGAGCTGATGTCTGAAGAAAATAGTATAGATATTTATTCTTTTGAAAAAGAAAATCGGGAGTATTTTGAGCGAAGTTTACCTCCTAGACCAGCTCACTATTTTGATTCAGAAAGTTTTAAAGAAATTACAAGGGAATTGTTAAGGGAACAAGAGAATCATGATGTCTACATGCATCTTATTAGAGATGCACAAGGTGTTATGGTTGGAAGAATCAATTTAAGTGTTTTAGGGAAGGATAGAAAAACAGCAGAACTTGGATACAGGATTGGAGAAAATGTTACTAATTTAGGATATGCAAGCGAAGCAGTTAAACTCGTTTTAGAAAAGGCCTTTACTACTTATGGTTTACATAAGATTATCGCAGGGACGGCAACGGACAATCTGGCTTCTCAGAGAGTGCTTTTAAAAAATGGTTTTACCTTTAGTAAAATCATAGAAAATGACTTTCAAATGAATAACGAGTGGATTCATACGGCAGTATTTGAGATAAGGAATCTATAGCATCATCATTCCCAATAGTCTGCTAAACCTCAACATTTCTAGTAGACATTCGTCTACTTTTTTTATATAATAAAACTAAACCAAAATGGTTGAATTTTTAAAATAGAGTCAACCTGCGATGAAAACATCACGCTAGGAGGTAAAACATGTACCAACCAGAAAAACTCAAGGCTCGGAGAAAAGAGCTAAAACTAACACAAAAAGAGATTGCAGAGCGACTTGGGATTAGTTTTCAGGCTTATTCGGCCTGGGAGCGTGGAGTTAAAGAGCCTTCTAAAGAGAAGGTTTCACAATTAGAAGAGATTTTAAAAGTACCAAAAGGCTATTTCACCCAAATAGAAATTGTCCGTCTCTATAATAGCCTCTCTAATCAAGGGAAAGAAAAGGTGGTAGTCTATGCTCGCAACCTGGTTCAAGAAGAACAAGCCAAGAAGGTAACGCTTATTTCAGAAAAACTTTTCGAGTATCATGTCTACGAACGCATGTCAGCTGGGATCGGTGCTTCAGTTTATGATGATCGAAACTTTGACACGGTTTACTTTAATGAGGAACTAGCTCACGATTTTGCTTCCTGGGTTTCTGGAGATTCTATGGAACCCAAATATCAAAATGGTTCAGTAGCTTTGATTCGTGAGACAGGATTTGATTATGATGGTGCTGTCTATGCAGTGGTTTGCAATAACCAGACCTATATCAAACGGGTCTATCGAGAAGAGGAAGGCTTGCGTCTAGTTTCCATTAATCCCAAGTACAAGGATATTTTCATCCCCTATGAGGAAGATCCTAGAATTGTGGGCATTATCGTGGGCAACTTTGTACCCATGGAGGGATAGCCTATGGGCTACTTTGATTATTCCAGAGAGCCCAAAAGTGATATTGCCTTTGTTGATATGAAGTCCTTTTATGCCAGTGTTGAGTGTGTGGAAAGAGGGCTTCATCCTCTTAAAACTTCCCTTTGTGTTATGAGTCGGGCGGATAATTCTGTTGGGCTTATTCTTGCCTCCTCGCCTATGTTTAAAAAGGTCTTTGGGAAAGCAAATGTAGGTCGTGCTTATGACCTGCCTTTTGATATTAAGACGCGCAAATTTTCCTACTACAATGCTAAGAAACAAGGCCTACCTACGGATTCAGCTTATGTGAAATTTATCGAGGATTGGGCTCAAGTGACCGTCATTGTCCCTCCTCGGATGGATAAGTATATCGCGGTCAATCTGGAAATCCAAGGAATCTTTCAGAACTATGGCAGTCCAGATGATATTTATCCTTATTCAATTGATGAAGGCTTTATTGACCTAACCAGTTCGCTCAATTATTTTGTTCCAGACCAGCAGATTTCTCGTAGAGATAAGTTGGACATGCTTTCGGCTCGTATCCAGAGAGATATCTGGCGACAGACCGGGATTTACTCGACAGTCGGTATGTCGAATGCCAATCCTCTGCTTGCTAAGTTGGCCTTGGATAATGAAGCCAAGCACACACCGACTATGCGAGCCAATTGGTCTTACCAAGATGTGGAGGATAAGGTCTGGTCCATTCCAAAGATGACCGACTTTTGGGGGATTGGGCATCGGATGGAGAAGCGCTTGAATAGCTTGAAAATCTATTCGATTAAGGAATTAGCCAATAGCAATCCGGATTTCCTGAAGAAGGAGCTTGGCCAAGCTGGACTTCGCTTGTGGTTTCATGCTAATGGGATTGATGAGAGTAATGTTCATAAGCCTTATAAGCCAAAATCTCACGGTCTAGGAAATTCGCAAATTTTACCGAGAGACTATGTCAAACAGCGAGATATCGAAATTATCCTTCGAGAAATGGCTGAGCAAGTAGCTATCAGGCTTCGAAGAGCTAGTAAAAAGGCAACAGTGGTGTCTATCCATCTTGGTTTTTCTAAGCAGGAACAAAAACGCTCCATCCATACCCAGATGAAGGTTGAGCCGACCAATAGTACCAGTCTTTTAGTCAGTTATGTACTGAAATTATTCCATAGCAAATATACTTCTGGAGCCGTCAGAAGTATTGCCGTTAGTTATTCAGGATTTGTAGACGAGTCCTTTGCTTTAATTTCCCTTTTTGATGATGTTGACAAGCTAGAAAAAGAAGAAAGGCTCCAGACTGCCATTGATTCCATTCGAGAACAATTCGGATTTACTTCTCTCTTGAAGGCGACTGCCTTAGAAGACGCATCGAGAAGTATTGCCAGAAGCAGGCTCATCGGAGGGCATTCCGCTGGAGGATTAGATGGATTAAAATGATTGATCGTTCTTATTTGCCCTTCCAATCCGCAAGGGACTACCAGGATCCAGGCATGCAGAAGTGGATGGGCTTTTTTCTATCGGAGCATACGACCTCGCTCAGTGCAGAAAAAAATCGTGTCGATTTATCGACAGATTTGAATCCAGTCGAGAAGTTGTTGCTGCTTTCCCAGCTCTACGTTGGGCGACTAAAAGGCTCTTTTATGGTCAAGGAGAAAAATCATAAAAGCACCATATTGGGTGAAGTAAGAGAATTATCTCCTCAAGAAATCTCTCTTAAAACTGATGAGGGCTATAGATTAATAAGGGTAGATGATATTTTCACAATCCAACTTTGTCAGGAGGAAGTTGATGACTAGAAAAGAGTTGTATGAAAACAAATTGCAGATGGATTATTTTTCAGATGACTACATTTGTTTTGAGGAAGATTTTCAAAAATACTCTACCATGAATGTACCCCTGACTTTTCTGATTGATGATATCCTACGGACCATGGCCATCAACCAAAAGAACTACTTTGTCTTGAACAAGGAAAATGCCAAGGATGGCAGGGATCATTATTATTATTTTGAGATAGATTATCGCGTAGGATGTAGAAGTTTTCACTATAAAAAGCATGTGAATAGATAATTTGAACGCTACGACAGATGAAGCCTATATTTATTTTGAAAATAAATTACCCAGTGAATTAGCAACCCTAACAGAGAGTGCTAAAACATCATAAATTCATCAAGTGATTTCGAAAATTTTGAGAATAACGGAAAAAACGTTAAAAATGTTTGATCAGTAGATAAATATATCGATGACTATATTTTTTATCATATTGTAAAATAAAAATTTCTGAAAATTTTTTATGGATCTGAAATTTTCTCCACAAGAATACAAAGACTAGTAGATTTAAGAATGTATAGACTCCGAAAGTTAAATTTTTCGGGGGTGTAGTACAGAGGAATTCCTCCCTCTCAAAGCCTCTCTTTTGTCATGAGTTGTGTGATCTATCCTTGGATATCAAGAAATGCAAATCTTATGAACTATAATGCCAAGAAATAAGGCTTGTCAACAGATCCAAAATTTATCTAAGATTGATTCCGAGTGCTTCTGCTTATTCCTTCTAGAGATTGCAGTCAATATGGTGGAAATTTAGACCATTTAATGCAGAATAGAGAGTCAGATTTGTCATCAAAAAAACATCATTTTCTTAGTTCTTGTCATAGATTTGTAATGAAAATGTACTTTCTTTGTAAAAATCAAAATGCTATAATTCTCTAAACAATTTTCCTTGCACAAGGAGGTTATTATGAAAAAATATAGATTGTTAAAGAAAAGTTTCTTGGCGCGTATCCTTGGATTGCTGATGGTATTTCTCTTCTTATCAGCATTCACAGTACCTGAAAAACCAGACTATGGTATCTACGATCCAAATCACTATTTAACAGAGGACACTATCACACAAATTCGTGATTTGAATGAAGCTAATAGTAAAAAGGCAGAAAAGCTCCAAATAGGTGTCTATATCGTAGATAGTCTGGAAGGAGAAAGCATTGAAACGGTGGCTAATGAAACTGCCAGGGCTTGGAAGATTGGCTATTCAGGAGATAATTTTGGAAGTCTCATTGTAGTAGCTGTTCAAGACCGTAAATCGAGAATTGAAACCAGTAATAACACCGCCATTAGAATAACGGACTATCAAACCAAGCAGATTTTGGCAGCCAGCCGTACAGATTTCAAAACTGGTGACTATGGTAAAGGAATTCTAGCGATTGCCAAAGGCTTGGACAATCAGTTTTATAGAGGAAGTGGAACATTTCCATCTGATGAATCCTCTAAAATCAAACATTATTCTGATAGCATCAGTGGGAAAAAATCGAGTCGCAATAGTAGCTCGTCTAGTCATCGTAAGAACAGTGACCCTATGGACAATGTGTTTGGAGTAGGGATAATCATTTATTTCATTATCGTATTTATAGCCATTATTAGAGGAGGCGGCGGTGGCCGAGGAGGAGATTCCTCTGACGGAGGATGGTGGTTTAGTGACTCATCCGATTCGGATTCATCTTGGTCAGACTCAGGTTCAGATTCTTCTGGTGGCTGGGACGGCGGAGGCTTTGATGGTGGAGGTTCATCTGATGATTGGTAATGTCAGTATAAAATTTAAAGAAATGAGTAGGTTTAGATATGAAAAATAAAGGAATCATTTATGTATTGAGCATTTTACTAGCCATTATCTTGCTGGGAGGTTGCTCGGTTGTAGGTACTTATAACGGTCTTGTCTCCGAACAGACCAAGGTAGAACAAGCTCAAGCAAATGTAGCGACAGCTCTTCAACGTCGTTCAGACTTGATTGGAAATTTGGTAGAGTCTGTAAAGGGACAAATGAACCATGAGACAGAGGTCTTCACCCAGATTGCAGAAGCACGTGCAAAAATTGGGAATGGCTCTGTTACTTCAAAGGAAAACCAAGAGGCTCAAGGTGAGTTGAGTTCAGCTATTTCACGCCTGCTTGTGTTGACAGAGAACTATCCTGAGCTTAAGAGCAATCAAAATGTGGAACAACTCATGACGGAGTTGGCTGGAAGCGAAAATCGTATTTTTGTAGCCCGCAAGGATTACAACCAGGCAGCAACTGACTACAATCAAAAATTAAGAAGCTTCCCAACTGTTCTCTTTGCTAATATGATGAACTTTAAAGAAGCAGAAACCTTCAAAGAAAGCGAAGAAGCCAAGATAGCTCCAAAGGTTGACTTTAGTACTTCTACATCAAAACAGTAGACTGGTCGATTATTTCTAAGAATTGCAAGATCTGGAAACTACTTTCCAGGTCTTTTTGCTATAATAAAAATAGGAAACAGTTCTGGAGGTGATGAGATGGAGAAGTTGCTACAATTGTTGATTTTAGTGCCCTATTTTTTCTTTTTTAGTTGGCAAAGGAAGGTACGACCAGGAAGTAAGCACTTTTCCTTCCTTTACTATTTTTACTGGATTTATTTACCTCTCATGACCTTGTTTAGTCTAGCTTTCACTCTTTTTTCGCTAATCTTATTTAATTTTATTTTACTAGAGCCCAAGGATCTAGCTAGGTGGTTGATATGGATAGTTTTAGTCCTTTTATCCTTACTCAATGACTGGATAGTTTATACTGGTCTAAAATTTATGAAAAAACTGAAGTTGGAAAAGAAGAAGGCTAATCTTCCTTGAGAGAACTGAGGAAATTCTTGTCTAATAACTGAAGGATGCTTCGTTTCTCAATGCTGAGTTAAGTAGAAGTTCAAATTAGGGAAAAATGAAGCTAAGAGTAGGAATTTTAAAGGGAACTAATCTTGATGATTAGCTCTTTTTTGCTCTAAGGGAAAACGGAATATTTCTTGAAAAAATTGGGCAAATATGCTACAATAAAAAGAACATTCTAAAATATTCAGAATTTAAAGTAAGGAAAAAAATGGCAAATTTACTAAAAACAATCATCGAAAATGATAAAGGCGAACTCCGTCGCTTGGAAAAGATGGCGGACAAAGTCTTAAAATATGAAGATGAAATGGCTGCGTTAACAGACGAGCAATTGCAAGCAAAAACAGAAGAATTCAAACAACGCTATCAAAATGGTGAGACTCTTGACCAACTTTTGTATGAGGCGTTTGCTGTTGTACGCGAGGGAGCTAAGCGTGTTCTTGGTCTTTTCCCGTATAAGGTTCAGGTTATGGGGGGAATCGTTCTTCACCATGGTGACGTTCCTGAGATGCGTACTGGTGAGGGGAAAACCTTGACAGCGACTATGCCAGTATACCTTAACGCCCTTTCAGGTAAAGGTGTACACGTAGTTACGGTCAATGAGTATCTATCAGAACGTGACGCGACTGAGATGGGTGAGTTGTACTCATGGCTTGGTTTGTCAGTAGGGATTAACTTGGCAGCCAAATCTCCAATGGAGAAAAAAGAAGCTTATGAGTGTGATATCACTTATTCAACCAACTCAGAGATTGGTTTCGATTATCTTCGTGATAACATGGTCGTTCGTGCCGAAAATATGGTTCAACGTCCACTCAACTACGCCTTGGTCGATGAGGTTGACTCAATCTTGATCGACGAAGCTCGTACTCCTTTGATCGTTTCAGGGGCCAATGCAGTTGAAACCAGTCAACTCTACCATATGGCTGACCATTTTGTGAAGTCTTTGGATAAGGATGACTATATCATTGATATTCAGTCTAAGACAATTGGTCTATCTGATTCTGGTATTGACAAGGCTGAAAGCTACTTCAAACTAGAAAATCTCTACGATATCGAAAACGTAGCCTTGACTCACTTTATCGACAATGCCCTTCGTGCTAACTACATTATGATTCTTGATATTGACTATGTGGTCAGCGAAGAGCAGGAAATCTTGATTGTCGACCAATTTACCGGTCGTACTATGGAAGGTCGTCGTTATTCTGATGGTTTGCACCAAGCTATTGAAGCAAAAGAAGGTGTGCCAATCCAGGATGAAACCAAGACATCTGCCTCAATCACTTACCAAAACCTCTTCCGTATGTATAAGAAATTGTCTGGTATGACGGGTACAGGTAAGACTGAGGAAGAAGAATTCCGTGAAATTTACAACATTCGTGTTATTCCAATCCCAACAAACCGTCCTGTTCAACGTATTGACCACTCAGACCTTCTTTATGCAAGTATCGAGGCTAAGTTTAAGGCGGTTGTCGAAGATGTAAAAGCTCGCTACCAAAAGGGTCAACCAGTCTTGGTTGGTACGGTTGCCGTTGAAACCAGTGATTATATTTCTAAAAAATTGGTAGCTGCAGGTGTTCCTCACGAAGTATTGAATGCCAAAAACCACTACAAAGAAGCTCAAATCATCATGAATGCTGGCCAACGTGGTGCAGTTACAATCGCGACCAACATGGCCGGTCGTGGTACTGACATTAAGCTTGGTGAAGGTGTTCGTGAACTTGGTGGACTTTGTGTCATTGGTACAGAACGCCATGAAAGTCGTCGTATCGATAACCAGCTTCGTGGACGTTCAGGACGTCAAGGGGACCCAGGGGAATCTCAATTCTACCTTTCTCTTGAAGATGATTTGATGAAACGTTTCGGTTCAGAGCGCTTGAAGGGTGTCTTTGAACGTCTCAATATGTCAGACGAAGCAATCAAATCTCGTATGTTGACACGTCAGGTTGAAGCAGCACAAAAACGTGTTGAAGGAAACAACTACGACACACGTAAACAAGTCCTTCAATACGATGATGTCATGCGTGAGCAACGTGAGATTATCTACTCACAACGTTACGATGTCATCACTGCTGATCGCGATTTGGCTCCTGAGATTCATGCAATGATTAAACGCACTATTAATCGTGTTGTTGATAATCATGCGCGTGCTAAACAAGATGAAAAACTAGAAGCTATCTTGAATTTTGCAAGATACAACTTGCTTCCAGAAGATTCAATTTCACTTTCAGACCTAGAAGGTTTGTCAGACCAAGCGATCAAAGATGAACTTTACCAACGTGCCTTGAAAGTCTACGATAGCCAAGTTGCTAAGCTTCGTGATGAGGAAGCTGTTAAAGAATTCCAAAAAGTCTTGATTCTACGTGTTGTAGATAACAAGTGGACAGACCATATCGATGCTCTTGATCAGTTGCGTAATGCTGTTGGTCTCCGTGGTTATGCTCAGAATAACCCAGTCGTTGAGTATCAAGCAGAAGGTTTCCGCATGTTTAATGATATGATTGGTTCCATTGAGTTTGATGTGACTCGTTTGATGATGAAAGCACAAATTCATGAACAAGAGCGTCCACAAGCAGAGCGCCATATCAGTACGACAGCAACTCGTAATATTGCTGCGCAACAGACTGAGCTTCCTGCAGATTTGGATCTTAGTCAAGTTAAGCGTAACGACTTGTGCCCATGTGGTTCTGGTAAGAAATTTAAAAACTGTCATGGTAAACGACATTAAGAATGACTAATTTTCAGGCGGATGCCTAGTGAAAAGTGAATTTTCGCTTGGCGTCCGTTTGCTTTATAAGGAGGATGAATCATGGTATTTACAGCCAAAAGCCCTAAAATTAATATTGAAGAAGTCCGTAGTTTGTCTAAATTAGAAGGACAAGCACTGGGCAATAAACAACAACGTGACCAAGAACTTGAAGCGATTATTCGTGGTGAAGATCAGCGTGTTTTGTTGGTGATTGGTCCTTGTTCATCTGACAATGAAGAAGCAGTTCTCGAATATGCCAAGCGTTTGTCAAAACTGCAAGAAGAAGTCAAAGACCGCGTCTTTATGGTCATGCGTGTTTACACTGCTAAACCACGTACTAATGGTGATGGCTATAAGGGCTTGATTCACCAACCAAATGCCAAAGAAGCACCTAGCCTCATCAATGGGATCAAGGCAGTTCGCCACCTGCACTACCGTGTTATTTCTGAAACAGGAATGACGACCGCGGATGAAATGTTGTACCCAGAAAACCTTCCTTTGGTAGATGACTTGATTTCTTACATGGCAGTTGGAGCTCGTTCGGTTGAAGACCAACAACACCGTTTTGTAGCTAGTGGAGCAGATTTTGCGACAGGTTTTAAAAATCCAACGTCTGGAAATCTCAATGTCATGTTCAACGGTATTTATGCGGCTCAAAACAAACAAAGTTTCCTTTTCCTAGGGAAAGAAGTTGAAACGACTGGAAATCCTCTATCGCATGCTATTCTCCGTGGTGCCCTCAATGAATACGGGAAAAACATTCCGAACTATTACTACGATAATTTGATGGATACCATTGCCCAGTATGAAAAAATGGGCCTCGAAAACCCATTTATCATCATTGATACCAACCATGATAACTCAGGCAAGCAGTATATGGATCAGATTCGCATTGTTCGTCAGACCTTGATTAACCGTGACTGGAATGAAAAGATTAAAAAATATGTACGTGGTTTCATGATTGAGTCTTATCTAGAAGATGGTCGTCAAAATGAACCAGAGGTCTTTGGAAAATCTATCACCGACCCATGTCTAGGATGGGAAAATACTGAAGCTCTTGTTCGCGAAATCTACCAAAGACTAGGAGAATAGTATGGCATTTATTGAAAAAGGTCAAGAAATCGACATTGAAGCGATTAAGGCGGAAACACAGCTGTCTGCAGAAGCCTTGCAACATAAGGAAAGCCGAGACCAAGAACTAGCTGATATTCTATCTGGTAAGGATGATCGTATCCTTTTAGTCATTGGTCCTTGTTCATCTGATAATGAAGAAGCAGTGCTTGAATATGCTCGCCGTTTAGCAGACTTGCAGAAAAAAGTGGCGGATAAGATTTTTATGGTCATGCGTGTTTACACAGCTAAGCCACGTACCAATGGAGATGGCTACAAGGGGTTGGTTCATCAGCCAGATACTTCTAAAGCACCAAGTTTGATTAATGGTTTGCAGGCTGTTTGTCAACTTCATTATCGAGTGATTACAGAAACTGGATTGACCACAGCAGATGAAATGCTTTATCCATCCAATCTAGTCTTGGTTGACGACTTGGTGAGCTACCATGCAGTGGGTGCGCGTTCAGTAGAAGATCAGGAACACCGTTTTGTAGCTTCAGGGATTGATGCACCAGTGGGTATGAAAAATCCAACCTCTGGAAATCTGTCTGTTATGTTTAATGCTATCTATGCTGCACAAAACAAGCAAACATTTCTTTACCATGGACAAGAAGTTGAGACTTCAGGTAATCCCCTAGCTCACGTTATCCTTCGTGGAGCAATGAATGAATATGGGAAAAATGAACCAAACTTCTACTATGAAACTCTCTTAAATGCTATCGGGCGTTACGAGTCTATGGGGCTTGAAAATCCCTTTATCATGATTGATACCAACCATGATAATTCAGGGAAGCAGTATATGGAGCAAGTTCGAATTGTTCGCCAGGCTCTGCTCAATCGTGACTGGAATGAAAAGATTAAGAAAACAGTTCGAGGTTTCATGATTGAATCCTACTTGGCAGATGGTCGACAAAATCAACCAGAACTTTTTGGTTGTTCGATTACAGACCCCTGTCTAGGATGGGAAAATACAGTAGCCCTGGTAGAAGAAATCTATACTACCTTAACAAAATAAGTGAAAAGGATGGAGTTGGGGGTATCTCAACTCCTTTTGATAAAAATGATAGTTGGACACGGAATTGATATTGAAGAATTAGCTTCCATACAAAATGCAGTTGAAAAAAGAAAAGGTTTTGCCCAGCGTGTCTTGACAGACAAGGAAATGGAGCGCTTTGCCAGTCTCAAAGGTCGTAGGCAGATCGAGTATTTGGCTGGGCGTTGGTCAGCAAAAGAGGCTTTCTCAAAGGCTATGGGAACGGGAGTTGGGAAATTAGGTTTTCAGGATTTGGAAGTTTTGAACAATGAAAGAGGAGCCCCCTACTTCAGTAAATCCCCGTTTTCAGGGAAAGTGTGGCTATCGATCAGCCATACAAATCAGTTTGTGACAGCTAGTGTTATTTTGGAGGAAGATTATGAAAACTAGTCCACATAGACCAACCAAGGCCCTCATCGATCTGGGTGCTATCCGCTACAATATCCAACAAATGGGAGAGCACATTCCTAAAGATACTCTTAAATGGGCGGTTGTGAAAGCCAATGCTTATGGACATGGAGCGATAGCTGTTGCGAAGGCTATCCAGGATGATGTCGATGGCTTTTGCGTTTCGAATATTGATGAAGCCATCGAGCTTCGTCAGGCAGGAATTTCTAAGAAGATTCTTATTCTAGGAGTATCTGAGGTTGAATCTCTTTCATTGGCTAAGGACTTTGATATTACCTTGACAGTGGCTGGGTTGGAATGGATCCAGAAACTCATAGCGACAGAGTCAGACTTACCAGGCTTAACCGTTCACCTTAAAATTGATTCAGGTATGGGGCGAATTGGTTTTAGAAGTGCAAGCGAGGCAGCACAAGCTCAAACTTTACTCAAGGAACATGGAGCAAATGTTGAGGGAATCTTTACACACTTTGCAACTGCTGATGAAGAGTCGGATAGCTATTTTAAGGAACAGTTAGAGTGTTTCAAGGAAATACTTGCTGGCTTGCAAGAAGTACCAGAATTGGTTCATGCTAGTAACTCCGCAACGACTCTATGGCATGCAGAAACTATTTTCAGTGCTGTTCGCATGGGAGATTCCATGTATGGTCTCAATCCAAGTGGACAAGTTTTGGAATTGCCTTATGAACTAAAACCAGCCTTAACTTTGGAGTCAGCTATTGTTCATGTTAAAACAGTCCCAGCTGGGGCTTGTATGGGTTACGGAGCAACTTATCAAGCAGACGGTGAGCAAGTCATTGCAACGGTACCGATAGGTTATGCAGATGGTTGGACACGAGATATGCAGAATTTCTCAGTTCTGGTGGATGGACAATTGTGCCCTATCGTAGGGCGGGTATCCATGGACCAAATCACGGTTCGTTTACCTAAGCTGTATCCATTAGGTACCAAGGTAACTTTGATTGGTGCAGACGGTGATCAAGAAATTACTGCAACAGATGTAGCGGTTTACCGTGGAACGATCAATTATGAGGTAGTTTGTCTCCTCAGTGATCGAATTCCGAGAGAATATTATTAAGAAACAGAAGGAAAGGAGAAGAGCATGAATTTACACCAACCCTTGCATGTCTTGCCTGGCGTGGGACCAAAGTCAGCAGAAAAATATGCCAAACTAGGAATCGAAAACCTGCAAGATCTCTTGCTCTACTTTCCTTTCCGTTATGAAGATTTTAAGACCAAGCAGGTGCTAGAGCTAGAAGACGGTGAAAAGGCTGTCCTATCTGGTCAGGTGGTGACGCCAGCTAGTGTTCAGTATTATGGTTTTAAGCGCAATCGTTTACGCTTTAGTCTCAAGCAGGGAGAGGTTGTGTTTGCAGTTAACTTCTTTAACCAACCCTACCTGGCTGACAAGATTGAGTTAGGAGCGACTCTAGCCGTTTTTGGTAAGTGGGATCGCTCCAAGGCTAGTCTCACAGGGATGAAGGTTTTAGCCCAAGTGGAGGACGACCTTCAACCTGTCTATCGTCTCGCACAAGGAGTTAGTCAAGCAAGCCTTGTTAAGGTCATTAAAACCGCCTTTGATCGGGGGCTAGATCTCTTGATAGAGGAAAATCTCCCTCAGTCCTTGCTAGATAAATACAAACTCATGTCTCGCTGTCAGGCTGTTCGTGCTATGCATTTCCCTAAGGATTTGGCAGAATACAAACAGGCTCTCCGTCGAATCAAGTTTGAGGAACTTTTCTATTTCCAAATGCAATTACAGACCCTCAAGTCTGAAAATAAGGTTGATGGAAGTGGATTGGTTCTGAATTGGTCCCAGGAAAAACTAACTGCGGTTAAAGAAAAGTTACCCTTTGCTTTGACCCAAGCCCAAGAAAAGAGCCTGCAAGAAATCCTGACCGATATGAAGTCGGACCATCACATGAATCGACTCTTGCAAGGGGATGTTGGAAGTGGGAAAACAGTGGTAGCAGGTCTAGCGATGTACGCAGCCGTAACGGCTGGTTATCAGGCTGCCCTCATGGTTCCAACAGAGATTCTTGCAGAGCAACATTTTGAAAGTCTAGAAAGTCTCTTTCCTGATTTGAAACTAGCTCTCCTAACAGGTTCATTAAAAGCTGCAGAAAAACGCACGGTTTTAGAGACCATTGCTAAGGGTCAAGTTGATGTAATCATCGGTACCCATGCCCTTATACAGGATGGAGTAGACTACGATCGACTTGGATTGATCATCATCGATGAACAACACCGATTTGGAGTCGGACAAAGGCGTATTTTACGGGAAAAAGGTGAAAATCCAGATGTCCTCATGATGACGGCAACACCGATTCCACGGACCTTAGCCATCACAGCCTTTGGAGATATGGATGTTTCTATTATTGACCAGATGCCAGCAGGACGCAAGCCAATCGTAACACGCTGGATTAAACATGAACAGTTGCCCCAGGTCCTGACTTGGTTGGAAGGAGAAATTCAAAAAGGTTCTCAAGCCTATGTTATTTCGCCCTTGATTGAAGAATCTGAAGCCTTGGATTTGAAAAATGCTATCGCTTTGTCAGAAGAGTTGACAGATCATTTTGCAGAAAAAGCAAAAGTTGCTCTCTTGCATGGGAAGATGAAGAGTGATGAAAAAGACCAGATTATGCAGGAGTTCAAAGATAGAAAGACTGATATTCTGGTTTCGACAACGGTTATCGAGGTTGGGGTTAATGTGCCAAATGCGACAGTCATGATTATCATGGATGCTGATCGTTTTGGGCTTAGTCAACTCCATCAGCTTCGGGGTCGTGTAGGTCGTGGAGACAAGCAGTCCTATGCGGTACTTGTGGCCAATCCCAAAACAGACTCAGGTAAGGACCGTATGCGCATCATGACGGAGACAACAAATGGCTTTATCCTTGCTGAGGAAGATTTAAAAATGCGTGGTTCTGGTGAAATCTTTGGAACCAGACAGTCAGGTCTACCAGAGTTTCAAGTGGCTGATATTATCGAAGATTTTCCGATTCTTGAGGAAGCCCGCAAGGTAGCAAGCTATATCAGTTCACTTCCTAATTGGCAAGAGGATCCAGAGTGGCATGTGATTGCCCTAAATCTAGAGAAGAAAGAACATTTGGATTAAGCTTTTTCTAAGAAAATCTTAAGTTTGCTTTTAGGAAGGCGTCCTATACTAGAGTCATTATAGTTACTTAGTTTATAAAATACATGTTATAATAAAGCTATGGCATATAGTACAGATTTTAAACAACGAGCATTAAATTACATCAAAGAGGGACA
>NZ_JAWERU010000029.1:0-22919 GCF_032481935.1 Streptococcus sp.
AGGAACGGTCGTTCCCGTATAAACTGTAAATTTCTCCATATCCTCTCCTTACTGGGCTTCTGGCATTTGCCGAACATCTACGAAGCGCCCTGCGATAGCTGCTGCAGCTGCCATGGCTGGACTGCAGAGATGGGTCTTAGCCCCAAATCCCTGTCTGTCTTCAAAGTTGCGGTTGCTGGTTGAGGCGCAGTGGACACCATCAGGAACCTTGTCCGGATTCATTCCTAGACACATAGAACACCCTGGATCTCTCCATTCGAAGCCAGCATCTTGGAATACCTTGTCCAAACCTAACTTCTCAGCAGCTCGCTTGACTGGTCGAGAACCAGGTACCACGATAGCCGTCAAATTTGATGCGATCTTCTTCCCTTCTACAAATCGAGCCGCCAGTTGCAAATCACTAAGTCTAGCGTTGGTACAAGAACCAATAAAGACATAGCCTAGTTGGATATCTGCTGGTTTTTGACCTGGTTGCAAATCCATGTAATGATAGGCTCGTTCATCATTCATATCCTTTATTTCTGGGAAGCTACTATCAAAATCAACACCCATAGCTGGATTGGTGCCCCAAGTCACCATAGGAGCCAATTCAGAGACATCCATTCGGATAACCTTGTCATAAACGGCATCGTCATCACTAACCAGCCTTTTCCAATCAGCTACTGCTGCATCAAAATCCTTGGGAACACACTCACGTCCCTTGAAATAGTCATAGGTGGTTTGATCTGGATTCATGATTCCCATCTTAGAGCCAAACTCGATGGACATATTGCAGATGGTCATTCGCTCTTCCATACTCAGTGCATCAATCGCTTGTCCCCGATATTCCACCACATAGCCAACACCACAGGCAACGCCGTACTTGGCAATCAAGGCGAGAATAAAGTCCTTGGAATAAACTCCCTTTTGTGGAACTCCTGTAAATTCTACCAGCATTTTCTTGGGTTTGACCTGCCAGAGTGTCTGGGTAGCAAAGACATGCTCGACCTCACTGGTCCCAATTCCAAAAGCGATTGCTCCGAAAGCTCCGTGGGTTGCTGTATGGCTGTCTCCACAGACGATGAATTTTCCTGGTTGGGTTCGTCCTGTTTCTGGACCAACCATGTGTACGATCCCTTGTTTTTCAGAACCGTGAGCCGCATGTTCGATTCCAAATTCTTCAACATTTTCAGCTAGCTTATCAATTTGAGCCTTGGAAATCACATCTCGAATATCGTAGATATTAACTGTCGGTACATTGTGGTCAAAAGTGCCAAATGTTAAATCCGGTCTTCTCAATCTACGCCCTGCATCTCGTAATCCTTGAAAAGCTTGAGGACTGGTCACTTCATGGATGTAGTGCTGATCCACATACATGAGTTGAGGTTGTCCCTCTTCTCCTGTGATCACATGGAGGTCCCATAATTTATCAAAAATTGATTTTCCTGCCATTCATTACCTCCATACAAAATACAAAGCTACTAGTGTAGTTACTATTCCTAGGAACCAAACTGTTTTAAAATACCATTTTCTAGTCTTGTGATGAAAAGTGAGTCCTGCCAACCAGGCCCCAAAACCACCACAAAAGAATGCAAATGATAATAAATATTTTTCAGGTATTCGCCAAGCATCTCTTCTTGCCTTAAATTTGTCAATGCCATATATCAAGAAAATGATGAGATTCCAAATCAGGAGGGCAAAAGTAATTCCTTCGTTTAGTTTCATAGTCTTGCAATGATGGCTTCTGTCATTTCCTTAGTCGAAGCCTGTCCTCCTATATCTCTTGTTAAAATGCCAGCCGCTAAACTAGCTTCAACAGCACGTTCGATACGCTGCGCATCCTCATAACGTCCAAAGCTGTCTCTCAGCATCATGGCAACTGACAAAATCATGGAAATAGGATTTGCAATTCCTTGTCCAGCAATATCAGGTGCCGAACCATGAATGGGTTCATAGAGACTCGGACCATCTTCAGAGTGGCTGGCTGATGGCATAACCCCGAGTGTACCTGATAGAACACTTGATTCATCAGATAAGATATCTCCGAAAAGATTCTCTGTCACGATAACATCGAACTTAGCTGGATTTGTGATCATGAGCATGGCAGCCGAGTCGACTAGCTGATGTTCCAAAGTTACATCCGGAAAATCTTTTGCGACTTCATCAGCAACTCTCCGCCATAGTTTTGATGTTGCCAAAACATTTTGCTTATCAATACTGGTAAGGATTTTTCTCCGACTTCTTGCAATTTCAAAAGCCTTGCGAATAATTCGTTCTACTTCCTCATAGCTGTATTCATTGATATCACGCGCTTTTTTTTCTTCAAGGATATGATCACCAAAGTAAATTCCTCCTGTCAACTCACGTACTACTACAAAGTCAACACCAGTTATTCGTTCTGGCTTCAGAGGTGATAAGTGCTTGAGACTCTCAAAGATTTTAACCGGACGAATATTGGCATAGAGATTGAGTTCCTTTCGAAGGGCCAGAAGCCCTTGTTCGGGTCGAACTGGAGCATCATCATACTGAGGACTACCGATTGCAGCGAGTAGAATAGCATCCGCTTCTCTAGCAGCCTTGAGCGTTTCGTCTGGCAAGGGATTTCCTGCAGCATCAATCCCCGCCCCTCCAAAAGGTCGTCTGTCTATCTCGTAGTCAAAGCCTGTTTTTTCAGCTAGAGCCTCCAGAACTTCTAAACCAGCTTCCATGATTTCTGGGCCGATACCATCACCTGCTAGGGCCACTATTTTCTTTGTCATAGCTTTCTCCTTTACACGCTAGGCATGTCACGATAGGAAACTGTTGTTCCCATCTCACCAGCATTCTCTTTTTGAACAAAGGTATTAGCATTGATATAAGCGATAGCCGAAGCCTTCAACACATCGAAATCAAGTCCAGCTGCGTTAAAGATAGTCTCTGTATCTCTGTTTTCAACAGTTACCAATACACGTGCCTGAGCATCAATCCCATCAGTTACCGCATCAATCGTATAGGATACCAAGCGAACAGATTGATTAAAGAATTTATCAATAGCATTGAAAATAGCTTCAACAGAACCCTGACCTGTTGCATTAAATTCAACTTTCTCACCATCAAAATTAGCTAATCTAACTGTCGCTTCAATATCATTTTCAGAATGGGTTTGAAGTTGCAAGTCATCAAAGTGGAAGCCTTCTGGATTTTCAACCATGGTACCAGCTACCAGAGCTCGAATATCAGCATCTGTGATTTCTTGCTTTTTATCTGCCAAGGCCTTGAACTTAGCAAAGAGTGGCTTGATATCTTCATCTGTAAAGTCTAGGGCTAGCTCTCTCAGTTTTTCAACAAAGGCATGGCGACCAGACAATTTACCAAGCGGAAGACTATTGCTCTTGGCACCAACCAATTCAGGTGTAATGATTTCATAAGTGAGAGGATTTTTAAGAACACCGTCTTGGTGAATACCTGATTCGTGAGAGAAGGCATTTCCTCCAACAACCGCCTTGTTTTTTGGAACTGGAATTCCTGAGAAGCGAGAGACCATTTCGGACGTATTAATTGTTTCATTTAGGACGATACTTGTCTCTGCTTGGTAATAATCTTGGCGAATATTGAGGGCCACCGCTATTTCTTCTAAAGCAGCATTCCCAGCTCGTTCTCCAATACCATTAATGGTTCCTTCAACACGCCCCGCACCATTCTTAACAGCAGAAAGGCTATTGGCAACTGCCATTCCAAGGTCATCGTGACAGTGAGGTGAATAGATAATCTGACGATCAGTCTTAACATTGTCAATCAGATACTTGAAGATATTCCCATATTCCTCTGGTGTGGTAAAACCAACCGTGTCAGGAATATTGATATAAGTCGCACCTGCGTCTACCGCTGTTTGAACGACTTGTAAGAGGAAATCCAGCTCAGTTCTAGTCGCATCTTCAGGAGAGAATTCTACCACTTCAAATTTACTACGTGCATAGGAAACATGCTCTTTAATAGCTTCCAATATTTCCTCTTTGCTTTTATTCAACTTAAATTCACGATGAATAGGACTAGTAGCGATAAAAACATGGATTTGTGGATACTTAGCATCCTTAAGTGCTTCATAACAAGCGTCAATATCTGATTTAACAGAGCGAGCTAAACCAGTCACCGCTGTTTTCTTCAAGACTTTTGCGATTTCCTGAACTGCAGTAAATGAGTCTGGACTAGCTGCTGGAAAACCAGCTTCAATTGCCGAAATTCCCCATTTTTCCAGTTGTCTTGCAATGGCAATCTTTTCCTTGATCGAAAAATTAACACCTGGTGTCTGCTCACCATCTCGAAGGCTAGTATCTAGAAATTCAACTGTTCTCATAAGATTTCCCCTTTTCTAAATTCGGTTTTAAAAAAACATCTCGCTCGGAGTTCCAAGCGAGATGTTGATTTACTCCCGCTTGGTAAGCCAAACAGGACTAATGCTTTTGCACTAGTCCGAGTACCTCAACAACAAAGCAAATTGATTAAACTTAGCTGTTTTCATGTTTGACTTTCTCCTTCGTTTGATATCTTGTTTAGTATTTTAGCATAGGAAAAAACACATGTCAAGAAAAAATCCAATATTTTCTGAAAATTTCTTCAGTAAAGAATATTTTGCTAATTGAAAGTATTTGAAAAATCAAGTAAATCTAATTACTTTTTCAAGGTCAAGTTCCAACTTTTTTCGATCAATTCAAGCAGCTCTTCATCTGCTAAACTGTCATCAAGTGGCACACTTATCCAGTAGCGCTTATTCATATGAAAGGCTGGATAAATCCCTTTTTTTACCAACAAATCAGATACTTGATCATGTTTGAGATTGACTGCTTCCACTAGTCCTTCTCTGCCCTTTTCAAGCTTATCCCAAGAGATTCTCATCAAAACAGCATACCACTTTTGATTGTCCTCATGGCGCAAAACAGCTGTATCAGGGGATTTCTCCCATAGATATTCCAATTGATTCCCATACTTTTCTTGAACAACTGCCATAATTCTCTTAGTCTGAAGACAGATAAAATCCTGCACATCAAAACAAGACTTTCGGATTTCATAAAGAACTTCTAAACAAGCCTCTCGAACAGTTCCAACAAACGTACCTCTCATACTTGCCATATGAACTTGAGGATAAAGATCGCCAGTTTCTTGGTCATAAACTTGAAAAGATAAGTCTCCGTCCACAACTATAACTCTCATGAGAAAATCTCCGTGCAAGATAGTTGAACTATGGTTCCATACGCCTTGATTTTCTACAAATCCATACTCTTTAGCCTTTTTACTATTAAACTGATAAGCTTTAAAAATTTCAAACATAAGCGAAAACTGCTACCAAAAGCTAGCAGTTCCTTTCTATTTTTTAAAAGACGACCTTAGTTCCATGTAATTGTGTCACACCCAGTTGGTCAATAAAGGTTTGACGGTTATCCATGTCAATCCCTCCACCAGGTAAAATTTCAATTTTTCCTGCAGCGTGTTCTAAAATTTTGTGATAATGAGCAAAACGTTTCTCTAGAGAATCGCCAGATACACCAGCACGAGTCAGAATGCGTGTCACTCCAGCTTGGCTGAGCCAATCAATAGCATCACACTGGTCTTGTTCGCTCAATTCATCAAATGCCATATGGAAAACAATTTCCATACCTTTAGATGCAGCAATTAATTTTTCAAGATTAGCCTTGTCCAACTTCTGATCAGCTGTTAAGGCACCAAAGACAACGCCTTGGCTTCCTGCTTGAGCAGTTAGAGCGATGTCCTCAAGCATGATGGCAATTTCTAGATCATTGTAAACAAAGTCACCACCACGTGGACGAATCATAGTCATAATGGTCGTATCGTAGTCGGCCGCCAGCTTCACAGCTGCCTTGGTTACTCCGTAGCTTGGAGTTGTTCCACCAACTGCTAGATTGTCACAAAGCTCGATGCGGCGAGCTCCTGCCTGCATAGCTTTTTCAAGCAAGGTTACATTTTCAGCACAAAATTCGTAAATCATTTGATTCTCCTTGAAGATTAGTTTAAATTTATTATATCATATTATTTCGAATATGTTTTTGTTTTTATCAAGGAAAATCGTTACTTATTAAAGCTATTCTTTATCAGGAATCACCTTAAAAAGATAGTAGGTAATAAAGATGGTTAAACATCCCAAACCAATTTTGACTGGTAAAAGAGGCGCAAAATAAATGGAAATTCCCATCAAGATATAGATCGATACAATAATTTTTTTCTTACGTTCACGCGCAATAGACTTGGTCTCACGAAAGTCCGCCACGTAAGTCTGATAAAGTTTGGTATGATAAAGCCAATCTTCAAAACGCTTGGAACTTCTCGAAAAACAAGCAATAGACAACAGAAGAAAAGGAGTCGTAGGCAACAAGGGCAAGACAACTCCAACAATAGCCAGAGCTAATGACAGAAATCCAATAATCAGATAGATAATACGCATAACTTCTCCTAGTTAATACTCTTCGAAAATCTCTTCAAACCACGTCAGCGTCGCCTTACCGTATATATGTTACTGACTTCGTCAGTTCTATCTACAACCTCAAAGCAGTGATTTGAGCAGCCTGCGGCTAGCTTCCTAGTTTGCTCTTTGATTTTCATTGAGTATAAAATAATCTTCTTCTAGTTTCGCATACAATGATGAATTTTGTCAAGCACTAATCAAAAGAGCCTGAAATTTACTTTCAGGACTCATTTTATTTGATTTTTTCTTCTTCGTAATCACCATTGCTACAAACGATCTGCTTACCGCCACCACGGACCTTTTTCTCCATGAGGAAGTTTCCACATTTCGGACAATCTCGCCCTACAGGCTTGTCCCAAGAAGTGAATTCACACTCTGGATAGCGATTGCAACCATAGAAGATACGATTACGCTTAGTTTTTCGTTCAATAATTTGTCCTTGATGACAGCTTGGACACTCAACACCAATCTCTTTCACGATAGCCTGTGTATGACGGCAATCTGGGAAATTGCTACAAGCATAAAACTTACCAAAACGACCAAGTTTAATGACCATCGGACTACCACACTCTTCACAATCAAATCCTGCTGGCTCATCCTTGATTTGGATTTTTTCCATTTCCTCTTCGGCTTTGGCAACCTCTTTAGAGAAGGGTTTGTAAAATTCATCAATGACTCGTTGCCATTGTTCTTTTCCGACCTCGACATTATCAAGTTTTCTTTCCATTTCAGCTGTAAAAGTCACATTGACAATGTCAGGGAAGTACTCAACAATCAGTTTATTGACAATTTCTCCCAACTCTGTCGGTTCAAAACGCTTGGCTGCCAAACGCACATAATAGCGCTTTTGAATAGTTTCAATGGTAGGTGCATAAGTCGATGGACGTCCAACCCCATTTTCTTCCAAGGTCTTAATCAGTGTTGCTTCCGAATATCGGGCTGGGGGTTGAGTGAAGTGCTGCTCAGGTTTACTATTGACCTGTTTGACCACATCACCAACTGCCATGTCCGGCAACATCTTATTCTTATCTGAGTCATTGTAAATGGCCAAGTAACCATCAAACTTAACTTGACTACCATTTGCTGCAAATTGAACTCCATTTTGAGAGAGCTTAACAGCCATGGTATCAAAGATGGCACCAGTCATCTGACTCGCTACAAAACGGTTCCAGATAAGGGTATAGAGTTTTAGTTGGTCTTTGTCTAAGTATTTAGCAATTTTTTCTGGCGTGTTAAAGACACTTGATGGACGAATAGCCTCATGGGCATCTTGAGCACCAGTAGCATTTTTGACCTTGCTACCATGCTTAGAATACTTACTACCAAAACGTTCATTGATGTAGCTTGCAGCTTCATTTTGTGCAACTGGACTGATACGAGTCGAGTCTGTACGCATATAGGTGATCAAACCTTGGACACCCGTACCAATATTAATCCCTTCATAGAGTTGTTGGGCAACCATCATGGTCTTTCGAGTACGGAAATTGATTTTATTAGCTGCATCCATCTGCATAGTTGAGGTAGTATAAGGTAGTGGAGCATTACGCTTGCGCTCTTTTTTATCTACCTGATCCACTGTAAAGTCTTTGCTGGATAGGTGAGACAAGACTTCTTTGACTTCTTCATTACTAGTCAATTTCATCTTCTTGCCATTCATTCCATAGAAAGATGCTTGGAATTGCTTAGTCCCCTTTTTGAAGACTCCATCAATAGTCCAATATTCTTCTGGTTGAAAAGCATTGATCTCATTTTCACGGTCAATGATTAACTTGAGCGCAACAGACTGAACACGGCCAGCTGATAAGCCCTTCTTAACCTTTTTCCATAAAATTGGTGAGATAGAATAACCTACCAAGCGGTCCAATACACGACGAGCTTGTTGGGCATCCACCAAATCCATGTCAATCTTACGAGGTTCTTTAAAAGCATTTTTTACTGCATCTTTTGTAATCTCGTTGAAAACAACACGGTTAGCATCATTTTCATCAAGATTCAGAATATGAGCTAAATGCCAAGAAATAGCTTCTCCTTCGCGGTCCGGGTCACTTGCGAGAAAGACTTTACTGGATTTTTTAGCTTCTTTTTTCAAGTCATTGATCAGAGGACCTTTCCCACGAATATTGATATATTGGGGTTCATAATTATTTTCTACATCGACTGACATACTGGATTTTTTCAAATCACGAATATGACCAACACTGGCTAAAACCTTATAATTTCTACCCAGGTATTTTTCAATCGTTTTAGCCTTTGCAGGCGACTCCACGATTACTAGATTTTTTTTAACTGTTGATTTTTTCTTCTTTGTTGCCGTAGCCACAGTATCACACCTTTTCAAAGTAATAAACTTTATAAAGTGTAAACCATTTTTAAAAACCTGTCAAGACTTAACTCCTCTATATAGAAGAAAAGTTTAACCGATAAAACCTTGCTAGTTCTTAAAATTCAAATTCTGCTAGCACATCCTGACCACTTGAAACAAGTTTTGCACCTTCTTGAACCAAGTGATGACAACCATCTGAACGACCATCCAAAATACTACCTGGAATAGCAAAAACATCTCTTCCTTCTTCCATAGCTCGCTCACAAGTAATCAAACTACCAGATCTCATCTTTGCCTCAGCAACGATGACACCCATACATAGGCCAGCAATAATCCGATTTCGTGCTGGAAAGTGATATTTCAAAGGTTCTTCACCCGGTCCATATTCACTCAGTAGCAAATGATATTCACCGATGTAGTCCTGCAGTCGTTTATTGGATCGTGGATAGTAAACATCCAAGCCAGTCCCAATGACTGCAATGGTTTTTCCGCCACCTTGAAGAATTGACATATGTGCTGCAGTATCAATCCCTCTAGCAAGCCCGCTCACAATCACCAGCTCATTCTCCAGTTCTTCAATAACCTTACGGACTGATTTTGTTCCTGTTTGACTACAAGAGCGACTGCCTACAACCGCAATCTTAGGCAACTTTAAGAGATTTAAATCGCCCTTATAAAATAACAATACTGGAGCATCATAGATTTCACTGAGAGCAAAGGGATAGACATCGTCTAGGATGGAAAAAGAGGGAAATTTTTCAAAGTCACTTCTTAATCGCTCCATACTTTCAAAAGTGAGTTTATGGTAACGTTCCATAAAAACCACTGGGTTTCTACACTCAGATGCTTCTGCTATCGTTTCTAGGGTTAATTCTTGATCATAAATTTCTCCATATTGAAGTACCTTTAAAACCTGTTGATTACTCAGACCTGCTTGTTTTAACTTATAAATCTCAAAATTATCAATCTTAATTTTCATGATAGACTCCTTGTTTTTCTCTCTATCTATTTATTCGTAGAAAAAGAAAAAAACTTCCCAACAATTTGAACTGTTTAGAAAGTTTTTTTATATTAGTTATCTTAGTAATCAGGACGAAGGACTCCAGTGACAGTTGCCTTAGTTGCTTCGTAATCCCCATCAATAACAACCTTGATAATGCGTTTAGCATCCTCTTCAGGCGCAGGAACCAAAGGTAGACGAGTAGGCCCAGCTTCGAATCCCATATAGTTGAGTACTGCCTTAACAGGTGCCGGACTCGGGTAAGAGAATAGAGCATTAACTTTAGGAATAAATTTACGTTGAATAGCTGCCGCTTTCTTCATATCACTTTCTTCGATTGCAGTGAACATTTCATGCATCTCATCCCCATTTGTATGGGATGCAACAGATATAACTCCGTCTGCACCAAGGTTCATAGCATGGAAGGCATCTCCATCCTCACCAGTGTATACCAAGAATTCTTCTGGCTTATGCTCAATCAAGTAAGCCATATTAGCAAGGCTGGTACATTCCTTAACACCAACGATATTTGGATGTTCCGCCAAACGAAGTAAGGTATCTGGAGTCATTTCGACAACTACACGACCTGGAATGTTATAGATTATAATAGGCAAATCAGATGCATCTGCAATAGCTTTAAAGTGTTGATACATACCTTCTTGGGATGGTTTATTGTAATAAGGAACAATAGCAAGACCAGCCGCAAAACCGCCAAACTCTGCTACCTCTTTGACGAACTCAATAGAGTCTCGTGTGTCATTGGTACCAACACCAGCGATTAAAGGAACTCGGCCGTTGACAACCTTTTGAACAGCCGCAAACAACTGCAACTCCTCATCGTGAGTTAGAGTCGGACTCTCAGCAGTTGTTCCTGCTAGGAGAATTCCGTCTGTATGATGTGCTAATAAATGTTCAATCAACTTTGGAATGGCATCGAAATTGATTGACCCATCTTCATGAAAAGGAGTAATAAAGGCCGTGATAATTTTACAATCTTTTAAGTCTTGATAAGACATAGAAAACACCTTTCTATTTTAAAGAAGGAGTTCAAATGAACTCCTACACATTATTTCAATTCAAATTTTAATTCAGCTGTTGGGCGTACTAAACCACGTTCGTGAAGTGTTTCTGCGATTTGAACTGAGTTCCAAGCTGCACCTTTAAGAAGATTATCAGATACTACCCACATATGAATACCTTTTTCTGCATCCAAGTCTTTACGGATACGTCCAACGAATGTATCACGTGAACCAACAGCATTTACTGCTTGAGGATAGATTTGGTGAGCAACATCATCTTCAAGAACCGCACCTGGGAAGGCAGCAATAGCTGCTTTCACTTCTTCGATTGGTGCTACTTCTTTTGTTTCAATATAGACTGACTCAGAGTGAGCTGACAAAACTGGAATACGTACACATGTTGCTGATACGGCAATGCTATCGTCTTCCATAATTTTCTTGGTTTCATTGGTCATCTTCATCTCTTCGTAAGTGTAGTCATTATCAGTGAAGACGTCAATTTGCGGAAGAGCGTTGAAGGCGATTGGATAGTGTTTCTTATCGCCACCTGAAGGCAAGATTTCCGCATGCAAATCACGTGGATTTACGCCATCATTCAAGACTTCACGAAGCTCACGTTGGGTTTCAAGAATTGCTCCCATACCAGCACCTGAAACAGCTTGGTAAGTTGAAACGATAATACGGTCCAATCCCCATTTTTGACGAACGGGCTCAAGAGCCACCATCATTTGAATTGTTGAACAGTTAGGACAAGAGATGATTCCGTTGTGAGCATCAAGGGCGTGGGCATTCACTTCAGGAACAACCAATGGTGCATCTGGATTTTGACGGAAGTAAGAAGTGTTATCTACGACGACTGCGCCTGCCTTAACAGCATAAGGTGCGTATTTTGCAGAAGTTGATCCACCAGCTGAGAAAAGAGCAATATCAACCCCTTCAAAAGCGTCTTCTGTTGTTTCTTCGATGGTCACATCTTGACCTTTGAATTGCAAAACCTTTCCTGCAGAACGTGCAGACGCAAGGTAACGAATCTTATCGATCGGAAGAGTTGATTCTTCCAACATTTTGATCATTTGAGCACCTACGGCACCTGTAGCGCCAACAACAGCAACTGTGTATCCCATAACAAACCTCTTTCGGAATTTTCTAAAAATTTCTATAATAGAAACATTATACTACTTTTTACCAAAATTGAAAAGTCTTTTTCCTATCTATTTTCTGAAATTGACAAGAAAAGGCGGTGGGACAGAAATCGATAGACAAAGTCTCGATTTCGTAGTCCCAGCCCCGCGAGATGATTAGGAACTTTTTGGAGTCTAAAAGACGAACAAAAAGTTCAATCAGCTACCGCGTCAAAGTTTGATTGCTAATAAAAAATGAGGTCGGGCTCTTTTGTCCCAACCTCTTCTACTATTCATAAAATTGTTTATAGGGTTTATTAAAGGCTTCTAAGATATCTGATGGAGTCTCTGCATAAGATTTTATCTCTGTCAAATTCCCTTTAACGATAATTCTCTCAACTGCATTAGCATCTTCACAGGTTACCAAGGTAATCTCTTTAATCCCATCACGTTCGTCAATTACATCTACACGATCAGGTGTTACAATTTTAACTTCTTCAATCTCGTATGTATAGACTTTTTCTTTATCAGTGAGATAAATTTTCATCCCTTTCTCAGCACGAGCAAGAGGAGAGAATAATTTCTTATCTGCATTTTCACCTGCAAAGATACGGTGACTTGCTAGAGAATAATTTCCTTCCCCCATTACCTGATTTGCTTTCATTGTCCCAGCACCATAAAAAAGGTTAACATTATCGAGTCCCTTAAATATTGGTAGATTCATTTCAAGCTCTGGAATTGCAATCCCTCCGATTACCGGAAGTTGCTGGGAATTCCATTGAGCTGATAGGACTGCCTCCGAGGAAAGTGATTTTACAGAGTCAAAATCGAAATTTCCTTCTGTTTCTTTGTTCTCTTCAATCTCTTCCTTGGTCACTTGACTGACCTGATACTTATTAGTATTCCAAATCATGAACATATCACGAATATTAGCATTGAAGATTAAAGCGATAGATAGCAAGATTAGGAATCCTGCCAGTATGTTAATCAGTAGATTTTTACGTTTATTTTTTTTACTTTGATTCTTTTTTTGAGACATTATGCTTCACTTTCTGTTTCCTGTTCTGCCCCAACTTCTTCTTTTTCTGCTGCTGAAACACTTGTAAAAGTCACAATCTTAGCATCTTGATCTAGACGCATCACTTTTACTCCCATAGTTGAACGTCCCGTTTGTGAAATATTGGCAACATTGGTTCGAATCATGACACCTGTGTCAGTGATAATCATCAGATCTTCGTCCCCTTTTACTGTTAAGAGACCAGCCAGAGGACCATTTTTTTCAGTAACATTGGCAGTTTTCATTCCCTTACCGGCACGCCCTTTTGTTGGATATTCAGTCGCAACTGTGCGCTTACCGTATCCTTTTTCAGTAATGATAAGGACTTCATCTTGATCAGTAATCACACTCGCTCCAACTACAGCATCACCTTCACGAAGGTTTACCCCTTTAACACCAGTGGCGATACGACTCATACTACGAACTAAAGACTGATTGAAACGAACTGCATAGCCTAATTTGGTTCCGATGATGATATCTGTGTCTTTTTCAGTTAGTAAGACATTAATCAACTCATCCTCATCTTTCAGATTCAAGGCTTTGAGACCATTTTGACGAATGTTGGCAAATTCTTTGACACTAGTTCTTTTGACAATACCTGCTCGAGTTGTAAAGAAGAGGTAAGCATCATCACTACGTTCTGATTCAACATTGATAATAGTTTGAATGCTTTCACCTTCGTCTAGTTTCAAAAGATTGACGACTGGCAAGCCCTTAGCAGTGCGACCATACTCTGGAATTTCATACCCCTTAAGACGATACACACGCCCTTTATTAGTAAAGAATAGCAAATGATCGTGAGTGCTGGTTGAAACCAATTCACGCACAAAGTCATCGTCCTTAACTCCAGTTCCTTGAACGCCACGTCCACCACGTTTTTGAGCTGTAAATTCGTCTTGGTCCAAACGTTTGATATAACCTTTATTTGATAGAGTGATGAGAACATCAGACTCTTCAATCAAGTCTTCATCTTCAAGCGTCAAGACTTCACCAACCATCAACTCAGTACGACGTGGATCGCCAAACTTACGTTTGACCTCATCCAATTCTTCCTTGATAATTTGCGCTACACGTTCTGGTTTTGCAAGAATGTCTGCCAAGTCAGCAATCAAAGCTATAAGCTCATCATATTCTGACTGAATCTTGTCACGTTCCAAACCTGTCAAACGACGAAGACGCATATCAAGAATTGCTTGACTTTGACGTTCAGATAACTTGAACTTGCTCATCAATTCAGCTTGGGCTTCTGCATCCGTTTCACTGGCACGGATGATACGAATAACTTCGTCGATGTGGTCCAGAGCAATCAACAAACCTTCTAAGATGTGTGCACGCGCTTCAGCTTTCTCTTTGTCAAATTGAGTACGACGAGTCACCACTTCTTTTTGGTGCTCAATATAAGCATCCAAGATTTGACGAAGAGAAAGAATCTTTGGTACACCATTCTGGATAGCCAGCATGTTAAATCCAAAGCTAGTTTGCATTTGAGTCATCTTGAACAAGTTGTTCAAAATAACATTGGCTGACGCATCACGTTTCACTTCGATAACAAAGCGAACACCTTCACGGTTAGATTCGTCACGAACAGCTGTAATACCTTCGATACGTTTTTCCTGAACCAAACGCACAATATGTTCATGGACTTTGGTCTTATTAACCATGTATGGAAATTCTGTTACAACGATACGTTCGCGACCAGTCTTAGTTTCTTCGATTTCAGTACGAGAACGAAGCACAATCGATCCTTTACCAGTTTCGTAGGCCTTATGAATACCTGATTTCCCCATAACAAGGGCACCAGTTGGAAAATCTGGACCAGGAAGAACTTCCATTAATTCCTTGGTTGTAACTTCTGGATTATCCATGACCAACTTCACTGCATCAATGGTTTCACCCAAGTTATGTGGTGGAATATTGGTCGCCATACCAACAGCGATACCTGTAGCTCCATTGACCAAAAGATTTGGGAAACGAGCTGGCAAAACTAAAGGTTCACGTTCATTGGCATCATAGTTATCTGCAAAATCAACGGTATTTTTATTGATGTCGCGAAGCATCTCAAGAGCAATCTTACTCATACGTGCTTCAGTATAACGCTGAGCTGCGGCACCATCACCATCCATGGAACCAAAGTTCCCATGCCCATCTACAAGCATGTATCGATAACTCCACCATTGCGCCATACGAACCATAGCTTCGTAGATAGATGAGTCACCGTGTGGGTGGTATTTACCCATGACATCCCCTGTAATACGAGCAGATTTCTTATGAGGTTTATCTGGTGTCACACCCAATTCGTTCATACCGTATAGAATACGACGATGAACTGGTTTCAAACCATCTCGAACATCAGGAAGGGCCCGCGATACGATAACACTCATGGCGTAGTCGATAAAGCTGGTCTTCATCTCCTTTGTCAGATTGACATTCACTAAATTTTTATCTTGCATTAACAAATGCCTCATTTCACTATTAGTAACTAGATATATTATACCATAGTTTGTCTCTTATTTCAGTGTTACAGTACGACTAAAACGTTTACATAGCTAAGTGGATGTTATATTCGTGACAAAGCTATTTAAAAGTGATAGAATGAAACTAAACGGGGGAAGCCCTTAAAAAATGAAGGAGATGTTTAGACAAATGACATTAACTAAACAACACAAAAAAGTTATCCTTGTCGGTGACGGTGCCGTAGGATCATCATACGCTTTTGCTCTTGTTAACCAAGGAATTGCACAAGAACTTGGTATCATTGAAATTCCTCAATTGTTTGAAAAAGCTGTTGGTGATGCTGAAGACCTTAGCCACGCGCTTGCTTTTACTTCACCTAAGAAAATTTATGCAGCTAAGTATGAAGACTGTGCGGACGCTGACCTTGTAGTTATCACTGCTGGTGCTCCACAAAAACCAGGTGAAACTCGTCTTGACCTTGTTGGTAAAAACCTTGCTATCAACAAATCAATCGTTGAACAAGTTGTTGCGTCTGGTTTCGACGGTATCTTCCTTGTTGCTGCTAACCCAGTTGACGTTTTGACTTACTCAACTTGGAAATTCTCAGGTTTCCCTAAAGAACGTGTTATCGGTTCAGGTACTTCACTTGACTCAGCTCGTTTCCGTCAAGCACTTGCTGAAAAAATCGGCGTTGATGCTCGTTCAGTTCACGCCTACATCATGGGTGAACACGGTGACTCTGAGTTTGCCGTTTGGTCACACGCAAACGTTGCCGGTGTAAAATTGGAACAATGGTTGCAAGCTAACCGTGACTTGGATGAAGCGGACCTTGTAGAACTCTTCATCTCTGTTCGTGATGCTGCTTACTCAATCATCAACAAAAAAGGTGCAACATACTATGGTATCGCAGTAGCCCTTGCTCGTATCACAAAAGCTATCCTTGATGATGAAAATGCTGTTCTTCCACTTTCAGTATTCCAAGAAGGTCAATACGGAGTTGAAAACGTCTTTATCGGTCAACCAGCTATCGTTGGTGCACACGGTATCGTTCGTCCAGTTAACATCCCATTGAACGATGCTGAAACTCAAAAAATGCAAGCTTCAGCAAAAGAATTGCAAGCTATTATTGATGAAGCTTGGAAAAACCCTGAATTCCAAGCAGCTTCAAAAAACTAATTTTAGTTAGAAAAAATGTCTAGACGGTTTGTCTAGACATTTTATATTTCATTACTTTATTTCATTACTTTATTTCATTTGAGCAAAAGCTGCTTCTGCATCTGCGTTACTAATAGCACCTAATTGAATCTTAGCAATTTTACCCTGTGAATCAATTAGATACTCTGTAGGGATGCTTCGAATTTGATAATCTTGAAAAACAGCTCCTTTTGTATCATATAAAACAGGGATGTCTTTATAACCTTGTTCTTCAAACCACTTTGGAAATTGGTCTACCGTTTTTTCACCTTGAAGCCCTGGCGCAATGACAGATAAAATTTCGAAATCGCGATCTTCCTTTGCAGCAAGCTCCATCAATTCTGGCATACTCTTCTTACATGGTCCACACCAAGATGCCCAAAATTTAAGATAAACTTTTTTGCCTTTATAATCAGATAATTTGACTTCTTTTCCATCCATCGATTGGAGGGTAAAATCTGGTGCTTCGACTCCAATAGCTACTTGCTTCACAGGCGCTTGTTGTTTCTGACTTGATTGATTTTGTGGACTTGATTTTTTTTCTTCCTTGCCACAAGCAATCAGAAGAAAGATAGACAAGAAACTAAGGCCAAAATAGATAATTTTTTTCATAGATAACTCCTTTTATCCTAATATTCCAGATAAGACATTTAACTGTCCCAACATTAATAAAATTCCCATGAGAACGATCAATAAACCACCAATTTTCTTCAATAAAAGTATGTGGGATTTGATTCTACTAAAATAAGGCATGACAAGACCAGATGCCAAGGCCAGAACTAAAAATGGAAGTGCCATTCCGAGAGTGTAAATGAGGGTCAATAAAGCCCCCTGAAGAGCTCCATTTCCTCCTGAGGCAGCCAGTGCTAAAACAGAACTTAAAACTGGGCCTATACATGGAGTCCAGCCAAAGCTGAAGCTGATACCCAGTAAAAAGGCCGACAAATATTTACTAGACTGTTTTTGCTTAAATGTTACTGTTTTTTGTATCTCTAACTTTTGTAGATGAAGAATTTCCATCTGATGCAAGCCCAGTATGATAATCATGATCCCCATGACATAACGAAACCAGTCAGCATAAAGTAAATTCCCAAGGAATCCTGCTCCAAATCCAAGAATAAAGAAAATGAGAGAGATACCAGTAATGAAACAGAGTGTCCGAATCAAGCCTGACCAGGCAACATCTTTACCCAAAAAACGAAATGTCTTTGACTCCTCTTGATCATCCAGAAGAACACCTGCGTAGACTGGTAACAAGGGAAAGATACAGGGAGAAAAGAATGACAAGACCCCAGCTATAAAGACAGAAATAAAAAATAAAATACTTTCCAATTAAGAACCTTCTTTCATATAGTCATCTTTTATTTTACTATAAAAGAAAACGTTTGTAAGATATCTGCTACGCAAATTTATTCTCAACTTGAAAGAATCAAAAAAAGGAGCTCAGCTCCTTTTTTTGATTAATAAGTTCCCTCTTCACCTTGACTTGTCAAGATTACAGGCCCATCTTTAGTAATAACAAACTGATGCTCGTACTGACATGATAGTCCACCATCGATTGTTTTATGTGCCCAGCCTGTTTTCATATCTGTATCGATTTCCCAATCACCTGTATTGATCATAGGTTCGATTGTCAAAACCATACCTTCACGAAGGCGGAGACCACGACCTGCGATACCGTAGTTAGGCACCATTGGTTCTTCATGCATAGTTGGACCAACACCGTGTCCTACAAGATCACGAACAACTCCGTACCCACGACTTTCAGCATATTCCTGAATAGCAGCTCCAATATCTCCAATACGATTTCCTACAACAGCCTGCTCAATTCCCTTATACATAGCTTCTTTGGTAACATCCATCAAGTTTTTAACTTCTTCTGATGGTTTTCCAACAGCGTAAGCCCAACAAGAATCTGCCAAGCCGCCCGTAAAGTTTTGAGTATATTTTTTCATCTGCGCAACGTTGTTAAAATTGAGTTTAGAAACATTGAGGTCAGACTTAGCGATTGGCCCACCAAGAACCATATCTACCTTCAGTAAATCGCCTTCCTTCAAAATATAGTGGCGTGGAAAAGCATGGGCTACTTCGTCATTAAGCGAACAACAAGTTGCGTATGGATAATCCATCATTGCCCCATCAACACCAATTTGAAGGGGGAGGAAATTTTCTTCTTTACAACGACGACGCACATATTCTTCTACTTCCCACATATCTACACCTGGTTTGATGATGTCACGCAAACCGATGTGAATACTGGCAAGAAAATCGCCAGCCTTATCCATTGCTTCGATTTCTCTAGCTGATTTTAATGTAATCATGTTTTCTCCTAGTTTTAATTAATTTTTACAGTAACATTTGCTTTTGATACGATTTGATGATTGATATAAATGTCATAGTCAATAATGGCTGACCTTCTCGTATGATGAATAATTCTAGCCTGAATTCGCAAGATATCATCAATCTGAACAGCCTGTAAAAAGTAAATCAACATCTGTTCAATGATGAGATTACGTCCACTATTCACGACCAGATCCTGCGTCATATGGGTCAAAATTTCTGAAAGAACTCCATTTGCAAGGACTCCATTTTTTTCCAACATAAATGGTTCAACCGTAATGACAACTTCATCATGGTGGTAAGATAACTTCTGACCAACCTGTTCTGAAAATGTTGGTAATGCTGAAACTTGAGAGCGGCTCATCTTTTCCATGACATCCCGTCTAGTAATAACACCAAGTAAAGTTTGATTACTTCTCACAACAGGTACCATTTCAAAGTCTTCAGCAATCATTCTCTGGCTAACGTTAGCGATATTCGTCGCTAAACCAGTCATGTAGACTGTCCTTGTCATGACTTTATCTATCGTTGTACCAGGTGATTTATCTCCAGCGTCTCGCATGGTTACGACACCTACAACAACCTGATGCTGATTAATAACAGGGAAACGGCTCGTTCTATTCTTACGAACCAAGTCTAGATAATCTTTGACAGTATCCGTTTCCTGTAGAAAACCATATTCATGACTGGTACGATAGATTTTTTCAACCGTCAAAATATCTGTCTTGATCTGAACGTTGGACAAAGCTCTGTTGATCATAGTCGCAATTGTAAATGTATCATGCTTACTGCGCAATACTGGAATATTTTTTTTATTAGCATGGTTCAAAACATCTTCATGAACTTCAAATCCACCTGTTACCAAGACAGCATTTTCATTTTCTAGTGCTAATAACTGAATACGTGTTCGATCTCCTACGATAAGTAAGCCACCATCATGAAGATATGAAAGAATATTCTTTTCAGTCATCGCTCCAATGGAGAATTTACTAAATTCCCTATCCAATCCAGCTTGACCAGCTAAAACTTCCGAGCCTGTAACTTCTGCAATTTCTGCGAACGTTAATTTCTCAATAGCTACTTTTTTTGACTTTACACGTACTGTTCCACTTCGAGGACGTGTTTCAACAAGTCCCCTATTTTCAGCTTCTTTGATAGCCCGATATGCCGTACCATCACTTACTCCCAGCCGATTTGAAATACTACGAACACTGACACGCTTCCCAACTGGTAATTCTTCCAAGTAGGCTAATATTTCTTGGTGTTTACTCATTTAGATTTCCTTTTGTATAACGGAATTCTAGATAATCCCGCATCTTTCGGGTATAACGATCGCTACCTTTAAAACGACGATAAAGAACAAAATCTGATTTCTCTGCTACTTTCTGACTAGCAACATTTTCTAGATGTGTCACAATCGAAAGTTGCTTCAAGGCAAACTCGTTCGTGGATAAATCTCGTAATTTGGTAACTGCTTCAGTCATATACCCCTGAGACCAATAGTCTTTCTTTAAAAAATAGCCAATTTCAGCTTCTTTCTTAATTTCATCAAGTTTTTCAAACTTGATAGCTCCAATCATTCGTTGCTCTTTTTTATCACAAATAGCCCAAATTCCCAAAGGTGATTTCATAAAATAATTGGCAAGAGCATACTGACTTTCTTCAATACTTGCTTGTGCAGGAAAGATAAATTGAAGATTTTCAGGATCTGATGCAAGTTGATGAAAATCATCGACATCTGTAAAAAAGAAGGGACGGAAATATAAACGTTCCGTCTCATAGAAAGAAAATTTTGCTAATTTAGTCCAGATATTCATTGCAATCCTCAAAGTGCTAATCTTCGATTAGCTCAATATCTGCTCCAAGATTACGCAATTTTTCGATAATATTCGAGTAGCCTCGAAGGATGAATTCAACATTGGTAATCTCTGTTTTTCCTTCAGCCATCAAGCCGGCAATAACCAAGGCAGCTCCAGCACGTAGGTCTGTCGCTTTAACTTTTGCACCCTGCAAAGGATTTCCACCCTTATAAAGGATGTGGTCGTTTGTTGTTGAAATATCTGCATTCATTTTGGCTAATTCAAAAACATGGTTGACACGTTTTTCATAGATTGTATCAATCAATGTGCCACGACCTTCTGCTTTTAATAGCAAAGGAGTAATAGGCTGTTGAAGATCTGTTGCGAAACCTGGATAAGGAGCTGTCTTGATATTAACAGCCTTTAGATTTGTTTGCTCTTCGACGAAAATACTGTCTTCAGAAACAGTCATGTGAACACCCATTTCTTCAAGTTTAGCAATAAATCCTTCTAAATGCTCATAAAGTACATTATTAATTCGAATCCCATGGCCTACTGCAGCAGCCATTGAAATATAGGTACCTGCTTCAATACGGTCTGGGATGACTTGGTGACGTGTTCCATGAAGGCTATCTACACCATCAATAGTAATCATATCCGTACCTGCGCCACGAATGTGAGCTCCCATATTGTTTAATAATGTAGCCACATCAATGATTTCAGGTTCACGAGCAGCATTTTCAATAACTGTTCGACCTTTGGCTTTTACTGCTGCTAGCATCGTATTGATTGTCGCACCCACACTAACAGTATCCATATAGATATGCGCACCATGTAGACTTGACCCCTGGGTTGAGAGATTCATATTATCTCCCTCGTAGGTTGTCTTAGCTCCCATAGCTTCAAATGCTTTTAAATGCAAATCAATCGGACGTGGTCCTAGGTCACACCCTCCAGGCAAACCTACAGTTGCTTCACCAAAACGTCCTAGAAGACTACCGTAGAAATAATAAGACGCACGCAAGCTATTAATTTTACCATAAGGCATTGGTTTATTTTGAACACCACGAGGATCAATCTCAAGAACATCGTCATAACGCTTGACACTAGCTCCCATGATTTCCATAATCTCAATAAGACTAGCTACATCAGAGATGTCTGGAACACAATCCAAAATCACAACATCATCTGATAAAATAATGGCAGGAATCAAGGCAACGACACTATTTTTAGCGCCACTAATCGTAATTTCACCTTTCAATGGTCTCCCACCGTTAATGACAATTTTTTTCATTTTATACTCTTTCACTATTTATTAAGAAGGTCTCACCCTATATTATACCATATTTCTTACTAATAGCCAATCCTATAAAAAAATTAAGCCCAGAACTATCATGATATTAAAGACGATAACTTTGATTATATCAGTTATAATTATCATACTTATCAAAGCTAGTAAAAATCTTCCTCACCTGTAATTTTAAGGCTTGTAACAAAATTTTTACTACACCATTTTAGTTAGCGATTTGTTAAAGAAAGACTGGCTTAATAAGAATATGCGATAGTATATACACTTTTATAAAATAAGAAATTAATACTCTTCGAAAATCAAATTCAAACCGCGTCAACGTCGCCTTGCCGTACTCAAGTACAGCCTGCGGCTAGTTTCCTAGTTTGCTCTTTGATTTTCATTGAGTATAAACCGATGATATTGTACAAAAATTTTACATAAAAATCATTCTGGGTACCAAAACAAAAAAATAGGCTCTCCGAAAACTCGGAAAGCCTTATTTAATGCTACTTCTAGCTTCCTCGCCTTTTCATTTCAAGGCTCGGGATAAAAAGGTTCACTGGACCTTTTTATTTTGCGATTGGGTAAACAGAAACTTGTTTTTTATCGCGACCTTTACGTTCAAAGCGTACTACGCCTTCAACTTTAGCGAACAAAGTATCGTCTCCACCACGTCCAACGTTTACACCTGGATAGATGTGTGTACCACGTTGACGGTAAAGGATTGATCCACCTGTTACAGTTTGTCCGTCAGCTGCTTTAGCTCCAAGACGTTTTGCTTGTGAATCGCGTCCGTTTGATGTAGAACCTCCACCTTTTTTGTGGGCGAAAAGTTGCAAGTTGTTAAGAGTCATTTTTAACATAATGTTTTCCTCCGTGTTAGTTTTC
>NZ_JAWERU010000030.1:0-22844 GCF_032481935.1 Streptococcus sp.
CTTGTACCTTACTTCTAAAAACAAACGTAACACTCCAGACCGTCTTCAATTGAAGAAATACTCACCAAAACTTCGCAAACACGTTGTGTTTACAGAAGTTAAGTAAAACAATATACCAAAAGCCTATGAAATCAACGTTTCTAGGCTTTTTTTGTTTTTATAATGTGGTTTTGTCTGATTTTTGTCTGATTAGAAGCAATTGACGTATTTTAACTGAAATTTAAAATTTCTTTCAAATATTTCCCCGTTTGAGACTCTTCACAACTGATAATATCTCTTGGTTTGCCTTCGAATAAAATATACCCCCCATTCTTTCCGCCCTCGGGTCCTAAATCAATTATCCAATCAGCTTGAGCAATAAGTTCTAAGCGATGTTCAATCATCACAACCGTATTCCCTTGATTGACGAGGCGTCTTAGTAAACTAAGCAGTTGTTCAACATCCTTACTATGCAGACCTGTGCTTGGTTCGTCGAGAACAAAGATTTGTCCTGACTCTTGTAACTTACTAGCTAACTTAACCCGTTGCACTTCTCCACCTGACAAGGTACTTGTAGGCTGACCTAAAGTCAGATAATCTAAGCCAACTTCCTTCATGACTGACAGAGATTGACAAATCTTATCGTTCGAAGAAAAAACTGTTAATGCTTCTTCGACAGTTAGATTCAAAATCTCTTCAATTGTGAAATTCTGATAACGATAGCTGAGCGCTTTAGGATTATAACGGTGACCCCCGCACTCCTCACAAACGACCTCAACTGAATCCGCAAAAGCCATGTCATAAACGATTTTTCCAGTTCCCTTGCAAATTGGACAAGCACCTTTTGAATTATAGCTAAACCAACTAGGGGTTACATTGTTGGCTTTGGCAAATAATTTTCGAATTTCATCCATTATTCCTAAGTAAGTTGCTGGTGTGGAACGAATGGAGGTACCAATAGGTTTTTGATTGATGATAATGGCATCTGGGTAATTTTCGATAAATTCGACACCAATCAGAGAGCTCTTCCCTGAACCCGCGACACCCGTTACTGCGGTCAAGATTCCCTTAGGGATTTTTGTATTAACCTGTTTAAGATTATTTGCAGTAGCATCTTTGATGGCAAAATATTCTGTCCAAGCTAGTGGGTCTTGATTCAGTCTAAGTGGTTGATTTAGGGCACGGGTTGTGTAGGTGTCAGCTTTTTGCAACTCTACAAGACTTCCTTGAAAAATTAGCCTACCGCCTTCCCGACCAGCCAATGGTCCCAATTCAATGACTTCATCCGCTAAAGCTAACATTTGTCGGCTATGTTCCACAACCAAAATATTGTTGTGCTTATCTCTTAAATCCAACAAGAGCTGACCGATTTTCTCGGCATCATGAGGGTGCAGACCTGCAGTCGGTTCATCAAAAACGTAGTTGACATTACTTAGGCTGGAACCGATGTGTCGCACCAACTTGACCCGTTGCATCTCACCACCTGATAAGGTTTCTGTCTTCCGAGACAAAGATAAATAACCAATCCCAACCGTCTCCATCCGCTTAATAGCTGACTTGATTTGTGCAACTAATGATTGACCTAAAGGACTATCAACTTCTTCAAGTAAAGGCAAGAGTTCACTGACTGATAAGTTCATATAGTCAACAATATTATGCCCGTTTATCTTAGAAGCTAAGGCCTTGGGGTTTAGTCCTGAGCCTTCACAACTGGCACAAGGTACCTGAATGACAAGAGATAGCACTTCTTCTTGCAATGATTTTTTCAGCTTAGAAATATCCCTTTTCAGATAGAGGCGGTAGAAACGCGGAATGACACCTTCATAGTCAACACGGTCCACACTCCCCGTATTATTAGAACGAAATTCAACCTTGACTATTTCATCGCTTCCTTCTCGCAAAATCTGCCATTCTTCCTCAGAAAAATCAGCTAACTTTTTATCTGCATCAAGTAAAGGATTATTTTTGTAAAGATAAGCCTGCCAGCCACTCGAAAATTGGCTAAAATTAATAGCACCTTCATTCAATGATTTTGTGGTATCAAAAATCTTATCCTCAATTAACTGATAAACCTTCCCAATCCCAGTACAAATAGGACACATCCCTGCAGGATGATTGAAAGAATAAGCCATTGAACCACCCGCACTCGGTTGACCAACCCGTGAAAACAGCAGACGAATAAGCGGAGCAATGTCCATAGCCGTCCCGACTGTTGAACGAGTATTAGTCCTTAAAGCTTTCTGATCGACAACGATAGATGGGGGTAAATTTTTAATTTCGTCTACGTGAGGACGCTCATAGTGAGGTAGCTTGTTCCGTAAAAAGAGAGGATAACTATCCTGCCACTGTCTACTACTTTCTCTTGCTAGCGTATCAAAGACAAGGGAAGACTTCCCCGAACCTGAAACACCTGCAAAAACCACTAGCTTATTCTTAGGAATCGTCACATCAAAGTCTTTTAGATTGTGCTCTTTAGCACCAAAAATTTCAATACTATCTGTTTCCATCAATTATTCTCCATATCGTCAGTTAAAGTTAACAGCTCAGCTTTAGTAAATTCATTCTTCACAAGAGTTAGATATTTTCCTTGAAGTTCAACATATTTTTGCATATCCTCTTGCCCCATGGCCCTTATTGCTTCTTTTTCTGCTTCCACCATTTTAGCAACGGTCATCTCTATATAAGTTTTGCCTTTTTCAGTCAAGGACAATTTCTTGCTCTTAAGAGAACTTGGTAGTGGCGTCACCCTTACATATTGGTCAGCACTCAACTTTTTTACCGAAGAGTGAATGGTTTGTTTTGGGAACATCATCTGTTCAACCAAGTCCTGCTGAGTGATATCACCACTATTTACTAATAAAAAATAACAGACCCACACGCTACTCTCAGATAGCCCAAAATTCTTAGCCATGACACGATAAAGAGATGAGAATTCTTTCTCTTGTACTGATAATTGCTTCATAAAATCTGTTTCCAAAATAATTCCTTACCTCTCTTTTGGTCTGATTTCGGATTAAATTATATCCTAAAAAAATATCTATGTCAAATAGAAAAGGAGGCAGTATCCTCCTTTCCACACTTAGTTCTTATTATTAATCAATTTTTCCAGCCTTTCTACAGCTCCTCTCATGGTGTCTTTTTGCTTTTTAATCACATGGAGATAGACACGCTCAATCTCCTTGGAATCCTCCGAGTGTCCAACAAATTCTCGAATGGTGGAGAGGTCTATACCTTCGCTAGCCATAATGGAGATAAAGCTATGGCGGAACATATGAGGGATAACATGAATCGGTCTGCCAAAGTCTAGGAAGCTATCTATGTCCTTATAGGGTTTACCAGATTTTTTATTATATTTTGCTGACTGACTAGAACCACCTCTCAGGAATTGTGAGAGTTCATTATGATAAAGCGGAGAGCCTTGCCGATTACCTGTTCTGATATAGGTTCTGGTAAAGAGATAGCCTAGGTCTTGATAAGTAGGGTTAAATTGAGCTTGAAACTTATTTCTGTCTATATAATGTCGCAAAATTTTCTCTACCTCAGGACTCATTGGAATCGTTCGGACACTTTCCTTGGTCTTAAGGTCTGCTCGGTAGCGTTCCTTTCCGTCAAGATTAAGTGCTTCCATTACCTCATCTGATTTATTTTTGCTTGCCCTCTGCCAATGAACCTTTATCCACTTCTCCTCAAAATCAAGCATATCCTCATTCAAACCCAGAACTTCACTTGGTCTCATACCTGTTAGAAAAATCATTCTCAGCACATCTGCGATAAGTTGATTATCAGGACGGTTAGTCCAGCTTTCTATCAGTCGGAGAACGTAGTTAACCTCACTTGCTTCTAGGTATTTTTCTGCAATATCTTCACGTTTCTTGTTTTGCTCCTCACTCTTTGTCAGAACCCGCCTTTTAACCTTATTGTTGGCAATCGGGTCTTGTGTAAGAGTAATCTGTCCGTTTTCGACTGACCAATCAAAAACCATCTTAAGATAAATATGCAGGTTTCTTGCCATGTGCATGGAAGAAGCATTGATTAGATTTTGAATTTCCTCTGTCATAGAGGCAAATTTTGTGATAGACATTCTGGTATCAAAATTAGGCACGATATAGCGGTTATAGATAGTAACCCTTGTTTTAAGAGTATTATTGGCTGGTTTGACCCTTTCATACCATGCTTTAAAGGCTTTACCATAAAGACTTCCATCTTCATCATAGGGCTTAGCGATTTCTTCTAGGGTTAAAAGTCTCTTGGCTTTCTTAGGCTTAATACCTGTTACCTCAGCGATATAGTCATCAACTAATTTGTTCAGTTCTTGCGTGACCTGTGTAATCAATTGTGAGTTTTTAATATCGCTGACCAAAAGACGTTCTTTTCCAGAAGATGTCTTTTTACTTTGTCTTGCCTTAGTGGTAAACCACCCTTTACCAGCACCTGTAGAAAGGTATTTCTTGTGAGATTTTTTAGTAATAGGGTGGGTAAATCGCATAGCGAACTTCACCAAGACATTGCCTGCTTTATAAGGGTCTGTTCGCCAAGAACTGATGATGAGTACTCTTGAACTATTATCTCTCATAGGTATTACCTACGCCATCTTTGCGACATATTGATTGGCAATTTTGTAGTCAAACCATGCCACGAAGACTTCTGAGTGAATAAAGACATTGCCATGTGTTCCTTTAATACCGAAAGCGTATGGGCTGTCCTTCATCTGACGAATATAGCTATTGAGCGTTGCAACGGTCATGCCATGCCAGAGTTCATCTAGAAAGACGGATTTACGGTACCAGTTACGGGTCAAGTCAAAATCATGTTCTGTTTTTAATGTTGCCATTGAATTCTCCTTCTATTTTGGTTATAATCAAGTTAGTTATTTTTGGAAAGGCGATTTGTAGTTTGCTACAGGTCGTCTTTTCTTATACCCCAATAAGCTGAGTTTTGTTGCTCTTGTTTGTACTGCTGAATATCAGTCTCATCTGTTTCCGTTAGTTTGGATATCCCAAGCTCAAGTAAGTGTTGAATATAGCCATCTGCCTTTTCTTGTCCGTAAGATTCTGCTTTTGCTACATAGAGTTTTCCAAGTGTTCGTGAGACTTGTTTCTCTGTCCATAGCTCAGACCGTTTTAGGGTGGGTTTTGTCCGCTTTACACTTAAGACCGTCTTTTTTTGTGTTTCTAAGTAGTCATTCCACCATTTTACGTTTTTTCTTCGCCAACGGTTGGAATCCTTATCTCTCGGACTGACAAAGCGATAGTGTCCATTAATCGCTTCAAAGTAAATCTCTTTAAGGGGACGTCCTTTTTTTATCTGTTGAGCCAGTAAGTTTGCCTTTTCTTGCCAACATCTAAGCTCTGCTCTTGTCCATGATGAGGGCATTTCTGGTAAATCTTTATCCAGTTTTTGTTCTAATAGCTTATTATAGATGCACCATTGCTGAGTACCTCTAACACCAATCGTTACCATTTCACCAACCTTTTCACCATTTTCAAGAATACTCTTTTCATGGTAATCAAAGGTTTTAGCGGTTGATATGCAGAGTTGCTTTTTACAATAACTATAAATAAGCGGGACGGATAGACTACCATCAAAAATATCATTGGCGATATCTAGTCTTGTAAAATTACTATGGCATTCAGAAATGCGTTTCATTAGGGTTACCCAGTTATTGACATTGCTTTCCATGTATTCTTCATACTGACGGCACCCCTGCCCTCTCAGTTCGATAAAAACTCCCATTTTTGATTCCCAGTCTTTATTGAAGTAAACCTTTATCTCTGAGAAGGCATAATGCCTTTGGTACTTGTTTATCCCCCATTCATTGAGAACAAACTTATCTTTAGGAAGAATGAGGATTTTCTCAATGACATCATCTGGAGCTAAGCCTTTAATCGTTACGGCTAAGTAGTCTAACATCACTGAGTTATCCATGTCTAGGCTCCAATAAATTTAATATCAGTTGCCACTAGTTTTAAGCCTCCCCAATTTCCACCACCATTATTATTAGCTCGCCAACCAAGGTGGACTTCTGGATTGACAAGTTCTACTACAAGTGAGTTCAGCTCATCCTTTTCAACGGATTTAGCCAACTTGTTAAGATTGTCTACAATCTCCAAGCGAATACCCTTGAGGTCATCAGGGGAATAGCCCAGGTCTTTCAAGGCTTGGATTTTGTCTGTATCTTGTACAGAGCAAGTAATTTTAGCTACTTCATCTGTCGCAATGCTTTCGCCATTGACATTTTTATAGACTGGTGCAACTCGTGAAGAAAGGATGGTCACTTTCTTTGGAATGTCAAATTGTGATTTATCCAATTTCAAGTCGCCAACTTTTATAGTTTCGTCTGTTAAGTTAAATTTTGTCATGTTTTTTTCTCCTATTCATAAAAGCTACGCCTACATGAAATCCATCGTAAACCGTTGATATCATAGGCTTCATAAATGTTTTTTCGTGAAATTTACTTCAAATCACTGAACCCCTTGTGTATCAAGGAATTTGACCACATTTTATGTATGTGTGCACCCCCTAATAGGGACTGGGGTGCAAATGTCAAATCGAGTTCAGCCGTTTGCCACCTTTCCCACCTGCTCTGGGCTACCGTGTTGACCACTCGCCCAGTGGTGGGGTGGCGAACCGTCTTCATCGATGAAAGAAGCCAAGTCTCTTAGATGATTTCTTTTCATTCTCTTTCTCTAAGGCCTGGATTCTATCCAGAAGCACTTCTAACTCCTGTTTCAACCTTGCTAGGTTCCTTCGATAATCTTCTCGGATTTCCTTAAAGGAGACCTCTAGCTCATCAACAAGTTCTCTAATAGGTTTTTGATAATCATTTTCTTTAGAAAACCCATAAACACTTAGAATTGCTCTTTCCAGCCCCAACGAAGACTTCTTATCAGCAATCGCTTGAAAATGATTTAGGTCATCTTCTGTAAAAAGATAAACTTTAGAATAAGATTTTCGACCCGTTCTCACTCTACTTTCATTGAATTGAGTACCAGTTAGACTTTCAATCTTTAACCGCCACTTTTTCAATGTTGAGACTGAGTTGAGACCATCAACCCTATCTACAACTTCTTGATAATCGTATTTACTCATTAGTTTACCTGTATTTTCTGATTAAGAAAGTCGTTCAAAATCTGCAAAGCTCTAGATTCAATCAATCGCTCAAATCCCATATCCTTGATAAGGCGATAGAGTTCTCTGTCATTCAAATCTTTACAGTCCTCTGGTTTGATTAAGACTTTCTCTTGTGTATCTGGTGAGTAGGCTACCCACTCTACCATTTGTAGTTCCATACCTGTTAAATTCATAATTACCCTCTTTTCTGATTCTGCATTCAACTAGCGTTTATCCGAAATATCTGGTATAATTACAGCAATTAGATTTACTGTCCTTGAACGATGTACCAGATTGTTCAAGGATTTTTTGTACCCTCCTTTCTTTTTTGATTGTTGGGTTAGCTCCTCTCTAACACAAATGTACGATTTTATGTACGTTTGGTGTAAAATTTTTGAGCAACCTTAATGCTCATTAATAATTATATACGATATCATACACGAAGTCAAGCGTTTTTCTCAAAAAATGTACGATTTTATAAACACCTGTGTTATAATAGTCTGAGAGGTAACCTATGTTTGAAATACTTAAACCTGATAAAAAGACTGTTGGTCAAAGATTGAGACAAGTCAAAGATGAATTAAATTTGTCTTTTACTGAATTTGGAAACCGTCTTGGATTAAAAAAATCAACGATTAACGCATATGTAAGAGGAGATAACTTAGCTCCTCTTGAAGTTTTAGAGAAAGTGTCAAAAATCTATGGAAAACCCGTAGGTTGGTTTTACTACGGAGAATTGGAAGAATATATTGAACTTTACCTTAGAAAACTTGGTTATGGCACATTCCTAGATGAGTATCCTGATACTCCATTAAAAATAAAAGAAGAGCTTTTTAGAATAAAAACAAATCCAATACAATCGGTCACAAGAAGTGGGGGAGTAACCATTGGAACATTTGAAAATCCTGACTGGGAAAATGAATTTGGATACCCAAAAGAAGGCTACCTAGATGATATCTTTTTTGAAATGCTTTATGATACGCTGAGGGACACAATTAGGAAGGAAGCCAAAACCTACTTAAGCCAGCAAGACGGACTTGATGATACTAAAATCAACGAACTTTCTGATTACTTTGCTAACCAAATCTATACTTCATATGATTTTATCGGAAATCTAGAAATCCTTTCCAAAGATAAAATCAAAAAAGAAATTAAAAAGGGCTATGAACGCCTGATTAAAGATTCGCCATCAGCAAGTGTAGAAGTTAGCTATGATTCCAATTACCTACTCGGTTTTCTAATCAATACACTTGCAGATAGCCAAGCAACAAGGCAATTACTTTCAGATATGTCCCAAGCAACAGTTGGTATGCCTTTTTCACAATTTCATGAAGGGCATGAATTAGTTGAAATTATCCAATCTGTCAGACCACGACTGATAGAACTTTACAATAATACGACCTTTGATGACTGGACTGACTGGGCGGAGAAATAATCACGTGGTTTTCGCGTGACTTTCGCGTGAATTTCGATATCTTTTTAAAACGCACTGCTCAAAAATGCTTTAAAATCAAGCAAAATTGAGTATTATCAAAAATTTTTTTCGCGTGATTTTCGCGTGATACCCTGCAATTTGATTTTTTAAGTTAGGAGGAAAAAGTGTGGAATTAAAATTTGAAGGCAATGATTTAGAGTACAAAAAAGCTAAAAATGCACTTCCTGATTCTTTCTGGGAGACCTATTCTGCTTTCGCAAACACCAATGGTGGGAAAGTTGTCTTGGGAGTAGATGAAAATAATGAAGACCCTTTTCAGGGAGTTATGAATCCTGAAAAAGTTAGGAATGACTTGTTTAATCTAGTCTCTAATAGAAAAAAAGTAAGTTGTAATTTGCTAACCGATAATGATATTGAGTACATTGATATTCCTGATAAAAATCGTCAACTTATGGTAATAACGATTAGAGAAGCCAGTAGTGACCAAAAACCTGTCCATCTTAAAAATGATTTTAGAGAATCTTATAAAAGGTTAGGGGAAGGTGATGTTAGACTTGATAAAGAAGAGCTAAAGTATCTCATGGCAAGCTCCCATGATGATATTGATGGCGAACTCCTAACTAACTATGACGAAAGTGACCTCAATATTGAATCAATCGAAGAGTATAAAAAACTCCTAATCGAATTAAGCGGGAACACTAAGTACACCAATATGCCACTTAGGGACTTCTTAACTGAAATTGGTGTTTTTAAGAAGGATAGAACAGATGGCTCTTATAAGTTGACTGCAGGAGGGTTACTATTTTTCGGGAAATACAACTCCATAATATCTAGGTATCCTAAATTTCAATTAGACTACTTTGAAAAGGACAACTCACTTTCTACTAGGTGGAATGATAGGATTTCAACAGGGGACATGATGTACCCTGATTTGAACATGTATGACTTTTTTAATTTAGCATACAAGAAATTAACTGCAACTACCAACGATAGGTTCGAACTCAATGATAAATCTGCCCATCGTTTACCATTTAAAAAAGATTTATCTGAATCTATACGTGAAGCACTAGTAAACTGCTTAATGCACGCTTACTATGACTTTGACTCACCTATCGTTATCACCGCATATAATGATTTTTATGAATTTAAGAATCCAGGAAAAATGAAAATTTCTATTCCTGAGTTTATACATGGCGGTACGTCAAAAACACGAAACGGTACAATTTCATCGCTATTCAGAAGAATCGGAATGTCTGAGAAGGCTGGCTCAGGCGGGCCAAAAATCTTTGATGTGTCAGAAAAATACAAATTGAAAATTCCCGAAGTTTCAACTACTTTTGATAGTACTATCGTAACCATTTGGAAAGTGGACTTGTTGTCTTCATACCAAGATGTAACACAAGATGAAAGAGCTATTCTCAAGTACATAATCGAAAATGAAAGCATTAGCAAAAACGATGTTATTGAGAATAATCTGATGACAGAATATAAGTTCAGAGAAAACTTAAAAACTCTTCAAAGCAAGCAATATATAGAGGTAATTGGCAAGGGACGTTCAACAAAATATGTTCTTCCTAGAACATCATCTGAACAATATCATATCATCAAACAAAAAATTAAAAACCTTGGTGATTTTATGACCAAGAACTAAAGTTTTATCTGATTTTTGTCTGATTAAAACTAAAGCAAGGTCAAAATCACCCTATTTCATCAATAATTGAAAGATTGAAAAGCCCATAAAATCAACGTTTCTGTACATCATGAAACTTGCTAAATTACATATTACGCTTACTGAAGTTAAGTAAGAGTTAACTTATTATAAACATCTTAAAACCAATGGTTTCGGCCATTGATTTTAATTTTTAGTAACATTATAGTAAACAGGTAGTGATAAACTCTCACTGCCTTTTCTCTCCTCCTATTTTTGAGAGCGCTTGAAATATGTTATAATAGTTCTAGATTATTTTTTTGGAGGCAAACCGTGGGAAATTTTATTGAGCTAGTCTTTCATCGTTTCTTTTTGGGGATGATAGCTACAGCTTATTTTTGGTTATTGACACTAGCAGGAGGTGTGGTTTTTGGTATAGCGCCAGCTAGTGCGACTATCATGAGCTTATTTGCAGAACATGGCTATTCTTACCGTGCCTATGGTTTTAAAGAGGCATGGACTCTTTATAAGAGCAATTTTGTAAAAAGCAATCTCAGTTTCTACACCTTTATGGGACTTGACTTGATCTTGATTTATGGTTTGTATCTCATGATCCAATTGCCGCATCAGACCATTATCCATTTGGCAGCAACATTTTTAAATATCTTTTTGGTAGCCTTGGTCTTTTTGGCGTATACAGTTTCTCTAAAATTACAAGTTTATTTTGACTTATCCTATCAAAATACCTTAAAGCTTGCCTTTATCGGAATTTTTATGAGCTTGTCAGCAGTGGCTAAAGTTCTTCTTGGTAGCGTCTTGTTAGCCATTATTGGGTTTTATATGCCAGCCCTCATTATTTTTGTAGGGATTGGTATGTGGCATTTCTTTATTAGTGATTTATTGGAGCCTGTTTATGAAAGCATTCATGAAAAATTGGCGTCCAAATAGAATGAAACAATTTTGGCTTCATTCACTCCTTCGAACCTATACTTGGGTGATGATTGTTATCATTGCTAGTTTTGCTCTGTTGATTTCCTATGTAAACTGGGATAGTCGAGAAAAAGAAGCAAGACAGGTTTCCCAGCGGGTTTTGACTCGGACAGTGAGTGAGGTTGAATATTATTATCGAGAATCAGCGCGTTCAGCCCAAAGTTTAGTAGATAATCAAGCGCGAATCGAGGGAATCTATAAGTATTTTAGCCTCAGTACACCGGATTATTTCTATTGGCAACTGGAGCGTAAAGCATCACCCTATATTTCTGTATCTATTTATGAAAATATCGATGACCTTTATGTGCGCAATGGTTTTGTAACGGGTGTAGCCATTGTCTTGCAAGACTCGACAGAAGTTTATGTTTCGAAGAGGGACAATCGTAGTGGTTACAAGGTTTCTGCAGATGCCTTCAAGCCAGATGCCAATAGTTTCGCCATTCCCGTATCCGATCCAGTATCGGATCAAGCTCTTGGTGTTATTTATGTCTCTGTATCTTCCGATGTTTTTTATAAGGCTATTGACAATACCAGAGGAAATATCCCAATTACTGTGAGCATCACCTCTCCTTTTGAAACGGAAATGTTTCACCAAGGTGAAAAAAGTGATCGAGAGGAATGGTTGCAAGACGAGACTGCTCATGGTTATCAGGTTCAGGTTGCAGTTCCTCGAGGTTATGTCCTTAGTGGTAGTATCTCTAGTTCAGTCTTTATTCTTGCTTTGAGTCTCCTCTTTATCGTTATTTTATATGTAACCTTGAAAAAAACATTTTCGAAGTATCAAACACAGGTTGTTGACCTAGTGGAAACAATCCATGATATTGCGCAAGGGGAGCAGGGAAAAAGAATTGATCTCACGAAAAAAGACCAGGAATTGCTTTTAATCGCTGAGACGACAAATGATATGTTGGACCGACTGGAGAGAAATATCCATGATATTTACCAGCTTGAACTGAGTCAAAAAGATGCCCATATGCGCGCTCTACAAGCTCAGATAAATCCCCATTTCATGTACAATACCCTCGAGTTTATACGGATGTACGCGGTCATGGAAAACCAAAATGAACTAGCGGATATTATCTACGAATTCAGTAGTCTCCTGCGCAACAACATCTCTGATGAGCGAGAAACAACATTAAAGCAAGAAGTGGAGTTTTGTCGGAAGTACAGTTATCTCTGTATGGTTCGCTATCCAAAATCCATTGCTTACGGATTTAAGATCGACTCTGGCTTGGAAGAAATGCGCATTCCAAAATTCACCCTCCAACCCTTGGTGGAGAATTATTTTGCTCATGGAGTTGATTATCGACGTACAGATAATGTGATTAGTATCAAGGCCTTGAAAAAAGAAGGCTATGTTGAAATTTTGGTAACCGATAATGGGCGTGGAATGCCTGCTGATAAGCTAGCAGAGATCCAGGATAAATTAGCTCAAAGAATCTTTGAACATACAGTGGATTATAGTGGGAAACGGCAGTCCATTGGGATTGTCAATGTGCATGAGCGCTTTGTGCTCTACTTTGGTGACCGGTATGATATCAGTGTAGAATCTGTTGAAAAAGAAGGTGTTCGCTATCAAATTACCATTCAAAATGAAGAGAAAGGATAAAGATGTATAAAGTACTTTTAGTGGACGACGAGTACATGATTACAGAAGGTCTCAAACGTTTGATTCCTTTTGATAAGTGGGATATGGAAGTCGTTGCAACAGCCAATCATGCTGACGATGCTCTGGACTACGTTCGAGAACATCCCATCGATATTGTTATTTCAGATGTCAATATGCCTGACAAGACAGGGCTTGAAATGATTGGGGAGATGAAGGAGTTGTTGCCAAATGCTTACTATATCCTCCTTTCAGGCTACCAAGAATTTGACTATGTCAAAAAAGCCATGAATCTCAATGTCGTTGATTATCTGGTTAAACCAGTCGATAAGGTTGAGCTTGAACGCTTGCTTGAAAAGATTTCCAGTCAGCTTGGTGAAAAATCTCATGAGCCAGAAATATTGAGTCAGCAACTCGATGAAGAAGCCTTCAAAACTCATCTCAGTCAAAAAGAAAATTGGTGGATTGGGCTTTCAAAAGAAAAACAAGGGGATTTTGTCATTCCCTACTATGTTCTAGGCCAGGACTGGCAAATCGTCCTTGCAGATCAGGAATTTGAGGGTTTGCTAGTCATGTCTTTTGAAGCTCCTTATCAAATCAACTTTGAAAAGTGGAAGCGTGATGTTGAAAAGACTCTCTTTTATGGATCGGTCAATTTAGATCAGTCTGAAAGTCTCTTTTCTTACTACGAACCCATCTATCGAGTGATTATCCAGGGGAATCTCCAGCAGATTATCGAGGAGTTGACCTTACTTGAGAAGATTGTCTTAGAAAACACACCGAGGGTATCCATTACCAAGCAGTTGTTTACCCAGTTTGTCATGGATGTCTTTCATCTTTTTGAACATTTGAAAGCAGACGATATGACAGATATTGTCAAGAATATTCATGCCATTACAACTTTTGAGGACTTAGTCGCTTATACCAAGGAAACCTTGACATCCTTCTTCGGCCAATATCGAATGAATGAAAATGTGGTCAGTGTACTTGAAGTTATTGGTAGAGATTACCAAAAAGAGCTTTCTCTCAAGGATATCAGCAAGGATCTCTTTATCAATCCCGTTTATTTGGGGCAGTTGATCAAGAAGGAAACCAATTCCACTTTTGCAGAGCTTCTCAATAAGCAACGCATTAAGGCTGCCCAACAGCTCTTGCTATCTACTAATGATAGTATCGAGGATATTTGCTATACGGTTGGTTACAGTAATGTAGGCTATTTCTATAAGGTCTTTCGAAAACTATGTGGGAAGTCTCCTAAGGCCTACCGTAAGCAGGTGGAAGCAAACTTGTAGGATTTGTTTTGCTTGTTAAAATATGCTATAATAAACTAAAAAAATATAAGGGGGTTGCTTTGATGAAAAAGAAACCAATCTATCTATGGGTATTACTGATTTTTTCAGCCTTACTCTCAGCAATGTCGCTATTTGGAATCATATCTCCAGTACCTACTGCGGAGGGTATGAACAATCTAGAAACATCAGCATCAGGTGTTAATGCTACTTATGCTAAGGAGCTCGTTGCTTACACCATTAAGGTATCGGAGCATGGTCATTCTATCTTCAGCATTCTCTTGGTTGTCTTATCTGTTATTCTAGTTGTTGTGGCTTTGGTTTTCCTTATTCGTAAAAACATCCAATTGGCTAACTACACTTATCTTGCTTATGTCTTCGTTGCCATCGTTGGTTCTATCTACAACTTTATCGGCGTTCAGGATGCGGTTTCACTTTTTACAGACCCTAACATCCGTATGGGAGCGGAGCTTGGTGCCAAAGGTTCGGCCATTTTTGGGATCGTACTCAATGTTATCTTCCTAGCAATCGTCTTCTATAAAATGTGGCGTCAGCAAAAAGAATTAACAGAAGCTCAAGAAGAGGAAGAACTTGCCTAAGAGTTGACAAAGCATAACTATCAAGATACAATCTTGGTAGTTATTTTTTTATGATTCAAAAAAAGGAGGAGAGCATGAAAAAAGTTTCCTTGGTCTACATCAGTCTGAGTGGAAATACGGAGAGTTTCGTAACACGATTGAAGGCTTACCTATTAGAACAGTATGAGAACATTGAAGTAGAAAAAATTCATATTAAAGATTTGGTCAAGGAGGGAGAGAATTTCTTTGAGATGACCAATCCATATGTCGCTTTTCTACCGACTTATCTAGAAGGTGGCAATGGAGTTGACAATGGTGATGTGGAGATTTTGACCACTCCAGTAGGGGACTTTATCGCTTACGGTGACAATGCCAGCAAGTGTTTTGGTGTCGTAGGATCAGGCAATCGTAATTTTAACAACCAATACTGTTTGACGGCTAAACAATACAGCCAACGCTTTGGTTTCCCTGTTCTAGCTGACTTTGAGATGCGTGGTATGCTGGGAGATATCAAGAAGGTTGCAGGGATTATTGCGGAACTCTATGAATTAGAAGCTTTGTAAGAGGCTAGATTTTCTGAGGAAGAGTTTTATTCTATGGATAAAGGATTTACTTCAAAGGGGACAATCGAAATGAGTAAACTACAGAAATCATTTTTAAAGTATATAAAACGCAAACCAAGCTTCAAGGATATTATGCTATGCAGTGCCTTGCTACTATTAGCGATTGCTCTGCTACGGTTCTCTGAGAAAATTTTTGATGAAAATGTAGAACCACTTGGAACCATGGTATCCTTAGGGATTGTTATCCTGGTAGAAATCTTAGCTGTCAGAAATAAATAAAAAGACTCGAGAAATGTCATCTCGAGTCTTTTTGTTAGTTGCGAATTTCGTCAACGATTTCTTTTGAAATGGGAATCCCTAAACGGTAACCTTTGTTGATGTAGTCAATGACATCATTGATATTTTCTATCGTTTGGATTTTTTCTTTGATAGTTGCACGAAAATCTTGATCTTTTAATAGTTGGTCCTGAAGCAGTCTTTGAAGTTTCTCTTTTTCATATTTGTTGACAAGAAAGAGAAAAAGAAGACTGATAACAACTAGAATATAAGCATACTGGCTCATAAAAATTCTCCCTAGGTGATAAAGAAATGAATAGCAAGAGAAAAGCGAAAAAGATTTTTCGCTTTTCAAGTAATGACAATATAGAAATTAGGCAAGTGATCGCTAATCTAAAATAGTAGATGTAATGCACTCCGCCCCTAGTACCAAATAAAAGTCCTAGAGGTTTAGGATTGGTTGCTTAAATCGCTCTGTAATCCCGTAACTTTAAGATTGCGACATGAACCTAACCAAATCGATGTTATTGTTTAGATAAATTAGTAAAGCGTTTAGGCAAATCGTCAGAGTTACGACGTTTTAGGACATAAATCGATAATATTTAGAGGCCATGACTAGTGAAGCGCCTAGCCAAGGTTCGAATAGGATTTGGCGCTAGTTACTTAGACTGCTTTACAATAAAGTGATTAAAAGCCTACGACATGAGCCTAACCAAATCGATATTATTTGGTTAGGTGAATTAGTGAAGCGTTTAGGCAAATCGCCATATAGCGATTGCCGTCAAGAGACTAGGAACTTTAGTTCCAGTCTCTTGTAACGAATCACATCTTCTCTGGCGCCTCCACACCCAGCAGACGAAGTGCTTCTTTGAGAACAACCGCAGTTGCATAGCTGAGAGCTAGACGACTGTCGCGTTCTGGGCTTTCATCCAAGATGCGAGTGTGAGCGTAATATTTGTTAAAGGCTTGCGCCAAGCTAATTGCAAATTTAGCAATGATAGAAGGTTCAAAGTTATCTGCCGCACGGTTGATAATACGTGGGAAATCTTGGATGAGTTTAATGATTTCCCAGCTTTCAGGATCATTCAAGCTATAGTTGGTAGCTGTTTCTGGTTTGAAATCCGCTTTGCGTAAGATAGATTGGATACGAGCATAGGCGTATTGAACATAAGGACCAGTTTCACCTTCAAAGGATACCATAGCTTCAAGATCGAAGTCGTATCCATTTGTACGGTCAGTTTTAAGGTCATAGAATTTAATGGCTCCAACTCCAACAGCATGAGCAACCTGGTCTTTATTTTCAAGTTCCGGATTTTTGGCTTCAATTTGCGCTTTGGCACGGCTGATGGCTTCTGCGACAGTAGGCTCTAGCAAGATAACATTCCCTTTACGAGTAGAGAGTTTCTTCCCTTCTTTTGTTACCAATCCAAAAGGAACATGGACAATATCTTGACTCCAATCGTAGCCCATCTCTTGCAAGACAGCTTTGAGTTGTTTAAAGTGAGCAGATTGTTCTTGACCAACGACATAGATAGATTTGGCAAATTGATATTCTTTTTTACGGTAAAGGGCAGCGGCCAAGTCACGTGTGATGTAGAGAGTTGCACCGTCAGATTTCTTGATAAGAGCTGGGTGTTCAATTCCATATTTTTCAAGGTTGACAACTTGGGCACCTTCTGATTCAACAAGAAGTCCTTTTTCAGAAAGGATGTCTACAACTGCATCCATCTTGTCATTGTAGAAGGCTTCCCCGTTGTAGCTGTCGAATTCAACCTTCAATTCATTGTAAAGGCGGTTAAATTCCACCAAACTTTCATCACGGAACCATTGCCAAAGTGCGAGAGCTTCCTCGTCTCCATTTTCAAGTTTACGGAACCATTCGCGTGCTTCTTCATCCAAGCTAGGGTCATTTTCAGCTTCAGCATTGATGCGAACGTAGAGTTTAAGAAGTTCATCAATCGGATGAGCTTTTACAGCTTCTTCGTTGCCCCATTTTTTGTAGGCAACAATCAGCATTCCAAACTGTTTACCCCAGTCTCCCAAATGGTTGACCTTGACTGTTTGATAACCGATTTTTTGGAAAATATGTGACAAGCTATCTCCGATAACTGTTGAACGAAGGTGACCAATAGAGAATGGTTTAGCAATATTAGGACTAGACATGTCGATAACAACATTTTCTTGTTTACCAATATTTTGGTCAGCATAGTGTTCTTTTTCAGTGATAACAGCTTGTAATACTTGAGCAGAAATGGCATTTTTATCAAGGAAGAAGTTAACATAAGGTCCAGTAGCGACGACTTTTTCAAAGGCTTGGCTATTGATTTTTTCAGCGATATCTGCTGCAATCATTTGTGGAGCTTTTCTCTCAACTTTTGCTAGAGTAAAGGCAGGGAAGGCGATGTCTCCCATGTCAGAGTTTTTGGGTTGTTCTAGTAAATTTAAAATAGCCTCTTGATCCAGGCTATCAATGACGCTAGCCAATTCGCTAGCAATCAATTGTTTTGTATTCATTATAAACTCCTTTGGACTTTTCTTCTATTTTATCACAATTTTGAGGAATGATAAGAATTTTTTTGAAATATTCAGTTTTTTTGGTATAATGTTCTTATTAAATAGTTGTAAAATGTTATAAATATTCACTCGAGAGGATGTTATGAGAAAAAGAGAACGTCATCAGTTGATCAAGCAGATGATCACTGAGGAAAAATTAGGGACTCAAAAAGAGATCCAGGATCGGTTGGAAGCACGCAATGTTTTTGTGACGCAAACGACCTTGTCGCGTGACCTTCGTGAACTGGGCTTGACCAAGGTTAAGAAAAATGATAAGGTCTACTACGTACTAGCAAATGAGACAGAGAAGATTGACCTGGTTGAGTTCTTGTCCCATCATTTGGAAGGTGTAGCAAGAGCAGAGTTTACCTTAGTTTTGCACACTAAATTGGGTGAAGCCGCAGTTTTAGCCAATGTTGTCGATGCCAACAAGGATGAATGGATTTTAGGAACAGTTGCGGGTGCCAATACTCTCTTGGTAATCTGCCGAGATCAGCATGTTGCTAAACTCATGGAAGATCGTTTGTTAGATTTGATGAAGGATAGATAAGGTCTTGGGAGTCTCTCTCAAGACTATTTTTAACAAGGAGAGAATGGATGACGACAGAAAAATTATCACCTGGCATGCAACAGTATGTGGATATCAAAAAACAATATCCAGATGCTTTTTTGCTCTTTCGTATGGGTGATTTTTATGAGTTATTTTATGAAGATGCAGTCAATGCTGCTCAGATACTAGAAATTTCACTAACCAGTCGCAATAAGAATGCTGAAAATCCTATTCCCATGGCTGGAGTTCCCTATCACTCTGCCCAACAGTACATAGATGTCTTAGTTGAGCGTGGATACAAGGTTGCCATTGCTGAACAGATGGAGGATCCTAAGCAAGCAGTAGGGGTTGTTAAGCGTGAGGTTGTGCAGGTGATTACACCAGGTACAGTCGTTGATAGTAGTAAACCAGATAGCCAAAACAACTTTTTGGTGGCTATCGACCGTGACGGTCAGCAATTTGGCTTGGCCTATATGGATCTGGTGACGGGTGATTTTTATGTGACAGGTTTATTGGATTTTACCCTGGTCTGTGGTGAAATCCGAAATCTTAAGGCAAGAGAAGTCGTCATCGGCTATGACTTAACTGAAGGGGAAGAACAGATTCTCGGCCGTCAAATGAATTTGGTACTTTCCTATGAGAAAGAATCATTTGAAGACATCCATCTACTGGATCCACGCTTGGCACCTGTTGAACAGGCTGCCAGCAGTAAGCTTCTCCAGTATGTCCATCGGACTCAGATGAGAGAACTCAACCACTTGAAGCCAGTTGTTCGCTATGAAATTAAGGATTTTTTGCAGATGGATTATGCGACCAAGGCTAGTTTAGATCTAGTAGAAAATGCTCGTTCTGGCAAGAAACAAGGGAGTCTTTTCTGGTTGCTAGATGAAACTAAGACTGCCATGGGGATGCGGCTCCTACGCTCTTGGATCCACCGTCCCTTGATTGACAAGGACCGTATCCTTGAACGTCAGGAAGTTGTACAAGTCTTTCTGGATTATTTCTTTGAGCGTAGTGATTTGACAGAAAGCCTCAAGGGAGTCTACGATATTGAGCGCCTGGCCAGTCGAGTATCTTTTGGGAAAAGCAATCCCAAGGACCTTTTGCAATTAGCGACTACCTTAGCTAGTGTTCCGCGAATACGTGCAATCTTGGAGGGAATGCAGCAACCAGCTCTTGCCTATCTTATCACTCAACTAGATGCTATCCCTGAGTTGGAAAGTCTTATTAGCGCAGCCATTGCGCCAGAGGCTCCACATGTCATTACAGAGGGTGGCATTATTCGGACTGGCTTTGATGAGACCTTGGACAAGTATCGTCGGGTACTGAGAGAAGGAACCAGCTGGATTGCTGAAATTGAGGCTAAGGAAAGAGAAAACTCTGGCATCAGTACGCTCAAGATTGATTACAATAAAAAGGATGGCTACTATTTCCATGTCACCAACTCGCAGCTAGGAAATGTACCAGCCCACTTTTTCCGTAAGGCTACGCTAAAAAATTCAGAGCGTTTTGGGACAGAGGAGTTGGCGCGTATCGAGGGAGAAATGCTAGAGGCGCGTGAGAAGTCAGCCAGCCTTGAATATGAAATCTTTATGCGTATCCGTGAAGAAGTTGGTAAGTATATCCAACGTCTACAAGCCCTGGCCCAAGGAATCGCTACTGTCGATGTCTTACAAGGACTAGCGGTAGTAGCAGAAAATCAGCACTTGATCCGTCCAGAGTTTGGTCAGGATTCGCGAATTGACATTCAAAAAGGTCGTCACGCTGTCGTTGAGAAGGTCATGGGAGCCCAAACCTATATTCCCAATAGTATCCAAATGGGTGAAGATACTAGCATCCAGCTGATTACAGGGCCTAATATGAGCGGGAAGTCAACCTATATGCGTCAGCTAGCTATGACAGCAGTTATGGCCCAGCTGGGTTCTTATGTGCCAGCAGAAAGTGCTCACTTGCCAATTTTTGATGCAATTTTTACCCGTATCGGGGCGGCAGATGACTTGGTTTCAGGCCAGTCCACCTTTATGGTCGAGATGATGGAGGCCAATAATGCCATTGCGCATGCGACTGAGAAATCCCTCATTCTCTTTGATGAGCTAGGACGTGGAACGGCAACCTATGATGGCATGGCCTTGGCTCAGGCAATTATCGAGTATATTCATGAACATATCGGAGCCAAGACTCTCTTTGCGACTCATTACCATGAATTGACTAGTTTGGAGACTAGTCTGGGACATCTGGTTAACGTTCACGTGGCTACACTTGAGCAAAATGGACAGGTTACATTCCTTCACAAGATCGAAGCAGGACCAGCTGATAAATCATACGGTATTCACGTAGCTAAGATTGCAGGTTTACCGGTAGACTTGCTGAAAAGAGCAGATGAAATTTTAACTCAATTAGAGAGTCAAGGTCAGGAAAGTCCTGTTCCAATGAAACAAACACATGCAGTCTCTGAACAAATTTCCCTATTTGACTCGGCGGAAGAAAATCCTATCCTAGCAGAATTGGCTAAAGTAGATGTGTACAATATGACACCGATGCAGGCCATGAATCTCTTGTTAGAATGGAAACAAAAATTATAAATCAAAACCCACTCAGTCCTGTGAGTGGGTTTCTGTTGTATTATTTCTTCTGAGCCAATAGTTGATTGATGTGGGCAACCTTCTTTGATTCTCTTTTATAAAGAATCGTCCAGATGATGAGATATACGATGGCAAACTCTGGGATGAGTTGAAGGATGAAAGTCCAGCGAAGTGGAAACCAACCTGCCAGAATTGCTAGAGGAACAAAACCTAATAGCATGAGGAAGAAGTGAGTGACAGTTGCACGAAGAAGGCTCCAGTCTTTGGCAAAGAGACGGCTACCAAAACTAAAGAGGACTCCGATAGCTGCCCAGATAAGTGCACAGTAGAGTAAAACTAGAGCGCCATGTACCTGTTGTTGGATCATGAATTGGCCAATCAAAGAGTTGGGGCTAAGTGGTGCGTAGTTGCTTGGTGAATAGATAAAAGAAAAGATAATAGATAGAATGAGGCCAATGAGGATACCAGTTGTGGCATCGTGAAATACTTGTTTTTTCATAGTTCTAGTTTCTCCTTAATAGCTTTGAGGTAACGGCGGGATGAGTATGTGAAACTGTCGTTTTTAAGATAGATTTCAATCAAGCCGTTAGAGGTTAGTTTTAGATGACTGATAGCATCAATGTTGACAATTTCCGATTGGGAAATTTGGATAAAGGAAGCAGGTAGAATTTCACTTGCTTGGTAAAGACGAATGTCGAGCGCATAGGTTTGGCTATCCGTTTCAGCCAACACTTTACGGTTTTCAATATAAACGCGCTGAATAGTACCGACTTCAATGAGATAAAGCTGATCTTGAAATTTTCCTTTAAGAGTTTCTTTTTGATCCAGTGATTGAACAAAGTCTTGAACTTTTTGAACTCTAGGGGACAAAGATGGTGCTTCTATGATGATTTGTTCTTCTGCATATTGTTGATCAATGTCAAGTCTGACTTTCATATTTTCTCCTTTGTAAAGTTGTAATAGAGATCTCTTACTTACAAATCTATTAAACACCTTTTTCTTGGCAATTACAAGAAGCTTTGTCTATGTGGTCGGTTGAAGAGTCTATCTGGCAGGTGACCGTTTTCATAGAATTTTTAGAGCAAAGAAGTCAAAAAATAAGAAGAAATATATTGACAAAAATAGAAAAAACGTGGTACAATAATAGACGGTACTTTTTACTTTTGGTCTCTCAAGAGTGTACAGGGACGTGCTGACAAATGTTGCAAAAGTACACACAGATGATAGCTGTCACCCAAGTGTATCATCACCAAAAATAAAAAAAAACACAGGAGAATGTAGATGCCTACAATTAACCAATTGGTTCGCAAACCGCGTAAATCAAAAGTAGAAAAATCTAAATCACCAGCTTTGAACGTTGGTTACAACAGTCATAAAAAAGTTCAAACAAACGTTTCTTCACCACAAAAACGTGGTGTTGCAACTCGTGTTGGAACAATGACACCTAAAAAACCTAACTCTGCCCTTCGTAAATTTGCTCGTGTACGTTTGAGCAACCTTATCGAAGTTACTGCCTACATCCCAGGTATCGGACACAACTTGCAAGAGCACAGCGTGGTGCTTCTTCGTGGTGGACGTGTAAAAGACCTTCCAGGGGTACGTTACCATATCGTCCGTGGTGCACTTGATACTGCAGGTGTTAACGATCGTAAACAAGGCCGTTCTAAATACGGTACTAAACGTCC
>NZ_JAWERU010000031.1:0-23390 GCF_032481935.1 Streptococcus sp.
TCAGTCTCAGAGTCAGTAAGCGAATCAATTTCAGAGTCAGTAAGTGAATCAGTTTCTGAGTCAGTATCAGAGTCAGTAAGCGAGTCAATTTCTGAATCAGTAAGCGAATCAGTCTCTGAATCAATCTCTGAATCAGTATCAGAATCAGTAAGCGAATCAATTTCTGAATCCGTATCTGAATCAGTAAGCGAGTCAGTATCAGAATCAGTAAGCGAGTCAATTTCAGAGTCAGTAAGCGAGTCAATTTCTGAATCAATCTCTGAATCAGTCTCAGAGTCAGTAAGTGAATCAATCTCTGAATCAGTCTCAGAGTCAGTAAGTGAATCAATCTCTGAATCAGTATCAGAATCAGTAAGTGAATCAATTTCTGAGTCAGTATCAGAGTCAGTAAGCGAGTCAATTTCTGAATCAATCTCTGAATCAGTATCAGAATCAGTAAGTGAATCAGTTTCTGAGTCAGTGTCAGAATCAGTAAGCGAGTCAATTTCTGAGTCAGTTTCAGAATCCGTATCAGAGTCAGTAAGCGAATCAATCTCTGAATCAGTATCAGAATCAGTAAGTGAATCAATTTCTGAATCAGTATCAGAGTCAGTGTCTGAATCAGTAAGTGAATCAATTTCTGAATCAATTTCTGAATCCGTATCAGAATCAGTAAGCGAATCAATTTCTGAATCCGTATCAGAATCAGTAAGCGAATCAATTTCTGAATCAGTCTCTGAATCAGTAAGTGAATCAATCTCTGAATCTGTATCAGAATCAGTAAGCGAGTCAATTTCAGAGTCAGTATCAGAATCAGTAAGTGAATCAATTTCTGAGTCAGTATCAGAATCAGTAAGTGAATCAATTTCAGAGTCAGTCTCAGAATCAGTAAGCGAATCCGTATCTGAATCAGTGAGCGAGTCAATTTCTGAATCCGTATCTGAATCAATTTCTGAGTCAGTAAGCGAATCTGTATCTGAGTCGGTATCAGAATCAGTAAGCGAATCAATTTCTGAATCAGTGTCAGAGTCAGTATCAGAATCAGTAAGTGAATCAATCTCTGAGTCAGTATCAGAATCAGTAAGCGAATCAATTTCTGAATCCGTATCAGAGTCAGTGAGTGAATCCGTATCTGAATCAATCTCTGAGTCGGTATCAGAATCAGTAAGCGAGTCAATTTCTGAGTCAGTTTCTGAATCAGTAAGCGAATCCGTATCTGAATCAATCTCAGAATCAGTAAGCGAATCGGTATCAGAATCCGTATCTGAATCAGTAAGCGAGTCAATTTCTGAGTCAGTATCAGAATCAGTAAGTGAATCAATTTCTGAGTCAGTATCAGAATCAGTATCAGAGTCAGTCTCTGAATCCGTATCTGAATCAATTTCTGAATCAGTAAGCGAATCAGTAAGCGAATCTGTATCTGAATCAATCTCAGAATCAGTAAGCGAATCGGTTTCTGAATCAGTATCAGAATCAGTAAGTGAATCAATTTCTGAATCAGTATCAGAGTCAGTAAGTGAATCAATTTCTGAATCCGTATCTGAATCAGTGTCAGAGTCAGTAAGCGAATCTGTATCAGAATCAGTAAGTGAATCAATTTCTGAATCCGTGTCTGAATCAGTATCAGAATCAGTAAGCGAGTCAATTTCTGAATCAGTATCAGAGTCAGTAAGCGAGTCAATTTCTGAATCAGTATCAGAATCAGTTTCAGAGTCAGTATCTGAATCCGTATCAGAATCCGTATCTGAATCAGTAAGCGAGTCAATTTCAGAGTCAGTATCAGAATCAGTAAGTGAATCAATTTCTGAGTCAGTGTCAGAATCCGTAAGCGAATCAATTTCTGAATCAGTAAGCGAATCAGTAAGCGAATCTGTATCTGAATCAATCTCAGAATCAGTAAGCGAGTCAATTTCAGAGTCAGTCTCTGAATCAGTGTCAGAATCAGTAAGTGAATCAATTTCTGAATCCGTGTCTGAATCAGTATCAGAGTCAGTAAGCGAGTCAATTTCTGAATCCGTATCAGAATCAGTAAGCGAGTCAATTTCTGAATCAATCTCAGAATCAGTAAGCGAGTCAATTTCAGAGTCAGTATCAGAATCAGTAAGCGAATCAGTTTCTGAATCAGTATCAGAATCAGTAAAATCAATTTCTGAATCAGTATCAGAATCAGTAAGCGAATCAGTATCTGAATCAGTAAGTGAATCCGTATCAGAGTCAGTATCAGAATCTGTATCTGAGTCAGTAAGTGAATCCGTTTCTGAGTCAGTGTCAGAATCAGTAAGCGAGTCAATTTCAGAGTCAGTAAGTGAATCAATTTCAGAATCAGTATCAGAATCAGTATCAGAATCAGTATCAGAGTCAGTAAGCGAATCAGTATCTGAATCAATCTCAGAATCAGTAAGTGAATCAGTTTCTGAATCAATCTCAGAATCAGTAAGCGAGTCAATTTCAGAGTCAGTATCAGAATCACAATTTCAGAGTCAGTATCAGAATCAGTAAGCGAATCAGTATCTGAATCAGTATCTGAATCAGTATCTGAATCCGTATCTGAATCAGTGTCAGAGTCAGTAAGCGAATCTGTATCTGAATCAATCTCAGAATCAGTAAGCGAATCAGTTTCTGAATCAGTAAGTGAATCTGTATCTGAATCAATCTCTGAATCAGTATCAGAATCAGTAAGTGAATCAATTTCAGAGTCAGTATCAGAATCAGTAAGTGAATCAATTTCTGAGTCAGTATCAGAGTCAGTAAGTGAATCAATTTCAGAATCAGTATCAGAATCAGTAAGCGAGTCAATTTCAGAGTCCGTATCTGAATCAATTTCAGAGTCAGTATCAGAATCAGTAAGTGAATCAGTTTCTGAGTCAGTAAGCGAATCCGTATCTGAGTCAGTATCAGAATCAGTAAGTGAATCCGTATCTGAATCAGTTTCTGAGTCAGTAAGCGAATCCGTATCTGAATCAGTATCAGAGTCAGTAAGTGAATCAATTTCTGAATCAGTATCAGAGTCAGTAAGTGAATCAGTTTCTGAATCAGTATCAGAGTCAGTAAGTGAATCAATTTCTGAATCCGTCTCAGAATCAGTAAGCGAATCAATTTCTGAATCAGTGTCAGAGTCAGTAAGTGAATCAATTTCTGAGTCAGTATCTGAATCAATCTCAGAATCAGTAAGTGAATCAGTTTCTGAATCAATCTCAGAATCAGTAAGCGAGTCAATTTCAGAGTCAGTATCAGAATCATCTGAGTCAGTATCAGAATCAGTAAGCGAATCAATTTCTGAGTCAGTATCAGAATCAGTAAGCGAATCAATTTCTGAATCGGTATCAGAATCAGTAAGCGAGTCAATTTCTGAGTCAGTATCAGAATCTGTATCAGAGTCAGTAAGTGAATCAGTTTCTGAGTCAGTGTCAGAATCAGTATCTGAATCAGTTTCTGAATCCGTATCTGAATCAATTTCTGAATCCGTATCTGAATCAATTTCTGAATCAGTGTCAGAGTCAGTAAGCGAATCCGTATCTGAATCAATCTCAGAATCAGTAAGCGAATCAGTTTCTGAATCAGTATCAGAATCAGTAAGTGAATCCGTATCTGAATCAATTTCTGAATCAGTAAGTGAATCCGTATCTGAATCAGTGTCAGAATCAGTAAGTGAATCAATCTCAGAATCAGTAAGCGAATCAGTTTCTGAATCCGTATCTGAATCAGTAAGCGAATCAATTTCTGAATCAGTAAGTGAATCAGTATCAGAGTCAGTATCAGAATCAGTAAGCGAATCAATTTCTGAATCAGTATCAGAGTCAGTAAGTGAATCAATTTCTGAATCAGTATCAGAGTCAGTAAGTGAATCAATTTCTGAATCAGTATCAGAGTCAGTATCAGAATCCTTATCTGAATCAGTAAGTGAATCAGTTTCTGAATCAGTTTCTGAATCAGTTTCTGAATCAGTTTCTAGACGATTATTGCCAAATACTGGAGAAAATTCTTCTTCCTCTCTTGGATTAGTTGGACTCAGTGGTCTTCTAATTGGAGGACTCTTAGGACGTAAAAAACGTAAAACAGGAGACAATGAGTAGGAAGTGAATATACTCTTCAATAAAATATGAAGCAAGGGTTGGTGGTGTTTTCACACCCCAACCTTGTTTTTATGTTATAATAATTTGGAATAGAGAGAATGGATTAATTTGAATATGATAAGAAAATTTCAGAAATACTGGAGGAAATCGCTAGTAATCCAAAGATTTTCATGGATGATTTGTATAGTATTTATATATATGTTAGGTCGACAAATTCCTATTCCAACAGTTGGAGTTGATAAAGTTGTACTTGGTAATGCCATAGATTCACAATTAATTGAGAATTTTGGAGCGATCACTGGAATTCAATTTAGCAGTATGACTTTATTCACGTTGGGGATTGGTCCAACTATGACAATGATGATTTTATGGCGCTTCTTAGTTACTTTTAAATTAATTAGTAATTGGACCTCAGATAAAGTGAATCGCTTGCAGTTTTTGATGACATTAGCAATTGCTTTGTTACAAAGTTACGGAATAACCAATAGTTCCGAATTTTTAATATCGTTTGGATATAATTATGTGACTTTGAGGATAATTACAATTGTGTTATTAACAACTGGTACACTTATATTAAATTGGTTATGCAAAATAAATAGTGAACGAGGTATTGGTGGGATGACTGTTGTTATATTGGTAAATATGATATTAGCGTTTCAAAGCAATACAATTAAGTACTTCACAACTCAACAATTCAATTCCGATAATCTCATAAAATTTGGGTTATTATTTTGTACCGTCTTATCTGTACTTGTTTGTTTAACTATATTACTTTATAAAGGGGAATATCGTATACCGATTCGAAGAGTAGGATTAAATACACCATACCATTCTAGTAGCTATCTCCCGATACGTGTGACACCTGCAGGTGCGATGCCATTTATGTATGGAATGACTTTGATGATGTTGCCTCCATATATATTTATATTGTTATTGAATATATTTCCTAATAATCAAATTTTAGAATATCTTTCAGTTCGTATTGGCTTATCTCAAGTACCAGGTGTTATCTGTTATATCTTACTACTTTATCTCTTGTCCATTGGTTTTTCATACTATAATTATGATCCATATGAAATTTCAAAGAATATGAGAAATAATGGTGATTATATATCTGGGAAAAAGCCGGGGGAAGAGACCTTAAAGTATATTCAACATGTTGTAAATTCGTTTGCACAATTTGGGGCTTTTACAGTTGTTGTTTTGGGAGGTTTACCGATGCTTGCAGTTTCATTGCAGGGGCATGGTAAAAATAGTATTTCAATTGCTCTATTAATTAGTAATGCATATATTATAGTAAGTCTTTTATTGGGTGTTATGGAGCAGGTTGATACAATGAATAGTTGGAAAAAATACAAAAATTTAATTTAATGGTGGAAAGTTTATGTTTTATTTTGTGCCTTCTTGGTATGGTCGACAGAGACAATGGTATGATAATACACCTTGGTGGTTTCGTGTAAATAATCGAATGACTTTTGATGATAGTGTGAATCAAGTAAAAATGTTTTTGGAAGCAAAAGAAGAAATTGGAGTAATGATATTGAACTATCAGCCTCAACTTCGATATTTTTTACATAATCAAGGAATTTTTGGAGTTTACTATTGGTCATTTTTTGATGATATTCAGAATATCACAAGATTTTACACAAAAATTATTCATTTTAAAGACTTAAATTGGCCAAAAGGTAGTGAGTTTTTTTATAGTCCTTTTGCAGTCGTTGTCCGACTAAAGGGAAAAATTTATGCTGTTGTGAACTTTGCTGAGAACGGGAATATTCATTCGATTTCATTTCAAAAGAATGAAAAAATAACAAAAGATTATATCTTTGATGATAGGGGATTTTTATCTAGTATTCTTTATTATGATATAGATGAGCAAGCGCTTTACCAAGATTACTTGAACACTAATGGTGTTTGGCAAGTTAGAGAGTTTCTAAAAAAAGAAAATGACTCCTCTCCTCTCCTTATGGTTAATGATTTTGCAGATAAGACTTTTAGTAAGAAGTATTATAATAGTTGGAAAGAATTGATTGAAGAAAGATTGACAGTTTTTCGAAAAAATCATATTAAAAATACTGATATATTTGTTGTTGCAAGCCATGAACAACATAATCAACTTATTTCAACTATATTTAAGGATTATAGAACAATTTACTCTTTTTTTGGAAATCGATTTAATTTGCAAGATTTTAAAACAAATCAATTAACTATTAATGAGGCTTCTTTTGTAGTGGCCGATACTGAGAGGAATGAAAGATTATTGAAGGAGCTTTTTGAAAAATTAGGATTAAAATCAATTCCGATCATGCGTCTTTCCCCCTTTGATAGTCGATTACGCCTTGGACATAGCCAGACTGTTAAAGAGCAGATAATTTACTTTTTCATCGATAATATAGAGCGAGATGAACTATATTCTGTCATAACAATTATTCTAGAATTAATGAGTTTGCGTAAGGATACTGAACTTAGAATCGTAACATTTAGGCAGGATATGCAATTGGATTTGTTAAAGACATGGATAATAGGATTAATAAAAACATTCCATTTTGAAGAACTCTTTTTTAAACATGTTAGTGAAGGTGAAAATGAACTGGAAGATGAACAAGAGATAGAGTTAAGTCGAATAGTGATGGAGTGTTTTACAAATGAAAATCAGATTATTGAATGTCTGGATACAGCTAGGTTAGTCATTGACCTTGGGCTTGAACCAGATTTATATACACAAATTGCTAGTATTAGTGCAGGTATACCACAAATTAATCGTGTGAGTTCGGACTATGTTGAACATCAAAAGAATGGATTAGTTATCAGTGAAATCAGTGATCTGTCAGCAGCAATTGATTTTTATTTTGACGGACTATCAAACTGGAATGAGGCCCTTATCTATACTGTTCAAAAAATGTCTAACTACACAAGTGTTAAAATATTAGAGCAATGGAAACAAATGCTAGAAAATAGAAATAGGTAATTGGATGACGATGAAGATTTTACAAATTGGCTATTTAAATTGGGCTAGTCAAGTAGAAAAACTACCAGAAGACTTAGAATGGTTTTTTTGTAAGCCGGAGAATATCCAAAATTTTTTAAAATTAGAAGAGGAAAGATTACTTGCAGAAATTCTTAAAGACATGACGAAGCAAGATAATTTGATAGAAAAACCAAAAATTCACATTCATTTTAATGCGATTGTTATAACTGATTATCTTGAGGAAATACAATTAGAACCACTAATAGATACAATTGAAGCTTACAGTCTATTTTGCAGTGCAGAATTAGACTTATCTTCAGATAGTCCAAATGGAATTTTTCGAAGAAAAATACTTCGTAAACTGGAAAAATCGAAAGACATTTCTACTTGTATCAATTTTTTATATCAAGTATTGTTTAGTAGTCAATATGGGGCAAAGTTAAAAATACCTGAAATAGATATCAATCCAAATTTTAGAGGTATGGTACAACGGAATGGTCATGTAAATACTCAGTTTACTGGTAATTTTGGAGAAGATTTCCAACAACTTTTTACTTATAGGTATAATCTTTCAAGTTTTCCAGTAGCTCTAGAATTATGGCAGGAGTATGAAAAAGTCAAAGGCAATTGTCACATTCAGTTAGTAATAACTCCAATGAGAAGAGGTAGTCTTTATGAATTAATGGATAGTTTGATTTATAATGAAGATGATCTTAATAATTTAATTATCCTAGAATCAAATCCTGAAGAAATCGGTTTTTATGCTGTATCCATATACGCGAAAGGAGAAGGGGCACTGTCATTTGGTCCCCTTCATTGGCGATATTCACGTCAAGGTCTCGGCAACTTAGTTCTTGGAGGTGGAAGGTACAGTGATGAGAGAAGACAAGAATTTTTCTATTACTTTAATCCAGGAGATATGAAGCCACCTCTAAATGTATATTTTTCAGGATTCAGGCCTGCTGAAGGGTTTGAAGGATTTGGAATAATGAAATCTCTTAATTCTCCGTTTATGTTAATTGCTGATCCTAGATTAGAAGGAGGCTGTTTCTATATTGGAACTGATCAATATGAAACAAAAATTATTGAAGTGATTCAAAAATCATTAGACTATTTAGGATTTTCATCATCTGAGTTGATACTTTCTGGTATATCAATGGGGTCATTTGCTGCAGCATATTATGCAGTAGACCTAAATCCGGCGGCAGTAATTGTAGGGAAGCCATTTACAAATCTTGGAGATACTGTGTCTGGATTGAAATTAAAAAGACCAGATGAATTTGAAACAAGTGCAGACATGCTGCTGAATATAACTCATGGTTTAACAGAAATACAAATTGATGAGTTTAACCAAAAATTATGGAAGAAATATCATAAAGCAAGTTTTAAAGATACTCAATTTGCTCTGGGATACATGAAAAATGATGATTACGATGGTTGTGCTGCCCAACGTTTAACAAATTATCTCTCACAGAAAGGTGTACATATATATAGTGTAGGATATGAAGGAAGGCATAATGATAACAGTCAAGCGATTAATAAGTGGTTTAAGCAACAATTTAAAAGAATTCTAGAAGATCAGTTTGGAAGATAAGGAGTGTAAATGATTAAACAGTTAATTGCTGAAATTTATTGGAATGAGATAAGAAAGAATGAGAATTATTTATATGGTTCTCAAATTAAATTCCAAGAGGATTTAGTGAACTTTTACAATTTACGGTTCGCATCAGGAAAACCTATCATTACCTTTAAATCACGAACAAATTATCAAGGCGATCGTCATTCTCCTGATCTTCCCATTCTCACACAGGGAAAGAGATATCAATTGGAGTTTTTGATTGATTCAGTACCGGAACTATCCTTTTTCTTACAACTTGATTTTTTTAATCGTCAAGCTGAGCAAATTGAGTCTATCGTATTGAGAAAATCGGGAGAAAGTTTTATTTTCCCGCGGGATACCTTTACTTACACACTTACATTGATGAGTGCGGGGTGTCAATCAGTTGCGTATCACAAGATTATGATGTACGAGATCAATGAGGAGGAAGAAAAAGAATCGGAATTTCGTACTTTTGAGAATCGATATTTAAGGGAGTTACTTCCGAAAGATCTTGATTTAGTAAAAGACCTAGTAAAATATATTTAATGGATAGATGGAAAAAATTAAACAAAAAAAATCATTTATTAATACAATAAAATTACGTAGACTTCGAAAAAAATTAGTGAAAATAAATGCATTAGAAGAATCAATGTCCCACTTAAGCGATGAAGAACTAAAGAATAAGACTGAAGAATTTAAAAATCGTTTAAGGACAGGAGAAACACTTGAAGATATTCTAATTGAGGCTTTTGCAGCGATTCGTGAAGCAGATCGCCGAATACTAGGCATGTTCCCATTTGATGTTCAAGTTTTAGGAGCGTTAGCCCTTCATGATGGTACAATTGTTGAAATGAAAACAGGAGAAGGAAAGACTCTGACTGCTACCTTACCTCTTTATTTAAATGCTTTGGAGGGGAAGGGAACAATACTTGTAACAACCAATGATTATCTCGCAAGACGTGATGCAATAGATATGGGTGAAGTTTATCGCTTTATGGGATTAACTGTTGGAGTAGGAGTTTTTGACGATGATGAAGAAGTAGATTCCAATCGGAAGAAAAAAATCTACTCTTCTGATATATTGTATACGACAAGCACTGCTCTTGGATTTGATTATTTGATAGATAATCTGGCAGGAAATGCAGAGGATAAATTTTTACGATCCTTTAACTATGTTATCATTGATGAAGCAGATGCTGTTTTGTTAGATAGTGCACAGACACCACTTATTATCGCTGGATCACCCAGAGTTCAATCTAATCTTTATGATACAGCTGATCAATTTATTCGAACATTGAGAAAAGAGCAGGAGTTTAAATTTCTCAAAGATGAAAAAATTATCTTCTTGACTGACGAAGGAATTCGTTATGCAGAGAAATATTTTAATATTTCAAATCTCTATGGTGAAGAATATTTTGAATTGAATAGACATATTAATTTAGCGCTTAGAGCACATTATTTATTTAAAAAAGATATTGATTATGTTGTGACTGAGGATGCAGTTGAGCTACTAGATAATCGTACTGGACGGATACTTGAAGGAACCCGTCTCCAGTCTGGAATTCATCAGGCAATTGAGACAAAAGAAAAAGTCAAAAAATCAAAGGACTCTCGCGCTATTGCTTCTGTAACGTATCAAAGTTTATTTAATATGTTTCCTAAACTATCTGGAATGACGGGAACGGGAAAAATTGCAGAGAATGAGCTGATTAGTACTTATGGGGTATCAGTAGTTGTTCTTCCAACTAACACACCAATACGAAGATTAGATTATTCAGATAAAATTTATACTACCTTACCCGAAAAATTATTTGCTACTCTTGAATTTGTTAAGGAAATCCACGAAAAGCAACAACCGATTCTTTTGATTTCAGGAACAGTTGATATTGCGGAGATATACTCACGTATGTTATTACAAGAGGGGATTCCTCACAATGTTTTGACAGCAAAGAATATTGCTAAGGAAGCATTGATTATTGCTGAAGCAGGTCAAAAAGGTGCTGTCACAGTAGCTACTTCTCTAGCTGGACGAGGTACGGATATTAAGTTAGGGACAGGTGTTGCAGAATTGGGTGGTTTAGCTGTCATTGGGACAGAGAGAATGGCAAATAGTAGAATTGATTGGCAGTTGAGAGGACGAGCTGGAAGACAAGGGGATCCAGGTTTGAGTCAGTTTTTTGTATCCTTAGAAGATGAGTTGATTATGAATTATGCTAATCAAAGATTAAAAAAATACTTTGAAAAGCAAAATCGTATAGATCGAAAGAATTATGGAAAGCCTCTAGTTTCTAAACGTTTTTCTAGAATTGTAGCGCATGCTCAACATAAAAGCGAGGACAAGTCGGAATCTGCTCGTCAGAATACAATTAAATTTGATGAGAGCTTAAAATCACAACGTAAGAAAATATATCATTTAAGAGATCAGCTGATTTATGGTGAAGTAAAACTCAGAGATCGTTTAGATAAATTGATGCGTGAATATATTGAAATATATATAGAAGATAATCGTCACATTGGATTAAACCAAAATGATTTAAAGAGATTTATTTTAGAGAATTTCACCTATCAACTGAGATCCCTTCCAACAAGTCTAGATTTGGCTAATAGTAAACAAGTGAAGGATTATTTATTTTACCTTTATCAATTAGAGATGGAACGTAAATCTAAGCAACTAAAAACAGATTCAAAAGTGGAGGAGTTTATTCGTTTATCAATACTACGAGCAATTGATGAATGTTGGATTCAACAAGTAGACCATCTACAGCAACTGAAGACATTTGTATCAATGAGACAAATTGCCCAAAGGGATTCTATTAGTGAATACTTACGAGAATCCTTAGAGTCTTATGAGGAAATGGGTAAAGAAGTGAAACATGCTATTGTTAAAAATGTGATGCTAAGCACCATAGAAGGAAAGATAGACGATGGTTTATCAATTTATTTTGTATAAGAGGGAACAATGACAATCTATAGTATTAATTTAGGGATTGGCTGGGCAAGTAGCGGTGTTGAGTATGCTCAGGCATATAGAGCACAAATTTTAAGATCACTTGGTATACCTGCTAAATTTATTTTTACAAATATGTTTCAATCAGAAAATCTGGAACATTTTACAAAAAACATCGGATTTGAAGATAGTGAAATAATATGGTTATATGGATATTTTACAGATGTTAAAATTGCTGGAACTACATATAAAAAAGATGATTTGGAGGCCACTTTTTCACAACATCCTACAAAAAAAGAAGTGAGCTCTGATCGAAAGCTTATTCGTTATTATTTTGAAAATCAAGAACTATATATTAATGCTTCCCTTTATGGAGAAAATCAGGAATATGTACAACGAGTAGAATATGTTGTTAAAGGAAAACTGATTCGTAAAGATTACTATAGCTATACAAAAGTATTTAGTGAATTTTATGCACCTGGAGAAAATGGGCTACAGCTCTGTAATCGTTCATTTTATAATGAAGATGGTAGTATTGCTTATGAAGAAATTCTTTCTAATGAAAAGAGTACTTTTGTTTTTTCAAATAAAATTTGTTATGGACTAGAAGAATTATTAGAGTTCATGCTTGAGGATCTTTCTTTGACAAAGTCTGATTTGATTTTACTTGATCGTGCGACAGGAATTGGACAAGTAGTATTTGAAAATATAGGGGCAGCGAAGTTAGCAGTAGTTATTCATGCAGAACATTTTAATGAAAAAAATACAGATGAATATAATATTCTCTGGAATAATTATTATGAATATCAATTTACTAATGCTGATAAAGTGAATGCATTTATTACGTCTACTGAAAGGCAAAAAATACTTCTTGAGGAGCAATTCACACAATACACTTCTCTACATCCGAAGGTAGTAGCTATTCCAGTAGGAAGTCTAGAACAATTGAAGTTTCCGGAGCAATCTAGAAAATCTTTTTCAATGATGACTGGTTCTCGTTTAGCAGTAGAGAAACATATAGATTGGTTAATTGAGGGAGTAGCCTTAGCTCAGAAAAGACTTCCTGAATTGACTTTTGATATATATGGTGAAGGTGGAGAGAGAAGAAAACTGACAGAGCTTTTAACTAAATTACATGCTGGGGAGTTCATTGAATTAAAAGGTCATAAACAGCTTGATGATATTTATCAAAATTATGAACTATATTTAACTGCTTCAACAAGTGAAGGGTTTGGTTTAACATTAATGGAAGCAGTTGGTTCAGGACTTCCTATTATTGGTTTTGATGTTCCATATGGAAATCAAACATTTGTTCGTTCAGGAGATAATGGTTTATTAATTGAGCGTCCAAAAGGGGATGACCGTGTTCGTATTGTACAAGCTTTTGCAGATTCCATATATGAATATTTTACAAAGTTTAAAAAGGTTGACGCACAACAATATTCTTATAAAATTGCAGAGAACTTTAAGCATGAAAAATTAGTTGAAAGATGGAAACATTTTATAGAAGAGGTGCTATATGATTAGGTTGTTCGAATGGTTAACACAAGAATCTTTGGATCTACATTATTCTCTTGAGGCATCTGGTATCCATGGAACTAGTATTGTTTTAAATGATGATGGTTTCTTACCAGAAGGAATAATATCACCTTATACTTTCTTTTGTGAAGTTGAAATGGATGGCGAAGCACTTTATTTCAATCAATTAGAAGTTCCTTCACTTTGGCAAATTACAGGAACGAATATAGAAGGAGAAATTTGGAATCGTAGTTCTAAAAGGGGAGTTATTCATTATCATGAACCAAAATATTTGAGATTTGTCCAAAGTGTAGATTGGCTGCATCCAGATGGATCGATTTATATGACAGACCACTATAATAAATATGGGTGGGTTTTTGCTAAGACTTATTTTTATAGTAACCAGCAAGTGAGTCACAAAAAGTATTTTAATAAATCGGGTCAAGAGGTATTATCAGAAAATATTTTAACTGGTGACATTCTTCTTAATTGGAAAGGCAAGGTTTATCATTTTACAAAAAAAGTGGATTTCTTTCTCTTTTATTTAAAGAAATCAGGGCTAGATTTATCATCAATTTGGTATAATTCATTGGGAATGCCTTTCTTACTTTCCTATTACCTAGGAGGTGAGGGAAGAGACATTTTATTCTGGCAGGAAAATCTTACTGATCAGCTTCCGGGAAATATGCAAGTTATTTTTTCAGGAAGATCAAGCAGAACAAAGAAAGTAATAGTTCAGGATCAGTCGGTTTATGAAAAATTATTGCACTTAGTGGAAGAAAAGAATAAAGAGATGATTAATTTTTTAAATATCATCTATCCTAAATTGAGAGAAAACTATTCCCGCAAAGAAATTTTAATTGTGACAAATTCGGACCAAATAGAAGGCATAGAAATATTAACAGAACAGCTTGCAGATTATACTTTCCATATTGGTGCTTTAACAGCTATGTCGAATAAATTAGAAAATTTTGGTCAAAAAGAAAATGTTCTCCTATATCCTAATATGTCTCCTAAGACTATATTGGATCTATTGGAACAATGTGACATTTATCTAGATATAAATCATGGAACTGAAGTTCTATCGATAGTTCGACAGGCTTTTGAACGAAATCTTCTTATATTAGCATACGACAATACTATTCATTCACCGATTTTTCACCATAAAAGTGGTATTTTTAATCATAGTCAGCCTCAAACATTATCTGATTGGTTATTGAATTTAGATGATTATTCACAGACGGTTTCGCGTTGGCGATCAGACTTATTTCCTATGACCTATGAAGATTATAAACAGATATTGTTTAGGAATGTAGATTAATGAAGGAGAAGAATAGTGACAGATAGAAATACACTATTAGATGAGGATATACAGAAACGTATCAAAGAAATACGCTATGAGAAACCAGATGAGGTAAAAAATCGAAAATCTATTTTTTATATTATCGTGGTAGTATTAGTAACTATTTCAGTTCTGATATCATTGTTTAGATATTTATAATAAAAGGATCTAGTAAAAGAAAAAGATTGAAGAAAATTGTCCAAAATGGACTTTTTCTTCAATCTGAAACCAAGGATGATTGTCCTTGGTTTTTAGCTTGCTAGAAAAATGGATTAAAGGTCTTTTCGTGAGCGATGGTCGTAGCTGGACCATGGCCAGGATAGACATCGTAGTTTGGAAGGGTGAAGAGCTGGGTTTGGATACTATGAAGGAGTTGTTCCATGCTACCAGTAGGTAGGTCTGTTCGTCCAATAGTTTCTCGGAAGAGAGCATCACCCGTTAAGACTAGCTGGGCATCTGGAAAAACAAATGAAACTCCTCCGATAGAGTGGCCTGGAGTTGGTAATACAGTAAAGCGGAACTCATCAATCTGGTATTCTTCATGAAAGACAAAGGTATGTTCAGCTGGTTTACATACGACATCTGCCATATCGTCGTGTCGAGGAAGACCAGAAAGATTATCAACAGGAGTATAGAGCCAAGTGGCTTCGCTTTCCGCTACATACACTGGAGGATTTCCAAAAGTATCTCTGACCAAGTCCAGACTTATAATATGATCGTAGTGGGTGTGGGTCAGGAGAATCGCACTGACCGGTTTATTGATGGTCTCGATAGTCTTACGAATAGCCTCCCAGTTGCTACCCGGATCAACCACAATCAGGTGATGGTCTTCTTCAAGATAATAAGTGTTTTCATAGGCAACAGGGTTCACGGTTTTATGGATTTTCATAGAATTTCCTCTTTCAAAGAATTTACTCCTACTAGTATAACACAGAAGAATAAAATAAGGAATCAACAAGAAAGTCCCTCCATAAAGGAAGGGACTTTCTTGTTATTAAAAATGATTCTTCCAGGCTTGGAAACGAGCATCCAGTAGGAGTTGTGTCAGATTTTTTAAGATTTCAACTTGCTCAGGCTCCAGTGTTTGGGCTTGAGAAACAAGTTGTCGAACATGGTCAATAGCATTTTTAGAAGACAGTTCATTAATGGAGCTAATTCCAGATTCTAGGATGGTACCAAAAAAGAGATCGAAGTAGAGCTCCAGTTCCTCATCGGGAACACTGTCCACCCATTCTTTGAGAGTGTCTTTAATTTGGAGACTCTCGCTACTAATTGCCTCAAGTTGGACAAAGTGGTGTCCTTCAGTTTGCCAGCTAAAGGTGCTGTGTTGGGCGATTCCTCCGAGAGCCGTAGATTTGACGACGATAGGAGTATCAGGAACTTCTAGCATCATGCCAATGACAGAACCTTGTGGGACGAAACGGTGAATTTTTGGAATAACATCTTGATAACCAGTGTTTTCAGTCAGATGAGCCTGCAAACCAGGGGCGTCATAGGTATAAACTGCAGAGACTTTTTCTTGCAATTCAGACTGGATTTGACTGGCAGCATAGACAGCTAGATTCCCACCTTTAGAATGTCCAGCAATAATCACTTTCTGTTTTGGATGTTGCACAAAGAAATCCTCCAAGTATTCAAGAGCATGCTTTTGGGCAGGAATTTCCTTCATGTAGGTCATATGGAAATCTTCCTTCCAGCCTATAATACTATCGTCTGTACCACGAAAGACAATCAGATAAGTATCTAGATTCAGACGATAGGTCATAGCAGCGAACTGTTTCTGTTGCTCCGTATCAACCTCGTTTACAAAGTTAGAGAGTTTGCTATTTTTAAAACGTTTGTGCTGGGATAACTGATCGAGGAGCTGGAGACGTTCTTTATTGGTCAACATGTTAGTCTCACGAGGAACACGTGTTGCGACATCGCTTAAACGATTGACAGGCTGGTCCAATAAGTTATCAAAAGGAAGATAAGTCAGCTCTGTAAAAGCAAGTATATCCAGTTCATTCAAGGGAAGATCGTAAAAAGAATCGTATTGAACATCAGTTAGGTAGTCGAAAATATTGGCCATGGGAACTCCTTTCTTAACTTTTATCTTATCAGATTTACATCAATTTCGCTAGTAGTGAGGAGAATTTTGCTATAATATAGAAAAAGGAGGAGCAGATGCATAAGATTTTACTAGTAGAAGATGATCCAGTTATTCGTCAACAAGTTGGGAAAATGCTCTCCGAATGGGGATTTGAGGTAGTCATGGTAGAAGACTTCATGGAAGTTCTAACACTATTTGTTCAGTCTGAGCCTCATCTGGTTCTCATGGATATCGGCTTGCCTCTCTTTAATGGCTATCACTGGTGCCAGGAAATTCGCAAGATTTCTAAAGTTCCCATTATGTTTCTGTCTTCGAGAGACCAGGCTATGGACATTGTGATGGCTATCAACATGGGGGCGGATGATTTTGTGACCAAGCCCTTTGATCAGCAGGTCCTCTTAGCCAAGGTACAGGGCTTATTGCGTCGTTCCTATGAGTTTGGACGGGATGAAAGTCTCTTAGAGTATGCTGGGGTTATCCTCAATACCAAGTCTATGGATGTGCATGTCAATGGCAAAGCTATCAGTTTAACCAAGAATGAATTTCAGATTTTACGTGTCTTATTTGAGCATGCGGGAAATATCGTAGCGCGTGACGACCTGATGCGGGAGCTCTGGAATAGTGACTTTTTTATCGATGATAATACCTTGTCCGTAAACGTCGCTCGCTTGCGCAAGAAATTGGAAGAAGAAGGTTTGATTGGTTTTATTGAAACCAAGAAAGGAATAGGGTACGGATTGAAACATGCTTGATTTTAAAAGTTTTTTTCTAGCTTATATCCGTTCGCGCAGCCGTTTTTTCGCTTTTATTCTCTTACTTACAGGTTTACTCTTTCTCTTTGAGGTTTTATTTGATAACCAAGTGCCCTACTTTAACTATTTCTTCTCTCTATCTACCTTTTTAACACTTTTGTTTTTGGTATATGATTTCTTGATAGAATTGCAACGCTATCGTAAGGAATTGTTTTACGGAAAAAGAGAAGCCAAGTCACCAATGGAGGCTCTATTGACTGAAAAATTAGAGAAAAGTGAAGAGGAACTCTACCAAAAGAAATCAGATGCGGAAAACCGCTATAATGACTTGGTGGACTACTATACACTCTGGGTTCATCAGATAAAAACACCAATTGCGGCCAGTAAACTCCTCGTGAGTGAGGTTACGGATCGCCAATTGAAACAACAGCTAGAACAGGAAATTTTTAAGATTGATTCCTACACCAATCTCGTTCTCCAATACCTACGTTTAGAGAGCTTCCATGATGATCTGGTATTGAAGAAAGAAAATGTGGAGGATTTGGTCAAAGAAGTCATTCGCAAATATGCCATTTTCTTTATCCAGAAAGGTTTAAGTGTTAATCTGCATGACTTGGATAGAAGCATTGTGACGGATAAAAAATGGTTGTTAGTAGTTATTGAACAAATCCTTTCAAATAGCCTCAAATACACAAATGAAGGTGGAATTGAGATCTATATGGAAGATCAAGAACTTTGCATCAAAGATACTGGGATTGGTATCAAAAACAGTGATCAATTGCGGGTTTTTGAACGCGGATTTTCAGGCTATAATGGGCGCATGACCCAGCAGTCATCTGGACTTGGGCTCTACCTGACCCAAAAAATTAGCCAAGAATTAGGACATCAAATCCGTGTCGAATCTGAGCTTGGGCAAGGAACAACTGTGAGGATTAAGTTCTCTGAAGTGAATTTACTGATTGAATGAAAAGAATTGCTAAGAGCTTGGAAGAATCCTTTCAGGCTCTTCTTTAGACCTTGTTATGGTAAGAAAGCAGGCTTCAATCAGATAAAAAATTGTAATCTTACAAAAATGTAAGATTACAGACCTCTTTTGTAAGGTTATGTTATGGCAAGCTATCTTCATTTGGAGTAAACTTATAGCATAAAGAAAAAGGAGAGAAACCATGAAAACAATCTTACAGAAGAAACAAACAAGTAAACCAAGTCCAAAAGAGATCGAGCGAGTTCAGCTCGGTTGCGCTATTATGCAGGCTCAGTTTCAATTAATGGGATATTAAAAAGGAGATTATCATGACACTATTAGATGTAAAACACGTTCAAAAGATTTATAAAACACGTTTCCAAGGCAACCAAGTAGAAGCCCTGAAAGATATTCACTTTACCGTAGAAAAAGGCGACTACGTTGCCATTATGGGTGAGTCTGGTTCTGGGAAATCAACCTTACTCAATATTCTCGCCATGCTTGACAAACCAACTCGTGGTCAGGTCTTCCTAAACGGAACAGACACAGCTACCATTAAAAATACTGAAGCATCAAGCTTCCGTCGTGAAAAGTTAGGCTTTGTCTTCCAAGACTTCAATTTGTTAGATACGCTTTCTGTTAAAGACAATATCTTACTCCCTTTGGTATTGTCTAGAAAGCCTATTACAGAAATGATGAAAAAATTGGTTGTAACGGCTGAAAATCTTGGTATCAATCAATTGCAGGAGAAGTACCCTTATGAAATTTCTGGTGGACAAAAACAACGTGTAGCAGTTGCACGCGCCATCATCACAGAACCAGAAATTCTCCTTGCTGACGAGCCAACAGGAGCTCTAGACTCTAAATCTTCTGCTGCCCTCCTTGATATCTTTGATCAAATCAATGAACAAGGACAGACCATTCTCATGGTAACCCACTCAACAGCTGCGGCCAGCCGTGCGAAACGTGTCCTCTTCATCAAGGACGGCATTCTTTACAATCAAATCTACCGTGGTGAAAAGACTGAACGTCAGATGTTCCAAGAAATCTCTGACACCTTAACTGTTATGGCAAGTGAGGTGAACTAGTATGTTTCGATTAACCAATAAGTTGGCCATTTCCAACTTAATCAAAAACCGCAAACTCTATTATCCTTTTGCTCTGTCTGTCATTTTGGCAGTCACAATTAGCTATCTCTTTTACTCCCTAGCCTTTAATCCTAAAATTGTGGATTTGCGTGGTGCATCTGCTATACAATTTACTCTACAACTAGGGCTTGTCGTAGTGACACTTGCATCTGCTATTATCGTTCTTTATGCCAACAGTTTTGTCATGAAAAATCGCTCCAAAGAACTGGGTGTATATGGCATGTTGGGCTTAGAAAAGCGCCATTTGATTGGTATGACCTTCAAGGAACTCCTGATATTTGGGCTAGTAACAGTCACTGCTGGGATTGGGATTGGTGCTCTCTTTGACAATCTCATCTTTGCCTTATTGCTCAAACTTGCAAAGATGAAGGTAGAGTTAGTAGCCACCTTCCAATGGTCCGTAGTCCTTTCCATCCTTCTGGTATTTGGGCTTGTCTTTTTAGTCATTGTCTTCCTAAATGCTATCCGCATTATCCGTATGGATGCTCTCCAACTATCTCGTGAGAAAGCAAAAGGTGAGAAGAAGGGGCGTTTCCTAGTCCTTCAAACTTTAGTAGGGCTCATTGCACTAGGTGGTGGCTACTACTTGGCACTAAGCGTAACAGATGCATTCAAAGCTGTAGCTACTTTCTTTATTGCGGTTATGTTAGTTATTGTAGGGACCTATCTCTTATTCAATGCTGGTATTACAGTTTTCTTGCAGTTGCTCAAGAAAAACAAGAGATATTACTACCAACCAAATAACCTCATCTCTGTTTCTAACCTTATCTTTCGTATGAAGAAAAATGCTGTCGGATTAGCAACCATTGCCATCCTTTCAACCATGGTTTTAATCACCATGTCGGCAGCAACCAGTATCTACAACGGTTCTGAAAATATGAAAAAAATTCTGTATCCTCACGATTTTGATGTCAAGGGGCAAAATGTAGAAGTAGAGGATTTAGACAAACTTTTGACTCAGTATGCAAGTGAAAAGAGCTTAACGATTAGTAATAAAGATGTACTCAGCTATGCTAGCTTCGGTCTTTCGAGTCAAGACGAGACCAAATTAACCATCTTTGAAAAAGGGCAAAATAGTGTTATGCCCAAGACTGTCTTCTTAGTCTTCGACCAAAAAGATTACGAAAAGATGACTGGTCAGAAATTGAATCTCACTGAAGATGAAGTAGGGCTTTGGGCTCGAAATGACCAACTTAAAGGACAGAAAGCATTTAGTCTAAACAATCAGAACTATACGATCAAGGAAGCAATCCAGCAGGATTTTATTGCTAATCATGTTTCCAATCCTTATGTACTATTGGTATCGGATTATAACTATCTTGTAGTAGCTGATCTTCAAAGCTTTTTGGAACAGTACCAGGATTCAGCTGTATACACACAGCTCTACGGTGGTATGGATGTAACAGCTAGTCTAGAGGAACAGTTAAAGCTATCTGATGATTTTGAGGAGTTTGCAAATAATTTTAGTCATAATCTCAAAAATAAAGACGGTATGGTTTATGGTGGAGGCACTGCAAGTGATGCAATTGCCCAAATGAATGCTCTCTTTGGAGGAGTTCTCTTTATTGGTATTTTCCTCTCTATCATCTTTATGATTGGAACAGTACTCGTTATCTACTATAAACAAATCTCAGAAGGTTATGAAGACCGTGAACGTTTTGTGATTTTGCAAAAGGTTGGCTTGGACCAAAAACAAATCAAACAAACCATTAACAAGCAGGTCTTGACCGTCTTCTTCCTCCCTGTAATCTTTGCCTTTCTTCACTTGGCATTTGCCTATCATATGTTGAGCTTAATTCTCAAGGTTATTGGGGTAGTAGATACAGCTATGATGTTAAGTGTAACACTTTCAATCTGTGGTATCTTTGCCCTTATCTATGTTCTAATCTTTATGATTACTTCAAGAAGTTATCGCAAAATTGTTCAAATATAAAAATAAAGGATATAATGTAAAGTATGAAAGTTATTTTGACGGAGGAATCCTAGATTAAATTGGATACTCTATCTTAGTAGCCATAATTTGCGGGTTTACCTTGGGGATCGCAATACCTTGACCGATTTGCATGATGCAAAATTGGAAAGCCAAACACACTCATGTTTAAACATTAAACTGCATCTTCTTATATAGGAAATGCAGTTTTTTGTTCTTAGAAAAAAGTAACTGGAATTTTTTCCTTTCTTTATCTTTTAAATTAATTGATTTCTACAGAGAAAGACCGTAAAATTTTTGATATAATATCAAGGATGGACTGATGGATAGTTAAAAGATAATGTTCAAAAGAATGACAGGTGAGAATTAAAAATATGTAAGATTGGACAGATGTCTCTCTACCATCATCCATACAGAAACAAGGTTATATGAAATAAAAGGAGTAATCAATGACCGGAAACTATTCAACTCGTGAATACCGTGAGAAATTATATGATGACCTTCATGTTCGATTAAGAGATACAGTGATTTTGATGTGTGCGATTTTTATTGCCTCTATAGGTCTAAACATGAATTCAACAGCTGTTATTATTGGAGCCATGCTGATTTCCCCTCTTATGACATCGATTGTGGGACTAGGATTCGGTTTAGCTATTTTTGATACGCGTTTAATCAAGCAATCTCTAGAGGTTTTATTTACTCAAGTATTGGTCAGTTTGCTTGTCTCGACTCTGTATTTCTGGATTTCTCCCTTATCTTATGCAAGTAGCGAATTGATTGCACGAACCTCTCCAACCATTTGGGATGTTCTCATTGCTATTGCTGGTGGGATAGCAGGTGTAATTGGTTCAAGGAAAAAAGAAGCAAACAATATCGTGCCAGGAGTAGCCATTGCAACAGCTCTGATGCCACCTATCTGTACTGCAGGCTATGGTTTAGCTAATGGAAATGTGCGATTTTTATTTGGGGCTCTCTATCTTTTCTTGATTAACTGTGTCTTTATCATGCTAACCAACATTGTTGGAACAAGAATTTTAATGAGAAAATCTCCTTTAAGTTCATTTAAAGAGCTAAACATTAAAATGAGAATTGGGTTGATATCCTTGATTGTATTATTGGTTCTTCCAGCCAGCTATTCAGCAGTCACTCTGACGATAGATCAAGCGCGAAAAGAAGGGATCAAACAGTTTGTAGGAAAAGAGTTCGCCAATCATACGGTCATTAATCAAGTCTACAAGTCAAGGAACAATGAATTGGTCTTGACAGTTGTTGGAGATCCGATTTCAGAAGAAGAATTAGAAACGATACACCAAAAACAAGCCTCTTACGGTATTCAATCTGTTCAATTGAAAGTCAATCAAGTCCATAATTCAACAAAATTAGATAGTGAGACGACCAAAGAATTTTATGAAACCATTAACAAGTATATCGATCAAAAACTCTCTGAAAAAGATTCACAAAAAGATCTCGTAAAAGAGAATGAAGCAGACAAGGACTGAGGAAAGTCAACTTATCTAACTCATGGAAGCAAATCTTATAACTAAAAGTTAATGGATAGAAAGGATTGTTGATGAGGATACTATTTGTGGTGGCTTGACCAATCACTACTAGCTCAGATTAAATAAAGAAGCAACAACTGAAAACGTTGTTGCTTCTTTATTTAGCTGGAATTTTTATCCCAGGTTTTATCGTTTATTTTTCAACTCGTGATTTGTTAGCGATGTCTGTAAGAATCAATTCTACAAATGCATCTACCGGCATAGTTTCAGTTTCTTTTTGACCATAACGGCGAACATTTACAGCCTTCTCTTCCATTTCCTTGTCTCCAACGATTAATTGGTAAGGAATCTTTTGAGTTTGAGACGCACGAATTTTGAACTGCATTTTTTCATTGCGTTCATCCACATCAGCACGGACACCACGGTCACGGAGCTTCTTAGCCACTTCCCAAGCGTAGTCCACATGTTTCTCGTTAGATACTGGGATGAGGGTTACTTGGTGTGGTGCAAGCCATGTTGGGAAGGCACCCTTGTAGTTCTCAATCAAGATAGCTGTGAAGCGTTCCATAGTTGAGATA
>NZ_JAWERU010000032.1:0-18689 GCF_032481935.1 Streptococcus sp.
TGTTTGGACGAATGATATAAAGAATTTCGTATTTAGCCATTGATATGTTCCTCCTTTTGGTCTAATGACCCCAAGACTTTGCAAGGGGTAAGTGAGGTTTGCTCACAATAAATTATTATACTAGAAAAAAATTTTTTTAGCAAGTAAAAACTGCTTCTATTTTATTTTTTACAGTTTTTTTGCTAAAGTTTGTGTAATTTCTTCAACCTGAATACTCTCAGATTCAAATTTCTGTTTAAAGGTAGCTAGATCAACCGTTCCCTCAATTTGAACTTCGATAACAATCTTACCATCTTTACGTGGAATATTAACAGTATGAGAAATATTAAGATTTTCCTCAACGATTAAAGAAACAATCTTACCAAGTACCCCAACTTCATTTTCTGTGATAAAACGAACACGGATTCCCTCTTCGCCATAACCAGAAATTTCAAGAAATGCTCTGAAAACATCACGGTCAGTAATGACGCCATAGACTTGTCCATTATCAATAACTGGCAAGATTCCAATCTTGTTTTTCAGCATAAGGTAGGTTGCATCTTCCAAACTTGCATAACCGGAGACAGTTACAACATCACGAATCATGACGTCTTTTACTTTTGTTTTATTGAGCAAGTAATTCATCTCAAAGATTGAAAGACTTGTTGCTTTTGACGGACTGGCTTCAGCAATTGTTCCTTCTGTTACTAGACCAACTAATTTATCATTTTCAATAACAGGAAGACGATGTAAACCTTGTTCGCGCATCAAGTCTGCTGCATGTGCTACAGTCGTATCTGGGCTAATATATACGACCTTTCGTGTCATAAAATCTTTAACTGCCATAGGAACTCTCCTTTATGTTTATAGCTTTATTATACACTTTTTACGAAAATCAATCAAACGCTTTCATCTCTTTTTCAAGATTCTGAAAACTCTGAAACACTATAAAAAGAGCCCTATATTAGGGCCCTCAATCTTATGATTATGTAATTTGTTTGGCAATCTTTCCCGTCGACTAAAACAATCCACTGGATCTGATGATTGCCAAGCAATCTCTATCCGCCGACTAAAAAGGTCCCCCGGACTAATATGGATTGCTTTGTAATCTTTATTCGCAACCTAAACTAGTCTCCCAGACTATACGAAGATTACTACGCAATCCTTATCCGCCGACTAAAACAATCCACTGGATTGTTTTAGCCACCTAGATATGCTTTTCTGACTTCGTCTGATGCTGCGAGTTCTTTACCTGTTCCTGAAAGAACGATTTTACCTGTTTCAAGAACATAGCCTCGATCTGCGATGGCTAGTGCTTTATTGGCATTTTGCTCGATCAAAAGAACAGTTGTACCTTGTTTTTGAATATCTTGGATGATATCAAAAATTTCTTGGATGAAAATTGGTGCAAGCCCCATTGAAGGTTCATCTAAGAGAAGAAGTTTAGGTGTTGACATAAGCGCACGTCCCATAGCAAGCATCTGTTGCTCACCACCAGAAAGGGTAGCTGCATCTTGGTTTTTACGTTCTTCCAAACGCGGGAAACGTGAAAAGACTTTCTTCAAATTTGCTTGATTCTCTTCACGATTTTTCTTAAGAAAGGCTCCCATCTCCAAGTTTTCCATAACTGTCAAACCAGGGAAGACGTGACGTCCTTCTGGTACTTGAGAAAGTCCTGATGCCACAATTTTTTGTGCAGGCATCTTTTGGATTTCTTGTCCCAAAAATTCAATTTTACCAGAACTTGGACGAACAAGTCCTGACAAGGTACGAAGGATGGTTGTTTTACCAGCCCCGTTGGCACCGATAAGGGAAACAACTTCTCCTTCGTTTACTTCAAAGCTCACATCACGTACAGCTTGAATCATACCGTAGTGTACTGAGAGGTTTTCAACTTTTAACATAGACATTAGGCTTCACCTCCTAGATAAGCTTCGATAACACGTTTATTATTCTTGATTTCATCTGGTGTTCCATGAGCAATCAAACGACCGTACTCAAGAACATAGATACGCTCAGTAACTTCCATAACCAAGTTCATATCATGTTCAATCAGCATAATAGTAATGTTGAATTCATCCTTGATGCGACGAATCAACTCAGTCAATTCTGCAGTTTCTTGTGGATTCATACCCGCTGCAGGCTCATCCAAGAAAAGGATTTTAGGTTCTGTAGCAAGAGCACGAACAATTTCTAAACGACGTTGTTGACCATAGGCTAAATTTTTAGCTAGAGTTTCAGCATCTCCATCCAAATCAAAGATTTTTAGTAATTCTAAGGCTTTAGCTTTCAATTCTTTTTCATTCTTATAAAAAGCTGGTAAGCGCAAGAAACTTGCAAAAACATGTTGTTTATGATGATTACTAAATGCAATCAGAACGTTATCCAAAACTGTCAAATCCTTGAAGAGGCGGATATTTTGGAAGGTACGCCCTAAACCAAGAGATGCGATTTTATAGGGTTGCTTGCCATTTAATAAGTGACCATCCAAGGTTACTGTCCCTTCGCTAGGTTCATAAACACCTGTCAACAAGTTGAAGAGGGTTGTTTTCCCAGCACCATTCGGTCCAATCAAACCAACAAGTTCACCTTCGTTCAATTCGAGAGTGACGTCCCCAACGGCAGTCAGACCACCAAAATGTTTGGTTAAATTTTTTACTTCAAGTAATGCCATTAGTTTTGTCCCTCCTTCTTACCTTTTTTAAAGAGACGTGATAGGCTCAATTCCCATGTCCCAAGAAGACCACCTGGTCTGAAGATCATAACGAGTACCAAGGCCAAAGCATAGATAATCATACGAACGCTGGCCACATCTTGAAGGAGCATGTTCAAGATTCCAAGAACAATCGCCGCAACAATTGCCCCTGTAATGGATCCTAAACCACCAAATACAACGATAATCAAGACATTGATAGAGTTGATAAACGTGTAATCTTTTGGTACGACTGATCCGATAAATCCTGATTGAAGAGTACCTGCGATACTTGCAGTAACAGCACCAAAAACAAAAGCAATGATTTTAATTTTTGTAGTATTTACCCCTACTGACTCAGCAGCAATCTCATCTTCACGAACTGATAAGGTTAAACGTCCGATAGGACTACGAAGGAAATTAAGAGTAGCAATCGTTGTAATCACAGCAAAGAAATATACCATTTGCCAAGTTGTAAAGTTAGGAATTCCCAAAATACCAGCAGCACCGTTTGTAAGGCTTCCACCATTAATAATGAAGATACGAATAATTTCAGCAACACCAAGTGTCGCAACTGCAAGATAATCTCCCTTCAAACGGAGTGTAGGAATTCCTACGATGAGGGCAACCAAACCAGCAATGATGGCGCCGAGCAACATAGCTCCAAAGAATGCACCATAGGTTGGAGATTTTGATCCGATAATGGCTGCTGCATAAGCACCAATAGCCATAAATCCAGCATGTCCAAGTGAAAACTGACCAGAGAACCCAACGATTAGGTTAAGACCTACTGCTAGAATAATATTGATACCGATTTGTTCAATAATCTGAATATGGAAAAGATTCAAGACTCCTACTGAAACCAATAGGCTAATCAAACCATATCCAAGCAACAAAAGGAATAACCATAGAATGTTAACTTTTAAATTTTCTTTCATTGTTTACACCTTCTCTTTCACATTCTTACCGAGGATACCAGCTGGGCGAACAATCAAGATTAAGAGCAAGATTCCATACACGATGGCATCACGGAAATCTGACATTCCGAAGGCGGTAGCAAATGTCTCTAAAAGACCAATAACAAAGCCACCCAGAGCTGCACCAGGGATAATTCCGATACCACCAAGAACGGCAGCCACAAATGATTTAATACCTGGAGTCATTCCCATCAATGGTTCAAGAGAGTTATAGTAAAGTGCAATCAAGACACCCGCTGCACCAGCTAGAGCTGAACCCAATGCAAAGGTGAAACTGATTGTACGGTTCACGTTAATCCCCATCAGCTGAGCAGCATCACTATCTACAGAAACGGCACGCATGGCTTTCCCCATCTTAGTTTTTTGTACGATGAGTTGTAGAAGAACCATCAAAACAAGTGAGACAGTCAAAATCAACAATTGAATATTTGTTAGACTGATTGGTCCCAAATCATAACGCACTGTTTGGATTGCTTGAGGAAAGGCACGTGTATTGGCACCTACCAGATAGACCATCCCATACTCCAGTAAGAAGGATACCCCGATAGCTGTAATCAGTACAGAGATACGAGTTGAATGACGTAATGGACGATAAGCTAGGAACTCAATGATAACACCGAGAATTGCAGTACCGATCATCGATAAGATCAAGGCAACAAAGAAATTTAATTGCAAGGAATTAATCAAGAAATAACCCATGAAAGCACCCATCATATAAATATCACCGTGGGCAAAGTTAATGAGCTTGATAATTCCATAAACCATAGTATAACCTAGGGCTAGCAGCGCATAGACACTCCCCAAGATTAGACCATTGACAAGTTGTTGAAGCATATGGTTCACTCTTTCTAAGTTTTATTTTTTAGGATTTTTATAAAAAAATAATCCTTTCATAAACACTGAAACAGGGAGTGAGTAAAAGCTCATTCCCCATTTCCTGTATCTATAATTATGGTTTTACGACTTCTGCCGCTTCTACTTTACCATTATTCATGGTCATCATGAAGGCTGTTTTCACAGTGTTGTGATCTGCATCAAAGCTTGTTTGACCTGTAACACCTTCGAAGTTTTGTGTTTTAGCAAGATTGTTCTTGATATCAACTGAAGTTTTTGCCCCTTTTGCTGCATTAGCTACAAGGTAAACTGAGTCATAAGCAAGAGCTGAAAATGTTGAAGGATCTTCGTTGTATTTTGCACGGTAAGCTTCAAGGAAGGCTTTTGCTTTATCTGAAACCTCTACAGTAGTTGAGAATCCTGAGATGAAGTAGATATTTGATGCGCGTTCAGCTGTTGCTTGTTGAACAAACTCTGCACCGTTGAATCCATCACCACCGATGATTGGTTTATCAATTCCCATACCACGAGCTTGGTTTACAATCTTACCAGCTTCTGTATAGTAACCTGGCAATACGATTGCATCAAAGTCTTTATCTTTGATTTTTGTCAAAGCTGCTTGGAAGTCAGTGTCACCTGATACAAATGTTTCATCTGCTACGATTTCGCCTGAGAATGAATCACGGAATGATTTTGCAATTCCTTTAGCGTAGTCACTTGAGTTATCTGTATATAAGACTACTTTCTTAGCGTTCAACTTGTTTGTAACATAGTTAGAAATGATTTTCCCTTGGAAGCTATCTTGGAATGTTCCGATGAAAAGGAAATCTTGACCTTTTGTCAAACCATCTTGAGTAGCACTTGGAGAAATCAATGGAACTCCAGCTTGTGTAGCATTTGCTACTGCTGCTGCAGTTGCACCTGAAGTTGCAGGTCCTACGATAGCTGCTACTTTAGATTGAGTAACAAGGTTTGTTGAAACTGAAGCAGCTTCAGCAGTTTCAGATTTGTTATCTTTGTCTACTACTTCGATTTGTTTTCCATCGATACCACCTGCTGCGTTAATTTCATCAACTGCAAGTTGGGCACCTTTTTGTTCAGATGTACCGTAAGATGCTACAGCACCGGTTTCTTCAAAGTTGAAACCAATTTTAACGACTTTCTCATCCACTGGGTTACCAGTTGAGTTTGAAGCTCCTGACTTCACTTCTCCACAAGCTGCTAAAACAGCCACACTTGCAAGAGCTACAAGTGACAAGGCAAATTTTTTCTTCATGTTTATCTCCTTTTAATTTCTTAATTTAAATTACATGTTAAGAATATACCGAATTATCAGAAAATTGTCAACACATTTATCTGAATTTTTACATGATAACGTTTTCGTTATTTCTGTAGAGACTACCAACAAAGGGAGTTTCCAATTCTTGGATATGACATCGTCTCACTTTTTTGACAAATTTCTCTTTTCCTAAACGGCTAACCAGTTCTTCCACTTCTTCTGTTGGGACATAAAGTTGCAGATAACGGTGTTTTTTTGAGTGGTAACAAATATCACCATAATTATCGATTTTTTTTGCATCACGATTATAGTATAGGTAGATAATCAGACCAGACCGATTCTCTTTTTGAAACATATTACAACTTCCTTCTAACAATCTTCTTACTATTATATCAAAAAAAGCAAGCTCAGTCGAGCTTGCTTTAGTAGTTTAATTCAAAGAATTATTAGCCATGATTTCATCAATGAAACCATATTCAAGTGTTTCTTGAGCGCTCATCCAGTAATCACGTTCAGCATCTGCATGGATTTGCTCAACTGATTTACCAGAATTATCTGCAAGAATTTGCTCCAAAGTTTTACGAGTTTTAAGCAAGTGTTCAGCAGCAATCGCCATATCTGTTTGCTGTGTACCACCACCTGTACCACCCATCGGTTGGTGAATCATGTACTCGGCATTTGGAAGCATAAAACGCTTGCCTTTTGCTCCACTTGAAGCAATGATTGTTCCCATTGAAGCAGCCATCCCCATAACAATGGTTTGGACATCTGCCTTGATAAAGTTCATAGTATCAACGATTGCCAAACCAGCTGATACAGAACCACCTGGAGTATTTACATAAAGGTAGATATCTTTTGTACTATCTTGGGCATCCAAAAAAAGCAATTGGGCGATAACTGAATTGGCCATATTGTCTTCGACTGGTCCAGTCAACATAATGATACGATCTTTTAAAAGACGTGAGTAAATGTCATATGAACGTTCTCCACGACTTGTTTGTTCAATAACTACAGGAATCATTCATTTCTCCTTCTGATTTCTAAATTTCCTAGTCAAGCGACTTGATACAGGACTATTATATCTTTTTGGTCAAAAAAGGTCAAATTTTTGCTCTATCCTAAAAACAGACACAAAAATTTAACCTCCTTTCTAGACTAAAACTAATGAACAGTTTTAGGGTAAGCTTAGAATTTTACTTAGTTCCGAACAAACGGTCTCCAGCGTCACCAAGACCTGGAACAATATAGCCATGTTCGTTCAAGCGTTCATCCAAAGCTGCTGTAAAGATTTCTACATCTGGGTGAGCTTCTTGAAGAGCTTTTACACCTTCTGGAGCAGATACAAGGCAGACAAATTTGATGTTTGATGCTCCACGTTTTTTGAGGGAATCAACAGCCAAGATTGCAGAACCACCTGTTGCAAGCATAGGGTCAACCACAAAAATTTGACGTTGGTCGATATCTTCAGGTAATTTAACCAAGTATTCTACTGGTTGAAGAGTTTCTTCGTCACGGTACATACCAATATGTCCAACTTTGGCTGCTGGAACCAAGCTCAACAGCCCATCGACCATCCCGATACCTGCACGCAAGATTGGAACAATTGCCAATTTTTTACCAGCCAATTGTTTTTGGACTGTTTTTGTGATAGGTGTTTCGATTTCAACGTCTTCAAGCGGAAGATCACGAAGCACTTCATATCCCATCAACATAGCAATTTCATCTACTAACTCACGAAAAGCTTTTGTAGAAGTGTCTGTGCGACGCAAGATTGACAATTTGTGTTGAATGAGCGGATGATTAATGACTTCAAGTTTTCCCATTTTCTGAATTCCTTCTTTCAATTTATTCTTCTTATTATATCAAAAAATGGTTTAAAAATCCTTCTAAACCATCTATTTTTTTATAATTTCTAAATCAAATCTGCTTCTTGAAGAGCTGCTTGTACTGTCTCTAGCGATAAATGGGTCAACTCGGTACCTTTTTCACGATAGAGATACTGGGCGTAGTCATCCATACGGTATTGATTGATATACACGACACGCTCACAACCTACCTGAAGCAATTGCTTGGTACAGTTGAGGCATGGAAAATGTGTAACGTAGGCTGTGAAACCTTTTGGAACGCCACGTTCGGCTCCTTGTAGTATAGCATTTACCTCTGCATGAAGAGTGCGCACACAGTGGCCCTCAATCACCAGACAGTCGTGGTCAATACAGTGCTCCGTTCCTGATACAGAACCATTGTATCCTGTTGAAATCACCTTATTATCCTTGACTAAAACAGCTCCTACCTTAGCGCGTTTACAGGTTGAACGATTGGCAATTAATAGAGCTTGAGCAGCAAAATACTCATCCCAAGCCAGTCTTTTTTCTGTCATATCTTCTCTCCTCTTGGTTTATTTTTTGAAAAATGGTAGGCGTAAATCTGCAATTTTTTCAGCAGGAACCTTCATTCCATCCTTAATCCATTTAAGCAAAACTGATACGATGGCAGAACTCCAAAAAGAATGCAGGTAAGAGCTGACTCCTTTTGATTTTCCATAGTATTTTTCTAAAAATTCTTGCATGGCTTGCACAAAAATTTTTTCCAAGTGGTAGTCCAAGGCAAGCTGAATAACCTTAGCCTCTTTCTTAGCTTCTCGAAAGAGGCGAACCCAAACCAGATAGAGGTCCGTTTTTACATCGTAATGGCTCAATTGCTCCATAATGTTATGGACGCTTCGTTTAAAGACACTTTCTAAAATCTCTTCTTTGGAGTCATAGTTTCGATAAAAGGCTGCACGGGAAACACCAGCACGTTTGACCAACTCAGAAATGCTAATCTTTGTCAATTCCTTTTTCTCCAAAAGTTGCAAGAGAGCTGTTTCGATAGCTTCTCTGGTCAGTAAATTGGATTCTTGATTGGATTTTCTGAGATTTTCAAGTGAATTTTCAGAAATTCTTCGTTCGGCCATAACACTTCCTTTCTACTTGTGACAACAGAGTGACGAGACTTTTGTTTTAAGATTTTTCATGATATAATTGTAAAAAAAGACAGAACCTTTGTCAATGTATAAGTGATAAAGATGGAGAATTTCTATGACTTGGAAGATTGTAGCTGACTCTGGTTGTGATTATCATCAACTGGCAAATCCAGCAATTGATACTGAATTCATCAGTGTTCCCTTAACCATTCAAGTGGCTGATCAAGTCTTTATTGACGATGCTAGTCTTGATATTGACAAAATGATGGAAACCATGTATGCAACTTCTGAAGCTTCAAAATCAGCTTGTCCTAGCCCTGATGATTACTTGCGAGCATTTGAAGGGGCAAACCATATTTTTGTAGTGACCATTACCGGAACTCTTTCTGGTAGTCAAAACAGCGCTCAATTAGCTAAGAATCTCTATCTCGAAGAACATCCTGATACTCAGATTCATGTTATTGACAGCTTGTCTGCTGGTGGGGAAGTTGATCTAATCGTTGAGAAAATCAATGACTTGATTGATCAAGGACTTTCTTTTGAAGAAGTGGTTAATGCTATTACTGCTTACCAAGAAAAAACTAAGTTATTGTTCGTTCTCGCTAAGGTTGATAATCTGGTTAAGAATGGTCGCTTGAGTAAACTGATCGGTACAGTTGTTGGGCTCCTCAATATTCGTATGGTTGGGGAAGCAAGTGAAACTGGAACCTTGGAACTCCTCCAAAAGGCTCGTGGTGCTAAAAAATCTCTTCAAGCTGCCTATGAAGAGTTAATCAAAGCTGGCTATGCTGGTGGACGTATCGTCATGGCTCACCGCAGTAATGATAAATTCTGCCAACAGCTCTCAGAGCTCTTACGTGAAAAATTTCCACAAGCTGAAATCAAGATTATCCCAACCTCTGGACTCTGCAGTTTTTATGCAGAAGAGGGTGGACTCCTCATGGGATATGAAATTGACTAATAAATCAAACAGGAGATGACTTATCATCTCTTGTTTTTTTATGGTACAATACTTTTATGAAACATTTTGACACTATTGTAATTGGGGGAGGCCCGGCTGGTATGATGGCTACCATTTCCAGTAGCTTTTATGGGCAGAAAACCCTTCTCATCGAAAAAAATCGAAAACTCGGAAAAAAATTAGCTGGTACTGGTGGTGGTCGCTGCAACGTGACCAACAATGGAACTCTAGATGACCTATTAGCTGGAATCCCTGGAAATGGGCGCTTTCTTTACAGCGTCTTCTCCCAGTTTGATAACCATGATATTATCAACTTTTTTACTGAAAATGGCGTAAAACTCAAGGTTGAGGACCACGGGCGTGTCTTTCCAGCCAGCGACAAATCTCGGACCATTATCGAAGCACTGGAAAAGAAAATCATGGAGCTAGGTGGGCAAGTTGCCACTCAAACAGAGATTGTTTCTGTTAAAAAGATTGACGACCAGTTTGTCCTTAAGTCTACAGACCAAACCTTCACTTGTGATAAACTCATTGTCACAACAGGTGGAAAATCCTATCCTTCTACTGGCTCTACTGGTTTTGGTCACGAAATCGCCCGCCATTTCAAACACACTATTACCGAACTCGAAGCTGCTGAAAGCCCATTGTTGACAGATTTCCCACACAAGGCTTTGCAGGGAATTTCCCTAGACGATGTGACCCTAAGCTATGGCAAGCATGTCATCACTCATGACCTACTCTTTACCCACTTTGGTTTGTCAGGTCCTGCTGCGCTACGCATGTCTAGCTTTGTCAAGGGTGGGGAAATTCTCTCTCTAGATGTCTTGCCACAACTTTCAGAAGGTGACTTAGTTGACTTTTTAGAAGAGAACCGTGAAAAGTCCTTGAAAAATGCCTTAAAAACTTTACTCCCTGAACGCTTGGCAGACTTTTTCGTGCAAGGATATCCTGAAAAAGTCAAACAACTAACAGAAAAGGAACGCGCCCAACTTGTCCAGTCCATCAAGGCTCTTAAAATCCCTGTAACTGGAAAGATGTCGCTAGCAAAATCTTTTGTAACTAAAGGTGGCGTTAGTCTCAAGGAAATCAATCCTAAAACGCTGGAAAGTAAGCTAGTACCTGGACTCCACTTTGCTGGTGAGGTACTAGATATCAATGCCCATACGGGGGGATTTAACATCACTTCCGCCCTCTGCACCGGCTGGGTGGCAGGCTCAAACTAGAACTATAAATGATATAGTATCTAAAGATATTGGATAAGAAAGGAGCTATTTTGGAACATATTATTTTACTGAGAGGTGTTACACCGAATGGACAAAATGCTATCCCTAAAATGTCTTATCTGGTAGATATCTTAACAGAGGCTGGTTTTCAACACGTTCGAACTTATATTCAAAGTGGAAATATTATTCTTGAAAGCGACTTAGCCATAGAAGAAATACGAGAACAAGTCCATACTCTAATAAAAGAAAAAATCGGAGCCGACTTAAAAATGGTCATTAAAAATAAGAGTGATTTTACAAAAATTGTCCAAGAAAATCCGTTTGGAGAACACTATCTTTATGACCGTATACATATAATTCTTTTCCAGAATGCTATCCAAAGTCTACCATTTGAAAAATTGGATAGTGACTATGGTGAAGAAGAAATTTGTATCGGCAACCATTGTCTTTATCTCTATCTCCCTAGAACTGCAAAACGAAAAAAGCTTAATACCAACTATCTCGAAAAGCTGTTCGGCGTTGATCTGACCATGCGAAAGTTAAACGTGGTAGAAAAATTACTAACAAAATAGGAAAAATAAGATGAACAGAAGAGAATCAGTCGAATTTGTCAACATGTGTATGATTAAAAATGGGGACAAGATTTTGGTTCAAGATCGAGTTAGTCCTAACTAGCCTGGCATTACTTTTCCTGGCGGCCATGTTGAACGTGGCGAGTCCTTTGTCGATGCTGTCATTCGTGAAGTGGAGGAAGAAACTGGTCTGACCATTTCTAAATCTCAGCTCTGTGGTATCAAAGATTGGTATGATGATGCAGATTATCGCTATGTTGTCCTCTTTTACAAAACTGAACACTTTACTGGTGAGCTCCAATCTTCAGACGAAGGAAAAGTCTGGTGGGAGGATTTTGAAAATCTATCTCATCTTAAACTAGCTACTGAGGATATGTCTGATATGCTTCGTGTTTTTCTTGAAGAAGATCTCAGTGAGTTCTTTTACTACAAGGATGATGAAGACTGGTCTTACCAACTCAAATAACAGTAAATCGGCAGAGATTACTCCGCCGATTTTTAGCTTGTCTAATCTTCAAGCTAGGTCTGTGTCCTCCAATTAAAATTCTGTTACTGGCTTTGTCAGTCCTAGCTTAGTCTTTGAGTTTTATCGAGTTTGTGTGCTTACATAGTGGGCAATAACATCTGATGTGTACTGAGCTGTCCCTGGGCCAAATTTGTCAATATTTTCCTTAAACTCTGGATTATAGACATAGCCTTTTCCGATATGACCGAAGACTTCCATAGAACAGTCAAATCCATAGGTACGAATGGCTTGCAAGAGCTTGGCTGCTTCCTCTTGGTTTTCAGATGCTGTTATCGGCAGACCAGATTGTAGATTTTGTGCCAAGGCTTGAAAGATTTGATTAAAGGCTGTTGTAGCTTCATCCTCTCGTCCTTTTTGACGCTCGAGAGCCTGGTCCATGACTTCTTGGCCATACTTGTCTACCGCCTCTTGGTGGTATTTTTGATTGTCTTGATAGCTAAATCCAGTGAATTTTTCCTCAATAGTCATTTTTCTTTCTCCTTTTTGTTCTTGAATGGTTTTTTGTAAGGTTGAAATTAAGGTATCCAAATGTTGTCTTTCTCGAGTCAGGTAATCCAACTGTCTCGTCAAATGTGGTAACAAGTTCATCTTTTCTTCCTTCAATAGCTCTGCTATTTTTTCTAAAGAAAAACCTAGATACTTGTAATAAAGGATAACCTGAAGTCGTTCTAAATCTTCTTGACTGTAGGTCCGATAGCCATTTTCTGACTTTAATGGGATCAAGAGTCCTATCTTATCATAATGGTAAAGGGTCTTGATAGAAACGCCTGAAAGCTGCGCAGCTTCTTTGATATGGTACATGATTTCCTCCTCACATAATTAGTATATACCCTCCCCTTTGGGGAGAGTCAAGTATTTTATTAAGATTTATGAAAACGTAAAATTGATTTTCTTGACAGACTTGAAAAATCATGATAGGATAATCAAGTCTATCAATCAAATAAAAAGCTCATAAAGAGTCATTGAGAGAAGGCTATTTGACAACTCAAGTAGCCTTTTCTTATTTTAAAAAATAGATCGGAGTTTTACTATGTCTGAAAAATCGCAATGGGGCTCGAAACTGGGCTTCATCCTTGCGTCTGCTGGTTCTGCTATTGGTCTTGGAGCTGTTTGGAAGTTTCCATACATGACTGCAGCCAATGGTGGAGGTGGATTTTTACTTGTCTTTCTCATCTCGACACTATTGATTGGATTCCCCCTCTTGCTCGCTGAATTTGCCCTCGGTCGGAGCGCTGGCGTGTCAGCAATCAAGACCTTTGGAAAATTGGGCGATAACAAGAACTACAATTTTATCGGTTGGATTGGTGCCTTTGCCCTTTTCATCCTCTTATCTTTTTACAGTGTTATTGGTGGATGGGTTTTAGTTTATCTAGGTATCGCTATTGCTAAAGCCTTCCAAGTTGGGATTAGCAGTGATTATGCCCAGCTCTTCACAGATATTATTTCAAATCCATGGATTGCCCTCGGTTCCCAAGCCCTCTTCATCTTCCTCAACATCTTTATCGTGTCTAAAGGGGTTCAAAAAGGGATTGAAAGAGCATCTAAGGTTATGATGCCCCTGCTCTTTATCATCTTTGTCATTATTATCGGGCGCTCTCTCAGCTTGCCAAATGCCATGGAAGGTGTAGTTTACTTCCTCAAACCTGACTTTTCAAAACTGACAAGCACCGGACTCCTCTATGCTCTGGGACAATCTTTCTTTGCACTATCGCTCGGTGTTACTGCCATGTTGACCTATGCTTCTTACTTGGATAAGAAAACCAATCTGGTCCAATCAGGTATGTCCATCGTTGCCATGAACATCTCTGTATCCATCATGGCAGGATTAGCTATTTTCCCAGCTATGTCAGCCTTTAACATCCAGTCTGAAGGTGGTCCAAGTCTCCTCTTTATTGTCTTGCCACAACTCTTTGATAAGATGCCTTTTGGAAGTATTTTCTACATCCTCTTCCTCTTGCTCTTCCTCTTTGCGACAGTCACTTCTTCTGTCGTAATGCTGGAAATCAATGTGGGTAATATCACCAACCAGGACAACAGCAAGCGTGCCAAGTGGAGTACCATTTTAGGAATCTTGACCTTTGTCTTTGGAATTCCTTCAGCCCTATCTTACGGTGTTATGGCAGATGTTCATATCTTTGGAAAAACTTTCTTTGATGCTATGGACTTCTTGGTTTCCAATCTCCTCATGCCATTTGGAGCTCTCTGCCTTTCACTTTTTACAGGCTATATCTTCAAAAAGGCTCTTGCTATGGAGGAACTCCATCTTGATGAAAGTGCATGGAAACAAGGACTTTTCCAAGTCTGGCTCTTCCTTCTTCGTTTCATCATTCCAATCATCATCATCGTGGTCTTCATCGCCCAATTTATGTAATCAAAAAGGACTTGAGTAGTGAACTCAGGCCCTTTCTTTTTTATGGATGGCTAACAATCAATTCCAGACCTTGCCCTTCTAAGATCCAAGATTCAACATCACTTGGTAGGATAAAGTGGCTACCTTTTTGAATTGGATAATCTTTGCTGTCCACAGTTAGTTTCCCTTGACCAGCTAAGACACTGAACAGGCTGTAGTCAGCTGTTTTTTCAAAGTCAACTTTTCCAGTGATTTCCCACTTGTAAACTGCGAAGAATTCATTGGATACAAGGAGAGTTGAACGCAAATCGTCTGCTTTGACGGTTACAGGACGGCTGTTAGCAGGCTCTCCGATATTCAATACGTCGATGGATTTTTCAAGGTGAAGCTCGCGCAAGTTACCATTGTCATCCTTACGGTCAAAGTCATAGACACGGTAGGTTGTATCACTAGACTGTTGTGTTTCAAGGATCAAGATACCTGCTCCAATAGCATGCATGGTTCCACTTGGAACATAGAAGAAATCTCCAGCTTTTACAGGAACTTTTGTTAACAAGGCATCCCAGTTTTTATCTTCGATTTGCTGGCGGAGTTCTTCTTTTGACTTAGCGTTATGGCCGTAAATAATTTCTGAACCCTCATCTGCAGCAATAATGTACCAACATTCTGTTTTTCCGAGTTCGCCCTCATGTTCTAGGCCATAAGCATCATCTGGGTGAACTTGAACACTGAGCCAGTCATTGGCATCAAGGATTTTTGTTAAAAGCGGAAATACTGGCTCTGGACGGTTACCAAATAACTCACGGTGTTCCGCATACAAAGTAGCTAAGTCGATTCCCTCAAAGCGACCATTGGCTACCTTGGAAACACCATTTGGGTGAGCTGAGATTGCCCAATACTCACCAATCTTTTCGCTCGGGATGTCATAGCCAAACTCATCACGAAGTTTGGTACCTCCCCAGATTTTTTCTTGCATAACGGAATTTAAAAATAATGGTTCTGACATGTTTCATCTCCTATCTGATTTTTCACCCTCATTATAGCAAAAAAAGAGTCCTAATTGAACTCTTTTTTCTATCTTATAAAGAAGGGAGAAGATTTTATAAAAATAGTGAACAAATGTGTTCTACTCAATGCTTGCACCATTACTGGCAATGACATCCTTGTACCAGTAGAAGGACTTCTTCTTGCTACGTTTGAGACTTCCATGACCTTCATTATCACGATCAACATAGATAAAGCCATAGCGCTTGTTCATTTCGCCTGTTCCAGCTGAAACCAGATCGATACAACCCCAAGTCGTATAACCAAGCAAGTTAACTCCATCTTGGTAAATGGCATCTCGCATAGCCTTGATGTGGGCTTCTAGATAATCAATCCGATAGTCATCTTCTACATAACCATTCTCATCCGGTGTATCAATAGCACCGAGGCCATTCTCTACGATGAACATAGGCTTTTGGTAACGATCCCAGATAGCATTGAGGGTAATACGAAGCCCCAATGGGTCAATCTGCCACCCCCATTCTGAGGATTCTAGATAAGGATTTTTGATGGAGGCAAAGACATTTCCAGCTGTCAAATCCGTCACTTCTGGATCTCCTGAGGCCACTCGGCTCGCATAGTAAGAGAAGGAAACAAAGTCAACAGTGTGATTCTTCAACAAGACCAAATCCTCTGCTGTCATTTCAATCTCAATTCCCTCACGTTCCCACTGCTTCTTGGCGTAATTCGGGTATTCCCCACGCGCTTGGACATCAATGAAGAAGTAACTCTTACGGTCTTCCTCCATGGCTGCCCAGTAGTCTCTCGGATGAGCTGTATTGGGATAGTATTGCCCCGCCGCCAACATACATCCAACCTTATTTTCTGAGTCAATTTCGTGAGCAATTTTAGTCGCAAGAGCTGAGGCTACCAACTCATGGTGAGCCGCTTGGTATTTGATTTGTTCTTGATTTTCTCCTTCTTCAAAACAAATTCCTGCTCCTAAAAAGGGGGCATGCAAAATCATATTGATTTCGTTGAAGGTTAGCCAGTACTTAACCAAGCCCTTGTAACGAGTAAAAAGGGTGCGACAGAGATTTGCGTAAAAGTCCAACATACGACGATTGCGCCATCCACCGTATTCTTCAATCAAGTGCATAGGACAGTCGAAATGCGTAATAGTTACCAGAGGTTGGATTCCATACTTCTGGCATTCCTTAAACAAATCCTCATAAAAAGCCAAACCAGCTTCATTTGGCACGCTTTCGTCGCCCTTAGGAAAAATCCGAGTCCAAGCAATAGAAAGCCGATAAGTCTTAAACCCCATTTCTGCAAAAAGGGCAATATCTTCCTTGTAATGATGGTACATATCAATAGCTTCCTTGGCTGGGTAAAAATAGCCCTCCTCAAAAGAAAACATCTTTTTCTGACCTGTGATAATGGCTTCACGATCCTTACCGATTGGAATAACATCAACATTCGCCAATCCACGACCGTCTAAATTGTAAGCACCCTCACATTGATTAGCTGCCGTAGCACCACCCCAGAGGAAACCCTCTGGAAATTGTAGTATTTCTGTCATCACTTTACCTCACATAATTTACTGGTACTATTATACTATCAAACATTTAAATAAAGCTGAAATAGCCCCAAAAAATATTTTAAGAAAAGCATTTTCTTTATAAAAAAGCTTCTACGATGAACATAGAAGCCAAATAGGGTAGTTGAAGTTTGTATACAAAACTGCTTTATTTCATAAGATTTGGAAGAATGAACATGATAAAGAAAGCTAGAGCAACCATAATAAAAACATTAAGATAGATAAAACATTTTACCAACCATGCATATCGCCCAGGTCTTAGTGGTCTTTCTACATAGGAATGTTTTGGTTTTTTAGGATCATAATAAACAGCAACTTTTCCACCAATTGGAAAGCGTTCTATAAGAGGAGATTTTGTAAAAGACAAAAAACTATTCCCCTTAACTTTGTATCTTAAAACTTGTGGAATTTCACCATTTTCAAAAGTATCCATTTTTACATCAGATACGATTGAACCTAAGGGAGTACTGATTGTATTTGAAATAGCAGATAGAAATTTAGGCCCTACGACCTTGTATTGGTTTCCATCAACAGTGTATTCAACAACTGGGAGACTAATCCCATTATAAAGAGCATAGGAATATCGGATAATAACTCCTTCCGTTCTTTCGGTACATCTCTTGGCATTGCTATAATTACTAAATATAAAATAGGAAAACATAAAATAGGTGAAGGCAGCAAAGCCTAACATCATTAATCCAATTAATAGAAAGAAAGTTGTTGGCATCTTTTTTCTCCTTAAAACATGATGATGAATCTATTTTAACAGAAATGAAAGAAAAAGACCGGATTTCTCCGATCTTTTAATAGTTTATGTTCTCAATTTCTGTTTTAAAAATAGTTAAGGTTAACTTCAAATGACTAAGCACCCTATTTCATACGATAAAAATCAATCACTAGACCAGCAGGACCTTTAACTAATAAAGACTCTGTTCCCCAATCCGTTTCACAAGGCCCATGTAAAATCTCGACACCAATCTCTTTTAATCGTTGGTAATTCTGATTTAGATCCTCAACCTCGATATGAATAATGATTCCTGACTGAAAATCTTCCAAAGGAATTAAATGATTTTGTGATAACATGAGGCAGTGGTTACCAATCGTGAACTGAGCAAAACCATCATCAACATAGTCTGCCTTCTTATCCAAGATACGCTCCAAGTCAGAACAGACCTGGGGAACATTTGAAACGATAATATCTAATTGATTTAAATTCATTTACTATCCTCCATAAAAAGACCGGATTTCTCCGATCTTTTTAAGTTCCACGAGAGAAATTATTTGATTGCGCGTGATTGCAACCCTTCTTCTTCCAAGAAGAGGCGGAATGGTACGAGCTCTTCTGCTTCGTATTTTTCCTTGAAGGCTTTGATTGCTTCTTCTGAGTGTTGTTTTGGATCCAACTCAAGTACTTCTACTGGAAGTGGACGATGTGGAGTGATGTGAGCATCGATGACAACAGTTTTACCTTCTTTGTTCAATTTAACAGCTTCTGCTACAACTGCGTCGATGTCTTCGATACGGTCAACTGTAAATCCAATAGCTCCTTGAGCTTCAGCGATTTTCGCATAGTCAGCATTAGGGAAGTCACAACCAAACAAGTGTTTGTTTGTGTCTTCGTATTTGTCCTTGATGAAGGCATATTTACCATTTGAGAAGACAACGTTGATAACTGGAAGGTCGTATTGAACGTTTGTGATAACGTCTGGGTAGCACATGTTGAATGCACCGTCACCCATGATGTTCC
>NZ_JAWERU010000033.1:0-18591 GCF_032481935.1 Streptococcus sp.
CTTCGTAGATGTTCGGCAAATGCCAGAAGCCCAGTAAGGAGAGGATATGGAGAAATTTACAGTTTATACGGGAACGACCGTTCCTCTCATGAATGATAATATCGATACCGATCAAATCCTACCTAAGCAGTTTCTCAAGTTAATAGATAAGAAAGGCTTTGGTAAGTACCTCATGTATGCTTGGCGTTATCTGGACGACAAGTATACTGAGGACCCAGACTTTGTCTTTAACCGACCTGAATATCGGAAAGCCAGTATCCTCATCTCAGGTGATAACTTTGGGGCAGGTTCTTCGAGGGAACACGCGGCTTGGGCTCTAGCAGACTATGGTTTTAAAGTCGTGATTGCAGGGTCTTTTGGTGATATTCATTACAATAATGAACTTAATAATGGCATGTTGCCCATTGTCCAGCCTAGAGAGGTTAGAGAGAAACTAGCTCAGCTACAACCAAGTGACCAGGTAACTGTGGACTTGGAACAACAGAAAATCATCTCACCAGTTGGAGAATTCACTTTCGAAATCGATAGTGAATGGAAACACAAGCTTTTAAATGGTTTGGATGATATCGGTATTACCTTGCAGTATGAAGATTTGATTGCTGCTTATGAAAAACAACGACCAGCCTACTGGCAGGATTAGAAAAAAATAGAAAAGGAAATATAGAACTATGACTAAACACATTCAATGGAACGGAACACTTTCACAAGAAGGCTATGACATTTTAAAAGGTGAGGGCGGATGTATTGTTTGTCCTACAAAAGTTGGCTACATCATCATGACCAGTGACAAAGCAGGACTTGAACGTAAGTTTGAAGCTAAAGAACGTAACCGTAACAAACCAGGTGTTGTTCTCTGCGGTAGCATGGATGAACTTCGCGCTTTAGCACAACTTAACCCAGAAATTGAAGCCTTCTACCAAAAACATTGGGACGAAGACATTCTCCTTGGTTGTATCCTTCCTTGGAAACCAGAAGCTTTTGAAAAACTCAAAGCATACGGTGATGGCCGTGAAGAACTTATGACTGACGTGCGTGGTACTAGCTGTTTTGTTATCAAGTTTGGGAAAGCTGGTGAACAATTGGCTGCCAAACTTTGGGAAGAAGGCAAGATGGTTTATGCCTCATCAGCTAACCCATCTGGAAAAGGAAACCGTGGTAAGGTAGAAGGAATCGGAGAACGCATCGAAGGAGCAGTGGACCTTGTTATCGAAGCAGACGACTATGTAGCCTCTATCCAACCTGACAAAACCATTGAAACACGCTACGAGCAAGGTGTGATGGTCTCTATGGTCGATAAAGATGGCAAACTCATCCCAGAACAAGGAGGAGCTCGCTCAACTTCACCAGCTCCAGTGGTTATCCGTAAAGGCCTTGACATTGATAAAATCATGATGCATCTGTCAGACAACTTTAACTCATGGGATTACCGTCAAGGTGAGTATTATTAAAATAAGAAAGAAGTCTAGTGTTAAGAGGGGAGAAAGCTTCTACGCTGGGCTTTTTTTAATCTTCAAAAAATATTTTATAGAAGGCATCATTAAGGTAGTGCAATTTCAGACATAAGGCATCTAAATGTCTACTTATTATCTAAATCAAGAATTATAAACACGAACATTATTTGTTTTCGGTCATTACAATTGACAAAAAACGGACATTATTGTAAACTTGTTAGAGTAATTGTCTGGAAAAGACGAGGCTATTCCTAACTTTAGGAAGGTCTAAATAAGAGAAATGAGAGAAATATGTTAAACGAATTTCCGATCTTTGACTATGAAGATATTCAGCTAATCCCAAATAAGTGTGTCCTTCAAAGTCGAGCAGAAGCTGATACACATGTGACCTTGGGAAAACATACCTTTAAGTTGCCAGTTGTTCCTTCTAATATGCAGACTATCTTGGATGAAGATGTTGCTGAACAGCTTGCCAAGGGTGGCTATTTCTACATCATGCACCGTTTTGATGAAGAAGGACGCATTCCTTTTGTGAAACGCATGCATGAAAAAGGGTTGATTGCATCTATCTCGGTAGGTGTTAAAGACTACGAGTATGATTTTGTGAGTCAATTAAAGGCTGATGCACCAGAGTACATCACCATTGATATTGCTCATGGTCATGCTGATAGCGTGATTTCAATGATTCAGCATATCAAGAAAGAATTACCTGATACTTTTGTTATCGCTGGTAATGTTGGAACTCCAGAAGCCGTGCGTGAACTTGAAAATGCTGGTGCAGATGCTACTAAGGTCGGAATCGGTCCAGGTAAGGTATGTATTACTAAGGTAAAAACTGGTTTTGGTACTGGGGGTTGGCAGTTAGCAGCCCTTCGCTGGTGTGCTAAGGCTGCGCGTAAGCCGATTATTGCTGATGGTGGTATTCGTACACATGGTGATATCGCCAAATCAATCCGCTTTGGTGCAAGTATGGTTATGATTGGTTCACTATTTGCAGGGCATATCGAAAGTCCTGGTAAAACAGTTGAAGTTGATGGTAAACAATTCAAAGAATACTATGGTTCAGCTTCAGAATATCAAAAAGGTGCCTACAAGAACGTCGAAGGTAAGAAAATTCTTCTTCCTGCCAAAGGACATTTACAGGATACCTTAACAGAGATGGAACAGGATTTGCAAAGTTCGATTTCTTATGCTGGAGGTCGTAAGGTTGCTGATCTTCGTCACGTTGACTATGTCATTGTGAAAAACTCTATCTGGAATGGTGACGCTCACTAATATTACTATTACTTATTTATGCCACGAATTGGCGTGGCGTTTCTACAAGGTACCGTAAATACCTAACAATGAGTAAGCTGCAGAGATAAAAGGATAGGGGTTAAATCTATTTCTTTGTTTCCTAGAGGCTTACTTGGTAAGTCTCTTTTTATTTCGGAGGTTATTGTGAAATTATTAGAAGAACGAATTTTAAAGGACGGAAACGTCCTTGGTGAGAATATTCTTAAGGTGGATTCCTTCTTGACCCACCAAGTTGATTATTCCTTGATGCGTGAGATTGGTCGTACTTTTGCAGAGCATTTTAAAAATGCTGGCATTACAAAAGTTGTAACCATTGAAGCATCTGGGATTGCCCCAGCCTTATATGTGGCAGAACAGTTAGAAGTACCCATGATTTTTGCTAAAAAGGCAAAAAATATTACTATGAATGAAGGAATTTTAACTGCTGAGGTTTATTCTTTCACTAAACAAGTAACAAGTACCGTATCCATTGCAGGTAAGTTCTTATCTCCTCAAGATAAAGTATTGATTATTGATGATTTCTTGGCTAATGGTCAAGCAGCTAAAGGTTTGATTCAGATCATTGAACAAGCTGGTGCTACAGTTGAAGCTATCGGAATTGTGATTGAAAAATCCTTCCAAGATGGTCGTGAACTGCTAGAAAAATCAGGTCATCAAGTAGTATCACTCGCGCGATTAGAGCGTTTTGAAAATGGAAAAGTTATCTTTAAGGAGGCAGATATCTAATGAAACAACAGGAAAACCACTCACAGGCAGCCGTTCTTGGTTTGCAACACTTGCTAGCCATGTACTCAGGTTCAATTCTGGTACCAATCATGATTGCAAGTGCTTTAGGGTATTCAGCTCAACAGTTGACCTACCTTATTTCAACAGATATCTTTATGTGTGGGGTTGCAACTCTTTTACAATTGCAACTCAATAAACATTTTGGTGTCGGTTTGCCTATTGTTCTTGGGGTAGCCTTCCAGTCTGTTGCTCCACTGATCATGATCGGTCAGAGTCATGGTAGTGGTGCTATGTTCGGAGCTTTGATTGCTTCAGGGATTTATGTTATCCTGATTTCAGGTATCTTCTCTAAAGTTGCCAATCTTTTCCCTGCAATCGTAACTGGTTCTGTTATCACAACTATCGGATTGACCTTGATTCCAGTTGCCATCGGAAATATGGGAAATAACGTTGAAAAACCTACTGGACAAAGTTTAGCTTTGGCAATGATTACAGTTCTCATTATTCTTTTGGTAAATATTCTTACAAAAGGATTTATCAAATCTATTTCCATTTTGATCGGTTTGATTGCAGGTACCATTATTGCTGCTACTATGGGCTTGGTTGACTTCTCTCCAGTAGCAGAAGCTCCACTCGTTCATATCCCGACTCCATTTTACTTCGGTGCTCCACAATTTGAGATTTCTTCTATTGTAATGATGTGTATTATCGCTACTGTATCTATGGTAGAATCAACTGGTGTGTATCTTGCCCTTTCTGATATTACTAAAGATCCAATCGATAGCACTCGTCTTCGCAATGGTTATCGTGCAGAAGGTCTCGCTGTTCTGCTTGGTGGACTTTTCAATACCTTCCCTTATACAGGATTTTCACAAAACGTAGGCTTGGTGAAACTTTCAGGTATTCGTACTCGTTTGCCAATCTATTACGCAGCTGGTTTCCTTATCTTGCTCGGTCTCTTGCCTAAGTTTGGTGCCTTGGCTCAGATTATTCCAAGCCCTGTTCTTGGTGGAGCTATGCTCGTCATGTTTGGTTTTGTATCTCTCCAAGGGATGCAAATCTTGGCGCGTGTAGACTTCGAACATAATGAACACAACTTCCTCATTGCAGCAGTTTCTATTTCTGCTGGGGTGGGATTAAACGGAAGCAATCTCTTCAATACTTTACCGACTGAATTACAAATGTTCTTCTCAAATGGTATTGTCATTGCAAGTACAGTAGCCATCGTCTTGAATGCTATTTTGAATCGTAAAAAATAAAAATAAATGAGAAGCGATAGAAATATCCTTCTCATTTTCTTTTTTAGAGCTTGAGTATTGTTTATAGAGTCCTTTTTATGGTAAAATGGTTCTATGAATGAAAGAATGAAAGAGCTCGTTGAACTGCTCAATCGCTATGCGACAGAGTATTATACAAGTGATAATCCATCTGTATCTGATAGTGAGTATGACCGTCTTTATCGTGAATTGGTAGAGTTAGAAAAAGCTCATCCTGACCAAGTTTTACCAGAAAGTCCGACACATCGTGTTGGTGGAAAGATTCTTGATGGGTTTGAGAAATATAGTCATCAGTATCCTCTTTATAGTTTGCAGGATGCTTTTTCTCGTGAAGAGCTGGATTCCTTTGATGCGCGTGTTCGTAAAGAATTGGATGATGTCACTTATATTTGTGAGTTGAAGATTGATGGTTTATCGATTTCCTTGACTTATGAGCAGGGAATTTTTGTTGCTGGGGCAACTCGCGGTGATGGCTCCATCGGTGAAAACATCACTGAAAATCTTAAACGAGTGAAAGACATTCCTTTATCTTTACCAGAAAAATTAGATATTACTGTTCGTGGTGAATGTTATATGCCGAGAGCTTCTTTTGACCAGGTCAATCAATCTCGTCAAGAAAATGGGGAGCCAGAATTTGCCAACCCAAGAAATGCTGCTGCAGGAACCCTTCGTCAGTTAGATACAGCAGTAGTAGCCAAACGTAATCTTGCAACCTTCCTTTATCAGGAAGCTAGTCCTTCAACTCGGGATAGTCAAGAGAAGGTTTTGAAACATTTGGAACAATTAGGCTTTGTGGTTAATCAAAGACGTCTATTAGCTCATAGTATGGATGAGGTTTGGGCGTTTATTCAAGAAATTGGTCGAGAAAGAGATCAGTTGCCTTATGATATCGATGGAGTTGTGATTAAGGTCAATGATCTAGCTGGTCAGGAGCAACTAGGATTTACAGTCAAAGCACCTAAATGGGCAGTAGCATATAAATTCCCAGCAGAAGAAAAAGAAGCGAAACTTCTTTCTGTTGACTGGACAGTAGGGCGTACAGGAGTTGTGACTCCGACTGCTAATCTTACTCCAGTGCAACTTGCAGGTACAACTGTAAGTCGTGCAACTCTTCATAATGTCGACTATATCGCTGAAAAGGATATCCGTAAGGATGACACCGTCATTGTCTATAAGGCAGGGGATATCATTCCAGCTGTTCTACGAGTGGTAGAATCCAAGCGTGTGTCAGAGGAAAGACTAGATATTCCAACAAACTGTCCAAGTTGTGACAGTAAGCTTTTGCATTTTGAAGATGAGGTTGCCCTTCGTTGTATCAATCCGCGATGCCCTGCTCAAATCAAGGAAGGCTTGACGCACTTCGCATCGCGTGATGCTATGAATATTTCTGGCCTTGGTCCATCTATCGTTGAGAAACTATTTGCTGCCGATTTGGTTAAAGATGTTGCGGATATTTATCGCTTGACGGTTGAAGATTTTCTCTTGTTAGATGGTATTAAGGATAAATCGGCGCAAAAGCTCTACCAAGCTATTCAAGCATCCAAAGATAATTCTGCTGAAAAACTCTTGTTTGGTTTGGGGATTCGTCATGTAGGAAGTAAGGCAAGTCAGTTGCTTTTACAAAACTTTCACTCAATTGAATCGCTAGCACAAGCCAATCCTGAAGAAATTGCAAGTATCGAAAGTTTGGGAAGTGTCATTGCCCAAAGCCTTCAGACCTATTTTGCTACAGAGGGTTCTGAAATCCTTTTAAGGGAATTGAAAGAATCAGGTGTTAATCTAGACTACAAAGGACAGACAGTTGCAGCAAATGCAGCCTTGTCTGGTCTAACTGTCGTATTGACAGGAAAGCTAGAGCGTCTTAATCGCTCAGAAGCTAAAAATAAATTAGAAAGTCTAGGAGCCAAGGTTACTGGTAGTGTGTCGAAAAAAACAGATCTTGTTGTAGCAGGAGCAGATGCAGGAAGCAAGCTCCAAAAAGCACAAGAACTGGGAATAGAGATTCGTGATGAAGCTTGGCTTGAGAGTTTGTAAGCTATGAAAGAAGAAAAAAAACGCGCACGTCTCATTTATAATCCGACATCAGGCCAGGAAATTATCAAGCAAAATATCGCAGAAGTCCTAGAAGTGTTAGAGAGCATAGGCTATGAAACCAGTGCTTTCCAGACCAAACCTGAACACCTGTCAGCCCAGAAAGAAGCAGAAAGAGCTGCAAAAGCTGGCTTTGATTTGGTTTTAGTAGCTGGTGGTGATGGCACCATCAATGAAGTGGTTAATGGAATTGCACCTCTGGAACATCGGCCAAAGATAGCCATCATTCCTACTGGGACTACCAATGACTATGCAAGAGCATTGAAAATCCCTATGGGGGATCCAGTTGCTGCAGCGAAGATCATTGCTAAAAATGAAACCAAGAAAATTGATATTGGTCGTGCCTTTGGCGATAAGTATTTCATCAATATTGCTGCGGCAGGAGCTCTTACAGAGCTAACCTTTAGTGTTCCGAGTGAACTGAAGACGCGTCTGGGTTATCTGGCCTATGTTGCTAAAGGCATCGAGATGTTCCCAAAATCCAAAGCCCGTCCTGTTCGTATTTACCATGATTGGGGAATTTTTACAGGAGAAGTTTCTCTTGTCTTTGTTGCCTTGACCAATTCTATCGGTGGATTTGAGCAATTTGCACCTGATACCAAGTTGGATGATGGCAATTTCACGCTTATTCTAGTAAAGACAGATAAAATCCTAGATATGTTGAGTCTGCTAGTTCAAGCCATGAACGGAGGCCAACACGTATCAGATGTCAATGTTGAATATCTGAAAACTAGTAAACTCCGAATTGAAACTTTGGATCAGGAAGAGCCGTTTATGCTTAATCTTGATGGAGAATACGGTGGCGACACACCAGTAGATTTGGAAGTGTGCCATAATCACATTGAGTTTTTTGTGAATCCTGAGGCGATTGATCAAGAAATTATTAGTCACATATAAAATCAAATTTAATTTAGAAATTAGGGAGAACCATGTACAATTATCCTGTACTTATTCATTATCATCGTAAGGATGAAGCCTACGAGGCTTGCAGTTTCAGTAAAAAAACAGTAGATTCAGTAGAGCTTATCAAAGAAGAAGAATACTTTGGAGCCAAATTTTCACTGACTCAATCGAGTGAAGTAGCACTTGAAACCATGACTTTTAGCGTTGAAAAAGACGGTGTCAGCAAAGAGTATCCTATTCGTTTCAATTACTATCCACTTTTGACAGAGGTTTGGATTTTGGATGGAGACGATACAGTTTATTATTCTGAAAATCCAGCTATTGCCAGTCCCCACTATAAAGACCAAAATCCTTTTGCTTTTGACAAGGCAATCAATAGTGCGAGTTTCGACCACCACTGGGGTTATCAAGGAGAGTTGGGATGTCAAGTTTCTGAAAATGAAACAAGTTTTAGCTTATGGGCACCAACAGCTACATCTGTCCAAGTAGTTGTCTATGAATCAGCGAGCAATGACGCTCCTATCCTTAAAATCTTTGAAATGGAGCGAGGAAATAGTTATTCCTATAGCCACAAGTATAATACCATTGGTGTTTGGAGTTTATCAGTTCCAGAAAGCTTAGCAGGTTGTGCTTACCACTACCAAATTGACTTTCCTCATCACCAGTCATTAACTCGTGATCCATATACAATAGCGACAAGTCCTGATGGAAAACGTTCAGCCATTGTCTCAAATCAAGATCGTCAGGTCGAAGGTTTTGAGGTTAAGCATGGTACAGAAGCAATTTGGCGCTTGGAAAATCCTTGCCAGGCAGTTGTGTATGAAATGCATATCCGTGATTTGACTAAGTCTGAAACATCTGGTGTTGCGCCAGAATTAAGAGGAACCTTCTTAGGTGCAGCGCAAACTGGAACAGTTAACCAATATGGTCAATCGACTGCGTTTGACTATATCAAAGAACTTGGTGTCAACTATGTTCAGCTACAACCAATTGCTGACCGTCATAAAGAATACGACGCTGATGGAAATGTAACTTATAACTGGGGATATGATCCACAAAACTACAATGCTCCAGAAACTAGTATGTCTACAAATCCAAATGATCCAGGTCAAGCTATCCGTGATTTGAAAGCCATGGTCCAAGCTTATCACGATGCCGGCATCGGTGTTATTATGGATGTTGTTTACAATCATACCTTCTCAACCGTTGATGCGCCATTCCAAACAACGGTTCCCGATTATTACTATCGAATGAACCATGATGGAACCTACCAAAATGGAACAGGAGTCGGTAACGAAACTGCCAGTGAGCATGAAATGTTCCGTAAATATATGATTGATTCTCTTCTCTACTGGGTAAAAGAATACAATATTGACGGATTCCGCTTTGACTTGATGGGAATTCACGATGTTAAAACCATGCAGATGATTCGTTGGGCTATGGACGAAGTCGATCCCAAAATCATCCTGTATGGAGAAGGTTGGGATATGGGAACAGGTCTTGCTCCTTATGACAAGGCTAAGAAAGACAATGCCTACCAGTTGCCAAATATTGGATTCTTTAATGATAATCAACGTGATGCGGTCAAAGGTTGTGAAGTCTATGGCTCTATCAAATCTGGCTTCATCAGTGGAGCAGGTACTGAGCCGATCCTCGCAAAGGCTATTCTTGGAAGTCGTGAGCTGGGTTCTTACCTCAGTCCCAATCAGGTTCTTAACTACGTAGAAGCCCACGATAACTATAATTTACATGATTTACTTAAAACACTTCATCCGATGGAGAGTGATAAACGCATCATGAAGAAAGTAGAAACAGCGACAGCCATGAACCTTCTCATGCAAGGGATGGCCTTCATGGAGCTGGGGCAAGAGTTTGGCCGTACCAAGCTTGTAGCTACAGGAGAAAATGGCGAGTTGACTCACGCAGATCGTGAGCGAGCAATGAATAGTTACAATGCTCCAGATAGCGTCAACCAAGTCAACTGGGATTTGATCAATGATCGTCAAGATAGCATCGAGTTTGTCCGTCAGATTATCCGTCTTAAAATACAAAACAGTGCCTTTTCATACCCTACCTATGAAGAAGTCTACCGTCATGTCTTTGTACACACGGCCATTGAAAATAGTGGTTGGATTGTCTACGAGATTCATGGTGGTGAAGAGCACTTCTTGGTTGTATTCAATGCCAAAGGGGCTTCCTATTACTATGAAAATGCAGGAAACCTAGAAATGTTAGTAACCAATAGCCGTTCTAACCAAGAAAATGCCATTGACGATGTCAGTGTGGCAGTTATGAATATCTTATCTTAAAAATTAACCAAAAACTCAGGATTTACTCTTGAGTTTTTTATATTTCTAGTCATAAAAATAAAAATGGAACTATTACTAAAAATAGTTGAAAATTTCAGAAAATTTGGTAAAATTATATTAAAAGAGTTATCTACGAATATTATGTTATCGAAAAACAAAAACGTTCAGTTTTTAAGTGAGTTATTTTATATATAGATAATGAAAGTTATTTTTGTAACAGTAGCTGATAGAAAATTTCACTGCTTATCATCATTTATGAAAATTTTAGAAATGTTAAGATAAATATATGAAGATTTTCGAAAAAAATTTTTGTAGAATTCGGAAATTAGTTGAAAGTTTTCTTAAAAGATAGTATAATAGATACATAGAAAACGCTTACAATAAAAGGGGGATTCAATGGATAAATTTGAGGCTTTAAGAACTTTTACTAGTGGCGAAAATTTCCATCTTCAACACTATTTAGGTGCGCATCGTGAAGAAAGAGACGGTGAGTATGGCTATACATTCCGTGTCTGGGCGCCAAATGCGCAGGCTGTCCATCTAGTTGGTGATTTTACTAACTGGGTTGAAAATCAAATCCCCATGGTTCGTAATGAATCTGGAGTTTGGGAAGTTTTTACAACTTTAGCTCAAGAGGGACATATTTATAAATATCATATTACTCGTGCTAATGGCCATCAGCTTATGAAGATTGATCCTTTAGCTGTACGTTATGAGGCTCGCCCTGGGACAGGCGCTGTTCTAACAGAAATTCCTGAAAAAAAATGGAAGGACGGGCTCTGGTTAGCTCGCAGAAAACGTTGGGGATTTTTCGAAAGACCGGTCAATATCTATGAGGTACATGCAGGATCTTGGAAGAGAAATCCTGATGGAACACCTTATAGCTTTGCTCAACTCAAAGAAGAGCTCATTCCCTATCTCGTTGAGATGAACTATACTCACATCGAGTTTATGCCTCTGATGGCTCACCCTCTCGGTTTGAGTTGGGGCTATCAGCTCATGGGCTACTTCGCTTTAGAGCATGCCTATGGTCGTCCTGAAGAGTTTCAAGACTTCGTTGAGGAATGTCATATCAACAATATCGGTGTAATTGTGGACTGGGTGCCAGGTCACTTTACAATCAATGATGACGCTTTGGCATACTACGACGGTACACCAACTTTTGAATACCAAGATCATAATAAGGCTAACAACTACGGTTGGGGAGCACTCAACTTTGACTTAGGTAAAAATGAAGTACAATCCTTCTTGATTTCTAGTATTAAGTTCTGGATTGATTTCTATCACCTAGATGGTGTTCGTGTAGATGCCGTAAGTAATATTCTCTATCTAGATTATGACAATGCTCCATGGACACCAAATAAAGACGGTGGCAATCTCAACTATGAAGGCTATTATTTCCTACAACGTTTGAATGATGTTATTAAGCTAGCGCATCCGGATGTTATGATGATTGCAGAGGAGTCTTCTTCAGGTACCAAGATTACTGGTATGAAGGAAATGGGTGGACTTGGATTTGACTACAAGTGGAATATGGGTTGGATGAATGATATCCTACGTTTCTACGAAGAAGATCCAATTTACCGCAAGTATGACTTTAATCTTGTGACTTTCAGCTTTATGTATGTCTTTAATGAAAATTATCTCCTACCATTCTCACATGATGAGGTTGTCCACGGTAAGAAGAGTATGATGCATAAGATGTGGGGTGATCGTTACAATCAGTTCGCTGGTTTGAGAAACCTCTACACTTATCAAATTTGTCACCCTGGTAAGAAATTACTCTTCATGGGTAGCGAATTTGGTCAATTCTTAGAGTGGAAATCTGAAGAGCAATTGGAGTGGTCTAACCTAGAAGATCCGATGAATGCCAAGATGAAGTACTTTACATCACAGTTGAATCAGCTTTATAAAGATCACCGTTGTCTTTGGGAAATTGATACAAGTTACGATGGTATTGAAATCATTGATGCGGATAATAGAGATCAAAGTGTTCTATCCTTTATTCGTAAGGGTAAAAAAGGCGAGATGCTAGTCTGTGTCTTCAACATGGCACCGGTTGAACGTCCTGATTTTACAATTGGATTACCAGTTGCAGGTATTTATGAAGAAATTTGGAATACAGAGTTAGAACAATGGGGTGGTGTGTGGAAAGAGCATAACCAAACAGTTCAAACTCAAGAAGGATTGTGGAAGGATTATGAGCAGACTTTGACATTTACCTTGCCAGCTATGGGAGCAAGTATTTGGAAAATCAAACGTCGCATAAAACCTACTAAAAAAGTCGCTAATAAAACTCAAAAAGGAGTAGAAAATGAAGAATGAAATGCTAGCTTTAATCCTTGCTGGTGGGCAAGGAACTCGTCTCGGTAAACTCACTCAAAGCATTGCTAAACCTGCCGTGCAATTTGGTGGGCGCTACCGTATCATTGACTTCGCTCTTTCAAACTGTGCCAACTCTGGTATCCATAATGTTGGGGTTATTACACAGTATCAACCACTAGCTCTCAACAGCCACATTGGTAATGGTTCTAGTTGGGGTCTAGACGGTATTGACACAGGTGTTTCTATCCTTCAACCCTACTCTGCAAGTGAAGGAAATCGTTGGTTTGAAGGTACAAGTCATGCCATTTACCAAAACATCGACTATATCGACAGTATCAATCCTGAGTATGTTTTGATCCTTTCAGGTGACCATATCTACAAGATGGACTATGATGATATGCTCCAATCACACAAGGACAATAATGCCAGCTTGACAGTTGCTGTCTTAGATGTGCCACTTAAAGAAGCTAGCCGTTTTGGTATCATGAATACAGATGCTAATAATCGTATTGTTGAGTTCGAAGAAAAACCAGCTGAACCAAAATCAACTAAGGCATCAATGGGTATTTATATCTTTGACTGGAAACGACTTCGTAATATGCTAGTTGCAGCTGAAAAGGCCAACCTAGATATGTCAGACTTCGGTAAAAATGTTATTCCAAACTATCTTGAAACTGGTGAAAGTGTCTATGCTTATGAATTCAATGGATACTGGAAGGACGTTGGTACTATCGAATCACTCTGGGAAGCAAATATGGAATACATCTCTCCAGAGAATGCTCTAGATAGCCGTAACCGTCAATGGAAGATTTATTCTCGTAACCTAATTGCTCCACCAAACTTCCTTGGAGAACACGCTCAAGTGGAAGATTCTCTTGTAGTGGACGGCTGTTACGTAAATGGTACAGTGAAACACTCTATCCTCTCAACAGCAGCTCAAGTTCGTAAAGGAGCAGAAGTTGTTGACTCTGTCATCATGAGTGGAGCAGTTATCGGTAGAGGTGCTAAAATTTCACGTGCAATCATCGGTGAAGGTGCAATTATTGCCGATGGTGTTGAAATTGATGGTACAGAAGAAGTACAAGTAGTCGGATATAATGAAGTAGTGGGGGTAGCAACAGATGAAGATTGATAAATATTCAGCGATTTTAGGAAATACCGTTGGTTTCCATGATATGTCAACTTTGACAAGTAACCGTCCAGTGGCAACTTTACCATTTGGAGGAAAGTATCGTTTGATTGACTTCCCACTTTCAAGTTTAGCTAATGCAGGTGTTCGTAGTATCTTTGGAATTTTCCAACAAGATAACATCAGCTCTGTATTTGACCATATTCGTTCAGGACGTGAATGGGGCTTGAATACACTTCTTAGCCACTACTATCTTGGAATCTACAATACTCGTGTAGAGAGCAGTACTGTTGGAAAAGAGTACTATAAACAACTCTTAACTTACTTAAAACGTTCAGGTTCAGACCAAACCGTTTCCTTGAACTGTGATGTTTTAGTGAATATCGATCTCAATCAAGTTTTCCATTTGCATAATACAACAAAATCACCAATTACAGTTGTTTATAAGAAATTGCCTAAGAAGGACATTTCAGAAGTAAATGCAATCCTTGATATCGACGAAACTGACCATGTGGTTTCTCACAAACTCTTTGATAAAAAATCAAATCAAGATTACTACAACATGTCAACAGATATCTTCGTTGTAGATACTCAATGGTTGATTAAACGTTTAGAAGAAGAAGCTCAAAAAGAATATCCAGAAAAATTACGTTATGTTCTACGTGATTTAGCAGCTAAAGAAGGTGCTTTTGCATATGAATACACAGGATACCTAGCAAATATTCATTCAGTAGAAACATACTACCAAGCTAATTTAGATATGCTTGATCAGCATAAATTCTACTCTTTGTTCTCGCCAAATCAAAAGATTCACACTAAAGTTAAAAACGAAGAGCCTACTTACTATGCACCGGGTTCAAAAGTAAACACTTCTCAATTTGCTTCTGGTAGTATCGTTGAAGGCGAAGTGATTAAATCTGTTATTTCGCGTAATGTTCGTATCAATAAAGACAGCTTGGTTAAAGAATCTCTTATCTTCCCTCGCGTTGTCGTTGGAAAAGGTGCACAAGTTGAGTATGCAATTGTTGATAAGGGTGCTGAAATAGCTGAGGGAGTTGTCGTTCGAGGTACAGCAGAAAACCCTGTTATCATCAAAAAAGGCGAAAAAGTAACAGAGGATGTCCTTTCATGAAAATTTTATTTGTAGCAGCAGAGGGAGCTCCCTTTTCAAAAACAGGTGGATTGGGGGACGTTATCGGAGCACTTCCAAAATCATTAGTAAAAGCTGGGCATGAAGTTGCTGTTATCTTACCCTACTATGACATGGTTGAAGCCAAGTTTGGTGATCAAATTGAAGATGTCCTTCAATTTGAAGTCTATGTTGGTTGGCGCAGACAATTTTGTGGAATTAAGAAAACAGTTCTAAATGGTGTTACCTTCTACTTCATTGACAATCAATATTATTTCTTCCGTGGACATGTTTATGGAGACTTCGATGATGGTGAACGCTTTGCCTTCTTCCAACTTGCTGCCCTTGAAGCTATGGAGCGTATTGGATTCATACCTGACGTCCTCCATGCTCATGATTACCATACAGCAATGATTCCGTTCTTGTTAAAAGAAAAATACAGATGGATTCAAGCTTACCAAGGAATCAAGACTGTTTTGACCATTCATAACTTGGAATTTCAAGGTCAATTCTCTGAAAGCATGCTTTGGGACTTGTTCAGGGTTGGATTTGAGCGCTACGCTGATGGAACAGTTCGTTGGAATGATTGTCTTAACTGGATGAAGGCTGGTATTCTCTATGCAGACCGTGTATCAACCGTGTCACCGAGCTATGCTTATGAGATCATGACTACAGAGTTTGGTTGCGGTATTGATCAGATTCTTCGTATGGAATCTGGTAAGGTTTCTGGTATTGTAAACGGAATTGATACTGATTTATACAACCCAGAGACGGATGCTTTACTTGAGTATCATTTTAATAAAACTGATCTGTCAGGTAAGGCTCGAAATAAAGCGAAACTTCAAGAAAGAGTTGGTCTTCCAGTACGTCCTGATGTGCCAATGATTGGTATCGTGTCACGTTTGACTCGTCAGAAGGGCTTTGATGTGGTGGTTGAAAGCCTGCATCGTATGCTTCAAGAGGATATTCAAATCGTTCTCTTAGGAACTGGAGATCCAGGATTTGAACAAGCCTTCTCTTGGTTTAGTCAAGTATTCCCAGAAAAACTTTCTGCCAATATTACTTTCGACGTGAAATTAGCTCAAGAGATTTATGCAGCATGTGATATTTTCCTCATGCCAAGTCGCTTTGAACCGTGTGGACTTTCACAAATGATGGCCATGAGATATGGTACGCTTCCTTTAGTAAACGAGGTGGGTGGACTTAGAGATACTGTTCAAGCCTTTAATCCAATTGAAGGAACAGGTACAGGCTTTAGCTTTAACAACCTAACTCCATACTGGCTCAACTGGGCATTGCAAACAGCTTTGGATGTTTATCACAACCATCCTGATGTTTGGAAAAATATGCAAGTTCAAGCGATGGAATGTGATTTCTCTTGGGATACAGCCTGCAAGTCATATCTTGATTTGTATCACAGTTTAGCAAACTAAATAGTTAAAATCGTATGATACCTTCATACGATTTTTTGAGATTCTGAAAGTAAGGCAATTATATGAAAAAAATTAAAGGACTCTGTGTACTGGATGTAGATGGGACACTGATAGAAGAGGAAGTTATTGATTTGTTGGGGAAAGAAGCAGAGTGTGAAAATGAAGTAGCTCTGCTGACGGCCCAAGCTATGAGGGGAGAACTAGATTTTGAAGAAAGCCTGAGAAAACGTGTTTCTTTATTACAAGGACTATCTGTAGATACTTTTGATAAGATTTATCATGAACTACACCTTAGTAAAAATGCTGCGCAATTTATTAACACTCTGCAAAAAAATCAGATAGAAGTGGGTTTAGTTTCGGGGGGATTTACACCTGTGGTTGAAAGAATAGCAAAAGATTTAGGGATTTCATTATTTGCTGCTAATCAACTGGAAATCAGAGATGGTCATTTAACCGGAAATCTTGTTGGTCCTATTATCAGCAGAGAAGTTAAAAAAGAAACCCTAGTAAGATGGGCTGATGAATTAGAGGTACCAATTGATAGAACAATTGCTATTGGAGATGGAGCTAATGATTTAGCAATGTTGAAGAGAGCTGGAATCGGCATTGGCTTCTGTGCCAAAGAAATCGTGAAAGAGGAAATTCCTCTTCAAATTGAAGATAGAGATTTAACAAAAGTATTGAATCTGATAGATTTCCTTTGATTAGAAAGAACAGTGTATGAAAATTGTTATCGCACCTGACTCTTTTAAGGAGAGTCTCCCTGCAAGTGAAGTAGCTAAAGCTATTAAACGAGGCCTTCAAAAGGCTCTACCTGAATCGGAATGTTTGCTCTTACCTGTTGGCGATGGAGGAGAAGGAACAGTAGACGCCATAAAAAGTGCTTTAGGTCTTGAAGAACATACAACTCAGGTAACAGGTCCCTTTGGTGATGAGGTGCAAATGCCTTATGTTTATAAAGAAACTCTCGCTTTATTTGAAGTTGCGGATTTGATAGGTCTTGCTAAAATTCCTATTGAAAAAAGAAATCCCCTGAAGATTCAAACAAAGGGGATTGCTCAACTGATTCTGCATTTAATAGAGCATGGCATGAAAGAAATCTATATCGGAGTTGGTGGGACATCCAGTAACGATGGTGGGATTGGTATTGCTTCAGGACTTGGTTACCAGTTCTATGACAAAAATGGGGATGAACTTCTAACTACTGGTCAATTCTTGTTTGAAATTACTGATATCTCAAAGGAGAAAGCTATATCTATTCCTTCTGATGTGCGAATTAAAATCTTAGCAGATGTGACAAATTCACTCTGTGGTCCTCATGGCGCCACTTACACATTTGGGAAACAAAAAGGATTAGATCCAACTCAATTTCATGAAGTTGATTCTGCTATTGAAAACTTCTATCGAAAAGTTGCCCCTGAAATCTTAAAACTGGAAGGAGCTGGAGCAGGTGGTGGTATTGCAGCGGGCTTATGTGCTTTTGCTGGAGCAACAATTGTTTCTGGTATTCACACTTGTTTAGATCTAATCGGTTTTGATCAGAAAGTTGCGGATGCAGATCTTGTCATCGTTGGTGAAGGTAGATTAGACACTCAAAGCTTAGCTGGCAAGGCTCCAATCGGTGTAGCAAAAAGAACACCAAATGGTGCTCCAGTTATTGCTATTTGTGGGAGTCTGTCAGAGGATTTACCACCCTTACCATTTGAAAATATCGTTGCAGCCTTTTCTATACTAGAAAAAAGTGAACCACTGGAAGACAGTCTAAAAAATGCCGCTAACTATTTAGAATATACAGCTACAAACATTGGTCAAATCTTAGCTTTGAAGAAGAATTAACCAAACCACTTTTTCCAAAAAGAAGTAGGAGCTTTAGTCTCTTTCTCTTGCCACAAGTCTGGAAAGGCCTTTTTAAGATCTTTTTCATTTATTTGAACAGGGGCATCACTATGAATAATCAAGCCAAAAGGAGATGAATTGTGATCTTCTGAAACGATAGTCGCTTGGAAGTCAGCATCTTTGGCTTGTTTTAGATAATAGACCTGCTTTTCAAATACTACCTGAGGAGAAATTTTGACAAAAAGAGGTTCAGTTTCTTTTTTTAAACTCACTAAAATAGATACATAACCCTTTTGAAATTTATCATCATTAGCTGTTTCAAGGTCTGCATAGCCAAGGACCCTTTCCTCGAAAGTTCCGAGAAAACGTCTCTGTTCATCTGGATTTAGTTTAAGCCCGCCATGAGCCTTTTCTAGGATTTGTTTTGATACATCAGTCATAAAAATAGTATATCATAAAAAAAGGAGAAAACAGATAAAAGAAAGCGATTACTTTATAAACTTAAGGAAAATTTGCACAAAGATAACGTTTTTCCTTGAAAAAGGTGTCTTTTTAAGGTATCATAGAGGTGTAAAAAATTTAACTCAATAAGGAGAGTAAAAAATGTCAATTATTACTGATGTTTACGCTCGCGAAGTCCTAGACTCACGCGGTAACCCAACACTTGAAGTAGAAGTTTACACTGA
>NZ_JAWERU010000034.1:0-17370 GCF_032481935.1 Streptococcus sp.
TTGGGCTGTCTTGAAAAAGAAAGTGACAAATTTATTAAGGGAAGTCCCAAATATCTTTGAATGTTTAGAGTGCTTTTTTAAAACTAAATGACTATAAAACAAAAACTCGGTTAGATTTCCCTAACCGAGTTTTCTATATCTCAAAATTATGAATTTGGATCATCAAGACTTCGACCATGTAAGCCTTTTTCCCGTTGTACCTGACGAAGTTTTTCAGGAGTCACATCATTTCCATCTTCATCTACGATTTTGATTCCTTCAATGTGATGACGAACTGAACGACGATAGCCTTCGATATATTCCTCACGAAGTTTAGCTTGTTCTACTTTTTCTTCTGCAGTCAAGCCTTCTGTTTTTTTCTTTTTCGCAAGCTCATTAATACGAGCGATTTTTTCTGGTGTCATATTTGGATCTCCAATCTACTTTTCAATTACTATTTTGTATTAAGAAGATTAAAAGCAGCGACTGTTTTCGCTTTATTCACAAGTTCAGCTAGAATAGCTAGACGATTATTCTTAACATCAACATCCTCTGCCATAACCATAGTATTGTCAAAGAACTCATCAATAACTGGACTAAGAGCAAATAGTTGTGTTAATTTATCGTTAGCTGAACCTTTCAATTCAAGACTTTCGACAGCTTGAGCTAGTTCTTTTTCTTGTTCATTATCAAAGAGGCTAGTATCAACTTTGACGGAGCCTTCTGCTTTTTCCGCTAGGTTAAAGGCACGAGATAATGATTCAACTGATGATTTGTAGTTTTCAGTTTTTGCAGCTTCAGTTAAGGCTTCTGCTGCTTCAATCATATCTGCAACAACAAAGTTTGAACTTGCAAGAACAGCCTCTTTAATATCTTTTGCAGTAGAACCCATCATCTTATCAACACGAGCTTTGATGAAGTTAAGCACTTCTTCTTGATTATCGTAAGTTAGACTTTCAAATGATAGGGAATACAGGCTAGCAATCAATTCGTCCATTGGAATATTCCATCCAAAGTCCTCTAAGATTCGAACAATCCCTTGTGTTGCACGACGAAGGGCATAAGGGTCGTTTGAACCAGATGGAATCAAGCCAACAGAGAAGAAAGATAAGAGAGTATCTAATTTATCGGCTAATGCAAGTATTGCTCCAACTTTAGATTCAGGAAGAGCTCCGTCTGCTGAGTCTGGAAGGTAGTGTTCACGGATTGCTTGTGCCACTGCAGCATTTTCACCTGCAAGAAGCGCATACTTCTCACCCATGATCCCTTGAAGCTCATCAAATTCACCAACCATACCAGTCAAGAGGTCAAACTTATAAATGGCTGCAGCACGAGCAAGGTCAACAGTTTCATCAACTGATAAACCTGCTTTTTCTGCCAAAAGTATAGCAATTTGCCCTGTACGAATCATGTGCTCACGAAGTGAACCAATCTTTTCGTGGAAAGTTACGTGTGATAACTTGGCTACAAGATCTTCAATCTTGAGTTTTTGGTCTTCACGCCAGAAGAATTCACCATCTTCAAGACGTGCCACCAAGACTTTCTCATTTCCTCGGATGACATTATCCAGATACTCTGCATTTCCGTTACGAACAGAAATAAAGTTTGGTTTTAGATTTCCGTCAAGGTCACGTACTACAAAGTAGCGTTGGTGAGTTTCCATTGAAGTGACCAAGACTTCTTCTGGAACCTCTATGTACTTAGGATCAAAATTCCCCATAAAGGCAGTTGGGTATTCAACCAAATTCAGAACTTCATTTAAGAGTCCTTCATCAATTTGTACCTGAACACCTTCTGTAGCTTCGATAGCCTTAATTTGCTCACGAATCATATTTTCGCGTTCAATGCTATCTGCAATAACATAAACTTTGCGCAGGTCTTCTTCATAGCTGTCAGCATGCTGAATTTCTACTTCGTGACCAAGGAAACGATGTCCACGGCTAACTCTTCCTGAATGAATATCTAAGAAATCCATATCGAGTGCCACATCATCCAAAAGAACTGTCAACGTATGGACTGGACGGATATATTCAAAGGTATTGTTTGCCCAGTGCATACTTACTGGGAAGCTTAAGCTAGCCAATACTTCTGGAATTCCAGCCAAAACTTCCTCAGCTGGTTTTCCAGCTTCATGCTTAGTTACGTAGACATATTCTTCACCTTTGATTTCACGGAATTCGATATCATCTACAGTCAAGCCTTTACCACGGACAAACCCTTGCGCTGCTTTAGAGAAATTTCCTTCTGCATCCAAAGCAATTTTTTTAGAAGGTCCTTTAAAATCTTCAGTCAAATCCGTTTGTTGGTCTGCCAAGCCAAGTACGCGAACAGCCAAACGACGTGGAGTTGAAAAAGTTTGAATTCCTTCGTATGAAAGGCGGTTATTATCCAAAAAGGCTGCCATTTTTTCACCTAGTTGTTTTTCACTTGGTGTGACAACGTAGGCTGGTAACTCTTCGAGTCCTAGTTCTACTAATAAGTTTTTTGCCATGTTTTTTCCTTTACAAAATTTCTTCTTTTTGATAGGCACCTTAGGTACTGGGGACGTTGCTAACTAACTTTGTGAGTCTGTGGGGAAATCTTCTGTCTTCTTGACAAAGTTTTCCAACAGTCTCATCAAAGTGGATTTAGCCAACTGATTTTTGAACCTAAAGTTTCAAAAATCCCCAGATATCAGTACGGCGGTGCCTATCCCTTTAGCAAGTCTTCGACTTGCCTCTGAGTGCCATACGGGCTCACTTTGTTCGCCCTTTTTCTATTCTTGTAACTTTTTTTATTCTTCCTCTTCTGCTAGGAGTTGAGCGCGTGTGGCTTCGTCAAGAAGTGGGTAACCAAGTTTCTTACGTTCTGCGACAAAGGTTTTGGCTACAACACGGGCTAAGTTACGGATACGAGCGATATAACCAGCACGTTCTGTAACGGATACTGCTCCACGAGCATCAAGCAAGTTGAAGGTATGTGAACATTTCAAAACGTAGTCATAAGCCGGGTGAACAAGACCCAATTCCAAGGCACGCCCAGCTTCTTTTTCAAACTTTTCAAAGTTTTCAAGAAGCATATCTTGGTCAGAAACTTCAAAGCTGTATTTTGAATGCTCGTATTCAGGTTGAAGGAAAATTTCACCGTATTTAACACCAGGAGCCCACTCAATATCATAAACTGAGTCTACTTCTTGGATGTAAGAAGCCAAACGTTCCAATCCGTAAGTAACCTCAGCTGTAACAGGACCGGTTGCCAAGCCACCGACTTGTTGAAAGTAAGTGAACTGAGTGATTTCCATACCATCAAGCCACACTTCCCATCCAAGACCTGCTGATCCAGTTGATGGGTTTTCCCAGTTATCTTCAACGAAACGAATATCGTGTTCCAAAGGATTGATACCCAATTTTTCCAATGACTCTAGGTAGAGCTCTTGAATGTTTGATGGTGATGGTTTCATCACCACTTGGAATTGGTGGTGTTGGTAAAGACGGTTTGGATTTTCCCCGTAACGACCGTCTGCTGGACGACGTGATGGCTCTACATAAGCTGCATTCCATGGCTCAGGACCAATAGCACGAAGGAAAGTATAAGGGCTCATAGTTCCCGCACCTTTTTCGTTATCATAAGCCTGCATGAGCATACAACCCTGGTCATTCCAGTATTGTTGCAAAGTAAGGATAATTTCCTGGAAGGTTAGTTTTTTGGACATGTTTTACTCCTTTAATTTATATTATCTTTTTAGGTTTATTTATCAAGCAACCAAGAAAAAGCTGGATCCTGAAAAATATGACGTTTGGGAACAGCTTGTAAATTCTGATCGCATTCATCTATTGTACCTAATTTCAAAGCACAGACTTCTGGTATATTTTCTTGAACAGTGAAAATTTGACTATGACAGTTCTGGCAGTAATAACGCTGTTTTCCTGGAGAAGAACAATACGTAACAAGCTTTTCTTTTCCATGCAATACTAGATTTTTACTGCTAACTTTGGCATTAACTGTATAGGCAGACGCAGTTGCTTTCCGACAGAATGAACAGTGGCAAAAAACTAATTCAGATAATTCCTCATCTAGAGTGTAAGTCACTGCTTTACATAAACAAGATCCTTTAAGCATTGTACTCCTTTCTACTTAGGCATTAGACGAATTCAAAAAGAACCGAATTTCAACACCCAAGCCTTGCGACTAGGGGCGTCAGAAACGCGGTTCCACCCTAATTTATTACTTCATTATTTTTTAAAATTTACCAAAAGCGCCACACTCATCTCTCAATCACCTGACTCTCACTATCACAGGCTCGCTTGGGATTTACTGATAAGATATTCTTTCTTGTCGTCTATTATAACAAAAAGGAATGAAAAAGTAAAATTATTTTATCACTAGTCCTATATATTTCTTAACTAAATCAATTTAACTGCCCCTTTTTGAACAAAAAGAAAACCGCTAATCCTAAGAATAGCGGTTTAATCATGTTTTTAAGCTACAAATGTAGTCGCTCTATTATTTAAGAGTAACAATTTGCAAATCCTATTTTCTCCCAGTATTAGTGGATTAATTCCTCAATTTTCAACTCTGGCAGGAATTTGGTAGGTAAATTGATAATCCAAGATTATCTAAACTGTTTGTAATCTCTTCTGAAATTGTTGAATCACCTGAATAATACCAGTGACTATATGTATTCAACGTGGTTGACTTATCAGCGTGTCCTAATCGATATGAAACATATAAAGTATCCTTATGTAACACATTTATAAGATAAGATGCATGACTATGTCTTAATCCTTTCCCCGTAATTTCTGGTACGCCAGTAATCTTAGCATGCCTTTTTATTATCCTAGAAATTGTAGACTTACACAAGGGGGCACCAAAACGTGATACTACATAATCTTTATCATCATTCTTGATTTGAACTTCTCGCCATTTTTTAAGTATTGTAATCGTAAAATCATCTAAATCAATTTTACGATCCCCTGCTATTGTCTTTGTTTGTTGTTTAGCATACCATACACCGTTTTTATCTTTCTCAATTGTCGAATGAACATGAATCCATTTACGTTCAAAATCAATATCTTCCCATTTAAGAGCGATACCCTCACTAACTCTTAAACCAGTCATAAAATATAACCAAATCGTCATGTAATTATGGAGTCCCTCATACTCACTAATATCAAAAGAGTTTATTACCTTCTTAAATTCATCAAATGTCCAAAATTTTGTATCAGGGTGCTTTCCTCTAGGATTATCTAATCCTTTAAAAGGAACTCTATCAATATAACCCAATCTTTCTGCATAGCCCAGACATGCTTTAAATCTAGACCACATATTTTTAGCATAGTTACTAGAATACTTGTCTATAATAGCTAAGCGAAATCTTTCACAGTCAATAGTACTAATATCTGATAATTTTTTACTACCAAATTGCTTAATAAATAACTGATGATGTGGTAAAGCGGTCTGATAAGTTACAAATTGAACTTTTTGTTGATAATATTTTAAATAAATCTCTTCCATAAACTCTCTAAAAGTTAGAAAACTATTATTAGTAGTAGAGTTCACAAATTCATGTTTTAAACGAAGTATCTCTTCATATGCTTCCTTAAAAGAATTAAACGGTAGTCCTTGTTGATTTTTCCTTCCTTTCTTTTGGATTCTTTTCCCAGTTATTGGATCAACTCCTAATTCAATTTGAAAAAAAATTTTTCCTTTTGAATCTTTGTATACACCTTTATATTTCTTTGTCTTTGATATAACCATTTTTCTCACCTTCTATATCTGAAAAAGAAATACCAATTAAATTTTCTACAATATTTTTAGGAGCAATGCCTAACCTTTTATTATCGAAAGGTGAACATCCTAATTGTACCGCATTCTTATCATTTTTTCTAGCTTCTTCAAACTTTTTTACAGCAATTTTTTTTGCTTGTCTAATAATATTCCTCGATGTGTGCTCTGGAAAACCAATCGCAACTAAATCTTTATAGTTTACTGTTTCCATGATTTTACTACTTCCTTTCTTAGATTTTTTCACCTCCATGGCATGACTGATGAAGTCATCATAAGAATTTCACTTGCTGCTCTTTTACGGTGGCAGCCTGAACGGTCAGAAGTATCATTGTATATCATTTGTATCATGGCATATAAAGTATCGCTCTATTTTATTGATGGTTTTAAAATCGCTCTTATCATGGCGAGCCATTCAAATCTGCTCCACAAATGAGGAAAGTACCATTTTGGACTATTCAATTGTCAATGTGCTTTCTTAACCTAATACTTTTTGGAGTAATGGTCTTCTTTATTATCCACTCGACCCACAAGGTAATCTAAACTTACATTATAAAAATCTGCAAGTTTGATAAGGTCATCTATAGAGATTAACCTGGTACCTGATTCCATTTTAGAATACGCTGATCTTGTACAATTTAAGATTGCTTTTGCAACATATTCTTGTGTCAAATCAGTATCCTCGCGTAAATCTCTAATCCTTTTCAACATTCAATGTCTCCTAAAACAAGTATAATATAGTTATTTTCTTATTTTTAAATATGTGACAAATTGGCACATGAAACTATGCTATATATACTTTTTAGGAAACTGTTTACTCTAAATGTATCTCATTTTCCTTAATAGATTTCATATTTTGTTTTTTCTTATATTTCTGTATTGTTTTATTAAACATTTCAAATAAATTTATTGCTTCTCTATGTTGTTCCTTCAGTGTTTCAATCTTTCCTTTATATATGTATAAATCCTTCTCTATTGTATCTACTGAACTTTTACCTTGAATACTATTTTCTAAATTGCTAGAACTATTTATCGTATTATTCAACAATACTTCCTCTAAATTAGTTAAATCATCAATTTTATTTTGGACTTGTTCAATCATATTCTCTAGATATGATATTTGGGCAATGAAATCATTTGTTATATCTTCGAAATCATTCGGACTATTTTCCGCAGATATAAGAAAATCTAATTGTTCTATTTTTTCTCTAATTTCGCTAAGAGGAATTCTTCTATACATATACTGCGGTTCATACTGAAGATTAAATTGCCTAATCAAAGTTTTACCTTTCATAAAGCGATTTTTTTCTGCTGAATCTTTATGGTATACATAGTAAGAACTAGTTTCTCTGAGAAATACTTTAACTTTTTCTTCTTCCATATTGATTTGAATATTTGGTACAAAAATAAGTCCTTCTTGTCGGATGCCAAAATGTACCTTAATGTACATTCCATCGTCTACTACTTCTTCTATTTGATTAAGATTCAACTCTACCTCAAACTCATGAACTGCATCCCTATTTCTCTTGAAATCTTGATAGGATTTCCATACCACCTCTTCTGTCGGCAACTCTTTTTCTTTAATTAGCTTTTCTTCATTGTAAAGTTCAACTAAATTTTTATTATCTAAGACAACAGTTTCATTTTTGTTATTAAAATAGTCTTGAAAATAACTAACACTATACCGATTCGTTTTTACCAATTCCTGCTCTGAAATCTTAATCTCATCAAATTTAAATTGAACATGTTTTTCTTTCGGAATTATTTTTAAGCCCAAAAATTCTGCTCGTTGAATCAATTCATTCATATTCTTCATTTTCGGAAGTAAAAATTCTAAGATGTTTATGATTTCCCTTTGAATAAACTTTTTCTTAAAATAAGTTTCATTATAAGGTTGTTTTCTACTCAATTTACTATCACGTACGACTTGTTTCATATTTGAATCAGTCATAAAAAAAGTAACATGCTTGTGTCTAAAATCAATTTTTAAATGTAAAGCTTTTGCTTTATTCTTGAAATCTTCAAAATTTTTCGAGTTCTCGATTAGAAAATATACTCGTTGTTTTATTTCATATTTGTAATTTGTTTTGCGATAAACTTCATACTGACGATGCGAATAACGATTTTCTATAATTTTTGCCCCTGCAATTTTTGAAAGACGATCAGAAACCATTCGTAGATTATGTTCTGCCTTATAATCCCATAGAAACTTTTTATCAGAATTCTGATCAATTGAATTTAGGATGATGTGATTGTGGATATGATCTTTATCGACATGAGTTGCCACGATAAATCGAAATCTACCTCCTGTCAACTCTTTAACTGTCTCATAACCAATCCGATTGATTTGTTCAGGAGTGAGATGGTCATCTGGAGAGAAGGACTGAATGATGTGATGAGAATGAATTTTTCGTTGATTTACTTCTTGCCTATCATGACGAAATTCATAAAGAGTATCATTACTTAAAAAATTATCATTGTACATCTTCACTAGTTCTTTATAACTAGGAAAATCTAAATAATTTCTCATACCAAAATCTGAAACTAGTGTTAGATTTTTTGTTTTACTTGGATTCAAAATATATTTGATTAGTTTACTACGATAATTTTTTCCATGAATCGCAAAGTGTTTAGTGATGACCATAAAATTTCCTCAATTTTTCAGATTGAATAAGAAAATCTTTCTCCACTTCTACTATTAACTCTTCTATACCTTTTCTCAACTCATTTAATTCAACTTCCGTTATTAAATTCGAATAATTTATGCTTCTGGCTATTTGATTAATATTATTTCCGATTCGTTTTAATTCAAAAATCAAATCTTGATAACTATTTGTATCAATGGTGATAAAATTCATACCAGGATCTAGTAGAGTTCGTCTAGCATATTCTGAGAATGATAAGCAGTTACTTTTTGAGATATTTTCATTCAATTTGACTAATTCTAGGTCAGATAAAAAGACTTTTTTTAAATTTGTTCTATATCGGTGCTCCACTCTACTACCTCATGTATTTGTTACGAAAATTTTCACTAAGAGGACTTGTTTTTTCTACCTCTTTAATTAATTCCTGAATACAAGTTAACAAAATAGAAACATGTTCTTGAGTAACCTGATGATTTATTTTAGCAATTATTAATATTTCATGAACATCACGGCTAATTTGTTCCAACTTTTGCTGTTTCCAAAGGTTGAAACATTTTTCCATCTGTTTTTGTCCATCAGACAATAGTAAGCTTTTACGGAGAAAATCAGAAAAATTATCCTCTCCTTTCTCTCTCATTAAATCTAGTATTTGTTTTTCCTCCGTTTCTGTTAAGCGAAATTGTTTCCGAATACTACGTATATCTCTTTTCATATGGCTTTTCCTCCTTCATAGATACTTGTACTGACAATGTAAGCTTACAGACACTGTCAGTACGTTTTTCAAAATAGATTCAACATTTTTGTAAGGCTTTGCGAGCTCAGATATTGTGTCCACAATATCCCAAAAATCATATCGTTAACCGACCAAAACCTTCCAGTTTTGACAGCCAACGATAAGTTAACTTGGTGGCTTCGCCCCCAAAACCCCTAGAGAAAATCTAACATAGATTTTTACAAGTTGAGAAAAGTATAGCGGAAAAAACTTGGAGAAGTTATCACAGAGAAATGAGAGAATGAAAAAGAGAGCCTAGGCTCTCGGAAAATTTAATAAACTAGAAAATTATCTTTAAAACGTTTAAAATCTACAGTATTAAAATACTTCTCAGCTTCATTACCATCATTAATAAAAGCTTTAAGATTATCTAAAACCTCCATATATTGTGCACCAATCATATCTTCGGGTACTAAATTTAATACCTCTAGAAGATTATTATTTTGAATCTGACCGTTAACGTTGATATTACCATCACTCAATAAGGTAAGGATACGCTTCACTATGTCTTCATCAGAATTTTGGAAGAATCTATCATAAAACAACTTTCCACCAGGAGAAACACCCCTCTGATATGAAACATTTTTACCAATTCTACAAATTAAAAATGTTTCTACTAATAAATCTTTTCTCATATTAGGAACATCTGATGGACTGGGTGCTAACTCTAGAATTTCTCTAGCGATAGGAGTTTCGTTAGCATAATTATCCCAACTAAAATGAGCATTTTTCAACTGTTCGCATTTCACAGAGAGTTGAATGGTTTTCAAATCTTTAGAATAATATTTTTTTCCTCCTACTTTTTCGAAAAATAACTCAGATTGATTTATTTTATATTCATCTAATTGAGTTCTAAATACATCTAACCTCTCTCCTAAACTATATCTGAATGTGTCAGTAGTGTATTTCCAGCTTATCAATGATAAAGATAAAAAATTGTTTAGAACAATAGACTTACCTTCATAATTCTTGGATACAAATATTCCAAAAAGAGTATTTGTAAGATTGGCAATAAACTGCGGTGATAATTCTTTGATACTATTTTCAAATTGTTCTTTATCAACCTGTGAAAAATAAGTATCTCTATTTTTTGTATTATCAATGATGCTCTTTACAGTTATTGCATGACCATTAACTTTCTCAGAGATGACATCATCTATACAAGTTTGTAACCAGCCTAATAATTCTGCTGTTCGGATTTGATCATCATTTGGATGTGAAGCACCTACATGATTCCGCATATCTAAAATATGTGTCAGTCTTAGATATAATGCTTGTGAAATTAGACCTAATTTTTTACAATGATCTAAAACAACTCTATCTTTTAAGTGTGGTAAATCTTCCTCTGTTTTATATAGTCCTCTATCAGATTCACTGACTGCTGAATTAAAAAATATTTCAACTCCGTAATGAATAATTTTTTGATGTATTTTCATCATTACTTCATTCCAAACAAAATTTAGTGATGCATCATACAGACCGATTGCTGCACCTGCTACAAATTTTGAAAGATAACGAGCATTTGTTTTGTATTCCTGAGGCATATTCTCTAATATCGAAGGCAACATCGTATGCATCATTTTACGCTCACTCTCAGAAGCTATCACATTCTCAGTTGGTAAGCCATACTGCTCTAGATACTTTTCAAAGCCAATAAATGAATCTCCAGGTAAATATTGAGGACTAGTGTTAGTTAAATCATTAGTCATTAAAAAAATCCCCCCTTTCTAAAAACTAGAAAATTACATGATAAGAATATCAATAAAAATTCAGTGAATTATATCAATATTAGATTTAGTTATCAAGGTAAATTGTTTGTTGATATAATAGATTTCTCCCTTTCTACATTGTCTTTCCGCACCTGTTCAATATACGCTCTATTCCCTCTATATATTCCGTATACCTCTCAGTTTCTCTAAAAGTTGTTGTAAAATGAATCTTTGTATGAATTAAATACGATAAATCATCACTTATCAAAATCCATAAACTACTTTCATCGTCAATCTTTATTTCCATATGAAGATAATATACTAATTGTCATTGACTAATTAGTGTATTTCTGTTTCCTAATTTATGTTACAAAATTGAGTTTGAAAACCACAGTCCTCAAATCTTAAAATATTCCAATTTGATCTTAGAAATCAACTTTCGAGGAAAATTTTTATAGTGTCTAAATTACTCGTTAGACGGGTGGTCATGATTTAGTTAATTTGATATTTTTACCTCTATCATATTTTCAATATTATCACAAATATTACAACAAACAGCAAAAGAATAATTTTCATAAAAAGGTAATTCAAAGAACTTGAAATTCCTCTCCCCAGTAACACAAATATTGTTGCTCCACAGCTCAGTAGTGAAAGAATTCATAGATTTAACTAAACCTGTTCCTATCGCTTTAACAAAGCTTTCCTTTAGTGTCCAAAATCTATAAAAAGTTTCACACTTTAACGAATCTGAGAGCTGTAAGAAAAAAATTTTTTCCCTCTCTGATAAAACATAATCTATAACTTCATTAAAATCAAAACTCTCATTATATTCCAAATCGATTCCGACTTCAGCATTGCTAATCGCAACTGCTACCCAATCTCCCGAATGAGTAATATTAAAAAAACAATTATCAATTCCAATTAAATAGGGTTTCCCATGATTATTTTTAAAAATTTTTACGGGAGTAAACTCAGATATAATTTTGTTAAATAAAAGATATTCATATAAGATATAGTATGCAACAAGAGATCTCCTATAATCTAAAACCTTTTTATATTTTCTCGCTTCTTTCAAAAAGTTAGGTGGGATACGATTTTCTATGTAGAATTCATCCAATTTAGTAATATTGATATTTGAAAAATATATTATCATTACACACTCAACTCAACCAATTTATAAAATTCACCTTTCCTATCCATCAAGTTATCAAAAGAACCATCTTCAACAATAACTCCATTTTTCATAAAAAGAATTCTATTGTATTTCTTCAACATGCTCTTATTTAACTTATGTGTGACAACAAGAACCGTCAAATCTTGAATTTCTAAAATTGAATTTTCAATTTCAGTAGTAACTTTATTATCTAAAGACGAGGTAGCCTCATCTAATAATAAGATTGGTGTTTTTCGAATTAAAGCACGCGCAATACTAAGTCTCTGTCTTTCTCCCCCAGATAGATTTGATCCATTCTCGCCACATAAAGTTTGTAGACCTAATTCATTTTCTAAAATATAACTTTCTAAGCCAGACTGCTGTACAGCTTTTTTTATATCATCTTCAGTAAAGGATTGACTAAGGGTAATATTTGCTTTTAAAGTATCATCAAAGATATAAACATCTTGTTGAACAATTGTCATTAAGTTATAAAGGCTCTCTGCTGAAATAGCTTGCAAATCTTGATTATCAATTGAGATATACCCACTTGTTACATCATAGAAACGCAGTAATAGATTGAGTAAAGTCGATTTTCCACTGCCTGACATACCTACTATTGCAATTTTTTCCCCCTTTTTGATCTGCAAAGATAAATTATTAAAAATCTTTTCCTCAGCATTAGGGTAGGAAAAATCTACATTTGAAAAAGAAATGACATCATCAAAATATTCTTTCGTTTTACCAGTTTGAAGTTCGATTACATCTTTTACCTCAAATGAATTCAGTGTAGCCTGACCTTCACGGAATTTACTCATTCCCATACCAATTTCATTTAGTGGCATTACTACAAAATTGACTAGTTGAACAATAGCTGTAACACTCCCAATTGTGGTATGCCCACCGAAGACCAGATACATTCCTCCACCAAAGGCTACTAAAAAAACAATCATCCCTGAAAGTTGAGAAATAACATTAGATAAAACATCAAATTTCCCTTTGATGAAATATATCTCATCCAATTTTTCGCTTTCGTTTTTGTAATCTTGACCGATAGCCTCTTTCACATTAAAACTCTTTATAACTAGAAACCCTGCTAAAATATCTTTAACCTTAGCTAAATATTTCTGATCGGCTATCATAGAGCTATTTTGTAGAGAGGCTGATTTTTGTCCAATAAATCCTGAAATCATCATAGGAATAATGCTAGCAATGATAACTAATAAGGTCAAAAACCAATTACCTATAAACATGGCTACTAGTGAGAAAATCATTAAGGAAATATTTTTTGAAATATTAAAATATTGGTGCAAATAATCCTGCTCAATTTTCTTCATGTTCTCAGTTAATATTGAAATAAATTTCCCTGATTTTTCTTTAGAAAAGTCTCTATAATCGCTATCTAAAATAGATTGGAACACCTTGTTTTTGTATCTTGACATGATTTGCCTAACAAGTTTATTTCTCAATCGAAGAGATATAAAGTTCAGTCCTGCATAGATGAAAATAACACTAGCTCCTACTAGTACCGCTTGAGTTAAGGCATCTTCATTTTGGGACATACCACTATCAATAATACCTTTAATAGAATAAGCAAAAGCAATATTAGTTAAAGGGACCAGTATATTAAATATCATGAAAGCATAAAAAGCCTTCTGATGATTCTTTATCAATTGTTTCATCCTTAATCTACCTCATAATTCTTAATATCATTTAGAAAATGAGACATAAAATATTCTTCTAAGTTAGTATTCTCTCTTCTAATCTCTTTCATAGAGACCTGTTCTACAATTTCTCCATTTTTGATGAAACCAATTTTATCTGCTATCTGTGAAATTTCCGATAATATATGACTCGATATTAGTATTGTAATTCCATGCTCCTTAGAAAGCGACAACAAAAGATTCCGAATTTCTTGAATTCCTATTGGATCTAAACCATTGATTGGCTCATCTAAAATTAACAATTTAGGTTTTGTTAGAAAGGCACGAGCTAAACCAAGCCTTTGCCTCATTCCTAACGAAAAATCTTTTACTTTTTTAGTCGTATTCTTTAATCCGACCATTCTTAAGGCTCTTATTATATCTGATTCAATAATATTTTTGCCCATATACTGAGCGTGAATTTCCAAAATTTCTTTTGCAGTGCAATTATCATAAAAAATTGGTGATTCAATAATACTTCCAATCTGACTTAGGATTTCTTCTCTGTGTTCTTGTAGATTTTTACCAAAAATTTCAATACTACCTGATGTAATTGTTGATAAGGATAACATACATTTCATTAACGTTGTTTTTCCAGCACCATTCGATCCTAAAAAACCATAGATTTCTCCTTCAGCAATTTGAAGATTGATACCACTTAAAATTTCTTCTTTATCAATTGTTTTAAAAACTTCTTTTATTTCAACAATATTTCTCATTTCTATCTCTCTTTCTATATCCAGCTTTAAATGCAAGAATTTTTCTCCCGGAGTATAAATACTAACTTATACAGTCTCTTTTTTATAGAAATCATCAAGGAATTGTCACTTTCCTTCAATTAAACTCAGGTATGCTACTTGATACTAATATCTTGTCTTGAAATATTAAAAATTGAAAATGAAGTAATCATTAAACTTATGAAACTTGCAAATATCAAAAAGAATAAGTTATCAGCAATATTATTAGATAAACTTCCTGGACTTACATTTGAAAGTAATGCTGCTAAACCAAGTCCTGAAAGCATTGTTATAGCTGTTGAATGCTTAATCATACCTAAAACAAATGGTAGTAAACCTATTAGTACTGTTGCAAACGTTATTCCAGCTAAGTTAATTAATTGCCTAGCTACAGGGATATAACTAGATTCAGTTACAACAGCCATGAATCTAATGAATAATTGAATCACTAAATGTGCAGAAAAATGTGCAATAAATGCTATTAGAATGACTGAAATAATTTTTCCCCATAGAAACTTTATTTTAGAAATGGGGTAAGAAAACAACTGAAAAATTGTTCTTCGTTTGAATTCATCAATAATAATCGTAGATAATAAATAAGATTCGAAAATCAAAAATGCTGCTTTTGTAAATAAAGATGAAAACAATGAAGCTACAATTGCCCAACCTTCCCATTTACCAGTAACTCTAATAACATTAGAATCCTGTCCAGTGAATTCTCCTAGTTTATTGTCAGTACCTAACCCCATAATGATTATTGCTGTAATACCTAACACTATAACTATATTACACAACCAGGCTAAAAATAATTTAGATTTAGAAACTTTATTTAATTCAATTTTAATAAGCGACAACATAGATTATTTCCTCCAAAGCGTAAATAAAGAATAAACTATTCAGACTAATCTCGACAAATATTTAAAAATAAGCTTATTCTTCAGACAATAACACTATACATACTATTGGTATGTATACGCTAAAAAACAAACATACCTTCGGTATGTATAATAGATTTTTAATAACACACTTAAAGTATGTTATTTTTTAATTATAAATTATGTAAGATAATTTATTGAATTGATAACACATAAATAAAAATTAGTACTAACAAGAATGTCATGCGACTACTTATTTACTATTTTTTTAAGTGATCAAATAAGTTGAAAATCACCTCCATCATTTCATCGGAAATTAACTGTACCCCTAGACCTTCAAAAGTAAGTTTAATGAAATTCATTTTGCGCTTTAATTCTACTAATGAAAAAACGGAAATTTGAAAACCAATCCAAATATTTAGTGTTAAAACAATTAAATCTGCTAGCTCTTCTGGATATTCTGTTTTAATGGACCCATCTTCAACTCCTTCGTAAACTTTTTCTCTAATTTCGGGTAAAAAATCAGAAAATAGACCTAGATACTGCTCCCCTAACAAACGTGGACTTCTTAGCATGATTGAGGCAGAGTATACTAGCCTTTGGTGTTCAAAATTAGAGAAAGAGTCCATCAAAGAATTTTGTATCTTTTCTAATCCAGTATTTCCTCTCCAATTGTAATTTAAAATTTCTTGATTATTTTCGCTAATGATTGATTGCAATATTTCATCTTTAGACTCAAAATGATGATAAATAACACCTTTCGTCAACCCACCTAACCCATCGATTATATCTTGTATTGAGGTATTATCAAATCCTTTTTCTAAAAATAAGTCTTTCGAAACTTCTAATATTTTTTTTCTAGTCTCATGTGAGTTTCTATTCCTTGCCATCATATCCCCTTTCTATCATACTATCGGTATGTAATTTTATTATAATCTAACAAAATAATATTGTCAATTTTTTTGTTGTTTCCAATGATATTTTGGAAATTTTATAAAACTATTTATTTCATTCCATCTTTCCTAAATCTCTCTAGATTCTTTTCCAATTGTTCCTTATGAAGTTGATTCTTAGCTTCCTTTAATGTGTCATCCAAAGTTTCTTCTCTATAAGTTGCTTCTGTTTTTAGTTGTTCTGATTCTTGATCTGGAGTGAAAATGATATCTAGCAGTCGGTCTATTTTTTCAAGATCTTGGACAGACATATCAGATAGTCTATGAATTAGCTTCTTAAATACATCACTATTGTCTTGGTTTTTCTTAAAAAGTTTTGTAAACATCTATAACCTCTCAAAAAAAGCAGCCTATCAGGACTGCTTAGTGTAATTCCGAAATCGCATCATAAATGGACTGCAATTTCTTATTGTCTTTATTCTTTGTGTCAATTAACGTATGTAGCTCTTCAATTTTCTTTTGACTACTTTGAATATCGCTATTGTTATCTGCAATAAGTCTTTTAAGATGTTGCTGATAACTTGTAGTGATATCTGTCTCTTTTCCTGTTCTAACCTCTGTAACTTTGGGTTTAGAACTAGAATTTGATTCCGTCACAGGTGCTTGTTTGCGCTTTTGAAAAGCTGCTTCATAATTTACATCATTACCTCCTTGATGATTTCCAAATAAGGCCGCAATTTTATCTGGATCTTCTTGATTTTCTGATTTACTTTCTAATGGTTGATTAAAATTCCAATCTTTTGTCATTCACTCATTTCATCCTTTCTAAATTCAGAATCATCGAATTGTCTTTCTCTACCGAAGGCATGGTCAAGAGCTTCTTCAAAACTCATGTGACTAATGCTTTGACGCCTTTTGAACGTCGCAAACATCGCTGTCTCCAGTTGCTCTTTGTAAGCAGCGAGTTTTTCTGTCTCTCTTGCTACCTTGCTTTCTTGCCTAGTGACCTTTTCTTCTAAGCGTTCAATAATGGTCATATACGATCCTCCTTCATTCTAATATTAGCTAAAACATCTTGATTTTGTTATCACAATTCTAAACATTGAGAGGTTTGTCTTACTGGTGGATTTCCAAATGTCTC
>NZ_JAWERU010000035.1:0-25545 GCF_032481935.1 Streptococcus sp.
AAAAAAATCCCCATGGTTAATCGTATAAGGAACTGTAATGACGATTATTAGTACTAAAAATCCAAAACAAAAGGCATGAAATTTATCAAAAAACTCCATAAAATTATCCTCCCCACCAAACAGACTTCCTACGCGTCATCCTTTAGCTCTAGTCTTTCCAAAACAAACCATTTGAGTAACCAAAATCCGACCACATAACCAGCCCCTAAGAAGATAGCCATTAAAGATAGCATGGGATTTAGGAAATAAAAGACCACCACAGATACAAAGGTTAGCACAAAAACATTAAAGGCAATGGTGTCAGAAGCCAAATCTAGAATATAGGGTGTCAACCAGTCTAAGGTTTTTGAATCTAGGAAAAATAAGTGTTTGTACATGATGACCTCCTCTATGGCTGAAAAGCAAGCCTTTTGGTTTTTTACCCCAAGACCCTATGTAGAAAAGTGAGTAAAAATGGTAAGTTTGCGATGATATTATTAACAATATGAATCGTATAAGAAGGATAGATAGTCTTAGTATAGCGTGTCAAACCACCAAATATACATCCAACTGCTGTATAAACCAGGATGTCTAGTAGACTAGGAAAACTTGAAAAATGAGGTAAGGCGAACAAAACTGACGGAAATAGAATATCCAGTCCCCATCTTGAATTCTTAAAGAAGGCATGTTGAAGCAGTCCCCTACATACCAATTCTTCCATCAGAGGTCCTAGTACGATTAAGGTTAGGTAAACTCCGAACTCTGCAAAATTGGTCTCACTATAGGCAATAAACAAATTCCAACCTTCGTTTGTCCCCTGAACATGTTTAGCTGTCAGATAGTTAAAGCTTATAAGAACGACAGCTGCTAACATCGTCAGAACAGAATAACTCAACCACTTTTTCCTAGGGATACGAAAGAGATAAGCATGGCCCGACCTGATTAAAATCCAAACCATCAGGCCTATAAAGAGAAGACTGATGATGTTTCGAATCCAGATGACATTTCCTACCCAAGACGAGAACTCCCAATAATTTCTCCAAAATTGGGTTGTCCAAGACAACCCGAAAAACAAAAATAAATAAGAAAGGATTGCACTCGTTTTGAAAAAAATAGAATATTTTTTCATAGAAACTCCCTCATAGCTTTGCTATCGTAGCTGCCATCAATTATCATTTAATCCTCCATCATTCAGTCTCGGTAGCTATCACCATGACTTTGATAAGCCAACACATCTACCCTTGTGTACTTTTGTTGCTGTTAAAAACTTTATATTTTTCATCATCTAGGTAGTTAATTCTTTTCAAAATGATAGACCATCATCCTTTTTCTACCTAATCATTTTATAAAACTTGATAGTCTCGATGAAAAGCCTTGGCAGATACTACTCTATGATTTGTGAGGTCAAGATAATCTCCTGGATAGCCAAGGACATACATACTATAACCAGCAAAACCTCCTCCTGCCGTTCCGACTAGGCCAATTTTGAGATTGGTTGCAAGAGAAGACTGAAGTCCTGCCATTAAAATTCGGACATGATTGTCTAGCCATACTATGTAGTTCTTTTGAAAGGCGTCTTCTACCCAACTTGGTTTCGGTGTATCTTTACCAATTTCCCAAACTTCTACTATTTGATTTTTATATTTTGCTTGCATCTTTTTAATCTTTCTTTCAGAACTCTCACAGGGTTTTTATGTTCTTCTTGCCTGGTCTAGGTGTTACTAGACTATAGATCGTAACAGGGGTACTTACAAGTACAAGAACATTTCTCCAGAGTTCTGTTGAAATCATGAGTACTCTTATACAAAGAACAAGAGATAGCAATATTATTACAACTCGAGCAAATAAATCTAACAATTCGACATACTTTTTCATTTGATTCCTCCATCTATTGATTTCACATCTACCAGATCAGTTCCCTAGTCACTATGACGCTAACTGACCATCCTCTACATTCCTTTGTAAATTTAACCACTGTCAACTACTAGAAGAATGATAAACAATTGTAACAGATATGGACTAAGATAGGCACCGATAGATTTTGACTCTTCTTATAAGCAAAGCCCAGCATCAAACCTCCAAATAGATAATAGAAAAACGAAGGAAAATCATAAGGTGCATGCAGGAAAGAGAAGAGAGAGGCAGTCAATACAAGTCCCAACCAAGAATTTTCAAAAACCGCACCTTGAAGGATACCTCTGAAAACAAATTCCTCCAGAATAGGCCCAAAAACTGTCACGCTTGCAATAAAGGATAAGGAAATTCCTGTACTAGTAGCCTCAAGGTGTTGATATCCAGCACCAGAAGAGACTGTAAAAAAACTATAATAACCTATATTTACTAGCACACAAATAAGAAAGCTTCCAATAAAAAGTAGAATTTCTTTCTTCGTTAACCTTCTTAGCGAAACCATATCAAACCATTTCGCATAGGCAATACTCAGTGAAATCCAGAAAGTCTTTGCTATAATAAATAGGTATTCGTTTTGAAAAAAATCTCCTTGATTGATGGTATAACCTACTGTAGTAACTATTATAAAGGCTAAAAATCCAACAAACACAGCATGACATTTATTAAAAATAGCCATAAACACAACCTCTCTCCTTTAAAAGTCGATCAAAATAAGGATGCAAGAATTTTGCATTTTACAGATGATCCTTAGCAGATATTAATTTGAAACTATTCATTCTATTTAGATGATCCATTATAGACCTATAAAACTTCTATGTTCAAGATTCAAAGTGGCTTTTTCTCCATTTTTTTATTGAACTGAACGAAGATATAAACCGAAGCAAAGTATGCTAGCGCATCCATTACATAATACCACTCATTTCCTCTAAGCAGATAAAGACAAGTTTGCATGATTACATACAAGATGACAATCGTAATTATTTTTTTCGCCATAAGAATCACTCCTTTATTTCAGTTTAGCATTGGTATCCTTGTAACTTTTACACACTCAGTATAGCACTGCTTTTTTAGGTTTTGCATCCAAATCTTAAACGGTCGTCAAAAACTCTTAAATTACAAGAATTTCTCTTAAAAAAGACCAGCAGTCTGAAAACACTGCCTGTAAGTTCTTTTGTGAGCTTACTTTTTATAATACTTCAAGCCCCAAATGAGCAGCAGCATGATGATTAAGCAGAGAACAGAAGCAATATAACCAATCAGTTGTTGATAGGATTCTGCCGCCGTCATACCTCTATACAAACCGATAATAGACATAAAACCTGTCAATCCGATGAACATGAGTTGATTGGTTCTAGGATTGACCAACTCATCATCTTCAAACTTTCTCACTCTCATTTCTCTAGTGAGGTAAACAATCACCAAAATAGAAGACAAGTTGATAATCACTAGAAGCAATTGGAAAACCAAGGAAAAATGTAAAAACTGACGAGATAGAAATAAATAAGTAGAGATCAGTACAGGTAACTGCCCTAGGAACAATCTCGCAAGGAAGATGTTCCGTTTTTTAGCAAGAATAGTTTTCATTTCTTTACTCCTTTCTTTTTCATTAAAGCAAAATAGATTATAACTGCAATCAGATAGGCTATGGTATAAAATAAATGATACCAATTACTCTCCCCAAGCGGAGACATGATTAGATACAAGATGAAAATGACAAGTATTTTTTTCTTCATAAGACTTCCCCCTAAATATTTGTTGAGCAAAAACCTTTACACTGCCAGTATAGCACTCCTTTTGACCTTAATTTACCCAAATCATGAATGGTCATCGAAACCTCCTAAATTGTAGAAAAAAAGCAAGCACGAAAAATATGCTTGCCCTAATAAACCATAACCAATCAAAATGCTCTCATCCTTACTTCCCTTTTTTCTGATACATTCTCATGATAGCTAGGACGATAAAGGCTACCCAGCTTGCTAAAACTAGAAGGGTGACGCCTGTATGTAAGATTTCAGGTGTCCTCTCTATTCGGCTGATGAGACGGACTAAGGATATCACTGCCATCTGAATGAGGATCAAGGATTCTGCCCTAACCAATGATGTCTGCTGATTTTCAACTGCATGTAAAAAGGCTGGTAGCAAGACACAGGTTGAAACAATTATAATCAGATTAGCTCCTGTACCTTCTCCTTCGTTGACTAGAGAAAACATGAGAAGATTGGATAGGATGATCAGTACAGAACAAGCTATAAAATAAAATTTCTGGTTCATTTGTTTTTCCTCGAATATTATAAAAAGTCAGGTTGGATAAGGATAAATCGTTGCAGTGTTTTTCAACCTAAAATGCCACGGTTCTCTTGTTCACACATTCTCTAATCAGAACTTGACAGCAAATGAACCGCCAAAACCTGACGAAAGACTTGATCTTGACAGGTGGTATTGAGACTGGCATTGGGATAACTTTCCACAATCTTCATGACGGTATAGAGACCAACACCTCGGTCCTCCCCTTTAGAACTAACTCCAAAAGAGAAGATTTCAGAAACATCTATACCCTCTTCTTTGATGGAGTTTTCAATGATAAAGGTCTCCTGTGCGCCATTTTTTATAAAGGCGATTGAGACATGAGGTTGACTAGCCTCTGCACTAGCTTCAATGGCATTGTCACAAAGGATAGACACAATAGTCAGAAAATCAAGCAGACTCATACTCTCGACTTGAATCTCCTCAGGAACTTCGACATTAAAGACAATTTCCTTTTCTCTAGCTTTTAGAAATTTGCCTGCTAGGAGACTTTTAAGGGCACGGTCACGAATATTCACCAATCTGCCAAGGTCATATTTATTGTCCTGCAATTTTTGGCTAGAGTCCTTTAAGACGGAGTCGTAGACCTCTTTTATCTGCTCCATATCCTCCTCTTCAATGCCCAGACGTAAGCTGGTCAAGAGGTTGGTATAATCATGACGAAAGCTCCGTACTTCCTTGTAAAGCTCCTCTATATGCCGACTATACCGCTCCATATCTCTGTAACGCAAGTCCTGCTCTTGGTTCAGTCTCTCATGGAGTTTGTCCTTCAAATAGGTATCCAATTTCTTGATAACCCCCATAAAAAAGAGCAAGTAAAACACTAGGATGAGATGGCGCACAGTCTTTGATTGAATACCTTGTTCATATTCAAAGTAAGACAGAGTTTGTATCACCAAATAGTAGGCTCCCATTATCCAGTTAATCTTAGTCAGGGACTTTTGAAAACCTTTATCGAAAATATCTTTTTTCAAGTTAGTGAAATCATAGTCCAACCATTTCAAAAAGACTAGGGAAATGAAGAAATTGAAAATTATTATACATAACCAAGCAAATGAGTAATTGTCATCTATTTGCCCTTGGTCTAAAAACGGAAGCACAAAATAAGAAATACCTCTATGAAAGAGATTCACTAATATCATTGGGAAGAGACCATAAAAGAGGAGGAGTTTTTTAGGAAGTCCTCTTAAAAATAAGAAAGATAAGCCTATGCCGTACAAGGGTTCCATAAAATAAAATAGGTAACTATCTCCTACCATATAATCAATCATTAAAAAAACAAAGGCCAACAGTATCTTAAAAAGAAAGGCCTTAAAAATCCTCTCAAAAGTGATACCAATTCCATCCACCTTAAAGAAAATGACAATTTCTAGCCCATGAGTAACAAGTGTATACAACAATATCCAAGCAATATTCATAAACTCTCCTAGCTCAATGTAAGTTATTAATAGCCTCAGACACCTCCCTGACCTTATAACGTGCGATCAGACAGCTTCCGCCATTGGGAAAGAAAAGGAGTTTTTCTTTCTTATCCAAACGAACTACATTAGTTGGATTGACTAGAAAAGAGCGATGGCACTGCAAGAGACGAGGCTCCTGCTTGAGAACCTCCTCTAAACTCGCCGTAAATTCTAACCTGTCTGTCTTGGTATAGAGAATAACACGATGGGGTCTTGGGGACGTTTCGAGATAGTAGACCTCTTTAAAAGGATACTGAAATTGGGCAAATTTTGATTTAAAGTAAAAGCAATCTTCTGCTAGACTTTTACTGTCTTGACTATTGGCATAGAGGAGGACTGTCTCGATCTGAGATTCAAACTCCTCTGCCGATAAGGCCTTATCAATGTAGTCCAAAGCTGACACTTGGTAGCGAAAGGACAGGGGCATAAACTCCGAGTGAGTTGTCACAAAGACGATCAGGGCATAGGGGTCCCGATCCCGAATCTTTCTAGCTACTTCTAGTCCCTTCATCTCTTCATTTCGAATCTCAATGTCCAAAAAGAAAAGCTGATGCGCCCCCTTCTCATGCACCTCTGCCAGCAATTGGTCTGGCTTTCCAAAGACCTCAAAAGAACTGGGAATGATACTCTGTTTTTTCAAAAGTTTTTCAATCGTCGTTTCAATTCTTGCTTGTTGGGAAAAATCATCTTCTAAAACAAATATTCTCATCTTCTTACTCTCCTTGTCTCAACCATTTTTGGCGAATTTCTCTATAACGACGTCTGGAATACTGAACAGCATATCGATCTTCTTCTCCAAGAAAAAGAATCTTCGATTGGAGTTCCATGGATTTTACTCGTTCAAGGTTGACCAGACAATTTCGATGACCTCTCGTTAAAGTTTCCCCATATTGTTTTTCAAGCTTGCTTAAATTTTGAAACAGATCAAAGCTAGCGTCTTCTATAACAATCTGCACGGTATGGGCTTTCCTTGGATGCGTTTGGATATAGTAGATATCCTTTATGTTTAATTTGAAAATTTCTTTCTCTTTTTGAACGATGATATAGTTCATGGATAAAATCTCCTGAAGAGAGGATACCATAAGTCTAGAAACTATTTTTCACCAAATCCTAAACGGTTCTTAAAAATTCCTAAAGAGTCGAAGTTTTTTTGAAATAACTATGATAACCTTACAACTATTTTATCATAAAATTTCGCTATTACCATTCAGGAAATTTCAATGACAATTAAAGATTTGAAAGTAAAAAAAGAGTAAAAAGTGATAGGCTATGATTAGAAAGACAAAGGCTTAAAATAACTTTAAAACCATCACAAAGGAGGAATTCTCATGACGGATACAAATCCAATCAAAAGAGCTCAGACACTGATAACTGAGTTAAACAAAGCTTACCAAGTCTGCAAACAAGCAACAGCTGACGATGTCCGCTTTCAGGAGCAACTGGACAATATCCTCTGCTTTCTCTCTAAAGCTGAGACAGTGGATAATCGATTCTTGATTGAGCTGGAAAAATTTTACCAAACTTCCAGTCTTCTCCTGGGCCTCAGTGCTCTCAATCCAGACGCTCCTACTCGCGCCGCTTGGAGAGCCTATGACCGCTTTCACTTTGACCAAGTCAAGACCAAGTTGAGTCTCTACGGACCAACCCTTATCTTGTAATAGTCTTCAAAAATCTCTTCAAACCATGTTAGACTCTTCTTGAGTAATCTGCGGCTAGTTTCTGGTTTACTCTTTGATGTTCATTGAGGTCACGTAAATAAAAATAAGTTGAGCCAACCTGAACTCAACTTATTTTTTCATCTAATCTTATAAGATTTAGTCCTGCATCTGACGTTTCACCTGATAAGGGAGATACAAGATTTGCAAGACCAGACCAGCTCCAAGGATGGCTAGGAGGGCTAGTTTTTCTTGGAGGGTAATCACACCAACTATCAGTTGAACCAATAAAACAAAACCAGTCAATCCTCGGACAACCGCCTGTAATCCCCTTTCCTTTTGCCCCTTGTCTAGCGGGAAAAGTTGAGTCAAATATTGGTAATCAAAGGCGTGATAGAGGGCCAATAACTGAAAGAGCAAGAGGTAGTTAAATAGAACCACTACTGCTGTCGCAATCCAAGACTGCTCGATAAAGATCAACGCCAGCAAAGATAGGAAGAGGAGGCGAAGACTGAGGGCAAAAAGATCTCCATTTCGCAGATAAGAACGAAGATAGAGGTTCTGCCAAATCTTGCTCGGCACCTTCTGAACTGCTTTTAGGATAACATCTAGATAAGCTCGTCTCTTGACGCTGTTTGAAATTCCCTTGACTTGGGTAAAGAGGGCAAAGAAACGAAGTAAAAACTGCTTGCGTTTACTTTCTTGGGCAATCACATAGTCCCAGTCCAGATGATTTGCACTAAAAAACTTGCCAGTCTTTTTCTGAAACAGGAAATATTTCCCGACTCCCAACAGAAGAACATAGGCCCCAAAAACTCCTAAGCCTAAGCCCATGGCTAAAAATAACGGAGCAAAAAAGAGCAAAAAGAGAGTCTGTACACTAACCCAAAAGATGAAGGAAACTAAACTTTGCTTCTGGATGTGTTCTCTCACTTCTTCTTCAGCTACTAAGAGAAAGAGCTTATCAGGCGCTTCCACATAGGTTGCTATTCCTCCCCAAAGCATGAGTAAAACAGAGATAATCCCAATTAAACCTAGGATCGGTAAATGATTTTCAGGAAAATGCTGGAGCAGTTGACTATACTGATAGGCTAGAAAACCTACTAAGACCAGTAAAAACAAGACAAAGTGATCATTGAGCACATAGCGAAGATAACCGACACACTCTTTACGAAAAGCCTGCTTTCGCTTTAGAAACAACTCTTTCATCGGTCCTCCTCTTTGGTCAAAGCCAAATAGATATCATTGAGACTTGCTTCTGGCATGGCAAAAGCTTGTCTCAGCTCTTCAAGATCCCCTTTAGCTCTCACTTGGCCTTTATGAAGAATGACAAAAGAGTCACACATTTTTTCAGCAGAGTCAAGAACGTGGGTACTCATGAGGATAGACTTCCCTTTTTTCTTTTCAAGATTCAAAAGCTGAATCAAGTCCGAAATCGCCAGAGGATCAAGACCAAGGAAAGGTTCATCGACGATAAAGAGACTCGGATCCACAACAAAGGCACAGATAATCATGACCTTCTGCTTCATCCCTTTTGAAAAATGAACAGGGAACCAATCCAACTTCTGATCCAAACGGAACATTTTTAAAAGAGGTTCTACACGTTCAAAAGCTAGGTTTTGCTCAATACCATAGGCCATGGCAACCGTCTCGATATGTTCTCTGAGAGTTAATTCTTCGTACAAACTAGGAGTTTCAGGAATGTAACCAATCTGTTGACGATATTCACGAGGATTGGCACCTAAGGTTAGTCCGTCGATGTTTATTTCTCCACTATAAGGTGTCAAAAGTCCAATAATTTCATTGATGGTCGTTGATTTTCCAGCACCATTGAGACCAATCAAACCGACCAACTGTCCACTCTCGACTGTAAAGGACACATCTTTCAAGACAGGAACATGAACATAGCCCCCAGTCAGGTTTTTAATTTCTAACATATTTTCTCCAAATCTGGTATAATGTAGCTATATTATATCAAAATTCAATACAGTAGAGGTAGATTTTATGTCAGATTCAGATTGCATTTTTTGTAAAATTATCGCAGGAGAGATTCCCGCATCAAAGGTTTACGAAGATGATCAAGTTCTTGCCTTCCTTGATATCTCACAAGTAACACCTGGTCACACCTTGGTCGTACCAAAAGAACACTACCGCAATCTTTTAGAAATGGATGCTGCAAGTGCTAGCCAACTGTTCGCCCAAGTACCAAAGGTTGCTCAAAAAGTCATGAAAGCTACCAAAGCTGAAGGTATGAATATCATCGCCAACTGCGAAGAAGTTGCTGGACAAACTGTTTTCCATACCCATGTCCACCTCGTTCCTCGTTATGGCGCAGATGATGACCTAAAAATTGACTTTGTCGCTCATGAACCAGACTTTGACAAACTTGCCCAAGTCGCTGAAACGATCAAAAACGCCTAAGGAGTCACTATGAAACTATCAAATTTACTACTTTTTGCAGGTTCTGCGGTCGGTTCATACCTCCTCGTTAAGAATCGCCAAGCTATCACTGAAGAGGTTCTAGATACAACTGATCGTGTTGAAGCCATTAAGGATGACTTAGATATCATCCAAGATAGCCTGCAAATTATCGACCAACAAAAAGAAATCATCAAGGAATATCAAAAAGATTTGACCTATAAGTTTAAAGTCTTGGAAAAAGACGTCCAAACGAGACTTGCTGTACTAAAAGAATTGCAGGAAACTGAAGAAAACTAAGGGAAACTCCAATTTTCCTTATTTCCCCTTTAAATCCATTTTGGGTTAGCAAATTCTAACAGACCAGGGAGGGCATGAAAATGAAACAGTTTTTTAAAGTTCTGACGCGTATCATCCTGATCATTTGTGGTGGTCTCTGCCTTCTTGCAGCCCTGGCATTTCTAATACTGACCAATCTGTTCAAGGCCTCACCGAGTGACATCAAAAAAGGAAATGAAGCCTTAAAACAAATCTTCATCTCCCTTGACCTGCCTCCTGAAAAAGTAGAATCAAATGGAAGCTATCAATTCGAGGGTGGAGGCTTAGATTTTTATGTGACTTTCTCTGATGATGTTGTCAATAGCCACCAAGTCCTAAAAGAAAGTCCAAACCTCACTAAAAACCGACTCAAAGTCTATGTCCTAAACACAGGAGATATTTCCTACTATTCAGTAGAGGACAACTTATTCAATCATGGTTTATTCCAATTTTTAGAGGGGGAGAGCAGGAAGTATTTCCAAGAAATCGGAAAAAAATCAAATCCTTCTTTCTTTATTCTCTCTTGGCAGGATTCGGAAAGCATGAAAAAGGGAATCGCATTCTATGAAAAAGCTTTGACCTTGGTGGGTATTCAGGATAATTCGGCAATTAAGCACATTGATACCGTCACCGTGAAACCTGGCAAGGAAGCGGAATTCAAGCAACTCATCCAGGAGATGGATGAGGCTGGCTTACTCACTCAAAAATATCAATAACAGACCAGTCGGAAAATGATTTCTCCCATGCTAAAATTCTAACGATTGCACGAAAAAGAGCCCGAAGGCTCTTTTTACTTTATGATTTATTCTCCTTCAAAGGCATCCTTAATATGGTCAAAGAAGCCTTTTTTCTTTGGATTTACTTTTAAATCACCTGCAGCTGCGAATTCTTTCAAGGCTGCTTTTTGGCGGTCATTCAAACCTGTTGGGGTAACAACATTGACTGTAACGTATTGGTCACCAAGGGCACCGCCACGAAGGCTCGGAGCTCCCTTACCACGTAGGCGGAATTTCTTACCAGTCTGAGTTCCCTCTGGAATGACTAATTCTACATCACCATGAACTGTAGGGATGTCTACTGTATCACCAAGTGCTGCTTGAACAAAATTGAGGTTCAAATTGTAGAAGATAGTAGTTCCTTCACGTTCAAATTTATCACTAGCTTCAACTGAAACTACTACATACAAGTCACCATAAGGGCCTCCATTAAATCCGGCTTCACCTTGACCAGCTAGGCGGATTTGTTGACCTGTTTCCACACCAGCAGGGATTTTTACGTGTACGCTATGGGCTTGTTTTTCATGACCAGTTCCATGACAGGTTGTACATGGATCTTTGATTTCTTGACCACGGCCATGACAGACATCACAGGTTACTTGGCGACGCATCATACCGAGTGGTGTTTGAGTATCAACATTGATCACACCTGAACCATGACAGCGTCCACAAGTGACTGGACTTGTTCCAGGTTTAGCACCAGACCCATTACAAGTACGACAGCTTGCTTCACGATTGTATTTGACTTCCTTTTCTGTACCAAAAATAGCTTCTTCAAAAGTCAAATGAACGCGATACTGGAGGTCGTCACCTTGACGAGGGGCATTTGGATTACGTGATGCACCGCCACCACCAAAGAAACTTGAGAAGATATCTTCAAATCCACCAAAGCCACCTGCTCCATCGAAGCCACCGAAACCGCCTGCACCACCAAAACCACCATTGGCACCAGCAGCACCGTATTGGTCATAGGCAGCACGTTTCTGTTCATCGCTCAAAGTTTCATAAGCTTCTTGAACTTCCTTGTACTTGTCTTCAGCTCCAGGATCCTTGTTGATATCTGGATGATATTTTTTAGATAATTTCCGATAGGCTTTCTTGATCTCATCTTGAGACGCATTCTTAGAAACACCCAAACGGTCATAAAATTCAGTATTGTTCATTTAAGATACCAAGACCGTAAAATTCGACTGAAAAATAGGAAATCTGACGCAGGAGCGATGCTCCTAGACAGATTTATCTTTTTTCCGAGAATTTAGGTCGGGTTCAATTCCTTTCTTTCATATTGAGTAAGAAACTTTAGAACTCGAGTTCAATTCCCCGAACGCTCTTTGTTCCTTTCTATTGATGTTGTGAATCAAACCACGAATTTAGGTCGGGTTCAATTCCTTTCTTTCATATTGAGTAAGAAACTTTAGAACTCGAGTTCAATTCCCCGAACGCTCTTTGTTCCTTTCTATAATTTTCATGTAATCTTTAGAGGCTGTTTTCTATACTCTGCTTCACTTGATCAAACTCTTGGTCCGATAGAGTAAATATCAAATCCTCTTCAGCGTACTCGTTCTGTTCTTTAAAATAGTTATCCGTATTCTCTGCCAACCCTAAACTTAGAATCACTTTTCTTGCAAACTCTTGGTGCGCAAAGCCTATAGCCGTAATGATTTGTTTATCTTGCACAACCAGTTTGGGTTGGAAATTCTCACGAGGAAGAAATTCAAAATAATCAAAGAAGTTTTGCCAAATTCCACCTGTAAATTTCGTGTCCTTAAACAGACCTGCTTTCGCCAATAAAAGAGGCGCTGAAGAAATGGCTGCAATGAGGATATCTTGATCACCAAGGTCCCTCAAAAACGAAATCAATTTCTCATCCTGTAGGGCAGGTCCTATGTTTACCATTCCTGGCAAAATGGCACAAGAATAATCTTCTAGATTTATTTGATCCAGTGTTTTGGTCGGTTGACAAGGTAAGCCATCCTCAGATATAACTATCGAATGTTCTGAAGCCACATAATCAATCGTGACGTCAAAAGACAGAGCTAAAGTACTTGTTAAAGCGGTTATCTCATAGAGAGAAAAATTAGGATAAATGATACAAAGTACTTTTTTCATTCGCAACATCCTCTATTTTACCGAAAAACAGAGGCTGGGTTGCAACCTCTGGATTTCTTCTTATTATTACGACGTTCAAAAACAAAGTCGATTATACTTTGTTTTTGAACTAGTAAGGCGTTTAGGCAAGTCGCCATAGCGATTGCCGTAGAATGACAATCACTTTAGTGATTAGTCATTCTTAACGAGTTAAGCTGAATTGAGTTTCGGATTAAAGGAATCCTAAAATCTCGGAACCTTTCTTTATTTCAGGAGGTTCCGCTAAAACAATCCACTGGATTGTTTTACTTTTCAGTAAACTCTCCGTCTACGACGTCATCGCCTGCGTTTCCTGTTGCTTGTGCGCCTTCTGCTCCTGCTTGAGCTTGTTGGGCTGCTGCGGCTTGTTCGTAGAGTTTAACGGCAAGTACTTGAGCTTTTTCGTTCAATGCTTCAAGTTTTGCTTTCATTTCGTCCAAGTTGTTGTCTTCTTGGGCTTTCTTAAGCTCATCAAGGGCAACTTGGGCAGCATCACGTTCTGCATCGAAGCCTTTACCTTCAGTTTCTTTGATTGTCTTTTCAGTCGCAAAGATTGCTTGGTCTACTTCGTTACGAAGGTCAACTTCTTCTTTACGTTTCTTATCTGCTTCAGCGTTAGCTTCTGCATCTTTCATCATGCGATCGATTTCTTCGTCTGTCAAACCTGAGTTAGATTGGATAACAATTGTTTGTTCTTTTTGAGTTCCAAGATCTTTGGCTTTAACAGATACGATACCGTTCTTATCGATATCAAATGTTACTTCGATTTGTGGAATACCACGAGGTGCAGCTGGGATATCTGTCAATTGGAAGCGTCCAAGAGTCTTGTTATCTGCTGCCATTGGGCGTTCACCTTGAAGAACGTGGATATCAACGGCTGGTTGGTTGTCTGCTGCAGTTGAGAAGACTTGTGATTTAGATGTTGGAATAGTAGTGTTGCGGTCGATGAGTTTTGTAAATACTCCACCCATTGTTTCGATACCAAGTGACAATGGTGTTACGTCAAGAAGGACAACGTCTTTAACATCACCAGTGATAACACCACCTTGGATCGCAGCACCCATGGCCACAACTTCATCAGGGTTTACTGATTTGTTTGGTTCTTTACCAGTTTCAGCTTTAACAGCCTCAACAACTGCTGGGATACGAGTTGAACCACCGACAAGGATCACTTCGTCGATTTCTGACAAGCTCAAACCTGCATCTGAAAGGGCTTGGCGAACTGGAACCTTTGTACGTTCTACGAGATCACGAGTCAAATCGTCGAATTTAGCACGAGTCAAAGTCATTTCCAAGTGAAGAGGTCCAGCCTCACCAGCAGTGATGAATGGCAAGCTGATTTGTGTTGAAGTCACACCAGAAAGGTCTTTCTTCGCTTTTTCAGCTGCATCTTTCAAACGTTGAAGCGCCATCTTGTCTGTTGACAAATCAATGCCGTTTTCTTTCTTGAATTCTGCTACCAAGTGGTCGATGATTTTTTGGTCAAAGTCGTCACCACCGAGTTTGTTATCCCCTGCAGTTGCCAATACATCAAAGACACCATCACCGAGTTCAAGGATAGATACGTCAAATGTACCACCACCAAGGTCGAATACCAAGATTTTTTCTTCTTTGTCAGTCTTGTCCAAACCATAAGCAAGAGCTGCTGCAGTTGGTTCGTTGACGATACGTTCTACTTCAAGACCAGCAATTTTACCAGCGTCTTTTGTTGCTTGACGTTGAGCATCGTTGAAGTAAGCTGGAACTGTGATAACTGCTTTAGTTACTTTTTCACCAAGGTATTCTTCAGCATAACCTTTCAAGTATTGAAGGATCATAGCTGAGATTTCTTGTGGTGTGTATTCTTTACCGTTAGCAGAAACTTTTTCAGAAGTACCCATCTTAGATTTGATAGAAATCACTGTATCTGGGTTTGTGACTGCTTGACGTTTTGCAGCGTCACCAACGATGATTTCACCGTTTTTGAATGACACTACAGATGGAGTTGTGCGGTTTCCTTCTGGGTTTGCGATGATTTTGCTTTCAGTTCCTTCAAGAACTGCTACTGCTGAGTTTGTTGTACCTAAGTCAATACCGATAATTTTAGACATGTGTTTTTCTCCTTGTTGATTTTTTCTTTTTGATACTCTTCTTAAGTGGCGACGCCGTCAGAGCTTGACTTCGTCAATCTCTTTGACTAAACTTTGAGCCTAAGGTCTCAAAGTTTGCGAAGATACCGCCACGGCGAAGAGTATCGCCTTTGGTTCGCTTCGCTCACTATTGGCAAAGCTGAACCATTGTTTATCTTTCTTTCATAGTTTAGTGTCGTTTCGGACAAGGTTTCAATGTATATAGGTTGCGACACGAGAAGTCGAAATCGATATTATTTCGACGACGAGTTAGTAAGGAGGCTAGGCAAACGCCATAGCGATTGCCGTTTTCTGACGAGTTGCTTTAGCTACCGTCAGAATTGCCTAGTTATAAACCACTACCATAGCCGGTCTTAGGATGCGGTCATGGAGTTTGTAGCCTTTTTGGAAGACTTGTGCGATGGTATCTGCTGGATGTTCGTCATCTGCTGGGACTGTTTGAATGGCCATATGGTAGTTATGGTCAAATTCTCCATCTGCTGGAATTTCTTCAATTCCTTCTTCTTTCAGAGCATGTACCAAACTTTCTTGGACCATTTCCAAGCCCTTCTTCACATCATCTGTCAAACCTTCGACGGCAAGGGCACGTTCAAGGTTATCCAGTGATGGCAAAATTGCTTTTGCCAAATCTTGGCTGCGGTAGCGTTGCAAGAGTTGACGTTCTTCATTGGCACGGCGCTGAATGTTTTGCATTTCTGCATGAGCTCGAAGGTATTTGTTTTCAAATTCTTCGGCACGTTCATTCGCCAAGTCCAATTCAGACTTCTCAGGAGTTGTTTCTTCAGCTGTTTCCACAACTTCCTCTTCTTTTACTTCTTCATTTTTAATATCTTGGGCCATTTTCGCCTCCTTTAATGATTTCAATCTTAATTCACTTCATAGTGATTACTGCTGAGATAGCGGTAAAAATCCGTCAACTTCATAGTCAAAACTCGATTAACTACATTGAGTTGATTGACCAATTGTTGATAATCCAGATTAACGGGACCTATAATCGCAAGGATTCCAAATCCACGATAGGGAATCAGGAACTTACTGCTAATCACTGCTAAGTCAGCTAAACAGGATTCTTGGCTATCCGCAACTCGGACACTTTGCATCTGGTCGCCAATCAGATTCTCTCGAATTTCCAAAGCTACCTTTTGTGGCTGATCAAAAAATTGATAGGCCGCTAAATTAGCGAAATTCAAAAGATTGACTTTGCCAGAAACCACGATATTTTCATTGAACATTTCTTTAAAGATATGTTCAACGAGGTCCATAACATTGTCCGTTGTTGTGAAGTAACGTTGGATAATTTGCGGAATCTCTGTCCGAATCTTGTAGTGAATATCCAAAACAGTCTGATCCAGGAAACGTTCTTGAATCATGGTCTTGAGGCGATTTAAATCCTCCTGCAAGAAATTTCTCGGAATCAAAAACTGACTGGTAACTGTTCTAGACTCATCAAGCGTAAAAACAGCAAGAGCTGTATGTTGTCCGAGGACAACAATATCAAAAGCTGTTAGCTTCTGCCTACTTGGTTCAACATCCAGTGCTACAACCGTACAACCACTCAAGTCTGTCAAGATTCTCGTTGCCTCTTGAAGAATATCCTCAAGCTTGAAGAATTCTTGATCAAAGGCTTTTACAATCTCATAAACTTGATTCTCGGCTAAACGGTCGAAGGATAAGGAGTGTTTGACATAGTATTGAAATCCAGCCACACTCGGCATCCGACCACTGGAAGTATGTGCCTTTTCAAGCAAACCTTGCTTTTCTAAAGCCGCCATGTCATTTCGAATGGTAGCACTACTAGAGTTGATAGACTCTTGCAAGGCTTTGGATCCAACAGGTTCGTGCGTTTTGGTAAAGATGTCAATAATCAGATTTAAAATACTCTGCTGACGTTCCGTAACCATCTCGTCACTCCTCTCTGATAGATCTTTTTTAGCACTCGACACTTCCAAGTGCTAACTTATGGTTCTATTATACACCCTTATAAAAGAATGTCAAGACAAAAACTCAAAAAATTAGCACTCTTTTACCAAGAGTGCTAAAAATCAGTCTGAGGACCTAGAAACTATTGTCAATCAACCAGATATTTCCGTTTAAGTCTATAAAAACTATAGATTAGATAAGTAATCATGAGAGCATATAGGGCAAAAATAAGGAAGAAAGACCGAGAGAGACTTTCGCGAAACAGACTCATACAAACAACTAAACCGCCAGAGATAGAAACTGTAGCTGTACGAAGTCCAGATTTCACACCATCCCATCTAAGACGATTGTTCATAAAAATTTGTTCGTTTGGAACTAAATCACACTTTGCTTTTCGAAAAATAGAATAAGAACAATTTTCCACAAATTCCCATCCTCTATCCTTAATACTTTGTAAATCTACCTCATTTTTTCTAAGGTAGCTAGTATTCCACACAAGGTAAATTACATCATCTGGTCGGCATTGTTCAAAATAGAAAAAGCCAAAACGATTCGATTTAAATTTCCAACCTTTCAAATGCATCTCATGCAAATAATCTTCTACCTTATCCAAATCAAAAATGGTAAACATTCGAAATTGTACTTTGCTATTCATTGTCTAACCTCCAAAATGGTTCTATTTATCAGATAATTCTTTCCACTTTTGAAACAATCTCCAAAAAACATATGAAATCTGAATCGCAAAAACTATCAATAGAGTACAATCTATGATAACAATCAAAAACATTTCCCAACTGAAATGACTACCTCCACTGACAAACTTTGATAAAATCGGTAGTAGAGCTAAAAAGAGAAGCAAAATAGGAAGCATCCGCATTGTTAAAATCTTCTTGACCATTGCTAACTTCCCGGCCGCGTCATTATAAATTTCAAACTCGGCATCCGACTCAACTCCAGAATAAAGCTTTCTAAAATAGGAAAACCCATTAAAGTTTGTAATATGCTCCCAGCCAAAATCTTTAAACAGTTGTAAATAGGAAGCTCTCTCTGACTTTTTCATAGGATAAAAGTCCAACTGATAAACCACCTGCTCCGGTTGGCACTCTTCAAAAGTATACTTAACCGCAACCACTAAGTTAGAGTAACTTACTTCCTTAAGTTTCCAGCCTTGAGCATGCATTTCTCTGAGATAGAGAGCCTCTCGATCATAATCCGCAATGGTAGCAATTCGATAAACAACTTTCTTTTCCATCAAAGCTCCTCCCGACTATTTCTGTAGAGTCGTTCAATACGTTTGACTTCAATTTCTAAAACTTTCTGACCCAAGTCAGTTATCTGATAAATCTTTCGTTTTTCCTCTTCTCTAACAAAGGAAATCAAACCATCTTTTTCCATCTTTGACAGGGTTCCATACATGGTCCCAGGACTAATGGAAACCTGCGAATCTGTCATCTCTTTAACCTTTTGAGTAATACCATAGCCATGGTTCTCCTTTTGCAGACAGAACAGAATATAAAAACCCGTTTCAGTCATGGGAAGGTAGACACGCCTAATCTTATCTGTTAATTCCATTTAATCAGACCTCCTATTTAGTTCGATATATCGCATCTCGTTATATAAAATATATCACATCTCGATATAAATTGCAAGAAAAAAAAGATCGTCCTCACGGACAATCTTTCTGATTTATCATTAGTATAGATCTAGGTAGTTATCAATTTCCCATTGTGAAACGAAGGTTGCATAGCTTGCCCATTCAATTCGTTTGGCTTCAAGGAAGCTAGTGTAGATGTGTTCACCTAGAGCTGCTTTAACCACTTCGTCTTCTGTCATGGCCTTCAAAGCGTTGTGAAGAGTTGATGGAAGGTCTGTGATTCCAGCCTCTTTACGCTCTTCTGCAGTCATGATATAGATGTTTTCTTCAATTGGCGCTGGTGCTTCGATTTTGTTTTCAATACCGTGCAAACCAACTTCCAAAAGCACAGCCATAGCGATATATGGATTTGCCATTGGGTCTACTGAGCGCAACTCCAAACGTGTTCCCATTCCATGAGTAGCAGGAACGCGCACCAACGGTGAACGGTTACGACCAGCCCAAGCGATGTAAACAGGTGCTTCATACCCTGGAACCAAACGTTTGTATGAATTTACTGTTGGGTTCATGATAGCTGTGTAATTGTAAGCGTGCTTGATCAAACCACCAAGGAAGTGATAAGCTGTTTCTGACAATTGCATTCCTTTTGGATCATTTGGATCAAAGAAGGCGTTGTTTCCTTCCGCGTCAAACAAGGACATATTGCAGTGCATCCCTGAGCCAGCGATACCAAATTTAGGTTTAGCCATAAAGGTTGCATACAAACCATGTTTACGAGCAATGGTTTTTACAACAAGTTTAAAGATTTGAATCTTATCACAAGCACGAAGAACTTCATCATATTTAAAGTCAATCTCATGTTGACCTACGGCAACTTCGTGGTGACTGGCTTCTACTTCAAATCCCATTTTAGTCAAGACATTTACAATCTCACGACGAGTGTTATCAGCAAGGTCTGTAGGCGCCAAATCAAAGTAACCACCCTTATCATTCACTTCAAGAGTTGGGTCTCCATTTTCATCAAGCTTAAATAGGAAGAATTCTGGCTCTGGTCCAAGGTTGAAAGATTTGAATCCAACTTCTTCCATATGACGAAGGGCACGTTTAAGATTTCCACGAGGGTCTCCTGCAAATGGTTCCCCTTCTGTTGTATAGACATCACAAATCAATCCTGCGACACTACCGTTCTCATCTCCCCATGGGAAGACTGTCCAAGAGTCCAAATCTGGATATAGATACATGTCTGATTCATTGATACGGACAAATCCTTCAATAGAAGACCCATCAAACATAGCCTTATTTGACAAGACCTTGTCTAGTTGTTCATCTGTAGCAGGAATTTCGACGTTTTTCATTGTTCCCAAAATATCTGAAAACATGAGACGAATAAAGGTTACATTTTTTTCCTTAACTTCACGACGAATATCTGCAGCTGTGATTGGCATGTTTTTTCTCCTTATATTTGACGACTAGCGGTTGCCTAACCGCGACCAAAAGGTGATTGTTGAGAAGCAAAGCGACTTTGCTGGAGAACTTCATTCCGAAGTGCTCGACGTACTTCAGTTTGACTCACTGGTTTTTTAGACTTCGCCTCACGTTCAGCATATTTTTTCTTAATGGCAGCAATGTTCAGACCTTCAGAGATATAATCTTTAATCTCAAGCAATCGATCCATATCATTCAAAGAATACATCCGGCGATTACCTTCGTTGCGATCAGGTTTAATCAATTCCTGGTCTTCATAGTAACGAATTTGGCGCGCCGAAAGATCGGTCAGTTTCATAACACTACCAATAGGAAAAACTGCCATATTGCGACGAAATTCTTTTTCCTTCATGTACACTTCCTTCTTTCTGTCTATTATAGTCTAAAAAAATTCAATCGTCAATCAATAATGTTATATCTTGTGACATTATTTTGTTTTTTTCAGTAAAATGCTCCGTAAACGATCAATATCGTAATTTACAAGAATTGCTACAAAAACACCCATAAAGGTTTCAAAAACTCGGGCAAATACGTACAAAACTGTCTCACCATTTGGAATTGATAAGGTAATAATCAACATAGCCGCAACTCCACCGATAACACCTGCCTTATTGTTCATTGCAACATTTGTCATAATGGTTAACATGGTGCAAATCGGAACAACAAGAAGGGTTACCCAGAAGGCGCCATGAAAAAGATTATTTAAGAGAAAGAAAATCAGAGCATAAAAACCACCGATACTATTTCCGAGAATACGAGAAGTACCAAAATGAACACTCTTGTCAAAATCTTCTCTTAAACTAAAAACTGCAGTCAAGGCTCCAATCTGAAGTCCTTTCCAACCAAAAAAACCAAAAATCATGAGAACTAAAAAAACAGCGATCCCTGTCTTGAAAGTTCGCATTCCTAACTTAAACTTGGATTTGTCAAATCTATACTTTTTAAAATAACTCATCATTTCAACTTTCTATTTCCATTTTACCATAAATTTACCTATTTTTGAGAAGGGGATGCAATAAACTGATGGAAATAGAAAAGAGAAGGAACTTAATCCTTCTCTCTTATAATCAATATTCTATTTTTAGAACAAATACATGAAAGCTAAAGTCAAGAGACTAGCGAGTAAGCCCACTCCCCAGAAGAAGAAGTCGACCTTCCACTCACTCCAAGCTTGGCCTTTCCCAGAAAAGCCCCCCAACTCAAAATGGTGGTGAACTGGTGTCATACGGAAGATACGTTTTCCTCCAGTCAACTTAAAGTAGGTGACTTGCATCATAACAGATGTTGTTTCAAAAACATACACTAGACCAATCAAAAGCAGCGTCCATTCTTGGTGCAGTGCCATGGAAATAGCCGCTAACATCCCTCCAAGGGCTAGGCTACCTACATCTCCCATGAAAACTTTAGCAGGTTTATGGTTAAAGACAAAGAAGCCAAGAAGACCACCAATCATAGCTACAATCACTAGTAAGATATCGAGCTGATTTTGCACATAGGCAATCACTCCATAGGCAGATAGGCTAATCACCACAGAAATACTTGCCAAGCCATCGATTCCGTCAGTCAGGTTAACTGCATTTGAAAAACCGACCAACCAAAAGAGGGCAAAGAGAATATACAGAACACCTAAATGCAAGGGATAACCAAATACATTTAAGATATCTCCACCTCTTTCATAGAAGAAATAGAAGATCACTCCTCCGACCAACTGAAGCAAGAGCTTCTGTTTAGGATTAAGTCCTTCATTGATTTTGCGGAAAACCTTGAGGAAATCATCCAAGAAACCGACCAAACCATATAAGACCAGGATAAAGAGGATCATTCCGACATTATTGGTTAATTGATTAGTCACGAGAGCAAGGACCAGACTAACTAAAACTCCTGCTAGGAGAAAGACGAGTCCTCCCATTGTTGGTGTCCCAGCTTTTGCTTGGTGTTGTTTGACATCCTCATGCATCTGTTGACCGGTAATCTGTGCTTTATGGTAAAAACGGATAAAGGCTGGAATTCCTATGACTGTTAGAATAAAGGCAATCACTCCAGCAAAGATAGAAATAAGCATTCTAATCTCCTAATGTTATTTTTATTTTCTGTAAATCTTTTAAAGCTGTATTAGAACGAACACTTTGCTTTTTAACAGTTTCTCCTGTGCCTTCAAACTCAACTTCAAGATTCAACCATTTGGCAAAGGTTTCAACATTTTTCTTAGACCAGCCATATAAGTCAGGCATCTCTTCTACCTTGTCTGAAAGGAGTAAGATTTGCTCATTAGCGTCTAGATTTGTTCCTTCTGCCACTGAACTGTCCTTGATTTTTGTTCCTGAACCGATAACGATTGGTTGAACAAGATTGCGTCTCAGTTCCTCTGCCATATCTCCCGGACTATAGTCCTTGGTCGCTGGCATTGCATAACTAGTTGTTGTTGTAACTTGATCCAGATTTTTAGCTGTAGACTGAAGATTAAGAGATTCTTTCATAGCAGAAGCTCGTTCAAGAATAGGATTAGCAAATTCTCCAAACCAAGGTGTAGAAAAGTGTTCTGGCTGTTGAACTGTTACGTAAAGAATAAAGTCTGGATTTTCAGAAGGATGCATGGTTACTACAGAAAAGATATAATTGGTTTTCCCAACTAAATATCCTCCGTTTTGCTCATCGGCAATTTGAGCTGTTCCAGATTTGACAGAAACATTCTGACCAGGAACAGTAATTACTGGTTTATTATCATTACGATTATACATGGTCCCATAAATAGGGTCTGTACCAACCAAAATCATGTTTTCCCTAGTCAAACTAGCCGTTTCTTTAGAAACAGGATTACCCACAACTTCTTTTTGCGACTTCCGAACTGACTGATCATTTGGATCATAAAGGGCGCTAATAAACTTTGGTTCTAACATAACTCCGTCATTCGCAATGGCTGTAAAAGCACGTAGCATCTGGGTCTGCGTTACAGAAATCCCCTGACCAAATGCACTCATGGCAATATCGACAATATTATCTGCAGGCAATTGACCTGAATACTCATCAGTCAGACCAAAACGCGTCGGCACCCCAAACTTAAAGCGATTGAGATAATCCAACCAAGTAGCATCTCCCATTTTTTGTTCAAGTAGACTCATTCCAACATTACTGGAGAGAGCGAAACCTTGTAAGAAAGTCATCATCCTACCAGTAGTCAAACCAGCATTAACATCCCAATCTCGAATCGTCGCATCCGCTATTTTTAATTCACTGCTATTGAAAACTTCTCCTCCTGGGAAAGTGTTATTATCAATAGCAGCAGCGAGCGTCATAACCTTCATGGTTGACCCCGGCTCATAGTTACTTTGATAGAGGATATCACGCCAAACAAAGTCCTTAGTCAGCCCTTCCTTAGTATCAGCATCGAAGGTTGGTCTCTGCGTCGTTGCAAGAATTTCCCCTGTTTTAGCACTGACCAAGGTTGCTGTCATATACTTGCCTTTTAGTTTTTCTTGGAAGGCATCCATTTGACTTTCCATAAAGGACTGCAAAGGACTAGATAGGGTCGTATAGACGTCTTTCCCGTTTACGGTCTGTTGGGTGACTTGTTCTGTACCAGGAACAATATTACCTAGACGGTCTTTTTCGTATGTAATAATACCATCTGTCCCTGCCAATAAACTATTTAAGGAACTCTCGATACCAGATGTCCCAATTAAACTTTTCGTGCCATCTTCATTTTCATGTAACTGTGCTAAACCAATAAAGGATGATGCAAATTTCCCATTTGGATAACTTCTATTTGGACTAGTCGTAAAATTAATACCCTCAACCTTAGCAGATTCTAAGTCCTGTTTAATGGACATCATATTAGCATAGGTAATCCCATTCCCTTTAGCACCAAAAGAAACCTGTTTGAGATTTGGTTGAGAGAGTTGGTCTTTGACGTAGGATTCCTCCATATCCAAGTACTTATGGAAAATTTCGGCAACCTTATTGTACTGAGATTCTTCTACATATAGAACATCTCCATTAGCTGATTTATAGTCCTTATCAATGACAGCATAAACATTATAGGACGTTGCATCCTCAGCAATCGGCGTTCCATTACGATCATAAATGGTTCCCCTCTTAGCAGGAACTGTTAGAGTTGTTTGGTGAACTTTACTTGCTTCTTTGACCAGGTCAACGCCAAACTTCTTCCCCGTACCAATAATCACCGCAAAGTTAACCAAAAAAACAGCAAAGAGAAAGACGGCTAAGAGACTAAGGCTCTTCCCAACTCGTCTGCGGTTTTCAAGGGGAGATTTGCGATTCTTAATGGCAAAGTGTACTATTTTTTCTTTCCAGGTTTTCATATACTACTCCGCCGATCGGATATTTTCATTATTCAGTTGCAGTTCTTGCGAATCCGCAATTCCTGTCAGACGCTCTGAACGGATCAATTCATTGACTTCTTGCTTAGCATCATCCAGCTCTGTCTTCTTTTCTTCAATCTGAGCATTAACAGTCGTTAGTTCACTCTGGACTTGCAAGAGCTTAGTCTGCATATAAACAACACTGATGGCTAAGACAAGGGCTGTAATGGCGATCGAAAGGTAAAAAGCCTTCTCAACACGTGAAAATCTCTTGATACGAGCTTGTAGTAATTGGCTCGTCGTTTCTCTTTTTTCTACCATTTTATCCCCTTACTTGTGAATTTTTCGAGCTACTCGTAGCTTGGCTGAGTGGGAACGATTATTGGCCTCCAACTCCTCCTTGCTTGGTAAAATCGGTTTGCGAGAGACTAATTCCATCTTGGGCTTAAGATCATCTGGGATGAAAGGCAAGCCTTTTGGCACTTCCACTGTTGAAGCTTCCTTGAACAATTGCTTGGTCAAGCGATCTTCCAGCGAATGAAAGGTAATGACTGAGATTCTTCCATCCACTGCTAGTAATTCCATAGCTTGTTGGATGGACTCATCTGCAGCCCCAAGTTCATCATTGACCTCAATACGGATGGCTTGGAAAATTTGCTTGGCCGGATGACCTTTTTTCTTGAGTTCCTTGGCAGGCTTAGCAGACTTGATAATCTCTGCTAATTCCGTTGTGGTCTCAATCGGCTTCAACTCACGCGCCTGTTCAATCTTCCGAGCAATTTGCTTGGAGAACTTGTCTTCTCCATATTTGAAAAAGATTCGCACCAAGTCATGATAGTCATAATGATTGACAACCTCATAAGCGGTCAAACTAGCTTCCTGATTCATCCGCATATCCAATGGCGCATCCTTCTTATAAGAAAAACCTCGCTCACGTTGATCCAATTGCGGGCTCGAAACTCCCAAGTCATAACAAATACCATCAATCTCTTCTACACCTGCTTCCTGCAAACGTAGCTGCAAATGACGGAAGTTGTCCTTGATAAAGGTGACCATTCCTTTTTCGATATAAGGCGCCAGACGTTTTTGCGCATTATCAATGGCATTCTGGTCCTGGTCAAAGGCATAGAGATGCCCCTTTTCACTTAGT
>NZ_JAWERU010000036.1:0-16048 GCF_032481935.1 Streptococcus sp.
TGAATGTCCTCCTGATATAAATAATATTTCGGTGGAAATAGTCACTTAGAAAGCCCTGATTCGTGCAGATGCCCTTCGCCTAAACAGCCAAGGTTACTTATTATAAGACACCTGTTGACGAGCTTCATGCTTTCCTGCTGATATTTCACACAAAATCCATTTTACCATGAATCGCTGGATTTGTAAAGGGGGATTAAGCTTTATTTTCACTAGCAGAAAGGTTGAGAAGGAGGGTAAAGGTGCTTCCTAGGCCGTACTGGCTGGTAACTGTGATTTCTCCACCTAATTGATGGGCTAATTCACGCGCAATCGCAAGACCTAAGCCATGACCACCTGTTTTCATATTGCGCGAAGTTTCGACACGATAAAGGCGCTTGAAAATATTTTCCAAATTCTCTGGGGCAATCCCCTGTCCTTCATCGGTCACACTGATTGAAAGCTGGTTATTTTCCAGCTTAGCTACCACCTCCAACTTGGTCCCTGGAGCTGAGTATTTAAAAGCGTTATTGACCAGATTCACCAAGATACGAGAAAGTTTGGCATAATCTCCTTCAATCCGAGCAGACTCAGGAATCACTTGCAAGTGGACATCTCTCTCCTCCTGCTCAATCAAAAATTGAAATTCACTCATGCACTCAATCAAGAGCTGATCCAGAAAAATGCTGTCTTTTCCAGTCGTCTTCTCCTGATTTCTAGTTGTATTAAGGGTTAAAAAATTCAACTCTTCAACCAGTTTATTAAGCCGTTCTGTCTGGCGTCCAATGGTTGCTAGATAATGGGCTTGTTCTCCTTCCTTGATAACCCCGTCCAAAATTCCTTCTACCGTCGCTTGGATCGAAGTGATAGGAGTCTTGATATCATGCGAAAGCTGGGCAATCATCAAGCCCTTTTCTCGTTCGCTTTCTTCCAAAGAATCAAAGGTCGCCTGTAAATCATGTGACATTTCATTAAAAGCCTGGCCTAATTGCTGAAATTCTACAGGCCCTTGAACCTCCAGATTTGAAGGAAAATCCTTGTCTGCTACTCGCTTAGCATGTTCCTTGAGTTTGTCCAATGAAGTAAAGACAGGTGATAGGAGAAATAGACTAATCCCAGCACCGACAAAACTTGCCATGAGAGTCATACCCACTAGGAAATAAATCTCTCTTTCGTCAATTAACATTCGCTGGACGGCCCAAAAAACCACGATAATCGTTAGGAGTGTTGAAATGATATAACCTACTAGAATATAATTTTTTAATTTCATTGACTACCTCGTGCTTTCTCAATTTTGTAGCCCAAGCCCCAGACTGTTTTGATGGTGGGCGTTTCTGCACTGGCATATTTAGCCAACTCCTGTCGAAGAGCATGAATATGAACATTCAAGGTATTGGTATCATCCACATAGTCTTCTTGCCAGACCTTTTCATAGAGATCTGTCTTAGAGAAAACCCGCTTTGGATTGCTGGCTAAAAGCCATAAAAGTTCGAAGGATTTGACTGTTAAATCAAGCGATACACCTCCGATATAGACCTCATGACTACCGTGATTCATCCGTAAATCCCCGAGACTGACGACTTCTGTCTCACCTCCACGATGAAGGCGACGCAAGATATTGTGGACACGCAAAACCAGCTCACGAGGACTAAAGGGCTTGGCAATAAAGTCATCTGCCCCTAAGCTCAAGCCATAAATCTTGTCCTGCTCGCTAGTCTTAGCCGTGATAAAGAGAAAAGGCTGATCTGGAGATTGATACTGGACCTCACTAATCAAATCATAACCATCCATCCGAGGCATCATGATATCTGTAATAATCAAATCAATCACTTTTCGCTTGAAGATTTCCAAGGCCTCTACTCCATCATGAGCCACCAAAACCTGATACCCTGCCTGAACCAGATAGCGTTGATGAATATCTGTGATTTCTACCTCGTCGTCAACGAGTAAAATAGTCTTTCCCATCTGTCTCTCCTTTGAAAAAAACAGTGCTATACCACAATAGTATAACACTATTTTAATCGCTTTACGAACATTCTAATCGCTATCTGGATTTTTTAAATCCTAGATAGAAAGTCTGTAGCTAGACTAGTCATTATCCTCTTTTTTAGCTTTCAAACCGAGACCACCTAGCAGTCCGGCCAAGGCGAGGCCAAAGAATCCAATAGTAGCCATTGAGGTTTGTGCTTCACCAGTATATGGAAGCATGCCTTTTGGTTCTTTCATTTGATCAGCCATCATTGGACTTGATACCTTATTATTAGATGCCATCTTGCCTTCATCAGACATTTTGCTTGAGGCTGCTGGAGCTTGGTCTTGCTTCATACTTGGAGTTGCCATTAGCTGACTAGCATTCATGGTTTTGTCCTGCTCTTTGTTAGGCATCATCTTATCCTGACTAGCAGCTGGCATTTGAGATTTCATATTGGACGCATCTTGATGACTATTCATCATTGGAGCCGTCATAGCTGAACCATTAGAAGATGGGACGGAGCCTGACTGCATCGGAACAAGAGACTGATGTCCATTCAAGTTCACTGTCAAATCTTTAGTCGCTACAAGATTGCTCAAATCGGCCTTACCGTCTTTAGCACCATAAACCTTGATGGTAGCTTTATAACTTTGCGTACCGTTTTGTTTCAAGAGGTCAAGAAGGTCTTTGTCAGATTTGCCTTGAGTACCTGCCAAATCCACTTCATAGAAGTAAAGGCCTTTGCCAAATTTCTCTACTGGTGGAAGAGCTGGATTTTTAGCTGAACCGTTGTCTGACCATGGAGCTTTGTCTGAGGCTTTCAAAATCAAACGAGTCAACATACCGTCACCAGCGAAGAATTCATATGGAATAACTTGGTTGACACCGGCTGTGAATGGACCAGGGAAGTTGGCTTTGTCCAAGTATGTAGCTGGAACATCTACTGTGTCTTTAGTATTATCGGCTACACCTTTTTGCACTTCAGCTGGGGTAGTTAAACCATTCAAATTGACATCCAAATTCTTAGTCGCTACAAGGTTACTCAAATCAGCCTTGCCATCTTTTGCACCGTATACTTTGATAGTAGCTTTATAGCTTTGAGTGCCGTTTTGTTTCAAGAGATCAAGCAAATCTTTGTCTGATTTACCTTGAGTTCCTGCCAAATCTACTTCATAGAAATAGAGACCTTTGCCCAAGTTTTCTACTGGTGGTAGAGCGGGATTTTTAGCTGAACCATTGTCGGACCATGGAGCCTTGTCAGATACTTTCAAAATCAAACGAGTCAACATACCGTCTCCGGCGAAGAATTCGTATGGAATAACTTGATTAACACCAGCTGTGAATGGACCTGGGAAATTGGCTTTATCAAGGTAGGCAGCTGGGACATCTACTGTGTCTTTGGTATTATCAACCACGCCTTTTTGAACTTCAGCAGGGGTGGTCAAGCCGTTCAAGTTGACATCCAAATCCTTAGTCGCTACTAGGTTGCTCAAATCTGCTTTGCCATCTTTCGCACCATACACTTTAATAGTAGCTTTATAGCTTTGAGTGCCGTTTTGTTTCAAGAGGTCAAGAAGCTCTTTATCTGATTTTCCTTGAGTACCTGCCAAATCCACTTCATAGAAGTAAAGGCCTTTGCCCAATTTCTCTACTGGTGGGAGAGCGGGATTTTTAGCTGAACCGTTGTCTGACCATGGGGCCTTATCGGATGCTTTTAAGATGAGGCGGGTCAACATGCCGTCGCCAGCGAAGAATTCGTATGGAATAACTTGATTAACACCAGCTGTGAATGGACCTGGGAAATTGGCTTTATCAAGGTAGTCAGCTGGGACATCTACTGTGTCTTTAGTGTTGTCAGCCACGCCTTTTTGAACTTCAGATGGAGTGGTTGCTGGTTGAGCTTCACTTGCTTCACGGTCTTTTCCAGAAACTGTAGACGCAGGACCTTCCACAGGTTTAACCACATCTTCTGTTTCTTTCTTAGATTCTGGTTTTGCTTGCACTTCTTCTTTTGGTGCTACTACTTGATCTTTATTAGACACATCCGCTTTTTCTGGAGAGCTTGTAGTATCCAAGCTTGCTTTAGGTGCTGAGTCTGCCTGTTCTGAAGGAAGAGTAGTATCCACTGCTTCTTTGAGTAGCTCTACTGGTAAGTCGCTCTTTGCACTCACCGCATCTGCATCTGGCACGACTTGAGCAGGGGTCGGATTGACCACATCGGCACGTGCAGAACTTGGTTGACTGACGAGGACAAAGAAGCCACTGGCCACAACAACTGAGGCAACACCGACACTGAGACGACGAATAGACCAACGAGTATATCTTTGATTTGGATTGAATTTCATAGGATTCTCCTTAGAGTTTTTCTTTATTTGATGACTCTAGTATAATCTCCTAAAATTAAAAAGGACTAAGAAAAAGTTAAAATTTTTCTTAAATCCCTCTTATAAAATACTTATATTGACTCAATAATCGTTGAAAAAAAGAATAGTCATTCCTCCTCTACTCACTGAGGCTTGCTAGGGTATCCAAATATTGGTTATTGATCACTGCCATGATATAGGAGTCGGCTTTCAATAGATCATTCGGCCCAAATTGAACATCCAAAGGAGCATTTTCGTAGTCACGAAAACCGAGGATATTGAGATTGTACCGTCCTCTAAGATTTAATTGGCTAAGGCTCTTTCCTACCCATGATACAGGAACTTTCATTTCGACAATTGAAACATTCTTGTCCAACTGAAAGACATCTACACTGTTATTAAAGAGAATCGTCTGTGCCAAAGAGCGTCCCATTTCATACTCTGGTGAAATGACTGAATCAGCGCCGATTTTTTCAAGGACTTTTTTTGCTGTATGGCTTTTAACCTTAGCAATAACAGTCGGTACACCCAGACTCTTGCAATGCATGACTGCTAGAACACTAGACTCTAGATTTTCACCAGTTGCGACGACTACTGTATCACAAGTATCAATCCCGGCTGATAGCAAGAGGTCCTCATCTGTGATGTCACCAACAACGCCACGCGCCAAGACTGGTTCAAATTGATTGATTCGTTCCTCATGGTCATCAATGGCTATGATATTTACATCATGCTTAGCAAGAGCGGCGAGAACACTACTCCCAAAAATACCCAAACCTAAAATTCCGATTGTCCGATCTGACATAGTTTATCCTTTCTTATCCTATGGTTATATCTGCTTTCATATAGTGAATCATATCTTTCTTATCTGGCCGATACTCAGCCAAACTGACTAATAGCGTCAGTGGCCCAATTCGTCCGATAAACATCAGTAGCATGACGACGCTAAGAGCTAATTTACCTAACTCTGGTGTCAGATTAGCAGTTACTCCAACCGTAGCAAGTGCTGAAATTGTTTCAAACATCAGGTAGATAAATTTCGGATTCCCTTCCGCTGTTATTCCTAGTAAAATCAAGCCAACCAGAAAAGTCAATAAGAAAATAATGAAGACACTGAATGATTTTTGGACTGTCCGAGGTTCAATCGTTCTTTGTGCTACATTGGCATGAGGTAACCCTAAAAACTCACTGCGTGCGAATACCAACAAAACAAAGAAGGTCGTGATTTTAAGTCCTCCTGCTGTTCCTCCAGGTGCTCCACCGAGAAACATCTGTAAGATATAGATCAGTAAAGTAACAGGCCGAGCCTGGGTGTAATCAATAGAAGCAAAACCTGCTGTTCTCATGCTAACAGTTTGGAAGAAGCTAACCAGCAATTTATCCGGGAAGCTGAGATTGCCAATCGTTCCCGAATTATTCCACTCTATCAAGAGGGTTGAAACTGTTCCAGCAAATAAAATCCCCGCTGTTAAGAAGAGAACTAGCTTAGTATGGAAACGAAGACGGCGTTTTTTCTTCTTTCCCAATTGAGTGGCTAGATCAAACCAGACCATAAAACCTAGACCACCTGTAATAATCAAGCCAGCAATCACTAGATTAACCAAAGGATCTGTCTGAAAGGCTAGCAAACTCGTACTTCCAAAATTATCAAATCCAGCATTACAAAAAGCTGAAATTGCCAAAAAGATAGACGTTAAAATCCCTCGCCCCCAGCCAAACTCGGGGATAAAACGAAAACTCAGCAGAAAGGCTCCTAAACCTTCTACTAAAAAAGTCGTCAAAAAGATGGAACGTAGAAAATCCTTCAAAGACTGAGTTTCTTCAAAACTAAAACTCTCCAGAATCGTTTCACGACCTCTAAGACTCAGCTTTTGCTTGCTTTGAATATAGAAGACCCCTATAAAGGTCATGAGTCCCAAACCACCAATCTGAATCAAGACCATACAAATCAACTGCCCCCAAACATTGTAGGTCGAAGCGACAGGTAAGGTAAATAGTCCTGTCACACAGACCATGGATACAGCTGTAAACAAATGATCAAAATAACCGGCATGAGATGTCGGAACTTGTACAAATGGTAGACTTAAAAGGAGAGACCCCAAGAGAATAACCAAAGCAAAGCTTAAAAAGATTCGCCGAGCAGGTGATAAACGCCCCAGAATGGTATTTATTTTTTCAACAATTGATTTTAATAACATAGCTACATTGTACCACAAAAAGCTGAGAATACTCACATATGACTAACGATCTCAAGACAGAGTTCTAGCGCCTTTTCAAAAGCTTCTGCGCCCCAATCGCGCTGGTCATAGTTATCAAGATCTGCCAATGAATCAGCCGTGAACAGCAACTCACCCCAGGTAACTCCACGAAGTTGAGCCACTGCCGCAAGAGCTGCACACTCCATCTCTACAACTGCACAGCCTTCTTCCTTACGATAGGCAACTTTTTCAGCCGTTTCTCGGTAAAAACCATCTGTCGACCAAGTCATAACCTCTTCATAAGGAATGCCTAGTTGTTCCAAGACTTGCTCGATGGCAGAAATCGCTTCTATATGTACATCCATATAACGAGAAGGTGACGCATAATGGTAACTAGTTCCTTCATCACGCAGGGCTCGGACTGGAACCAGAAAGGCATTTTCTTCTATATTCGCTAACACACCACAAGTGCCTGTAGAGATGATTTTCTCCACACCGTAGCCAATCAACCAATCCATAAACTGGGCCGCAGGGGCAGAACCTACAGGAGCTTGGGCTAGACACACTTTTTCACCTTTGTAGTCTATGACATAAACTGGATAGGTTTTAGTGGCAGAAACAAACTCCCCTACGCACTCCGCCCCTACTTCCTGAGCAAAGCGGTCAATCTCCTCCTCCAAAAATGCATAGATGCACTTCTTTGGCAACTGTAAATCCAAGCCTTCGTGATTCGGCATGATAACTGCCTGAGGATTATCGTCAAACTCTAAAATAGGAATGACGTGTTTTTGAATCATAGAACACCTCCTCTAAATTTGTACTATTATAACAAAAGCCAAACGAAAGTCAAGACGGGAGGCTAAGTCAAATCATAAAAAACCTACCTTAAGTAGGAAACAACAATTAAATGCTTTTTCCTCTACTAACAAAATTGCTAAAACTTAGGAATTAGTTTATAATAGATTGAATTTGAAAAAGGGAGAAATCTTATGAAATTCTATTCATATGACTATGTTCTCAGTCAGATTAGTCAACAGAATTGGACCATGATTATTGTGTCGACATTCTTAGTGATTGTGACTGGATTCTTTGCATTTAAGGCTTTCAAAGATAAAAGAGGGAGTAAGTTCCGTGAATTATCGCTCATTTCTATTTTGACCTTAATTGCTTTTGTATTGATTAGCATTACGAATCTTCAAAACAACCAATCCAATGATAATCAATTTCGTAGTTCCTTACACTTCATCGAGATTGTATCAAAAGAGTTAGGTGTTGATAAAAAAGACATTTATATCAATACTTCAGCTACTACTGATGGAGCTATTATTAAGGTTGGCAACAATTTTTATCGTGCGATTGGCGGGACTGACCAAGATAGCTATTTATTAGAAAAAATGGAACTCTATAAATCAGATGTGGAACTCGTGGAGGTTGAAAAATGATAAGCTTTTTTGCTACGATTGCAATTAAATTAGCCTTTGGGCTACTTTCTCTTGTTTTTGTTATTAACGTAACAGGTAAAGGAAATTTAGCACCAAGTTCTGCAGTAGATCAAATCCAGAACTTTGTTCTCGGGGGTATTATCGGTGGGGTTATCTACAATAGTTCTATCACCATCATCCAATACATTGTTATCCTCATCATCTGGACTATTCTCATCTTGCTCCTTAAATGGCTGAATACCAATGTTTCTCTGATTAAACATCTGATTGACGGAAAACCTACTATTATCATAAAAAATGGTCAGTTAGACCCTGAAGCCTGTCGATCAAAAGGTCTTGCAGCTGCAGATGTAGCTCTTAAATTGCGCGCCCAAGGAATCTTCCAACTAAAAGACGTCAAGAGAGCTGTGATTGAGCAAAACGGACAGCTAATTGTTGTAAGAATGGGTGACGAAAATCCTAAGTACCCAGTCATTACAGATGGTGTTGTCCAAGTTGAAATCCTAGAAACTATTGGTAAATCTGAGGAATGGCTAGCAGAAAAATTAAAAGAAGAAGGTTTCGAAGACGTTTCTAATATCTTTATCGCTGAATACGATAAAGGGCAATTAAACATTGTAACCTATTAAAAAAATAAACTGATGCTTTTCGTATCAGTTTTTTGCTTTTTAGCATAAAAGGGTATATACTTAAATTAATATCTAATGTAATTTAGATAATACAAAAAATTAACGGAGGTATCCCCCATGTCAATCGAAGAAAAATTCAACCAAGCTAAAGGTTCTGTTAAAGAAGGTTTTGGTAAACTAACTGGCGATACAAAAACTCAAGCAGAAGGAGCTGCAGAAAAGGTAGCTTCAAAAGCTAAAGAAGTTGCTGAAGATGCAAAAGAAGCTGTCGAAGGCGCAGTATCTGGTGTTAAAAACATCTTTAAAAAAGACGGAGAATAATTCTTTTTCGTCCTAATAACATAAGAAACTCTTATTCCAAGCTGTTAATATGCTAGGGATAAGAGTTTTTTCTTTAAATTATTATGTTTTTTAATATTAGAAAATACTTCTTATGATGTGTTGCTCAACCTAAAGCAAAAAGAACTAATTCCTATACTCCTCCTATTTCCACAAACCACCTAAGATTTGTTTTTCCAATAAGCCTAAGTCCTCTTCTCTCATTTCGCCATTGACGCCAACGACATATAGTTGAGAGAAGTAAGCTAACAATGGACCTATACAGATGCGAACCATTTGAGGAATCGTTATCTCTGGATTTACACGTGGATCTGCTAGCAATTCCTTATGAAGCACTCGAAGTTTATCTTGAATAGCATTCCAGATAAAAATCTGTTCATTTTTTAGTTTTTTATTTGAAAAACTCTCTTGTAGAATGATTTTCATCAAGGCACGATTTTTTTTGAGATAGCTCATACGATTATGGACGAGATAACGAACCCTCTCTTCTGTCGTTTCAAAAGCTAAGAGTTCCTCAAAAAAACTACCGAGAATGCCTGGGACTACAGGATGTAAAATAGCCGTCAGTAAATCATCCTTCGTCTTAAAATACTTAAACAAAGTTGCCTGGCTTAGTCCAGCACGCTCAGCTATGTGAAGAGTTGAGGTCCCATGGTAACTCCTGGTTGATATGAGATCCACTGCTGCCTGCATGATTTTTTTCTTTCCTTGAGGGTAATTCGCTTCTTCTAAGTAATCTTCAAACGATTCAAAAACAGTCTTATCCATCCAATCTTCACACCTTTTTAGCATTATTTATGTTGATTTCTAAACTTTACGATAACGACGCAATCCAATAATATTGAGAATTGTTAAAATGATCAAGAAAATCATTAAAACACCAAGATTTGACAAAATATCACCAAGATTGTGTCCGTAAAGAATAATCTGGCTTATTGCATCACCAGAATAGGTTAATGGCAAAAATTTCCCCACAGTTGGAGCCCATTCTCCCATGGATGACAATGGAATAATTCCTGAGAAAAAAAGTTGGGGCATAATCACGAGAGGAATAAATTGCATCATTTGGAATTCTGATTTTGCTAGAGTAGACAAGAGAATTCCAAAAGCTAGTGCTACAAGAGCCAGTACCACATTAACTATTATAACATTTAAAATATTTCCTACAACTTCTACATCTAGTAGCCAAATTGCTGCTAAAACGACAACTGCCGTTTGAAAAATCGCAATAATACCGTAAGACAACATATAGCCATAGACGATTTCAGAACGTTTCACTGGGGTTGCTAACAAGCGATCCAAGGTTCCACTTGTTCGCTCTTTCAACAGTGCCATACCAGAAATCAAAAAGACAAAGAAGAAGACCACAAAGCCAATTAAAATTGGAATCATACGTGCAAAGAATCCAGTATTTTTATCTCCATATTGGTAAGATTCTTTGATTTCAGGCGCCTTTTCATCTAATTTCAATTGTGGAAGAGCTTGTTTGACACGAGATAATAACTGATCGGTGCCTTCATTGACGATACTTGTTCGTAACACTTGTCGTGTCATAGTTGTTTTAGAAGCATCCGTATTTGCGTAGTCGACCTGATACTCACCATCTTTATACGATATGACTGCATCTACTTTCTCGTCAGCTAGAGCTTTTTTAGCCTGATCTAAGTCTTGATAAGTCTCGACGTCCACATGATCGAGCTCATCCATTTTTGTTACCAAACCAGTTGGTAGATCTTGTGTCGCTAACTTGACATTCACGGTTGTACTAGCTGAAAACATGAGGTTCATCAGCCATATAATAAATACCGGCGCTACAAACATCATAGCCAAGGTTCGTTTGTCACGAAGCAATTCTTTGATAACTTTTTTAGCAATAGCAATGGTTCTCATCTTACTCTCCTTCTGCTTTCAAAAAGACTTCTTCAATACTTGAAACTTGATAACTATCTTTTAAGTGTTGCGGTGTATCAAAAGCAATGATTTTTCCACCTAATAATAAGCCGACCTTATCCGTTAACTCTGCTTCATCCATAACATGGGTAGTAACTAATATCCCTACCCCATTGTCTCTAAGCGCGAATAATTCTTTCCAGATTTTCTTTCGAAGAGAAGGGTCGATTCCAACTGTCGGTTCGTCCAAAATCAAGAGCTGAGGATTCCCCAGAAGCGCGACGGCTAAAGACAAGCGTCGCTTCATTCCTCCAGAATAACCGGATACCGTTTTATTCAAATGCTCTGTCAGATCCACAACTTGAGCCACATGGGCAATTTCAGCTGTCAGATCTCTTTTGGATAGCCCTTTTAGCTGACCAAAAAATTCTAGATTTTCTTGACCTGACAAGGCCTCATAAAGAGCATCAGACTGAGCCATATAGCCAATATCACCTAAAATATGACGATTTGGCATAGTATGGTCCAAGACTAAAGCGATACCGCTATCCGCCTTTTCCATTCCTAGCATGGTTTTAATCATAGTTGATTTACCAGCACCTGATGGACCGATTAGACCAATGATTTCTCCAGGCTTTAAATCAAAACCAACGTGATCTAAGACCATTTGACGACCAAAAGATTTTTCTAAATCTTTTAAATGTAACAATTTTTTCATTTGAATCCTCCTAGGTGAGTATTTACTCACTTTTGAAATATAAAACTATTATAGTGAGTATCCACTCACTTGTCAAGTTGAAAGTTGATAGTTGAAAAAAATCTCCCTTCTCTTTCGAGAAAGGAGATTTTTATTTTATGGTCGTCCACCAGGGCCTCCATTTCCTTGAGGGCCACCGCCAGGTGCCCCTCCGCCTCCAGGCATAGAACTGACAATCTCAGTTTGTTTTTCACCATTGAGATAGATATCTCCGCCTGTGTAGGTCGCTGTTCCATCAAAGTCAAAACCAGTTTGACCAGTCATTTTGATGGTTCCTCCATTAACTGTAATATTACCATTTGAGTCAATTGGATCCGTGTCCCCTTGACCAACTTCAACCGTCAAGTTCCCACCATTCATAGTGAAGAAAATTTCACTTTGTTGAGCATTTTTGTTGGCTGCATTGACACCATCATCCGTTGAATAGATGGCGATATCTCCACCGTTGATAGTAATTGACTTACCTTCAAGCCCTTCTGTAGAATTCTTAACGGTATAGGTACCACTATCAATAACCAAATCACCTGATGCGTGGATACCATCATCTCCAGCAGTAACAGTGATGGTATTGTCAGAGAGATACATGGTTCCTACAGATGTGTCCTCATCATTGTCGACCTTAACTCCGTCTTCCTTGGCATCGATAGTCATAGTTGTGCCGGTAATGTTGAGTTCATCATTAACATTAAAGGCATCCCCGACTGCTGTGATGTTGTAGCTTCCACCTGTGATGTGAAGTGTATCATTTGCCTTGATACCATTGTTTTTCTTACCATCTACATTGAGAGTTCCTTTACCGTTGATGGTCAAGTCCACTTTAGAGAAGAGCGCTGCATCCGCTTTTTCGTCACTATTAGTTGCTGAATCTGATAGGCTATTAGTTGTGCCATCTGCTAGAGTTAGGTAAACATGACCGGCTGATGTTGCAGATATAGCAGCATTGGTATTGGTCATGGTCACACCCTTTAGAACAATATGTACATCATCAGTCTTTTCGGCTTCAATCTTGATTTGAACTCCGTCGGATTGACCAGATATGACATAGGTTCCTGCCTTGGAGATTGTAACGGTAGATCCTGATACGGCAACTCCATCACCTGATACCTTCGCTGTTGATTCTGACAAGGTTACAGTTGCTGCTGTCTTTTCATCATAAGAAGTATCATAGTCCTTGTCTGTAAAATAGCTAGTTTTCTTAGCTTCTGTAGTTGATGTCGTTTTCGTTGTCGCAGTATTGCTAGCTGTTGTATTTGAAGTTGACTGGGTACAAGCTGTTACTAGTGCTAGAGTTGCTATACTCGTTAATAAGAATGTCCATTTTTTTGCTTTCATGCTCGTTTCCTCGACTTTCATTTTACATGCTCTTAGTCTACGTGACTTTCCTAAAATAAGCCTAAACTTTTTCTGAAAGTTTTCTTAAGTTTAGTTTCAATTAAGTTAAATTTAACAAAAGTTTTAGATAAACTCTTTAAAATCCTAGACAAACAAGCTCGTCCTTGTTTAAAAATAGTATAACCTAAGATTAGAGGAGAAGGACTTATGAAACCAATCGAAACAACTTTTAAACGGATTGAAACCAAATATGTTGTCTCCAAAAAAATATTAGACAAACTGGTTCAGGATTTAAAGAAATATTTGGTAGAAGACGACTATCCAATTTCAACAATATCAAATATCTACTTTGATACAGAAGACTTTGATATTCTCCAAGATGAGCATCTTGGCGACAAACGAAAAGAAAAGGTACGGATGCGGACCTATCTCAGCCAAGCTAAAATAGATAGTCAAGTTTTTTTAGAAATCAAAACTAAGGACCAAGAAGGGATTGGTCGCAAGTACCGACTGCTCTCAACTCCTAGTTCCATCATCAATTTCATAACCAAAGGGCACTTGGATGCTAGCATTACTGATACAGTCGTCATTGAAAAAGTGAAAAAACTTCAGCATGATTACAAACTCGCTATCAAGCCTCGTATGTACATCTACTACGATCGTTATTCATTAAAGGAAAAGAAATCTATCGAGGGCTGCCACTATAACAAAATCCGTATCACAATTGACCAAAATCTAGTCTATAGAGATGAAACTGTCAGTCTCTTCGCAGGAAATCACGGGGCTCCTCTCTTAGATAGCAACACTGTGATTATGGAAATCAAGGCCCCTGGAAACAAGCCCCAGTGGTTGCAGGACATCCTCGACAAGTATGATTTGATGGAGCACAAATTTTCAAAATACAGTTGTGCATACCATAAATCTCAAGGACTTCCTTATGCTCCTCGCCCCAATATAGAAAGATCAGGTACTGCTTATGCTTAATCTATTTAATTCCATTTTCAATAACACCACTGCAAGTGCAGATCCCTTTCAACTACTGTTAGCACTTCTAGTCAGTCTAGTCCTCGGTTTGGCTCTCACTTGGACTTACAAATATAGAACCCTCTACACCAGAGAATTCGCTATCAGCTTGACCTTGCTTCCCTGCCTCATGACCTTGGTTATTTTTCTAGTCAATGGAAGCTTGGGCACCTCAATTGCTGTAGCCGGAACCTTTAGTTTAATTCGTTTTCGTTCCGCAACTAGTGGTTCCCGAGAATTAATTGCTATTTTCCTAGCCATGATTATCGGTTTAGCTTGCGTAACAGGATACCTCTTCTTGGCTATTCTATTCACACTCTTTATCTTGGGTGTTTGGTTCCTTTTGGAAAATCAGCAGATTAAGTCCGACAATCAGCGCCGTAGACTTTTGACAATCACGGTAGCCAATCAAGACAAGGTACAGGAAGTTATCCAATCATCTCTTAACCAATTCTGCTCAGAAGTTGACATGATTACAATTAATAGCACTAACGCAGGTGATAATCTAACAATTGTCTATGAAGTCGAGCTAAAATCTGATACCGATGACTTCCAAGTCGCTAGCTATCTTACACGCAACATTGCTGAATGCGATGTGGCTCTCACTAAAAAAGCTAAAAAGAGAAAAAATCTCTAGCAAAAAAGAACAGCATTTTGCTGTTCTTTTAGTTTTCTTTAACTGGAATTTCCTTGATAACTCGTGCTGGGTTGCCTGCCAGAACTACATTGTCACCAAAAGATTTGGTAATGACAGCTCCTGCTCCTGCAACAACGTTATCACCTAGTGTAACACCTGGAAGGACAATAACCCCACCACCTGCCCAGAAGTTCTTACCAATAGTAATGGGTTTCCCAAATTCTAAACCTGAATTTCGTTCATCTGGATCCAGTGGATGAAGGGGTGTTAAAAATTGGCAGTTAGGACCAATCATGGCATTGTCACCAATGGTAATAGGACAAACATCCAACATGGTCAGATTCCAATTGGAATAAAAATTTTCTCCCAAATAGATATTGACACCATAATCCACCACCAAACGAGTATTGACATAGAGATTTTCACCAGTTGAGCCAAACCATCCTTTGATGATTTTCAAACCTTTTACTGGATCGACTTCTTCATTAAATGAGGCTTGCTTTTGTCGTGCTATTTGTGCTAGAGCACGAAGTTCTGGATCGAACGGGTGATAAGGTTCTCCCGCAATCATTTTTTGGTATTCAGTTTTCATATCTTGATGTCCTTGCTTTTTATACTCAATGAAAATCAAAGAGCAAACTAGGAAGAGAGCCGCAGGCTGTACTTGAGTACGGCAAGGTGAAGCTGACGTGGTTTGAATTTGATTTTCGAAGAGTATTAGATGATTGTAGCATAGTTCTATCCTTAATACAAGCATCAAAAAAACTAGTGCATCGCACGATGCACTAGTTTCTTATTAGAAAGTTGACTGTTATCAATACTTTACAGACTAGATTAGTCTTCTTTCTTTTTACGAGCCATAAGTCCGAATCCACTCAAGATACCTACTAAACCAAGGCCAGCAAGACCAGCATGGTCTTTAGTACCAGTATTTGGCAACTGAGGAGTAGTTGTCTTAGCTACTGTTTCAGTTACTGGAGCTGATTTACTTGGTGTTTCTGGAACTTGGATTGGTTTTGGTTCTGGTGTCGGAACTGGATCTGGTGTTGGTTTCGAGTCTGGTGTCGGCACCGGATTCGGTGTTACCACCTTCTTGTAGATGTGTTGGATATTACCATCTTTATCTACAACTGTCTTCACAAACTCGTAACCTGGAATTTCTTTCTTAGGCTGTTCACCATTCTCAGTCGGATATCCTGGAATTGGATTTCCATTTTCATCAACATAAGAGGTCGTAATCTTTTCGTAGACGTGCTCGGTATCTCCGTTTGGAAGTTTCTTAGTCTCTACGAAGCGGTAACCTGGAATTTCTTTCTTCGGTTGTTCACCATCTTCACTTGGATAGCCTGGAATTGAATTGCCTTCTTTATCCTTGAATGATGTCTTAACTTGTTCGTAGACGTGCTCGGTATCTCCGTTCGGAAGTTTCTTAGTCTCTACGAAGCGATAACCTGGGATTTCTTTCTTCGGTTGTTCGCCATCTTCACTTG
>NZ_JAWERU010000037.1:0-14433 GCF_032481935.1 Streptococcus sp.
AGGTATTCACGCACGTCCAGCAACATTGTTGGTACAAACTGCTAGCAAATTTGCTTCAGATATCACTCTTGAGTACAAAGGTAAATCAGTTAACCTTAAGTCTATCATGGGTGTAATGAGCCTTGGTGTTGGTCAAGGTGCTGATGTTACAATCACTGCTGAAGGTGCAGACGCTGATGACGCTATCGCTGCAATCTCAGAAACAATGGAAAAAGAAGGATTGGCATAAGGAAATGACAGAAATGCTTAAAGGAATCGCAGCATCTGATGGTGTTGCAGTTGCAAAAGCATATCTACTCGTTCAACCGGATTTATCATTCGAGACTGTTACAGTCGAAGATACAAATGCAGAAGAGGCTCGTTTGGATGTTGCTCTTGAAGCTTCTCAAAACGAGCTTTCTCTTATCCGCGAGAAGGCTGTAGGTACGCTTGGTGAAGAAGCGGCACAAGTATTTGACGCCCACTTGATGGTTCTTGCTGACCCTGAATTAATCGGTCAAATCAAAGAAACTATCCGTGCTAAGAAAGTGAATGCAGAAGCAGGTCTGAAAGAAGTTACAGACATGTTTATCACAATCTTTGAAGGCATGGAAGACAACCCATACATGCAAGAACGTGCAGCGGATATCCGCGACGTAACAAAACGTGTATTGGCTAACCTCCTTGGTAAAAAATTGCCAAACCCAGCTTCTATCAATGAAGAAGTGATCGTGATTGCTCACGACTTGACTCCATCTGATACAGCTCAATTGGACAAAAACTTTGTAAAAGCTTTTGTAACAAACATTGGTGGTCGTACAAGTCACTCAGCTATCATGGCTCGTACACTTGAAATCGCTGCAGTTTTGGGTACAAACAACATCACTGAAATCGTTAAAGATGGTGACCTACTTGCCGTTAATGGTATTACAGGTGAAGTGATTATCAACCCTACTGAAGAACAAGCAGCTGAATTTAAAGCAGCTGGTGAAGCTTACGCTCAACAAAAAGCTGAGTGGGCACTCTTGAAAGATGCTCAAACAGTTACTGCTGACGGTAAACACTTCGAATTGGCAGCAAACATTGGTACTCCAAAAGACGTTGAAGGTGTTAACGACAATGGTGCAGAAGCTGTCGGTCTTTACCGTACAGAGTTCTTGTACATGGATTCTCAAGACTTCCCAACTGAAGACGAGCAGTACGAAGCATACAAGGCTGTTCTTGAAGGAATGAACGGTAAACCAGTTGTTGTCCGTACAATGGATATCGGTGGTGACAAGGAACTTCCTTACTTCGATATGCCTCATGAAATGAACCCATTCCTTGGATTCCGTGCTCTTCGTATCTCTATCTCTGAAACTGGAGATGCAATGTTCCGCACTCAAATCCGTGCTCTTCTTCGTGCTTCTGTACACGGTCAATTGCGTATCATGTTCCCAATGGTCGCGCTTTTGAAAGAATTCCGTGCAGCTAAAGCAGTCTTCGATGAAGAAAAAGCTAACCTTCTTGCTGAAGGTGTTGCAGTTGCGGATGACATCCAAGTTGGTATCATGATCGAAATTCCTGCAGCAGCTATGCTTGCAGACCAATTTGCAAAAGAAGTTGATTTCTTCTCAATTGGTACAAACGACTTGATCCAATACACAATGGCGGCAGACCGTATGAACGAACAAGTTTCATACCTTTACCAACCATACAACCCATCAATCCTTCGTTTGATCAATAACGTTATCAAAGCAGCTCACGCTGAAGGTAAATGGGCTGGTATGTGTGGTGAAATGGCTGGTGACCAAACAGCTGTTCCACTTCTTGTCGGAATGGGCTTGGATGAGTTCTCTATGTCAGCAACATCTGTACTTCGTACTCGTAGCTTGATGAAGAAACTCGACACTGCTAAAATGCAAGAATACGCTAACCGTGCTCTTACTGAATGTTCAACAATGGAAGAAGTTCTTGAACTTTCTAAAGAATACGTTAACTTCGATTAATCAATTACAAATCCTTGTAGCTTCTAGCTATGAGGATTTTTTTCTTCTATTTTCTAGAAAACTCCATCTGTAAAATTTATCAAAAATATGGTAAAATAGACAAGGGAAAAAACAAGGAGGCTACAATGCAAAATAGACCAATCATTATCGGAGTAACAGGTGGATCTGGAGGAGGAAAGACAAGTGTATCTAAAGCAATCTTGTCACATTTTCCAAATGAGAAAATCTCTATGATTGAGCATGATTCCTACTATAAAGATCAATCTCATCTAACCTTTGAAGAGCGTATTAAGACCAACTATGACCATCCTTTTGCTTTTGATACTGATTTGATGATTGAGCAAATCAAAGAGTTGTTGGCAGGTCGTCCAGTTGATATTCCTACCTATGATTATGCTGCCCATACCAGAAGTTCTAAAACTTATCGTCAAGAACCTCAGGATGTCTTTATCGTAGAAGGAATCCTGGTTTTGGAGGACAAACGACTTCGTGATTTGATGGATATCAAGATTTTCGTAGATACAGATGATGATGTTCGTATTATTCGCCGTATTAAACGTGATATGGAAGAGCGTGGTCGCAGTCTAGATAGTGTTATCGATCAATATCTTGGGGTGGTTAAGCCTATGTATCACCAATTTATCGAGCCAACAAAGCGTTATGCAGATATCGTTATTCCAGAAGGAGTAACCAACACAGTAGCGATTGATTTGCTGACAACAAAGATTGAAAAGATTTTAGAAGAAGCACGTCTAGCCCAATAATAAGTAGATAAAAGGCCGTGGGAAAGTAAACATTTTTCCAAGATTGAAGCCTTTTCCCATATCAGTAAGTCTTTAACAATCATGCTTTTAGATAGTCTCGTCAAAGGGACTTTTAGAAGTCTGTAATCTTAATTAAATACAGAGTCAGTTACTTGGGGCAAATAAAAATCGAGGTCGGGATTTTCCCGACCTCTTATTTTTTGATTTTTTCAAGTCTCGGAACAATAACTAGGGTAAGTATTGCTGAGATTATGAGTTCTGCGATAGAATTTGTTGAGATAACAGTAGCTAATAGTTTTTGGATATTTCCGTCAAAAACATTTCCAAAGAGGAAGAAGATTCCACCTAGTACAAATACAGTGTTGGTAAGTGAACCCAGTGCTCCCGCGAAGATGAGACCCGCCTTGTTTTTGAGGAGTTTATAGACAAAGTATGGAGTTAAACCAATAAGGATGCGTGGTACAATCGCAATAACTAGGGAGTAGATGTTACCGTTTGGTACAAATGGAGAGAAAAGATAGCTGGTTGGTAGAATTGTAAGTGTATTAACTGTTAAGCTAATCATACCCATTAAAAATCCAAGGATTGCACCAATCCGTGGGCCGTAAATGATACTTCCAATAATAACAGGAATATGGACAATAGTAGGTTTAATTGGGAATGGTAATACATTAAATAAGATTGAGGTCAGCAGATGGATGACAATCATACTGGCAAAAAAGATAGCAACAGGAGCAATATTAGAGCGTTTGTTCATGAAGTTTTTCCTTTATCTGTTGTAAAATAGTATCAAGATCAGCAAGAGCACCCCGTCCTACGTCTCCACAGGCCAGTAGGGATTCTTTAGGAGAAATAATTGTATAACCATAAGTTTCTAAAGTTTTTAGGTTTGTTTGAGTTGCTGGATGGTCATACATTTTGGTATTCATAGCAGGTGCTACTAGTTTTGGTACGTAGTTGGGTAGGGCAAGAGCAGTAGCAGTTACCATATTATCAGCCAAACCGTGCGCGACTTTCGCAATCGTATTAGCGGTTGCAGGGGCAAGGATAAATAAGTCTGTTTCTTTTCCTAGCTCGATATGATTGACTTTGTCGGGATAAGGTTCCTGCATAAGATCGAGATGTACGGTATTTTGAGATAAGACTTGAAGGGTTAAAGGTTGGATAAAGGCAGTCGCAGCCTGGGTCATGAGTACAGTAACAGAATGCCCCTGTTTCTTCAAGTTACTAACCAAATCAGCAGCCTTGTAAGAGGCGATAGAGCCTGTCACAGCGAGTATAATACGAGCCATAACTTTCCTTTCTAATGATCAAATCCTTGAATTCTTTCCACTAATAAGTCAGCAATTTCTTGTTTGTGGCTAGCAATCTGATAATCTTTTTCCTCTACTAGATAAGCCAGGTGTTGATCAGCATTAATCTGAGTGAGGTCATTAGCGACAATCAAGTCAGCTTGATTCTTTACAAGACTTTCTCTAGCGATTTGAATCAGATGCTCCTTAGTAACATCGACAAGGAGTTTAAAGCCAATGAGATGGATACTTGGATTCCATTCTTTAACAAGAGAGATGATCTTTGGATTTTTCTTAAGAAATAGTACTTGTACCTCATCCTTAGAGGAGATCTTTGTTTCCATATTTTTCTTATGTAAAAATTCATTTAAATCTTGACTTGCTTGAACTTGGTCAAGACCAGTCATGTAAACTGGGCTGTAGTCAGAAACAGCCATTGAATGGATCAAGACTTGATAATCAGGGACAATCCGTTTCATCTCTTGGAGTAAATCGGAAGTGTTGTTGATTTCAATAATGGTTAAATTCTGGTCTAGTTCTGGTTTTAGTGCTTGTCGCGTAGTAATTAGACAAACTTGGTGACCAGCCTTTAGTAAAGTCTCAGTTATTACTTTACCAAGTCTACCAGTAGAGTGATTGGTAATGGAGCGAACTCGATCTATTGCCTCGCTTGTACCACCAGATGTAACTAAAATTTTCATAGAACTATTATACAAAAAAATGAACAGTAAGTAAAATGAAAGCGATAAAATATTATGTGAAATTCAAGCTTTCAACTATAGTTAAAACCTATAAAGGCATATAAAAATTTAAAAAGAAGCCAAGAAAGTCTGAAGTGTTGTGATATTTACGAACGTTACTAAGCTTTATGACTGTTAAAAATCTTATTTTATGATATAATGAATTAACACATTTGAGGTAGAGGAGTTCATTATGAAAACAGATATTGAAATTGCACAGAGTATCGAGCTAAAACCAATTGTTGAGGTCGTTGACCAATTTGAGATTTCTGCAGACGATTTGGAATTGTATGGAAAGTATAAGGCTAAACTTAGCTTTGATAAGATTCGTGAAGTTGAAGCAAATCCAGTTGGAAAGTTGATCTTAGTCACTGCTATCAACCCAACACCAGCTGGTGAAGGTAAGTCAACCATTACCATTGGGCTTGCTGATGCTTTGAATAAGATTGGTAAGAAAACCATGATTGCTATCCGCGAACCTTCTCTTGGACCAGTCATGGGGATTAAAGGTGGTGCAGCTGGTGGTGGTTATGCCCAAGTTTTACCAATGGAAGACATCAATCTTCACTTTACTGGAGATATGCATGCAATAACAACTGCAAACAATGCTCTTTCTGCCTTGATTGACAATCATTTGCACCAAGGAAATGAGCTTGGAATCGACCAACGTCGTATTCTCTGGAAACGCGTAGTGGACTTGAATGATCGTGCTCTTCGTCACGTGACAGTTGGACTTGGTGGTCCTCTTAATGGTATTCCACGCGAAGATGGATTTGATATCACTGTCGCATCAGAAATCATGGCTATTCTTTGCTTGGCAACTGATATTGAAGATTTGAAACGTCGTTTGGCCAATATCGTTATCGGCTACCGTTATGATCGTACACCTGTTTCAGTTGGTGATCTACAGGTTGAAGGTGCCTTGGCATTGATTTTGAAAGATGCTATCAAACCGAACTTGGTTCAAACCATCTATGGAACACCTGCCTTTGTACATGGTGGCCCATTTGCCAATATCGCACACGGATGTAACTCTGTCTTGGCTACAACTACAGCCCTTCACTTGGCAGATTACACAGTGACAGAAGCAGGTTTTGGTGCAGACCTTGGTGCTGAGAAATTCCTGGATATCAAAACTCCAAACTTGCCAACTTCACCAGATGCAGTAGTTATCGTTGCAACACTTCGTGCTCTTAAGATGAATGGTGGGGTTGCTAAGGATGCTTTGACAGAAGAGAATGTAGAAGCAGTTCGTGCAGGATTTGCAAACTTGAAACGCCACGTTGAGAATATCCGTAAGTTCGGTATTCCAGCAGTTGTTGCTATTAACGAGTTCGTATCTGATACAGAAGCTGAAATAGCAGCTTTGAAAGAACTTTGTGCTTCAATCGATGTTCCGGTTGAGTTAGCTAGCGTATGGGCTGATGGAGCAGAAGGTGGAGTGGCTCTAGCTGAAACTCTTGTCAAGACAATTGACGAAAATCCAGCTAACTATAAACGTTTGTATGACAACGACCTTTCAGTACAAGAGAAGATTGAAAAGATTGTCACTGAAATCTATCGTGGAAGCAAAGTAAACTTCGAGAAGAAAGCTCAAACTCAAATCGCACAAATCGTACAAAACGGTTGGGACAAATTGCCAATCTGTATGGCTAAAACTCAATACAGTTTCTCGGATAATCCAAATGCTCTTGGAGCCCCTGAAAACTTTGAAATTACTATTCGTGAATTGGTACCAAAATTGGGTGCAGGCTTCATCGTTGCTCTTACTGGTGACGTTATGACCATGCCTGGACTTCCAAAACGACCAGCTGCTCTCAACATGGATGTTGAAAGTGATGGTACAGTTCTTGGATTATTCTAATAAGAAAATTTAAAGACAAGCTCAATATTGAGTTTGTCTTTTTGTTATTATTAAAAATCTCCTAGAATGTAACTAGGAGATTTGAGTTTTTATTTCATAGTTGGAAAAAGAAGTACGTCACGGATAGTAGTAGTATCTGTGAGTAGCATGCAGAGACGGTCGATACCGATTCCCAAACCACCTGTTGGTGGCATACCGTATTCAAGTGCTTCGATGTAGTCGTAATCAATGCCTGTTGCTTCGTCGTCACCAAGCTCTTTGGCTTTGGCTTGAGCTTCGAAACGGCTAAGCTGGTCGATTGGGTCATTCAACTCAGTAAAGGCATTACCGTATTCTTTAGTCATGATGAAGAGCTCGAAACGATCTGTAAAGCGCTCATCTTCAGGATTTTTCTTAGCAAGTGGTGATACAGCCACTGGGTGACCATAGACAAATGTTGGTTGAATCAATGTTTCTTCAACAAATTCTTCAAAGAATGCATTGATGATGTGACCAACTTCAGTGTAGTGTTTTTCAACAGGAACATTCTTTTCAGCTGCGATAGCTTTAGCTTCTTCGAAAGTCATATCTTGCCAGAAATCAACACCTGTAATTTCCTTGATTGCATCCACCATGTGTACACGTTTAAATGGTTCGTTGATCTTGATTTCAGTTCCTTGATAGATAACTGGACCGTCACCTTTAACAGCTTTAGCTACATGTTGGATAATGCCTTCAGTCAAGTCCATGATATCCTGGAAGTCTGCGTATGCTTGGTAAACTTCGATAGAAGTGAACTCAGGATTATGTGTAGCATCCATTCCCTCGTTACGGAAGATACGACCAATTTCATAAACACGCTCCATACCACCAACGATAAGGCGTTTCAAGTGAAGCTCAGTCGCGATACGAAGCACCATGTCAATGTTTTGAGCATTGTGGTGAGTGATGAATGGGCGAGCAGCAGCACCGCCAGCTTCGTTGTGAAGAACTGGTGTTTCAACTTCAAGGAATCCTTTTTGGTCTAGGTAACGACGGATTTCAGAAATGATTTTTGAACGAGTAACAAAACGTTCGAAGCTTTCGCGGTTAGAAATCAAGTCAAGATAACGTTTACGGTAGATTGTTTCAACGTCAGTTAAACCGTGGAATTTCTCTGGAAGTGGACGAAGAGCCTTAGACAAGTGTGTAATGTGAGTCGCCTTGATAGAGAGTTCTCCCATATCCGTACGCATCACTTCCCCTTCGACACCAAGGAAGTCTCCCAAGTCAGCCTTTTTAAAGATTTCGTAGTTTTCTTCACCAACAGCGTCTTTACGAACGTAGATTTGAATTTGACCTTCGCGGTCTTGAAGGTGGGCAAATCCAACTTTACCCTTACCGCGTTTTGTTACTAAACGTCCAGCGATAGTAGCAGTCTCGTTTAATTCGTGTAATTGTTCTTTATCAAGGTCAGCATATTTATCTTTTAATTCTTGTGAGTTAGCAGTGCGTTCAAATCGTTTACCGAATGGATCGATTCCTTGTTCGCGGAGCGCAGCCATTTTTTCACGGCGAACGATCTGCTGGTCATTTAGTTCTTCCATATGTTCTGTTGACATTTTTTCCTCCTAGTTTTTACTCAATTCTTGATACGATGAGTCTTTTTTGCGATACTCCCATTTTATCATAAAAGTCAAATAAATTCACGGATATTCTACAAAATCTAAAAAGAACTTAACAGTGATTGTTAAGTTCAGTTCTAATTCTGATAAGAAGTGTCGTTCCAGACTAAGAGGTTAAAGTTTTTAAAGTCTTCTGTTTCGACAATAGTCACACTAGCATTTGCTAAACCGCCATCTTTTCTAAGTAGTGGAGTATCATAACCTAGAAGAGTTCGAATACTGGCTGTGAGATTGGCTCCGTGACCGACAATTAAAACATGTTTAAAATCTTGATCTTGAAGTGATTTAACAAAATTGATAGTTCGTTGTGTTGTTTGATAGACAGATTCTGCTCCAAACATAGTCGAATCGAATTTTGCTAGATTGGTGCGAAAAGCTTTTAATTGCTCGGGATAGATGGCTTCTAAGGTTGCAAATTTTGCTCCTTCAAGTTTTCCAAGTTGCCATTCTCTTAGAAGGGATGTTTCTCGTAAGGGACAGCTAACTTTCAGTTGACTTTGGATAATCTGAGCAGAAGTTACGGCACGAGGAAGATCACTAGAATAAATCACATCAAATGGAATTTCCTGGAGATACCGACCTAGTTTTTTTAAGATTTCAATAGATTCATCTAAGAGTGGAGAATCCCCACTTGCTCCTTGAAAACGACCCTCCAGATTCCAAAGTGTTTTACCGTGACGAATAAAATAGAATTTCATGTGTTACTTGCCTCCAAGATATCTGCAAATTCAGCTTTAACAAAGGATGCTAGATCTCGAGGATTGATAATGATACTGTGACCAACTTCCCCTGCGGAAACAATCATTTCATTCAGTTGAAGAGCAGTTTGGTCTATAAAGATAGGGTAGTTATGTTTCTGACGAATTCCAACTGGATTATTGGCACCGTGGATATAGCCTGTTGTTTTTTTTAGGTCTTTTTGTGGAATCATGCTGACTTTCTTATTACCAGAAATCTTAGCAAGTTTCTTTTCAGAAAGATGTTCAGTGATAGGCACGATTCCAATAATTGGTCCAGTTTTATCTCCCAGAAGTGCTAGAGTCTTAAAAATCTGACTCTTTTCATAACCTTGAGGCATTTCACCTTCCAAGGCATTAATTTGAATACCTGTATGGTTTATTCCTGCCTTGGTTAAAATTTGTTGGACCAAGGTTTTCTTGACTTTTACTTTTTTTGCCATTATTTATACTTATCCTCCAATTGACTCATCCAGATTCCCAACCAAATCCCTAGGGCAAAGAAGAAAGCAATCAGTACATATGAAACTAGTGACAAACCACTGTAACTAATACTTTCAGCATTTCCAGCGTTTGGAATAAGGATCAAGAGTGTACTTGATAGTACGATCCCAATGATAAAATGATACACACGTGAGTGATAAAGGCGAAGAGCATAGTCCATGAATTTAGAGAAAATAATCAGAGTGATAAGAAGCCCAATCCCAATTGGTAAGAAGGTTCCAAACAAATCAAAAGTCTTGAATCCTGTTAACATAGGGCCATAAAGGCCAAGAATCAAGAGAAGATTGGAAGGACTAAGCCCTGGAACCAAAATACCCAGCGCCAACAAACAACCAGCAAGTGTGAAGTTAAGGAAGCTTGCAGATAGAGAACCAACTACAAAATTCAAGGCGTAGAGGGCGATACCTGAGATGATGAAGGTTGCCCAAAACCATATGTGGTCAACCTTGTCTCTATCAGAGTCACGAGTTGATTCTTTGACAAGACTTGGGATGGTACCAATGATAGCTCCAGCAAAACTCCACAATACAAACACTTGATAATTCTCTAAAAGATACTCGATTGGATAGGAGAAAAGTCCGATACCTAGAAGCATCCCAATACCGACAGGAAGGAAAAAGAGCACATCTTCTTTTAAATTCTTAAAAGGATGGGCAAGAAAACGAATCATTCTCTCATAAATTCCCAAGATAGCAGCCAGAACGCCACCAGAAATCCCTGGTAGAATGAAACCTAGGGCAATTACAATTCCCTTAATAATTTTTGATAACCATGATAACATAGAGGTCCTCCGAGATTCATATTCTATAAAGATAAAACAGTGATTTAATACTGAAAAATAAAGAAAAGCAAGCAGAAAGCAATGTCTGACTTGCTTATTGTGATAGTGATTAAGGATTTAAAAACAATTTTCTAAAGGTTTCTTCCTTGTTCTTTGATGAAGAAATAAGGTTCAAATCGAGGTGATGTTCAAATCCGCCAAGATTTCCATGTGAAGTGTATTGGTGTAGGTCATAGCTAAGATCTGTTTTTGGAGCATTCTCATAGTAACCTGAGTTGGTTCCATAGGAAGGTATCCAGATTGCTGAGTAATTATCAACGCTGATACTATGTTCCTCCATAAAGTAAACACCAACATAGATACCGATATTTTTTGCACCCAATGAAGCTAATTTAGCACGAAAGGCCTCAACACCCTGGTTCATGTCAGACATAGTCTTTTCTTCAACATCCAACCAATAGTAGCTTGGGTTGTAAGGTGAAGCAGCGTTATAAAAGGCTTCAGCAGCTTTTTCCATTTCTTCGACATTTTTTCCAGCTACATAGGCATAAACAGCGACTGGAACATTTCGTTTTTGGAATTCAGTGATATGTTCTTTATAAGCCTTATCAACCCCATTTTTGAATGCAGCGTCATTTTCAACAGAAACTTGAGCTCCACTATGAACCCGAACTATCGCACCTGAAATATTTTGAGTTAAGGTATCATAATTAATCTCTGATGGTCTTTGCCAGCCAGAAACATCAATAATCGGCTTGTTGATATTATGTAAAGCTTGAGTTTCTACTTGAACTGGATTTTGCTTTGTTTTGACTGGATGGTCTTCGAACTTGGGTCTATTAATGATAAAAATACCCACGAGAGTAGCTAATACAGTAAAAATAAAAACAGGATTTATTTTCTTTCTCATACTTTTATAGTGTATCGTAAATGGTGAAAAAAATCAAAAAAAAATACTCGAAATCATCTAGAGAATGCGATGTTTTAAAGCATTTGCCCTCTTTTGTGTTTGAAAAAGTAAATTTATGATATAATATAAGGGAATTTCTATAGAAAAGAGAAAAATATGGCAAATTATGCAGTTATTTTAGCAGCGGGTAAAGGTACTCGTATGAAATCAGATCTACCAAAAGTCATGCACAAGGTTGCAGGAATTTCAATGCTTGAGCATGTTTTTCGTAGTGTAGGTGCCATCAATCCTGAAAAAACAGTTACGGTTGTGGGTCATAAGGCAGAACTTGTGGAGCAAGTTTTAGCTGGTCAAACTGATTTTGTAAGACAGTCTGAGCAATTAGGAACTGGTCATGCGGTTATGATGGCTGAGCCAATTCTTGAAGGACTTTCTGGACAAACATTGGTTATTGCTGGTGATACACCACTCATTACTGGTGAAAGTCTAAAGAACTTGATTGATTTCCACGTTAATCACAAGAACGTAGCTACAATCCTAACTGCAGAAGCTGAAGATCCATTTGGTTATGGGCGTATTGTTCGTAACGAGAATGCTGAAGTGCTTCGTATCGTGGAGCAGAAGGATGCGACTGATTTTGAAAAACAAATCAAGGAAATCAATACAGGAACCTATGTTTTTGATAATGCTCGTCTCTTTGAAGCTTTGAAGAATATCAATACCAACAATGCACAAGGCGAGTACTATATCACTGATGTGATTGGTATTTTCCGTGAAGCTGGCGAAAAAGTCGGAGCCTATACTCTGAAAGACTTTGATGAAAGTCTCGGAGTTAATGACCGTGTTGCCCTTGCGACAGCTGAAGGCATCATGCGTCGCCGTATTAACCAAGCGCATATGGTTAATGGTGTAAGTTTTGTGAATCCCGAAGCGACTTACATTGACATTGATGTTGAAATCGCTCCAGAAGTTCAAATCGAAGCAAATGTAACCCTCAAAGGTTCTAGTAAGATTGGTGCAGGAACTATTTTGACCAATGGAACTTATATCCTTGATAGCACCATCGGTTCAGGGACTGTGATTACAAACTCGATGATTGAAGAAAGCACAGTAGCAGATGGCGTTACAGTTGGACCATATGCCCATATCCGTCCAGGATCAAGCCTTGCTAAAGATGTACATATCGGGAACTTTGTTGAAGTAAAAGGATCTAGTATCGGAGAAAATACCAAGGCTGGTCATTTGACTTATATTGGTAACTGTGAAGTTGGTAGTGATGTCAACTTCGGTGCAGGAACCATCACTGTAAATTACGATGGTCAACACAAGTTTAAAACAACCATTGGTAACAATGTTTTCGTTGGTTCAAATTCAACCATCATTGCTCCAGTAGAACTCGGAGATAATTCTCTTGTTGGGGCAGGTTCAACCATTACTAAGGATGTTCCAGCTGATGCCATTGCTATTGGACGAGGTCGCCAAATTAATAAGGACGAATATGCAACTCGCCTCCCTCACCATCCTAACAATAAATAGGAGCTAACGATGGAATTTGAAGAAAAGACGCTTAGTCGTAAAGAAATTTATAAAGGACCTATTTTTCAGCTAGTTCAAGATCAGGTTGAACTACCTTCTGGAAAAGGTACTGCGCAACGTGATTTGATTTTCCACAATGGAGCAGTTTGTGTCCTTGCAGTTACTCCAGATAATAAGGTTGTCCTTGTTAAACAATATCGCAAGGCGATTGAAAAAGTCTCTTATGAAATTCCTGCAGGTAAGCTTGAAATTGGGGAGAATGCAGATCCAGAAGCTGCAGCACTTCGTGAATTAGAAGAAGAAGCGGCCTATACTGGTAAATTAAGCCTTCTCTATGATTTTTACTCTGCGATTGGATTTTGTAACGAGCGCTTAAAACTTTACTTGGCAAGCGATTTGACAAAAGTTGAAAATCCTCGTCCTCAGGATGAAGATGAGACTTTGGAGTTACTTGAAGTCAGTCTTGACCAAGCTAAAGAACTTATCCAGTCAGGAGATATTTGTGATGCCAAGACTATCATGGCTATTCAGTACTGGGAATTACAAAAAAATAGTGGAGGAACCCATGGGTAAACCTTTATTAACAGATGAAATGATCGAACGTGCCAATCGAGGAGAGGACATCTCAGGTCCTCCCTTGCTAGATGATGAGGAAACTAAGATTTTACCGACTTCTTCTCAAAATTTTGGCTATTCGCGAACCAAAGATCATGGTTTTAGCCAGGATACACTGACCATCGAAGTTGAACCTTCTATTCACAAAAGTCGTCGGATTGAAAATACTAAGAGAAATGTCTTTAATTCTAAATTAAACAAGATTCTTTTTGCAGTTATTTTTCTCTTGATTTTGTTAATTTTAGCAATGAGATTTATTTAAGGAGTCTATCATGAAAATTGGAATTATTGCAGCTATGCCAGAAGAGCTAGTTTACTTGATTCAACACTTGGACGAAGCCAGTGAAGAAAAGGTTCTGGGACATAGCTATCATACTGGTAAGATTGGTTCTGTTGAGCTTGTACTTGTAGAGAGTGGTATTGGTAAAGTCATGTCTGCGATGAGTGTCGCTATCTTAGCGGATCACTTTCAAGTCGATGCAGTGATTAATACTGGTTCTGCTGGTGCAGTGGCAAGTGGAATCGCAGTAGGGGATGTAGTGATTGCAGACAAGCTTGCCTACCACGATGTTGATGTGACTGCCTTTGGCTATGATTACGGTCAAATGGCTCAACAGCCTCTCTATTTTGAATCAGACAAAAAGTTTATCAGTTTGATTCAAGAGAGTTTGTCTAAACTGGATCAAACTTGGCATTTAGGTTTGATTGCGACAGGAGATAGTTTTGTTGCTGGAGAAGATAAAATCAAAGCGATAAAAGAGCATTTCCCTCAAGTTCTTGCTGTAGAGATGGAAGGGGCAGCTATTGCTCAAGCAGCTCATGCTTTGAACCTTCCTTTCTTAGTCGTTCGTGCCATGAGTGACAATGCCAACCATGAAGCATCCGTTTCCTTTGATGAATTTATCGTAGAAGCAGGACGTCGTTCTGCCCAAGCCCTAATGACGCTTTTAGAGTCTATAGAGGATTAATAGAATAATTACTGAGAGTGGGACAGAAATCGGTAATTCGTTAGAATTCGATTTCGTCGTCCCACCTCCGCACAGTTGAGTAGGGCTGTAAAAGCTGATGAAATCAGCGTAG
>NZ_JAWERU010000038.1:0-457 GCF_032481935.1 Streptococcus sp.
GATCCCGTTAACTCCCATTTTAGCGGGTGTAGTTTAGTGGTAAAACTACAGCCTTCCAAGCTGTTGTCGCGAGTTCGATTCTCGTCACCCGCTTTGAACTTTGTTCTTTGTACCAAGTTTTTAACTTGGGCGCGTAGCTCAGGTGGTTAGAGCGCACGCCTGATAAGCGTGAGGTCGGTGGTTCGAGTCCACTCGTGCCCATAGTGTTTAGTCCATTTATCTTTTCATTAAGAGGACACGGGCTTGTTCCCGTATAAACTATTTTGGAGGATTACCCAAGTCCGGCTGAAGGGAACGGTCTTGAAAACCGTCAGGCGTGTAAAAGCGTGCGTGGGTTCGAATCCCACATCCTCCTTTTTTATTAACGCGGGATGGAGCAGCTCGGTAGCTCGTCGGGCTCATAACCCGAAGGTCGTAGGTTCAAATCCTGCTCCCGCAATAAGGCTCGGTAGCTCAG
>NZ_JAWERU010000038.1:462-14301 GCF_032481935.1 Streptococcus sp.
TTCAAATCCTGCTCCCGCAATAAGGCTCGGTAGCTCAGTTGGTAGAGCAATGGATTGAAGCTCCATGTGTCGGCGGTTCGATTCCGTCTCGCGCCATTTAAATATTTTGGAAGGGTAGCGAAGAGGCTAAACGCGGCGGACTGTAAATCCGCTCCTTCGGGTTCGGGGGTTCGAATCCCTCCCCTTCCATAACCTTAACTACGGGCATAGTTTAAAGGTAGAACTAAGGTCTCCAAAACCTTCAGTGTGGGTTCAATTCCTACTGCCCGTGTTTTAAAATTATGGCGGGTGTGGTGAAGTGGTTAACACACCAGATTGTGGCTCTGGCATGCGTGGGTTCGATCCCCATCACTCGCCTATTTTATATTATTGGGGTATAGCCAAGCGGTAAGGCAAGGGACTTTGACTCCCTCATGCGTTGGTTCGAATCCAGCTACCCCAGTTACTATTTGCCGGCGTGGCGGAATTGGCAGACGCGCTGGACTCAAAATCCAGTGTCCGCAAGGACGTGCCGGTTCGACCCCGGCCGCCGGTATAGTATAAATTTCACTAAAAAAGGTCTATACCATTTACAAATTGTTTTGAAAGGTTTATAATGTAATTGACATAATAAATAGTAGATTATTTCTTAAGGGGGTTATCATTATGCCTAAGTATATTAAAGCTGATCAATTTTTCTATCCACATGGTATTCGTCGTGGAGGTTATTTGGAACTTATTGATGGTAAGTTTGGTAAGCATGTTGAAGAGATTTCTGAGGATGCTGAAATTTTAGATTATTCTGGTTATAGCATCGCACCTGGTCTCGTTGACACCCACATTCACGGTTTTGGTGGTGTGGATGTCATGGATAATAATATTGAAGGAACTCTTCATACGATGAGTGAAGGTCTTCTTAGCACAGGTGTTACTAGTTTCCTACCAACTACACTAACTTCATCATACGAACAATTGCTGGCTGTTACTGAAAACATTGGGGCACGTTACCAAGAGGCTTCTGGAGCTAAGATTCGTGGTATTTATTTTGAAGGACCTTACTTCACCGAAGAATTTAAGGGGGCTCAAAATCCTGCCTATATGAAAGATCCACGTATGGATGAGTTCCGCGCTTGGCAGAAGGCTGCTAATGGTCTTCTTAATAAAATTGCTCTTGCACCTGAACGTGATGGGGTTGAGGACTTTGTACGTACTATTACTGGTGAAGGTGTAACTGTTGCTCTTGGTCACTCTAATGCTACATTTGATGAAGCTAAAAAAGCTGTTGATGCCGGGGCTAGTGTTTGGGTTCATGCCTATAATGGAATGCGTGGCTTAACACACCGCGAACTTGGTATGGTTGGTGCGATGTATGAATTACCACACACTTATGCAGAATTGATTTGTGATGGTCATCACGTGGATCCTAAGGCTTGCGAAATTCTTCTTAAACAAAAAGGAACTGAAAATATTGCCCTTATCACTGACTGTATGACAGCAGGTGGTTTGCAAGATGGCGATTATATGTTAGGTGAATTTCCAGTTGTAGTTGCAAATGGGACTGCTCGTCTTAAATCTACAGGTAACTTGGCAGGTTCCATTCTCAAACTTAAAGATGGGTTGAAAAATGTCGTTGAGTGGGGAATTGCAAATCCTCATGAAGCAGTCATGATGGCTAGTCTAAATCCAGCTAAATCAGTTCATATCGATGACGTCTGTGGACAAATTCGTGAAGGCTACGATGCTGACTTTATCGTGCTAGATAAAGATTTGGAATTAGTAGCAACTTATCTAGATGGTGAAAAACGCTATCAAGCATAATTTCTAAAGAAGAAACTAGTTTAGTTTCTTCTTTTTTTTAAATAAATTTGTTATTTCTTTCACAAATCACTTGATTTTTTCAATGAAAAGGCTTACAATCGTGATATAAACAATACAAATAAAAAAGCGGAGGATTGCTTATGAAAGCTTATACTTACGTTAAACCCGGCCTTGCTTCTTTTGTTGATGTAGATAAACCAGTTATTCGCAAGCCAACAGATGCTATTGTGCGTATCGTTAAGACTACTATTTGTGGTACTGACCTTCATATTATTAAAGGGGATGTTCCCGCTTGTAAAAGTGGAACAATCCTAGGACATGAAGGAATTGGTATTGTCGAGGAAGTTGGAGCAGGCGTTTCAAACTTCAAAAAAGGCGATAAGGTTTTGATTTCTTGTGTTTGTGCCTGTGGTAAATGCTACTACTGTAAAAAGGGAATCTATGCCCACTGTGAAGACGAAGGCGGTTGGATTTTTGGACATTTGATCGATGGTATGCAAGCAGAATATCTTCGTGTGCCTCATGCTGATAATACTCTTTATCATACTCCAGCTGACTTGTCTGATGAAGCTTTAGTTATGTTATCTGATATCTTGCCAACTGGCTATGAAATTGGTGTCTTAAAAGGAAAAGTTGAGCCTGGCTGTAGTGTAGCTATCGTTGGTTCAGGGCCAGTTGGATTGGCAGCTCTTTTGACGGCACAATTCTATTCACCAGCTAAATTGATTATGGTGGACCTAGACGATAATCGCTTGGATACTGCAGTTTCTTTCGGTGCTACTCATAAGATTAATTCTTCAGATCCTGAAAAGGCAATTCAAGAAATTTATGATTTGACAGATGGTCGAGGTGTAGATGTCGCTATTGAGGCGGTAGGAATTCCTGCAACGTTTGATCTATGCCAAAAGATTATCGGTGTAGATGGAACAGTAGCCAACTGTGGTGTGCATGGTAAACCAGTTCAGTTTGATTTGGACACTCTTTGGATTCGTAACATTAATGTTACTACTGGGTTGGTTTCTACCAATACAACTCCTCAATTGTTAAAAGCTTTGGAAAGCCATAAAATTGAACCAGAAAAATTGGTAACTCATTATTTCAAACTTAGTGAAATAGAAAAGGCCTATGAAGTATTTAGTAAGGCCGCCGATCATCATGCGATTAAAGTGATCATTGAAAACGATATTTCAGAAGGTTAATCTTGCTTTTAAATCCAGTTATTCGTTTTTGAATAGCTGGATTTTTTGAAAATGTTATATAATTCGTGAAAATGAGCAAAATTCTTTCATTGTTCTCAAAATTTCGCTATAATATACGGTACAAAGGAAGTTAAACTATGTATCGAGTTATAAAAATGTACGGAGATTTTGAACCGTGGTGGTTTATAGAAGGCTGGGAAGACGACGTCATTGCGAGCAAAAAATTTGATAACTATTATGACGCCTTGAAATATTATAAGTCTTGTTGGTTTGAGTTAGAAAAGGAAATTCCCCTTTACAAAAGTAGAGGAGATTTGATGACTATTTTTTGGGATCCAGAAGATAAACGCTGGTGTGAAGAATGCGATGAATTTCTTCAGCAATATCATTCCTTGGCTTTGTTGGAAGATGGTCAAGTCATTCCTGATGAAAAATTTAGACCTGGTTACGAAAAGCAGACTGGTTTAGAAATCCACCGTACTTGTCGCATAAAAAAAGAAGAAACAACTTTTTAATGAAGTTGTTTCTTCTTTTTTTATATTTTCTTCGAATAATAAGAATGAGGAGGAAGATATGGTACAAACACTTGCACAAGAATTGATTACACTGGCCAAAAAACAGGGAGCTCAGGACATCTATTTTGTTCCTAAAGAAAAGATTTATGAGCTACATATGCGAGTTGGAGATGAGAGACATTTGATTAACACCTATGACTTTGAAAAGTTGGGGGCTGTCATTAGTCATTTTAAGTTTATTGCGGGGATGAACGTTGGAGAAAAACGCCGTAGTCAGCTTGGTTCCTGTGATTATCAGCATGGAGACAAGGTTTCTTCATTACGTTTATCGACGGTGGGAGATTATCGTGGTCATGAGAGTCTAGTAATCCGGCTTTTGCATGATCAAGAACAAGAGTTGCGCTTCTGGTTTCAGGACCTTATAGAACTGGAAAAGGGCTTTAGGAAACGCGGGCTTTATCTTTTTGCAGGCCCCGTAGGAAGTGGCAAAACTACTTTGATGCATGAATTAGCCAAGTCATTGTTTAAGGGACAACAGGTCATGTCTATTGAAGATCCGGTCGAGATTAAGCAAGAAGCAATGCTACAATTACAGCTCAATGAAGCTATCGGACTTAGCTATGAGAACTTGATAAAACTTTCCCTACGACATCGTCCAGATCTTTTAATTATTGGAGAAATTCGAGATAGTGAAACAGCCCGTGCCGTTGTACGAGCTAGTCTGACAGGTGCCACGGTATTCTCGACAATCCATGCCAAGAGTGTTCGTGGGGTTTATGAGCGCCTTTTAGAACTTGGTGTCAGTGAAGATGAACTGGCAGTAGTTTTACAAGGTGTTTGTTACCAGAGACTAATCGCAGGAGGAGGAATTATTGATTTTGCAAACGAAGATTACCAAGAACACCAGGCAGAAAAGTGGAATGGACAAATTGACCAGCTTCTTAAAGACGGACATATCACTGCCCTCCAAGCTGAAACGGAGAAAATTAGCTACCAGTAAGCAGAAGAAAATCATCACACTCTTTAACAATTTATTTTCCAGTGGTTTTCATCTGGTAGAAATCATTTCCTTTCTAGATAGAAGTCTCTTGTTGGAAAAGGAATATGTATCGCAGATGCGACTAGGACTCTCACAGGGAAAGTCTTTTTCGGAAATGATGGGGACTTTAGGTTTTTCAAGTTCAATTGTCACGCAACTTTCCTTGGCTGAAGTTCATGGGAACCTTCATTTGAGTTTAGGGAAAATTGAAGAGTATTTAGATAATCTTGCTAAGATCAAGAAAAAGTTAATCGAAGTTGCGACCTATCCAATCATTTTGTTAGCTTTCTTACTGCTCATTATGTTGGGGTTGCGAAATTATCTCTTGCCCCAACTGGATAGTAGTAACATAGCTACCTTAGTGATTAGTAATCTACCACAAATTTTTCTTGGGATTGTTCTAGCGTTAAGTCTAGCATCTTTAACGGGATTGGTCTTCTACAGAAAATCTAGGAAGATACAAGTCTTTTCTTTTCTAGCTAGAATTCCCTTTCTAGGTGTATTTGTTCAGTATTATCTGACGGCCTATTATGCTCGAGAATGGGGAAATATGATTGGACAAGGTCTGGAGCTATCACAGATTTTTCAGATGATGCAGGAGCAAGGAAATCCTCTTTTTAAGGAAATCGGACATGATTTATCCCTGTCCTTGCAAAATGGGCATGAATTTTCTATGGTTGTGCAGGATTATCCTTTCTTTAGAAGAGAGTTGGGTTTAATCATTGAATATGGAGAAGTCAAATCCAAGTTGGGAAGCGAATTGGAAATCTATGCAGAGAAAACTTGGGAGGCATTCTTTACTCGAGTTAATCGTACGATGAACTTAGTTCAACCCCTGGTCTTTATTTTTGTAGCTCTGCTAATTGTTTTATTGTACGCAGCTATGTTGCTGCCAATGTATCAAAATATGGAGGTAAATTTTTAGATGAAAAAAATGATGATGAAATTAAAAGAAGCAAAGGTAAAAGGATTCACTCTTGTGGAAATGTTAGTGGTCCTCCTTATCATTAGTGTTCTACTCTTACTGTTTGTGCCAAACCTAACTAAGCAAAAGGATGCAGTGAACGACAAGGGGAAAGCAGCAGTCGTCAAGGTGGTAGAAAGCCAAGCCGAACTCTATACTCTAGATAAAAATGAGGATGCTAGTCTAAGTAAACTAGAGGCAGATGGACGCATCACTGCTGAGCAAGCAAAAGCCTATAAGGAATATCATGCAAAACAAGGGACAAGTCAAACAGTTGCGGATTAGGGCTTTTACCATGTTAGAAAGCCTATTAGTATTAGGAATCATCAGTATGTTAGTCTTGGGCTTGTCGAGTTCAGTTCAGTCGACTTTTGCGGCTGTGGAAGAGCAAATTTTCTTTATGGAATTTGAGGAACTTTATCGAGAAACCCAGAAGCGAAGTCTGGCTAGTCAGCAGAAGATCAACTTAATTTTGGAAGAGAGAAGTATTGGAAATGGCTATCAGAAATTAGCCATTCCAAAAGGGATTCAATTGCAGTCCAATCAGTCAATCACCTTTGATAAGGCTGGAGGAAATTCGTCTCTTGCAAGTGTGAGATTTCAAACAAGGAAAGAAGTAGTTCGCTACCAACTATATCTAGGAAATGGAAAGATTAAACGTATTCAAGAAGCAAAAAATTAAGGCGGTTATTTTACTGGAGGCAGTGATTTCACTAGCTGTTTTTGCCAGTATTGCAACCCTCTTGCTGGGGCAGATTCAAGAAAGTAGACGACAGGAAGCAAGACTATTAGAACAGGAAGAAGTTTTGCGAGTGGCTCGTATGGCTTTGCAGACTGGACAAAAGCAGTTGACTGTCAATGGGCTTACAGTTCATGTTGTCTCGAATGAGCGAGGTTTGGAGGTGTATCATGGAACTGAAAAATTACTGGCGATTCAAGATAAGTAGAGTCAGAGCTTTTACACTTTTAGAATCCCTGGTTGTTCTTATTGTGATTAGTGGGAGTTTACTTCTTTTTCAATCTATGAGCCAACTCTTGGTTTCAGAAGTTCGCTACCAGCAGAAAAGTGAGCAAAAAGAATGGCTCTTATTTGTGGATCAGCTGGAAGCAGAGCTGAATCGAGCCCAATTTGAAAAAGTAGAGAATGATAGACTTTACCTCAAACAGGATGGGAACCCCATTTCCATGGGAAAATCAAAGTCAAATGATTTTCGAAAAACAGATGCCAGTGGACGTGGCTACCAGCCGATGGTTTACGGTCTGAAATCAGCTCATATTTACCAAAAAGGGCAAAATGTTCATTTTAATTTTCAGTTTGAAAAGGGACTAGAGAGGGAGTTCATCTATCGTGTGGAAAAAGAAAAAAGTTAGAGCTGGAGTTCTCCTTTACGCGATCACTGTTGCTGGAATTTTTAGTCTCTTGTTACAGTTTTATCTGAATCGACAAGTGGCTCATCATCAGGATTATGCACTCAATAAAGAAAAACTCCTTGCCCTTGCAATGGCTAAGAGAACCTATGAAAAAGCTAGTTCTGAGAGTGGTCAGCAGTCATTTAATGCAGGAAAGGCAACTTATCGTAATGACCAAAAGAGATTTATAGCGATTGTTGACACCGGGAAAAATCAATTTGAATTTCGTTTTCCACCTTTGAAAAAGACCGACGATAAGACGAAGAAAACAGAAAAAAAGTCAAAAGAAGAAAGCGAGAAGAAAAAAGAAGAGGTTAAAAAAGAGGCCACCGAACCATCTAAAGTTGCTCCTTCTAAGAATGATAAGACATAGATTATCAGATTTGTAAAATCTAGTTTAAGTGGTGATGTTGGACTCAGTGGGTTAGGACAAGGCTTTTGCACGAAATCATGCTATAATAGATACATATGGAGGACGGAAAATGTCAAGTGTAAAATTGTATCTAGTGCGTCATGGGAAAACAATGTTTAATACGATTGGGCGTGCTCAAGGTTGGAGTGATACTCCCCTAACAGCTGAGGGAGAGCGAGGTATTCATGAATTGGGAATTGGCTTGCGTGAGTCTGGCTTAAGATTTGAGCGGGCTTATTCAAGTGACTCTGGACGGACTATTCAGACAATGGGAATTATCCTTGAGGAATTAGGTTTGACAGGGCAAATTCCTTATCGTATGGATAAGCGAATCCGTGAATGGTGCTTTGGTAGTTTTGATGGTGCATATGATGGAGACCTTTTTATGGGCATCATCCCACGTATCTTTAATGTCGACCATGTGCATCGTTTGTCCTATGCTGAGCTGGCTGAAGGTCTGGTAGAAGTGGATACAGCAGGCTGGGCTGAAGGCTGGGAAAAACTAAGTGGTCGCATCTGGGAAGGTTTTGAAGCCATTGCTAAGGAAATGGAAGCTAATGGGGGAGGAAATGCTCTCGTAGTCAGCCATGGAATGACTATTGGAACCATTGTTTATTTAATTAACAGCATGCATCCGCATGGCCTTGATAATGGAAGTGTGACGATTCTTGAGTACGAAGATGGTCAGTTCTCAGTCAAGATTGTTGGGGACCGTAGCTACCGTGAAATTGGACAAGCTAAACTAGAGGAGCAAGCTAGTTCAGAGAAATAAAAATTCTGTTCTCAATTAGAAGATTTTTAAACGATTTTATAGAATGCTGATGTCGTGATTCATAAGCTTGCGAGAGCTGAGTGCTTTGACAATAGCATTCTTTTTTGTTAGAATAGCATCAACATGAAAGCATAAGAAGGGACTGACAGAGTTGTCGTTCCCTTTTATCTATCTTATAAAGGGGGGAAGTATGCTGTTTCAGAAAATAAAAGCCTATAAATGGCAGGCTCTAGTTTCCTTAATTATGACAGGTCTAATGGTAACGAGCTCACTCCTGCAACCACGTTATCTACAGGAAGTTTTAGAGGCACTGCTAACAGGTGATAACAAAGCTATTTATCATATTGGTTTTTGGTTAATCCTTGTTGCCTTGATTGGTTTGATTGCAGGTGGCATCAATGTTGTGTTAGCCGCCTACATTGCTCAAGGAGTTTCGTCTGACTTACGTGAAGATGCCTTTCGTAAGATTCAAACTTTTTCATACGCCAATATTGAGAAGTTTAATGCAGGGAACCTTGTCGTTCGTATGACCAACGATATCAATCAGATTCAAAACGTCGTTATGATGACCTTCCAAATCCTATTTCGACTACCGATTTTATTTATTGGTTCCTTTATATTAGCCGTTGTCACTCTGCCTTCGCTGTGGTGGGTGCTGGTTCTTATGGTCGTTTTGATCGTTGCCATGACAGGTCTTATGATGGGAATGATGGGGCCTCGATTTGCAAAATTCCAGACCTTATTGGAGCGTATCAATGCCATTGCCAAAGAGAATTTACGTGGTGTGCGTGTGGTTAAGTCTTTTGTTCGAGAAAAAGACCAGTTTGCTAAGTTTACGCAGGTATCCGACGAACTGCTGGGTGAAAACCTTTATATTGGCTACGCCTTTTCTATCGTTCAGCCTGTAATGATGCTGATTTCTTATGGGGCTGTTTTCCTTTCAATCTGGCTTGTAGCCGGTATGGCAGAGTCAGATCCATCAGTTGTCGGCTCCATTGCTTCCTTTGTAAACTACCTGAGTCAGATTATCTTTACCATTGTTATGGTTGGATTTTTAGGGAACTCAGTCACTCGTGCCATGATTTCCCTCCGTCGTATTCGTGAAATCCTTGATACAGAACCGGCCATGACCTTTGAGGATGTGGAAGATGAAGAATTGGAAGGAAGTCTCAGTTTTGAAAATGTAACCTTTACCTATCCAAATGATGAAGAACCTATCCTAAAAGATGTATCCTTTGATATTGCAGCTGGTGAAATGGTTGGGGTTGTCGGAGCAACTGGTGCAGGGAAATCCACTTTGGCTCAGTTGATTCCACGACTGTTTGATCCCCAAGAAGGTTCTATCAAAATTAGTGGAAAGGATATTCGGACAGTTAGTGAAGGGACGCTTCGCAAGACAGTTTCTATCGTCCTACAAAGAGCCATTCTCTTTAGTGGAACCATCGCAGATAATCTCAGACAAGGTAAGGGAGATGCGACAGTTTCAGAAATGGAACGCGCAGCTCGCATCGCCCAGGCCAGTGAATTTATTAGTCGTATGGACTTGGCCTTTGAGAGTCCGGTTGAAGAACGTGGGACTAACTTTTCTGGTGGACAAAAACAAAGAATGTCCATTGCGCGTGGGGTTGTTAGCAATCCTAAAATCTTGATATTTGATGATTCTACTTCAGCACTGGATGCCAAGTCAGAACGCTTGGTTCAAGAAGCCCTCAACAAGGATTTGAAGGGGACGACTACGATTATCATCGCACAAAAGATTAGCTCTGTTGTGCATGCTGATAAAATTTTAGTGCTTGACCAAGGTCGCTTGATTGGTCAAGGTAAACATGCTGACTTGGTTGCAACAAACCCAGTCTATCGTGAAATTTACGAAACGCAAAAAGGAAAGGAGGACTAAGATGAAAACATTTCGATTCTTTTGGAACTATTTTAAAGTTTACAAAATATCCTTTGTCGTTGTTGTTGCGATGATTATCATTGCGACGATAGCACAAGCCCTTTTTCCGGTATTTGCAGGTCAAGTAGTAACAGAGCTGGCTAATTTGGTTATAGCCTATCAAAATGGAAATCCTGATATGGTTTGGCAAAGTCTATTAGGACTCTTGATGAATCTTGCTTATATTTTGATTGTGCTCGTGGTGTCGAGTCTTATCTATATGGTTTTGATGAGCCGTATTATTGCCGAATCGACAAATGAGATGCGTAAGGGACTTTTTGGCAAGCTTTCTCGCTTGACTGTTTCCTTCTTTGACCGCCATCAAGATGGAGATATCCTGTCACGTTTCACCAGTGACTTGGATAATATCCTCCAAGCTTTTAATGAAAGCCTTGTGTCTGTCATGACTAATATTGCCCTTTATATTGGCTTGCTGATTGTCATGTTTGCCAAAAATGTCACCTTGGCTTTGATTACGATTGCCAGCACTCCAGTTGCTATCATCATGTTGATTGTCATTTTGAAATTGGCAAGAAAATACACCAACCTCCAACAAAAGGAAGTTGGGAAGCTCAATGCTTATATGGATGAGAGTATCTCAGGTCAAAAAGCCGTTATTGTTCAAGGTATCCAAGAAGATGTAATTGCTGGTTTTGTTGAGCAAAATGAACGGGTTCGAAAAGCCACTTTCAAGGGAAGAATGTTCTCAGGAATTCTTTTCCCTGTCATGAACGGGATGAGCTTGGTCAACACAGCAGTCGTTATTTTTGTAGGTTCAGCTGTATTGCTGAATGATAAGAACATCGAGACAGCAACAGCACTTGGTTTGATTGTCATGTTTACCCAGTTTTCTCAGCAATATTACCAGCCCATTATCCAATTAGCGGCGAGCTGGGGAAGTTTACAACTGGCCTTTACAGGTGCAGACCGTATCCAAGAAATGTTTGATGCAGAGGAAGAAATTCGTCCTCAAGATGCTCCAGTCTTTAACGAATTAAAAGATGGGGTGGAGATTCGTAACGTAGACTTCTCCTACCTGCCAGGAAAACCTATTTTGAAAGATGTCAGCATTTCAGCTCCAAAAGGGAAAATGATTGCAGTGGTTGGTCCGACAGGTTCAGGGAAAACAACCATCATGAACTTAATCAATCGTTTTTATGATGTGGATGCAGGAAGTATCAGCTTTGATGGTAGAGATATCCGCGAGTTTGATTTAGACAGTTTGCGAAGTAAGGTGGGAATTGTCCTACAGGATTCTGTTTTGTTCAGTGGAACTATTCGTGACAATATTCGATTCGGTGTACCGGATGCTAGTCAGGAGATGGTCGAAGCAGCTGCTAAGGCTACGCATATCCATGAATATATCGAAAGTCTACCAGATAAGTATGATACTTTGATTAATGATGATCAGAGCGTATTCTCAACCGGTCAGAAACAGTTGATTTCTATTGCTCGTACCTTGATGACAGATCCTCAGGTCTTAATTTTGGATGAGGCAACATCAAACGTGGATACTGTAACAGAAAGCAAGATTCAAAATGCCATGGAAGCAATTGTAGCAGGAAGAACGAGTTTTGTAATTGCCCATCGCTTGAAAACTATTCTCAATGCCGATCAGATTATTGTCCTTAAGGATGGTGAGGTTATCGAACAAGGAAATCACCACGAATTACTCAAGCTTGGAGGCTTTTACTCCGAACTGTACCATAATCAATTTGTCTTTGAATAATACTCTTCGAATATCTCTTCAAACCACGTCAGCGTCCCCTTGCTGTATATGTGTTACTGACTTCGTCAGTTCTATCCACAACCTCAAAACTGTGTTTTGAGTAACCTGCGGCTAGCTTCTAGTTTGCTCTTTGATTTTCATTGAGTATAAGCAAAAAAGTTGTCCTAATTTTGGGCAACTTTTTCTGATAAAAAAATTTTATCACGGACTTAAAAAATACATATTAGACAGGAGTGGGCAAGGATGATAAGATAAGATTATCAATAGAAAAGGAAAGGAAATCAGTGATGGCAAGAACAGTTGTTGGAGTAGCGGCAAATCTATGTCCTGTGGACGCAGAAGGAAAAAATATTCATTCATCAGTCTCTTGTAAATTCGCTGAGAGTATTCGTCAGGTTGGCGGACTTCCTTTGGTCATTCCGGTTGGTGATGAGTCGGTGGTCCATGACTATGTAGAAATGATTGATAAGCTCATCTTGACTGGGGGACAAAATGTTCATCCTCAGTTTTATGGTGAGGAAAAAACAATTGATAGCGACGACTATAACCTAACTCGCGACGAGTTTGAGCTAGCTCTTCTACAAGAAGCCTTGCGTCAAAATAAGCCAATCTTAGCCATTTGCCGTGGCGTTCAGCTAGTTAACGTTGCCTTTGGCGGTACGCTCAATCAGGAGATTGAAGGTCATTGGCAAGGCCTACCTTTTGGGACTTCACATTCTATTGAGACAGTGGATGGCAGTGTTGTGTCTAAATTATTTGGTAAAGAAAGTCAGGTTAATTCAGTCCATCGTCAGAGCATTAAAGACCTGGCACCCAATTTCCGTGTGACGGCTGTGGATCCACGTGATCAAACTGTTGAAGCAATCGAATCTATCGACGAACACCGTATTATTGGTCTCCAGTGGCATCCAGAATTCTTGGTCAATGAAGAAGATGGCAACTTAGAATTATTTGAGTATTTATTGAATGAATTGTAACGACTAGAAACCTAGTCGTTTTTTATTCGTTGTTTACGAATATTTATAGAGCTGTATTTTTACGCAAACGTTTGAATTGTGATAAAAATTGGAAATTTTTAGTATAAAAACTTGAAAAAATTGTTAGTAAGCGTTATGATAGAAAGGAAGAAATTTTGGAGGAATACTATGTCACATATTAAATTTGATTATTCAAAAGTATTAGACAAATTTGTTGCACCACATGAAGTGGAATACATGCAAGCACAAGTTACAGCAGCAGACGAATTGATCCGTAAAGGAACTGGTGCTGGGAGCGACTTCTTGGGTTGGTTGGACCTTCCTGAGAACTACGACCGCGAAGAATTTGACCGCATCTTGAAAGCTGCTGAACAAATCAAATCAGACAGCGATGTCTTGGTTGTTATCGGTATCGGTGGATCATATCTTGGAGCTAAAGCAGCCATTGACTTCTTGAACCACCACTTTGCAAACTTGCAAACCAAAGAAGAACGCAAAGCGCCACAAATCCTTTACGCTGGAAACTCAATCTCATCAACTTACCTTGCTGACTTGGTAGAGTACGTTTCAGATAAAGACTTCTCAGTAAACGTGATTTCTAAATCAGGTACAACAACTGAACCAGCCATCGCTTTCCGTGTCTTCAAAGAACTCTTGGTTAAGAAATACGGTCAAGAAGAAGCTAACAAACGTATCTATGCAACAACTGACCGCCAAAAAGGTGCTGTTAAAGTTGAAGCAGATGCTAACGGTTGGGAAACTTTTGTAGTTCCAGATGATATCGGTGGACGCTTCTCAGTATTGACAGCAGTTGGATTGCTTCCAATCGCTGCATCAGGTGCAGATATCAAAGCCCTTATGGAAGGTGCGAATGCTGCTCGTAAAGATTACACATCAGACAAACTTTCAGAAAACGAAGCTTACCAATATGCTGCAGTGCGTAACATCCTTTACCGTAAAGGCTATGCAACTGAAATCTTGGTAAACTACGAGCCATCACTTCAATACTTCTCAGAATGGTGGAAACAATTGGCTGGTGAATCAGAAGGAAAAGACCAAAAAGGTATCTACCCAACTTCAGCTAACTTC
>NZ_JAWERU010000039.1:0-13090 GCF_032481935.1 Streptococcus sp.
CTGTACGTTTGAAACGTTTAGCTGATGCGCGGTGTGTTTTTTGTTTTGGCATGATTTTTTCTCCTTTATTTAACTTTCTGACAATTATTTTTTGTCAGTTGCTGGCGCCAATTGCATGAACATTTGGCGTCCATCCATTTTAGCACGTTGTTCAATGATAGCAATATCTTGAGTTGCTTCAGCGAACTCGGCTAAAACTTTTGCACCAATCTCTTTATGGGTGATCATACGCCCCTTAAAGCGAATAGATACCTTCACTTTGTTTCCTTTTTCAAGGAACTTGCGAGCATTGCGAAGTTTAGTTTCGAAATCACCCTTGTCGATAACTGGGCTCAAACGAACTTCTTTCACGGTCACAACGCTTTGTTTTTTGCGTTGCTCTTTTTGTTTCTTCTGGTACTCAAATTTGAACTTACCGTAGTCCATAATTTTCGCAACAGGAGGTTTAGCTTGAGGTTGAATGAGAACCAAGTCCACATTAGCTTCGTCCGCAAGTGCTTGCGCTTCGCTTAGTGGTTTGATACCCAATTGCTCACCTTCAAGACCGATTAAGCGAACTTCGCGTACACGAATTTCATCATTGATGAATAAGTCTTGCTTTGCTATGGTTTTCACCTCTTTTTTTAATTTAGAGAAAAACAAGAGCGGACTTGCTAACGCAAACCCGCACTACATGATTGTATTTCATTTCTGAAATTTGATCCGTAGGGGCCAGACAACGTTAGTCGCAAGGCGAGAAGTTCTCACTTCTGCTTTTCTCAACTTTTATATGATATCAAGTTTTCCCCTACTTGTCAAGATTAAAACTATCTTTTTTTAATTTTTTCTAAATATTTGCCGACAATGACCTTACTGGTTACGAGAATAGTAAATCTCATGTGGCTTCAAACGAGTGTTGAGTAGATCTGATACAGTAACAAAACTATAACCTTGTCCCTGCAGATACTCAATTACCTTTGGTAATGAATTAACAGATGTTTGATGAATATCATGCATCAAAATGATAGATCCATTGCTTACCTGACGTTGAATTTCTGTTAAAATAGCAGCTTCATTTTTACTCTTCCAATCCAAACTATCCACATCCCACATAATAAAGCTTAAATCAAGGCTATTGCGAATATCATCTGAGATTGCACCGTATGGCGGACGCATCAATTTAGAACTTTTTCCAAGAACTTTTGTAATAGCGTCTTCGGTATCTGTGAGCTGTTTCTTAGCATCTTCCAGTGACAGTTTTGTTAAAATTGGGTGATTCCAACTATGGTTTCCAACTTCATGACCTTCAGACTGCATACGTTTAAGAATCGACTCATTACCTGCAATATTCTTTCCTTGGACAAAGAAAGTTGCTTTAATCTTGTATTTAGCCAAGATATCCAATGCCTGTGGCGTTGTATTTCCGTCCGGTCCATCATCAAAGGTAAGAGCTACTACTTTTTTATTTTTCTCAGCCTGAGCCTTCTTATAAAGTTCTGCATCCTTTTCAGTTAGATAGGACGATTGGATAACATCAAAGAAGTCTGAAATAGGCAAAGCTATTTCTTCTACATTATTAATTGCTTTGACTGGATATAACACCAATTGACTATCTTTGTAAGCGAACTTCCAAGATGATAAATCGCTAGCTGAAAAATCGGCTATTACTTGATCAACAAGAGTTTGTTCAAGCTTTTTATCTTGGAGCGTTGACTTGATATTCTCAAGAAATGTTTCTTTGGCTTTGCTAGCATCTGTAAAGAGCTGATCTAAAGTAAACAGGGTCCCATCTTCCTTAAGATAAAGCTGATCTAATGATGTATTTTCTAATTCTACAACAGTAGAATCACTCAAATCATAGACCTGTTTTTTCACAAGATGACTCTCCACACCCTTGATAGAAGAAGAATCTTTCTCAGAGTAGTAAAAGATCAAATCTTCCTTATCTTCTACCTTATCCGTGATATCTTTTACAATGATATCCTGAACAGGGGTAATGACCTTGTCCCCCGTCATAGGATAGTAGGTGATGATTTCTGCCTGCCCTTTACGAAAATGATCTTTCTGACTTCCTTGTGAATAGGAATCATCTTTTTCTTTTTTCAGTGCTTCAATTTTTTGCTCAAAAGCTTGCTTCGTCAAGACTTTATAAGCAATACCTGCTCCTAATGTTAAGATTGTGAAGAATAGAAGCCCCACAATAATCCACAAATTTCTTCTCTTTCTGTCGTTTACTTTACGGCTTGTTCTTTTTTTTGTCATAGTCATATCATATCAAATCATGCCTATAATTTCAATGATAAATAGGAAAATGTCCATTTTTTAGAAAAAGATCGGTAAAAGAAAGAGGTTGGGACAAAAGATCCCTACCTCACTTTTTATTAGCAATCAAACTTTGACGCGGTAGCTGATTGGACTTTTTGTTGGTCTTTTAGACTCCAAAAACTCCTAATCATCTTGGCGGGGCTGGGACTACGAAATCGAGACTTTGTCTATCGATTTCTGTCCCACCGCCTTCACTTGATTAAAATCGAATGATTTCTCTTGTTTTTTCATATGAAGAAACAAAGCGATTTGTTACTCCTGGTTCAGCAACTTCCAAAGCTTGGGAAATTTTTTCAAAAGATGCTTGATAATCAAAGGCATTTTCAAAGATTTCTAAAGATTCATGGAAGGCTTGTTGAATCCCTTCATCAAATGATCTGTAGCGATTAGAATATTGAAGCAACTGTTCTGTCAAGGTAGCATATTGCACGATACTGTATGTTTCTGTTTCCAAAACTTCCATATCATGTGACGCGATTTCTAGGATACGATTGACAGACTCAATGTTTACTTGTGTCTGTTCCAACTCTGCCATCAAATCTTCAGTACTATGACTAGCAGCAAAGAACAACTTCAAGAAGTTCTGTGGGATTCCTGGAAGATTTCTCTTTTCCATGTAGCGCTTGATCGTGTGGAGGCGATTGACGTAAACATTTGCCTTTTGACGAGCATTAACATCATCTTTTTCAATCTGTACTAGACGTTCGCTCACTGAAACTTGATCATCTTCAATTTCTTTTAATGTAGCTTGAACATTTTCTAAACGTTCTTCCAATACAGAGTAAGCTTCTGAATATTCCTCTTGTTCTGAAGTCAAATCGCTAACTGTAAGTTCTAGGGAATCCAAATCCACTTGAAGACGACGAACATGATTTACATCACTCTCAGCCATCAAGTAGGTCTTGCTCAAACGCTCGATATCTTTCACCAAGACTTGATTATTGTCTTTTAAGTGGTCAAGATAAGTTGGAAGTGTTGACAGCAAGTTTTCAACAACTTTTTGAGAAGCAATCTCTCGTGTGAAAATATTATAGAGAGCATTGATTTCTTCTTGAATCTGAGTGTTTTCATATTCAGCATTGTCCAATTCCAATTTTTTAATATTTTCTTGGTTATTTTTCAAAGCTTCATACAACAACTGTAAACGTGATTCTATGTCAGTTTCTACAAAGTGATAGTTGGCATCAAGCAACTTACGATAGCCAGCCTCTAGATCTTCAAGTTGATCAGGAAGTTCAGTCGTTAGTTTAGTAACAATTGCTGGAATTCTCTCCACGATATGTGTCAAAGCGAGAATATGGTTTTCAGCATTATCTAAAATTCCTGCTGCTTCAACTGGATCTCCTGAAGAGTTTAGCGTCACAAATTGAGAAAATTCAGATTGGATGTTCTCCAATTGTTTTTCAATTTCAGGAAGTGCTTGACCATATTTCTCAGAATCTTCTGCGACTGTTTTCTGCAGGCTTTCAAATAAATCTAAAGCATGCAAGACACGACCACTATTTTTGGATTCTTGTTTTTCTAGATCTGCCAAAGCATTTCGAATGGAAGCAATATCTTCTTCGATAAGGGTAATCTGGCTTTCAATTTGATCAATTTTGTGTTGAGCTTTCAAGAATCGAAATGAATTATTGTACCCTTCTGCTTCAAACAGATTATTCTCAATATCCGCAAATGAGTTGAGTGATAGGTCTACCCATTTTTGGTTCCACTCTCTAAATGCAATCTGACTTTGACCAATCAGATGCATATTCTTAACAGCTTCTACTTCATCGTTAACTGGAAGGTTATACAACTCTTCCTTTCTTTCTTCTAATACTGCGAGCCTCTTTTCATTGCGTTTGCGTAACAAAACTGCCACAACATATGCAATAATCAGAAGAGCCGCGATTGCAATCATAGTAATAATCAACAGATTATCAGACATATCAAACTCCTTTTTATACATGAAACAATTGTAATGATTATATCATATTTTTCAAACCATGGGAACTATTTCCCAATTTTTTTAAACGTCAAGCGTACTGTAGACCGCATTTTCTTCGATAAATTCTCGACGTGGTTCTACACGGTCCCCCATGAGCATATCAAAGATTTTATCTGCTTCTGCAGCATCATCAACTGATACACGCGCCATGAGACGATGTTCTGGGTTCATGGTTGTTTCCCAAAGTTGATGGTCATCCATTTCTCCAAGACCTTTATAACGCTGAATAGTTGGTTTTGAACGTCCTTCACTATAGCGAGCTAAGGCTTCCTGTAGACGGATTTCTTGATCTGCTCCAGGTTGGATGTATTCTTTAATTTCACTGCCGACCTTAACACCGTAAATTGGTGGTTGAGCGATATAAACATAACCTGCTTCTAAAACGGGTTTCATATAACGATAAATCAACGTTAACAAGAGGGTACGGATGTGGGCTCCATCAACATCGGCATCCGTCATGATAACGAGTTTTTGGTAACGGGCCTTGCTGACATCAAATTCAGCACCAAAGCCTGTTCCCATAGCTGTGAAAAGGCTACGGATTTCTTCATTGGCAAGGATTTTATCCATGCTGGCCTTTTCAACGTTGAGGATTTTACCGCGAATTGGTAAAATCGCTTGGAATTCACGGTCACGACCAGACTTTGCAGAACCTCCTGCTGAATCTCCTTCGACGATGAAAAGTTCAGTTTCAGCTGGATTGTTTGAGGAACAATCTGCTAATTTCCCTGGAAGGTTTGAAATCTCTAAACCAGATTTCTTACGAGTAACCTCACGCGCACGCTTGGCTGCGACACGCGCCTTAGCTGCCAGAATCCCTTTTTCAACGATACGCTTAGCAATCTGAGGATTTTCCATTAGGAAGTCTGAAAATGCTTCACTAAAGAGTCGGTTGGTAATCTTGACAACTTCACTATTTCCAAGTTTAGTTTTCGTTTGTCCTTCAAACTGAGGATTTGGATGCTTCACAGAGATAACAGCAGTCAATCCTTCACGGACATCCTCACCTGTTAGATTATCTTCATTGTCTTTGAGGAGTTTGTTTTTACGAGCGTAGTCGTTAATGACACGAGTTAGGGCTGTACGGAAACCTTGTTCATGTGTTCCGCCTTCATGTGTATGAATGTTATTGGCGAAACTCATGACATTTTCATGGTAACCAGTTGTGTACTGCATGGCTACTTCGACTGTGATATCATCCATTTCTCCATCAGTGTAGATTGGTTTTTCAAAAATGACATCCTTGTTTTCATTGATATACTCAACATAGCTCGCAATCCCACCTTCGTAGTGGTAGTGTTTTGTTTGTTCAAGTCCCTCACGCTTGTCAGTGATGGAGATTTGAAGGCCACGATTCAGAAAGGCGAGTTCTTGGATACGTTTGTTTAATGTATCGAAATCAAAGGTTGTTGTTTCTGTAAAAATCTCTGGGTCTGGAGTAAAGTGTACGGTTGTACCTGTTTTATCAGTATCTCCAATCACCTCAAGGTCAGCAACAACATGTCCACGACGGTATTCTTGGTAATGGATTTTTCCATTTTTGTGAACACGAACATCCAACTGAGTAGAAAGAGCATTTACAACGGATGAACCTACACCGTGGAGTCCACCTGAAACCTTGTATCCGCCACCGCCAAATTTACCTCCAGCGTGAAGAACGGTAAAGACAGTTTCAACGGCAGGACGACCTGTCTTTTCTTGAATATCAACAGGGATACCACGTCCATCATCAACAACCGTGATAGAGTCATCTGGCTCAATAAAGACCTGAATATGACTAGCAAATCCCGCCAAGGCCTCATCGATAGAGTTATCAACGATTTCCCAGACTAGGTGGTGAAGACCTTCTTTTGAAGTCGACCCGATATACATTCCAGGACGCATACGAACGGCTTCCAGACCTTCCAAAACTTGAATCTGACTGGCATCATAATCCTGTGCCTGTTGGTTTTTGATTTCTTCTGTCATTTTTTCCCTTTTTCTTACATTTCTAATACTTGTCTCAATGTCACGATATTTTCAAAGAGATGCGTCGCTAAGCCAGCCGCTTGTCCAGCTTCAATATCGATAGGACGATCACCAATAACGATGCCAGAGCTTATCTTGTACTTATCTCGCAAATAGATCATAGACTCTGGATTTGGTTTTCTCTTAAAGCCAGAGCTAGCTGTTACTACTTCTGTAAAATAGTCAGCAATTCCAGTCTTTTCAAGGATTTCCAAAACTTGGTCATTGCGATGCGAAACTAAAAAGTTCCGTCCTCCCTGGTCTGAGATTTCCTCCAATAAAGCAGGTACTCCCTCAAACAAGGCAGGATGTTCAAGCTCTCGCGCTTCATTTTCCTTATATTTTTCTAAAAAATGCTCTATTGTTGGGGCAAATTGGTCAATCGCAAAAGCAGTTGACACTTTCAAGGCATTGTAAACTTTATCATGTTCTTCTTCGATTCCAAATTGAGCTAATGTTTCCACAAAAGCAGCGGTCGAAGTCTCATAATTATCAAGTAAAGTTCCACCTAAATCCCAGATGTAATCGTGATATTTCATACCCTTCATTATAGCATTTTTTTATCAAAAAAGCGACGATTTCCTTCTATTTTAACAGTAAAAAACGAGAAGAATCCCCTAATTGATAGATTCCTCTCGTTTTAGTTAATCTAATCCAAACACATCACGATAGAGCATGGCTTCTCTCAAAGCATCTGCATCTCCACCAAGTTGTTCCACTAGGTTATAAGCAAAGGCAAGGGCAGTTGCTGGCCCGCGACTAGTAGTCAGCTGACCATCAACAACTACTGTTTCCTTGCGATAGTGACCATCAGCAATTTGCTCTTGGACACCATCATAGCAGGTGAACTCTTTATCCTTGAGGAGACCAGCTCGATTCAGTACAATTGGTGCTGCACAAATGGCTGCTACTTTTTTACCAACTTGCTCAAATTTTTGAAGTTCAGCAATCAATTGCTCATTATCACGCAAGTGAGCTGAACCTGGCATACCTCCTGGTAAGACAATCAAGTCGTACTCAGATAAATCACCATCAAACACACGATCTGCTTGTACTTGGATGGCATGTGACCCCGTCACTTGGGCTTCAAAACCAACCATATGACAAGCAATATTGGCACGACGTAATACATCCACAACTGTTAGGGCTTCGATTTCTTCAAAGCCATCTGCTAAGATAACTGCTACTTTAGCCATGATTTACTCCTTATTTAACTTTTTTCAAAACAACTTTCTTCCGTTTAAATCTTGTCTTACCGCTCTTTTCTTCGGCTAGATGCGTTTGATAACTCATCGATAGAAGCAAACCAACACCAATCAGATTACTGATAATGGCTGATCCCCCTTGGGAAATGAACGGCAGAGGAATCCCTGTCAGAGGAAGGAGGCCTGTCACCGCACCGATATTTTCAAAGATATGGAACAAGAGCATCATAATGAAGCCAGTTGAAATGTAGGTATAAAATTGATTATTGGACTTCAGAGTGATTTTTAACATTCGATAGATAAGTAGGAGATAAAGCGTAATTACGAGGACAGAGCCGATAAAACCAAAATCTTCTGCAATGACTGTAAAAATCATATCACTCTCACGAACGGGAATGAGGAGGTTGGATACATTAAATCCTTGACCAAATAAGCCTCCACTTCCAATGGCGATTTGCCCTTGCGCCTGTTGATAGGTGGTCGTTTGTGCATAATCAAAGGGATTGAGCCAAGCAAGGATACGGTTAATCTGATAGGTTGGCATCCCGATCTGATGCATGAAAGCACGCCCATCTTTTGTGATGAAAATGGCCAAAAATCCTGCAATTCCTGATACAACTGTCGCAAAAATTGGAATGATAATTTTCCAAGAAACGCCAGAAAGCAAGACCAGTCCAGCAAAGATGGCGACAAAAACCAAGGCCGTTCCTAGGTCACTCTGCAAGGCCAGTAAAACTAAGACTGGCAGTGTGAAGACAATCAACCACAATATCAAGTGAAAGTCTAATGCAATCGTTCGTTCTTTTTCCTTGTGTTTCTGTGTGAACTGAACAATGACCCGAGCCAAGATCAAAATATAGGAAATTTTCATGAATTCGGAAGGTTGGAAAAGTGTCACTCCTCCAATTGACACCCAGTTCTTGGCCCCTGTTGCTGCCACTAAATTTGGATTGTAAAAAACCAAGGGTAAAACCATAAGGACTAGACCTAGGGCGTAGAGATAGGGAGTCGCCTGCCATAAAAATTTTGTATTAAAAAACATGACTACAAAGCTGATGATAATTCCCAAGACGATCCATGCTAGTTGCTGACCTAGAATAGGCCAAATATTTTGAGGATAGTCATGGCTGACAGCTATGTAAATAGCCACAACTCCAATCACCAGCAAACAGAATACTGGCAATATTAAACTATAATCGACCCGAGAGTCGAGAGAACGTTTCATAAAGGTCTCCTTCATTCTTTCAGATGTTTATTTTATTTTTTGTGTAAAAATTCTTGAACTTTTGAGAATACTTGCTCTTTGCCAATTTCTCTCACTCGACTAGTCTGTGACAAGGCCTTGCCAATCTGCTTTCCATATCGCTTGCTTGTCATTCGGCTATCCAAGATAAGGACAGAGGAGCGTTGCCCTAGACGACGCATGGTTCTACCAATTGCTTGTTTGAGGCGAATAATAGCCATTGGCAGTTGATAGTCGTAGAAAGGATTTTTCCCTTCAAGACGCAGTTCCTGATTCATTTTTTTCGTAAAAGGATCTTCTGGATTTTGGAAGGGCAGGCGTGTCACCACTTCAATCACTCGAGGATGAGTCGCAAAATCAACTCCCTCCCAAAAACTACCTGTCCCTAGTAAGAGTTGAGAGTCTCCTCTTTCAAATCGTTTCTTGAGTTGAACCGGATCCCCGTTCTTATATTGGGCTAAATGAGAAAGAGATAAAGAATCTGATACCTGCAACAAAAGGTCTTTTGAAGTGAATAAAACGAGCATGGGCTCTTCAAGATAAGACAAATCTTCCAGCACTTCTACAAGTGCATGAGCATAGTCTTCTTGAGAGGTTTCAGTCACCAATGGAAAATCCTTAACAACCAAAATTTCTTGATTTTCTTGAAAATTCTCATCCAGTCTGTCAAAGGCCGCATGCGGGAATCCCATTAGTTCTGGTAAAGATACTCTGCTACTAATTTCCAAAGTTGCAGAGACAGCTAAGAGTTGACAACTCTCTGGAAAGATTTCCGAAAAGAGCAGACGTTGATTGCGACTGGAAGAAATGACAACCTTCTTGCTAGACAAGTCTGAGGCTGATAGCCAAAATTCTCCATCAGTGCAGAAAAATCGCTGACAGTCCTTGAAAACTTGAACTTCTAACTCTGAAAAATCCTGTTGGAGTTGTGCCATTGTTGTCGCAGGGCACATTCTTCGTTTGCCTGATAGGAACTGGTCCATCAAATGACAAAGCTCAAAGCGAATACTCTCCATCAAGCGTCTCTGAAGCGTCCCTTCTTCTCGAACTAGAGCTTGATCTAGCTGGTCTACTATGTCGTTTAAAACGAAACTCTTTTGTAAAAGACTTTCCAAAGTTAGTAAGATCTTCTGGGCCTCATCCAAAATCAAGAGACGGCCCTCTAGTAGACTGGGATCATCCTCAAGTCGGGTAACGAGATAAGCATGATTTGTCACAAGTAGCTGGCAAGAACGAGCTTTTTTCTGCCCCCGTCTCCAAAAATCCTCTAACCAAAAGAGAGAAGCTTTGGGAAGATTCCCATCATGTACCAAGTTTGGTAAAAACTGCTGGTAGCGATAAAGTTGTCCAATCTCATCTAAATCTCCAGTTTCTGTTTCGGTCAACCAAACTAGGAGTTGCATCTTAAAACGTGTGTACAAGCGATTGGACTCTTCTTCCTCTAGTGCATGATGAAAGGCATCTAGTTTTAGATAATTCTGTGGTCCTTTAAGATTATGAATCGAAAGGTGAAAGACCTCTTCCAATCTACGAGCCTCTTCTTGCATCACTTGATTTTGTAGAACTTTAGTAGGAACACTGAGAAGGATTCCTTTTTCGTTTTCTAGTGATAAAGCGGGTAACAAATAGCCGTAGGTTTTCCCAATTCCAGTCTGAGCTTGCACAAAAGCAATTTTCTCATTCTGTAGAAAATCTTGAACCTTTTGAGAAAAACTAGCTTGTGGGGCTCTATCTTCCAAATCCAACAAGGCAATATTGGTTTGGAAATCTTTAGATAGTTTACGTGGAGAAAGGACTGGCTTCTCTTTTCTTAAAAATAAACCTTGCACCTCTACCAAGTCATGTTCAACCAGGATTGACTGCTTCTGATAAACTTCCTCAATAACCAGATAAGACTCATATAATAAACCATCTGACAAACTTAACAAGCGCTCCAATAAGCCTTTTGGCAGTTGAAACATTTTTTGTCGCATACAGAGAAAGAGTTCTGCTGTTGCTTGAGCATCTGATAAGGCCGTATGGGCTTTTTCTAGTGAAATTCCTAACTCTTGACAGAGAATCCCCAGATTATACTTTTCAAGCTGAGGATAAAAAACCTGAGCCAACTCGACTGTATCGATACGGGGAGTGCGTAATTCATAGCCCTCAAAAAAGAGAAATTCTGCCAACAAATTAGCATCGAACTGGACATTGTGCGCAACAAAAACACCGTCCTTGACCAAGTCAAAAATTTTTCCAGCCACCTGAGAAAACTCTGGTGCCTCTGCTAGTCGCTGATCGGTCAAACCCGTTAATTCTTTGATATGAGAATCCAAGGGTTCGTGGGGATTGATATCCGTGGCATATTGGTCAACAATCTCGCCATTTTCAATGACCACGATTCCTACTTGGATAATTTTTGCCTTGCTTCCGGTACTGGTCGCCTCTAAATCCACGACAACGTACCGATCATTTCTAAAATTCATCATTAAAAATTATATCAAAATTTACACAATTTGACATCCATGAACTTTATTGGAAGGGTCAAGTTTCTTGCAAGTTTTTTCAAAAAATGATTGAATAGAAGTGTAGAAAAGGAGTGACATCATGAACCCATTAGATTTGTTTAATCAAGTAAAAGAGCTAATCGAGAAAAAAGATTTGGCTGCCGCAAAAACCTTTGTCGAAGAAAATAAGGACCAACTCGGTGAGTATCTTAACCAAGCACAAGCTTTGGTTTCAGGCTCAGAAGGACTTAACGGTCTTGTAAATAAGGTCAAAGGCCTCTTCTAATAGTCAAAAGGCACCTGAAAACCTCAGGTGTCTTTTTGTATTTTCTTCATAAAGGCTGGGATATGTTGACTGATCGTGGTTGGCAGAACTACAAAATTGTCCTCAGCCAGTTCTTGGGCAATTGCTGAATGTAAATAGGTCGCTACTGTCACTCTTTCATAGAGACTTGCTTGGGGAAATTGACCTGCAAAACCGGCAATCATCCCAGCTAAGGTATCTCCCATTCCCCCAGTCGCTTGATAGGGACCTCCAACTCCCAGCTGATAAAAATCAGCTTGACCAGCTTGCCAGATTCGAGTAGCTGGACCTTTTTGAACCAAAATCGTTCCTGAAGGAAATCTCATCAAAGCCTCTCCTGTTTCCTCAGCTCCTTGAGAAGTCAATTCTAAGCCTGACAAGACTTGCCATTCCCTTTGGTGAGGCGTTAAAACAAGCTGGGCTTTAGGAAATTTCAACCCCGTCTTAGCAAAAATGGATAAGGCACCACCATCCAGTATGAGAGTCTGGTCTTGATTTAAATGATGAAAGACTGTTTGGAGAAGCTTTTCTCCACGCTTATCATCCACTAGTCCAGGTCCAACCAAGACAATGTTAGCCTTCTGCAATTGTTGCTCAAGTAATCGCTCATCATCAAGAGCAAAAGCCATAGCCTCCGGAAGATGGCTATGAAGAGCTGGAATATTCTCTTTATCTGTAGCTACTGTAACCAATCCTGCGCCACTTTTAACAGCCCCTAAGGCAGCCATAATAATCGCTCCCCCATAGGGATAAGTCCCTCCAATCAAGAGAAGACGACCATAGTCTCCCTTATGACTAGAACGAGAACGCTCGATGATTACTTTTTTTAGTAGAGCTTGATCAATCTCTTTCATACACTACTCCTTCATGCTTGTTCTTACTTTCATTATACACCTCACTACTCAATTAATAAAGGAGAAGACTATGCTATCTTCTCCTTCTTTTATAATGATTAGCTTTTTCAGAGCTATGAGTTATCAACCTTACTTTTCTTTACGTTTAACTGTTAGTAGAGCTACTGATAAAACAAGACTGAGACTTGCTAGGAAGGCAGCTGTATCAGATCGACTTTCACCTGTTTCTGGAAGTCTTGCTGAATTTGCTTTTCCTGGATTATTTCCAGAAACCTCTCCCTGAGCTGCTAGCCCATGAGCTTGGTCTACTGATGCTACTGGTTCTTGATTTTGTTCTTTATAGACAATCGCATAAAGTCCTAAATCTTTGGTTGTAAATTCAACCATGTCACCTACTAACGTCACCTTTTGAACCTGCAAGCCTTGGTCTAAGCTCATGTGATAAACCTCTTGAACCTGTCCCTTGACTGGTAATCTCACTAGGACAACACCTTTGAGTTCAACTTCTTGGTTGTCCTTATCTAGTAATTTCACTTGATAAGCATCATAGTGTTTACCAGCTAATTCTTGTCGTAGAACCTTTTGCACTTGAAGCTTGAGGTCTTTAGATAACTCTGTAGTTAGCCCTGCTACCAGAACTCCAGTTTCCTTATCAGTCAAAATTCGAACCTCTTCGGCTGGTTTAACAAGACTTGGTGCA
>NZ_JAWERU010000040.1:0-12894 GCF_032481935.1 Streptococcus sp.
TGCAACCGCTTTGACTGCAAGAGCAACGTTGCGCACTGGCGCTTGAAGTACAGAAAGGAGCATAGAAAGAAGTCCTTCGCGGTTTGGAAGAGTTGCAAGAGCAACGATTTCTTCTTTTGATGCGACAGCGCCTTCGATTGCACCACCCTTGATTTCAAGTGCATCAGCAGTTTTAGCAAAGTCGTTCAAGATTTTCGCTGGTGCGATAACATCTTCGTTAGAAAATGCTACAGCAGATGGTCCAACAAAAACAGATGCCAATTCTCCAAGTCCAGCTTGTTCAGCTGCACGACGTAAGATTGAGTTTTTGATAACTTTGTACTCAACTTCGCTTCCACGAAGCTCACGACGAAGAACTGTATCTTGTTCAACTGTCAAACCACGAGCGTCTACAACGACGATTGATGCAGCAGCTTTCATTTTCTCAGCTACTACGTCAACTAGTTCCGCTTTTTTAGCAATAATTGCTTCACTCATTAGTGTGTTCACCTCCGTAATTATTTTGCTTGGGGAATTTTTCCAAAAGAAAAACGCGCCCAAACCTAGACACGAAAGTACAATACGCTTCTTTTTAAATGATACGTTTTGTCCTCGGTAGGATATTTATGAGTCGAGCTCCCCTACTGTCTTAGGCAGTTTTTTCAAACCGTTTATAAGTATACCACACTACTTTGATTAGTGCAAGAGTTTTTTCTTATTTTTTTAAAATTTTATTGATTCTTTTTAGCATTCTTTTTCCTCATTTAAAAAATCTTCTCTAAAATCAATTTTGCTTCTTGACTTGCTTGATTTTTTATTGTACTATACAACTGTATATACAGATAAAAAGGAGTTATTATGAATACACAAAAGAAAACACAATTCATGACCTTGACCGCATTACTGACAGCTATCGCTATTTTGATTCCTTTGGTGATGCCCTTTAAAATTGTCATTCCTCCCGCTTCCTACACTCTAGGAAGTCACGTTGCTATTTTTATCGCTATGTTTATTTCTCCCTGGATGGCTATCTTTGTCATTATAGCTTCTAGTTTAGGATTTCTCATGGCTGGATATCCGATTGTTATCGTACTTCGTGCATTTTCCCATATCTTTTTTGGAAGTCTGGGTGCTTTCTATCTTCAAAAACATCCTCAAACCTTGGACAATAAGAAATCTTCATTGATTTTTAACTTTGTACTTGGCTTGGTTCATGCTATTGCTGAGGTTTTTGCATGTATTATCTTTTATGCAGGAACTGGAACCAATGTAGAAAATATGTTTTATGTCCTATTTGTCCTGGTTGGTATTGGTACAATTATTCATAGTATGGTAGACTATTACTTAGCCTTAGCTGTTTATAAAGCATTAAAAAAACGCCATTAAGAAAGAGACTATGACAAAAAATAGAAAAGAAACCCTTTTACAACTCTTAAAAGAAGCTCAAAAACCTCTAAACGGAAAAAGCTTAGCAGACCGTTTTCATGTAACTCGCCAGATTATTGTTCAGGACATTGCTGTTCTTCGTGCAGACGGTGCTCCTATCTTATCAACCAATCGTGGCTATATTTATAAAGAAAGCAAAACCAATCCGTATGTTCACAAGCTGTTTAAAGTAAAGCACGAGATGGAAGAAATCGGACAAGAACTTCTAGCTATCGTCGATAATGGGGGACGTGTTCAGAATACCTTGATTGATCATCCAGTTTATGGAGAAATTGAAACCTTGCTCAAACTCTCTTGTCGCCGTGACGTTCAGCATTTTTTAGAGCAAGTTGAACGGTCTGACTTTAGACCACTTTCTGAATTAACAGATGGCGTTCATTATCACCTAGTCGAAGCTGAAAACGAACAAGACCTCCTCTATATCGAGAAGGCCCTGGACAAGTTAGGTTATTTAGTAAAGGATTAGAAGGTTTTCTTTTCCCATCCATCTTCTGTACGGTGACGGTAGAAAAATTCTGACTTATCAGGAGCTTCCATCATCTCCATCAAAGGTAACATATCATAGGCCAGATCCAAGTTGGGAATCTGGTCTTTTTGTATCCAAGAAACTTCTCCTTCATCTGAAGAGCGAAGAGTACCAGAGAACTCAGTCGCCTTATAACAAAAGACAATATAGCGTTCACCCGAATCTAAAGGCCAATTTTTAATGCCGACCAGTTGAGGATTTTTAATCGTCAGACCTGTTTCCTCGTATATTTCACGAATAACAGATTCTGCAAAAGCCTCTCCATTTTCAACATGTCCCCCTGGGAAGGCATAACCAGACCAGCGATTGGTTTCAGGAGTGCGGTACTGCATAACCACGCGCTGAGTTTCGAGGTCTTCAATCAGACAAATGTTTGTTAAAATCGTTAATTGGGAACGGGACATAAATTTACTCGCTTTCTAATGTTTAATTTTTTTCTACATACTTAACTTTAGATTTCATAATCAAAGGATTAACTAAGTCATGATATTCATGAATTTCATGGAGTAAGAATCCTCTGATGATTCTGATTTCCTTATCTTTACTATTCATCTGATAATCTATATTGATAGGCATAGACGAATCTGGAACCACAGATAAAACAAAGAAAATCACAAACCAGATTATGAGAGCAAAGAATCCGCTGAGAGCTTGAAAAATCAAATGATGCCATTGAAAGATTCTTGTTTTATAAAAGATGGTCCATGGATGGATAAATAGGGTTAAACAGAGACCAAAAAACCAGATATTCCACAAAACTGGGGTAAAAGCTAAGCCAAACAATCCTAAGATAAAATGAATCAAGGCGAATACCAGGAACAGAAGGTAAATTACCCTAAATATAGTTAGATGTTTTATCATGATTGACTCCTTTTCTTTTCAATATACTTCATTACTAGAGTTATAATAGATGCCAAACTGAAAAAGATCAGATAAGTTGCAATTGGAAACCAGATGTAGCGGTGATCTAGGGATAAGAGAGAAGGCAAAACTTTGTGAGTCCGTGTTCTAATTCTCATTGTCAAGTGAATTATAAAAAAGAAACTATTGATATAAAGAAACGGTTCCAGATAATCTTTAAAATTTTTCTTAGTTGAACAAATTTCTCGCAAATAATAAGCGTACATCCTACCGAATATAAAGAATATATTAAGAAAAAGCGGAAACATGTAGTCCATATGTTTATAATGACTTGGAAGGGGGATAAACTGACTTAAAACAATACTTACTATCCCTACTAAGACTAGGTAAACTGTAAAATCCACTAAGAAGGCCAATAGCTTGTGAGATTCTAACCACAGATTGAATTTCTCTACCCTGGATAATTTCTTTTTCCTTTTTAATTTTCTTTTATGATTTTTCATTTGAATGAATTTTCCCCATTTCCTTTTGTCCTCTTTTCTTTTCAATATAATTCATTACTAGAGTTATAATAGATGCCAAACTGAAAAAGATCAGATAAGTTGCAATAGGAAACCAGATGTAGCGGTGGTCTAGGGATAATAGAGAAGGCAAAATTCCTTTACTATTTTTCCCACCAATCCCAATAAAGAGATGAACTATTAAACCGATACTATTAAGATAGATAAATAAATCTGCATATCTTTTTATCGTCATTCTTGTCCTAGTCAAGTCTAGGAACCAATAGTCAAATAATCGATACACCAGACAGAAAATATTTATATATATTGGAAAACTATAGTTGATATCTCTGTAGGGCAACGGAATAGGAAGGTTTTCGAAAATTAGATTCAGACCTAGTCCTATTGCTAGGATAAGACCAAGGACCAGGAAGAATCCTAATAATTTATGAGAATCCATCCAAAGCCGAAAACTTTCTTTCCTTGGGCGATTCTTTTTTGTATTTGAATTTCTTTGATTATTATTCATTTTTTACTCAAGAGTGGAATTACTCATCCTTCAACAAAATTTTTAAAAAAATGTTAATCTCTAAACTCAACGATAAGGGATCTTTGAACTTTCTATCTCTATATCAGGATCAACAAGTTTCAAGTATGGAGCTATGTAGTCTGGATCATCCACTTTTGGTCCCAATTTTACTTTCGAATATCTTAAAGGCAAAAGATTAATATATACGAACAATCCATAGCGCCCATCATCCATAGGAGTTAAGTGAATGTATTTTCTAAAATCTTCATAGCCAGATTCTTTAAACTTTTTTAAACCTATTTTATGTTCATATGGCTGTCTAGTCGATATTCGTTCCTTTATAAGGGAATCATCAAAATTGATTAAAATACGATACTTACTTTCATATTCATAGTCTGCTACCTTAAAAAGATAAGATATTTTCGCTAAATTACTAGAAATCTCCGAAACTATCTTTCTCTCACCCTTATTCAGCAATTCTGTAATAATTATTTTTAAACTGTGAAGTCTTGTCCCAACGAGAGACTCATCTTCTTTATCATTTTCTAGATAATAAATTTTTACAAATTCTAAAAAATCATGTTCGACAATATTCTGTATATACTCCATGTCATACTCTACAAATGCTCCTTGCGATTCATCTGCATATTCTTTCCACATTGGTAAACTGTCCGATACAGTAGTCAAAGAAGATAAAAATACATTAGAACTTTGATAATCTATTGAACTTCCCTCTAAACCTAAATATTCATACAAAGCTTGACCTTCCATCGGATCGTTAAGCTGCTTTGAATGCGTTAAACGTAAAAAGGGAGGCTCGAATTCTTTGTCGGATTTTGCAGACACAATTAAAAATTTAGTCAAAGTATCAATTTTTGTATAGTGACCATATTTTTCTTGTTTTTTTAAATCGTCAATATCAAGTGTTAAAGTTGCACGAATCTCATCAATCAAAGTATTCGCAACTTTTTTTAGATTTTGTTTAGAATATCCTTCCAAATCATTTGAATTTCTTATATTTATGTTCCCTAATCTCTCCCATTTTTCTAATAGCTTAAAGGCTTGCGTCTTAATGATATCCGATTTATTATATTTCATTATAGATTGAATAATATCTTCATAATAGTTATTTGTATCTAAACTATTAGAATCTATCCATGATAAATAAAATTCTATATACAAGTCTTCCGTATTATTTTTATGATACTCATTGATTGATACTAAATTCTTCAGTTTAAAATTTTCAAAAAATTCTTCACTTATAATATACTCAGCATAGGAAGATTTATTTTTATAGATACTCATAAGATTCTCACTGATATCTTCTAGTGCTAACTGCAAATTACTTGCTTTATAATCAATTTTATATAAAAGGATGAAAATTAAAGAAAGTATGAAGCCTATGATATCTTCATCAATTCCATCATCACTTGATTTTTTCATATAACTTATAGCTTCCGCGTACAAACTATCCTGTTTAAAGAAATCCTGATATACTTTTGTACCTTCAATTTTATCAAAATATTTTATAAGAGAATAAGAATACCAGAAAAAACTTTCTCTTAACAGCTTACTTTCTGGAAAATCCTTAATCTTATCTTTGAGAATTTTTTCTGATTTTTTTAACACTTCCCTATGAGTTGTTATTTCGAATAGTTGATGAAATACAAATAAAATCTCTAAAATTACTGGTAATTTTAATAAACTATCTTTGGGAGATAATTTTAAAAAGTTATTTAAAAGTTTCTTAAGTTCAGATTTTCTTTTCTCTATATCCAATTCTTTCAAACTTTTAATTAGTGAATCAGCATCAATACCTGATTTATAGTCTGATAATATTGTCATATGTCTCCCCCTTCTCAATCCAAAGCCTTCACTTCCAACATCATATCACGGATCTGAGCAGCCAATTCAAAGTCAAGCACTTCAACGGCTTCTTGCATTTGTTTTTCCAGTTTTTTGACGAGTTCTTTGCGTTCTTGTTTATTGAGGCTATTGATATCGACTTCCTTGTCTTCTTCTTTAGCCACAGTTTTTGTGACAGAGATAAGGTCACGGATTTCCTTCTTAATAGTTTGTGGGACAATGCCGTGTTCTTCATTATAGGCCATCTGAATTTTACGACGACGAGCTGTTTCATCGATGGCTTTTTGCATAGACTGAGTCATAGTATCAGCATACATAATCACGTGACCTTCACTATTACGGGCTGCACGACCGATGGTTTGGATAAGACCACGTTCGTTACGGAGGAAGCCTTCCTTATCAGCATCGAGAATGGCAACTAAACTTACTTCAGGTACGTCAATCCCTTCACGAAGGAGATTGATTCCGACTAAGACGTCAAAGACTCCTAAACGCAAATCACGGATAATCTCGGTACGCTCCAGAGTCTTGATATCTGAGTGCATGTATTTGACCTTGATGCCCATTTCCTTAAAGTAATCCGTCAAATCTTCTGCCATTTTCTTGGTCAAGGTTGTGATAAAGGTGCGTTCATTCTTTTCAACACGGGCATTGATTTCACCAAGCAAATCATCAATCTGTCCCATGGTTGGGCGCACTTCCACCTCTGGATCCAAGAGACCTGTTGGACGGATGATTTGCTCAATCACGGTGTCCGTTTGTTCCATCTCATAATCACCAGGTGTCGCTGAAACATAGACAATCTGGTGAACATGACTTTCAAACTCTTCACGACGAAGTGGGCGATTATCCAAGGCAGACGGCAAACGGAAACCGTAATTAACCAACATTTCCTTACGCGAACGGTCGCCATTGTACATTCCCTTGATTTGCCCCATGGTCATGTGGCTCTCATCAATCATAATCAAGAAATCATCAGGGAAGAAATCGAGTAATGTGTAAGGAGGCTCTCCTTCGCTCCGTCCATCCATGTGGCGTGAGTAGTTTTCAACTCCGTTTGTATAGCCCATCTCACGAAGCATCTCGATATCATACTCTGTACGCTGTTTCAAACGCTGGGCTTCAAGGAGCTTACCTTCCTTCTCAAAGATAGCTAACTGCTCCTCCAACTCAGCCTCAATCTTAGCAATAGCTACTTCCATGTGGTCATCATTAGTCACAAAGTGAGTAGCTGGGAAAATCGCCAAATGATCCACTTCGCCCAGAACTTGCCCCGTAAGAGCTTCGACTTCACGAATACGATCAATTTCATCACCGAAAAACTCAACACGAAATGCATGCTCGTCACGAGAGGCTGGGAAAATCTCCACCACATCCCCACGCACACGGAATCTTCCCCGCTGAAAATCAATGTCATTGCGTTCGAACTGAATATCAACCAAGTCATTCAAGAGTTTATCACGAGAGATCTCAAGACCCGGACGCAGACTTACGACGCTATCAGCGTATTCCTTAGGCGAACCCAAACCATAGATACAAGAAACAGATGCTACGATGATAACATCATTACGCTCCAAGAGTGCTGATGTAGCGGAGTGACGAAGTTTATCGATCTCATCGTTGACTGAACTATCTTTTTCGATGTAGGTATCGCTCGATGGAACATAAGCTTCCGGTTGGTAGTAATCATAGTAAGATACGAAGTACTCAACTGCATTTTCTGGGAAAAATTCTTTGAACTCCCCATAGAGCTGGCCTGCTAGGGTCTTATTGTGGGCAATGACCAAGGTTGGCTTATTAACTTGCGCAATCACTTGACTCATGGTATAGGTCTTTCCTGTACCCGTCGCACCCATCAGGATTTGGGCTTTCTCACCCCCTTCGATATTATCAACCAACTGCTCAATGGCCTGCGGTTGGTCCCCAGAAGGTTGGTATTTAGATACAAGTTTAAATTTGTTGTCTGTAATTCTATTGATCATAATTGCCTCATACACATTTTCTATCCTTCTATTTTACCATAAAAAAGATCTACTTACTGATTCTCAACTTCTTGCCACTTAGCATCTCATGTCACATCTTCTTACATCAAAGTGCTAAATATTTGCCAACTTTTTTATTTTCTGCTATAATGGGTAAATATTCTAAAAAGGAGACTAAACATGAAGAAAAAAATCCTTGTATTTTTATTATTTTTATTTCCCTTATTCTCTTTAGGCTATGTTAATGCGGACACTATCAAGATTGTTAGTGATACCGCTTATGCACCCTTTGAGTTTAAAGATACAGACCAGACTTATAAAGGAATTGATGTCGACATCATCAATAAAGTCGCTGAGATAAAAGGATGGAATATCCAAATGTCTTATCCAGGCTTTGATGCTGCTGTCAATGCGGTCCAAGCAGGGCAAGCAGATGCAATCATGGCTGGTATGACAAAAACCAAAGAACGTGAAAACGTCTTTACCATGTCTGATACATACTATGATACAAAAGTTGTCATCGCAACGACTAAGTCTAACAAAATCACTAAGTATGAAGAACTCAGTGGTAAAACTGTTGGTGTTAAAAACGGTACTGCCGCACAACGTTTCCTAGAAAGCATCAAAGATAAATATGGTTTCACTATCAAAACCTTTGATACTGGTGATTTGATGAATAACAGTCTCAGTACAGGGGCTGTAAATGCCATCATGGATGACAAACCAGTCATCGAGTACGCTATTAACCAAGGGCAAGATCTCAGTATCAACATGGACGGAGAAGCCGTTGGAAGCTTTGCTTTTGGTGTTAAAAAAGGTAGCAAGTACGAATACCTAGTTACAGAATTTAACGAAGCTTTAACTCAGATGAAAAAAGATGGTAGCTTGGACAAAATTATCAATAAATGGACAAGTTCTTCTAAAACTAGTTCACAAGTGACTTCTCTCACTTCTACTACAAGCGCAGGTCAAAAAGCTACTCCAGTCAAATCAAAATACGTTATCGCAAGTGATTCTTCATTTGCACCATTCGTTTTCCAAAACTCAAGCAACCAGTACACTGGTATTGATATGGACTTGATCAAGGCTATTGCCGAAGACCAAGGTTTTGAAATTGAAATCACCAACCCAGGTTTTGACGCTGCTATTAACGCAGTTCAATCTGGTCAAGCTGATGGTATGATTGCTGGTATGTCTGTTACAGACGCTCGTAAAGAAACCTTTGATTTCTCTGATTCTTACTATACAGCTAATACTATTCTTGGAGTTAAGGAATCAAGTACCATTTCTTCTTATGAAGATTTGAAGGGTAAAACCGTTGGTGTTAAAAACGGTACTGCTTCTCAAACCTTCCTAACTGAAAATCAAAGCAAATATGGTTATAAAATTAAAACCTTTGCAGACGGTTCATCTATGTATGATAGCTTGAACACTGGTTCAATTGACGCCGTAATGGATGACGAACCAGTTCTTAAATACTCTATCAGTCAAGGTCAAAAATTAAAAACACCAATCGAAGGTACTCCAATTGGTGAAACTGCTTTTGCAGTTAAAAAGGGAAGTAATCCTGAATTGATTGAAATGTTCAACAACGGTCTTGCAAATCTTAAAGCAAGCGGTGAGTTCCAAAAGATTCTTGATAAATACCTTGCAACTGATTCAACAAGTGAATCATCAACTATTGACGAAACTACTATCTGGGGCTTGTTGAAAAACAACTACAAACAACTCCTCAGCGGACTTGGAATTACCCTTTCTCTAGCTTTGATTTCCTTTGCAATTGCGATTGTTATCGGGATTATCTTTGGTATGTTTAGCGTTAGTCCTTATAAATCACTTCGTCTTATTTCAGAAATCTTTGTCGATGTAATTCGTGGTATTCCATTGATGATTCTTGCTGCCTTTATCTTCTGGGGAGTTCCTAACTTTATCGAATCCCTTACTGGCCAACAGAGTCCAATCAATGACTTTGTCGCTGGTACGATCGCCCTCTCCCTAAATTCAGCTGCCTATATCGCTGAAATTGTTCGTGGTGGTATTAAGGCTGTTCCTATCGGACAAATGGAAGCTAGTCGAAGCCTTGGTATTTCTTACAGTAAAACCATGCGTAAAATTGTCTTGCCACAAGCAACCAAACTCATGCTTCCAAACTTCGTCAACCAATTTGTCATCGCTTTGAAAGATACAACTATCGTATCTGCAATCGGGCTAGTAGAGCTCTTCCAGACTGGTAAGATTATCATCGCCCGTAACTACCAAAGTTTCAAAATGTATGCAATTCTCGCAGTCTTCTATCTTGTGATTATCACTCTTCTTACTAGACTTGCAAAACGCTTAGAAAAGAGGATTCAATAATGGCTAAATTAAAAATCGATGTTGATAATTTACATAAACAATATGGTAAAAACAAAGTCCTTAAAGGAATCTCAGCAAAATTCTACGAAGGAGATGTTGTTTGTATCATTGGACCTTCTGGTTCAGGTAAATCGACTTTCTTGCGTAGTCTGAATCTCCTTGAGGAAGGTACAAAAGGTCATATCACGGTTAATGGTTATGATTTGACGGATAAAGCAACCAACGTGGACCACGTTCGTGAAAATGTCGGAATGGTTTTCCAGCACTTCAATCTTTTCCCACACATGACGGTATTAGAAAATATCACTTTCGCTCCAGTAGAGCATAAGTTGATGACTAAGGCTGAAGCTGAAAAATTGGGAATGGAACTCCTTGAAAAAGTTGGACTTGCTGATAAGGCTAATGCAAATCCTGAAAGTCTATCAGGTGGACAAAAACAACGTGTGGCTATCGCTCGCGGTCTAGCCATGAACCCTGATATCATGCTCTTTGACGAACCAACTTCTGCCCTTGACCCTGAGATGGTCGGCGACGTTCTTAACGTTATGAAGGAATTGGCTGAACAAGGTATGACCATGATCATCGTAACCCATGAAATGGGATTTGCTCGTAAGGTTGCCAATCGTGTGATCTTTACTGCTGACGGTGAATTTCTTGAGGACGGTACACCTGACCAAATCTTTGATAACCCACAACATCCGCGTCTTAAAGAATTTTTAGACAAGGTTCTAAACGCCTAGAAGAACTTGGCAAAAAGTCTTTATAATCAAAAAAACGCATTGTATCAGGTATAAAAAAACTTGATATTATGCGTTTTATTGTGGAAAGATTTACTTCGGTTGCTCCTGATACTCAATGAAAATCAAAGAGCAAACTAGGAAGCTAGCCGCAGGTTGCTCAAAGCACTGCTTTGAGGTTGTAGATAGAACTGATGAAGTCAGCTCAAACACTGTTTTGAGGTGGTAGATGGAACTGACGTAGTCAGCTCAAAACACTGTTTTGAGGTTGTAGATGGAACTGACGTAGTCAGTAACATACATACGGTAAGGCGACGCTGACGTAGTTTGAAGAGATTTTCGAAGAGTATGAAATTAAGTTTTTGCCCAGACTCTTAATATAGACGTATTGGATTTTTGGATTTTTTAGAAAATTATGATAAAATAAAGGATATGAAAAATGGGGACTCCTCATGCCTAGTCTAACTAGGAAACAAAATAGAAATTAGGTAGCTAGATGTCATCAAAAGTTATTGTTACAATTTTCGGTGCAAGTGGGGATTTGGCCAAACGTAAGCTCTACCCTTCACTTTTTAGACTTTATAAATCAGGTAATCTTTCTGATCATTTTGCTGTTATTGGAACTGCTCGTAGACCTTGGAGTAAGGAGTATTTCGAATCTGTCGTTGTCGAATCTATTTTAGACTTGGCAGACAGTGTGGAAGAAGCTCAAGCATTTGCGAGTCATTTTTACTATCAAAGTCACGATGTTAATGACACTGAGCACTACATCGAATTACGCAAGCTTCAAGCTGAATTAAACGAAAAATATCAGACTGAGCACAACAAACTCTTCTTCCTCTCAATGGCACCTCAGTTCTTTGGTACTATTGCTAAACACCTCAAATCAGAGCAAATTGTTGATGGTAAAGGCTTTGAACGTTTGATCGTTGAGAAACCTTTTGGAACAGACTATGAGACTGCAAGCAAACTAAACGAAGAACTCCTAGCTACTTTTAACGAAGAGCAAATCTATCGTATCGACCACTATCTCGGTAAAGAAATGATTCAAAGTATTTTTGCTATTCGCTTTGCCAATATGATTTTTGAAAATGTTTGGAATCGTGAGCACATCGATAACGTACAGATTACCTTTGCAGAGCGCCTAGGTGTTGAAGAACGTGGTGGCTACTATGATGAATCTGGTGCCCTACGAGACATGGTTCAAAACCATACCCTCCAACTTCTGTCACTCCTTGCTATGGACAAGCCAGCAAGCTTTACAAAGGATGACATTCGCGCAGAGAAAATCAAGGTCTTCAAGAACCTTTACCACCCTACAGATGAAGAACTTAAAGAACAATTCATCCGTGGTCAATATCGTTCTGGTAAAGTCGATGGCATGAAATACATCTCTTACCGTAGCGAACCAAATGTCAACCCTGAATCTATGACAGAAACCTTTGCTTCAGGTGCCTTCTTTGTAAATACTGATCGCTTCCGTGATGTACCTTTCTTCTTCCGTACAGGTAAACGCCTAACTGAAAAAGGAACACACGTAAACATTGTCTTCAAACAGATGGATTCCATTTTTGGTGAACCTCTAGCGCCAAATGTTCTTACTATCTATATCCAACCAACTGAAGGATTCTCTCTTAGCCTTAACGGTAAGAAGGTGGGTGAAGAGTTTAGCCTTGCGCCAAATTCTCTTGACTATCGAACAGATGCGACTGCAACAGGTGCTTCGCCAGATCCCTATGAAAAACTTATCTATGATGTTTTGAACAATAATTCAACTAACTTTAGCCATTGGGATGAAGTGAGTGCCTCATGGAAATTGATTGACCGTATTGAAAATCTTTGGGCTGAAAACGGTGCTCCACTCCATGACTACAAAGCTGGTAGCATGGGACCTCAAGCTAGCTTTGATTTACTAGAAAAATACGGAGCTGAGTGGACTTGGCAACCAGATATCGCCTATCGTAAGGATGGCCGATTAGAATAATCATAACCACCCGTCTAACGGGTGGTTTGCACCAGGGCTATAAGCCCAAATTACCAGCCAGCGCCTAAAGACGCTGGCTTTCACGTTGTTCAAGCCTCATTGCTCTTGACTCGTCACTTGCCTCTTAAA
>NZ_JAWERU010000041.1:0-13172 GCF_032481935.1 Streptococcus sp.
TAAACGTTTGACTGACTTCGGTGCATTTGTTGAAGTATTGCCAGGTATCGATGGACTTGTTCACGTATCACAAATTTCACACAAACGTATTGAAAATCCAAAAGAAGCTCTTAAAGTTGGTCAAGAAGTTACTGTTAAAGTTCTTGAAGTTAACGCTGATGCAGAACGTGTATCTCTTTCTATCAAAGCTCTTGAAGAACGTCCAGCTCAAGAAGAAGGACAAAAAGAAGAAAAACGCGCTCCACGTCCACGTCGTCCAAAACGTCAAGAAAAACGTGATTTTGAACTTCCTGAAACTCAAACAGGATTCTCAATGGCTGACTTGTTCGGAGACATCGAACTTTAATCCATTCGAATTTGAATAAAATCCTTTGTTTTTAAAACAAGGGATTTTTCTTTTTTCTACTAGCATTTTTTGATATAATGGTTTTATGTTATATTCAGAAAAAGAATCACTTTATCAAACAATAAATGAACAGCTCTCTTATCTTTTAGAAGGAGAGCCCAATGTGTTGGCTAATCTATCAAATGCCAGTGCTCTGCTAAAAACAAGTTTTCCCAATACTGTTTTTGCAGGTTTCTATCTATTTGATGGGAATGAACTGATTTTGGGACCCTTTCAAGGTGGAGTTTCATGTGTACGAATCGCTCTTGGAAAAGGTGTTTGTGGAGAGTCTGCAGCTAGTCGTCAAACAGTGATTGTTGGTGATGTTAAAACCTATCCAAACTATATTTCTTGTGATAGTAGTGCTCGTAGTGAAATTGTTGTGCCGATGGTTAAAGAGGGACGTCTTCTGGGCGTTCTAGATTTAGATTCATCTCTTGTTGATGATTATGATGATTTGGATCTGAAATATCTAGAAGAGTTTGTTTCTATTTTGTTAGAGAAAACCGAATGGAATTTTTCAATGTTTGAGGAGAAAGCGTAATGTATCAGGCCCTTTATCGAAAATATAGAAGTCAAACATTTTCACAGTTAGTAGGCCAGGAAATTGTTGCAAAAACTCTGAAACAAGCCGTAGAGCAGGAAAAGATTAGCCATGCCTATCTATTTTCAGGGCCTCGTGGAACTGGAAAAACCAGTGTAGCCAAAATTTTTGCCAAGGCTATGAACTGCCCTAATCAAGAGGGAGGAGAACCTTGCAATAACTGTTATATCTGTCAAGCTGTAACAGACGGTAGCTTGGAAGACGTTATCGAAATGGACGCGGCCTCTAACAATGGAGTGGATGAAATTCGTGATATCCGTGATAAATCAACCTATGCTCCAAGTATAGCTCAGTATAAGGTCTATATCATTGATGAGGTTCATATGCTTTCAACTGGAGCCTTCAATGCCCTTTTGAAAACTCTTGAAGAACCCACTCCTAATGTTGTTTTTATCTTAGCAACGACAGAGCTTCATAAGATTCCTGCAACCATTTTGTCTCGTGTTCAACGCTTTGAGTTTAAATCTATTAGAACTCAGGATATTCGAGATCATATCTTCCATATTTTAGAGAAGGAAGGGATTGCTTATGAAACTGAAGCTGTTGAGATTATCGCTCGTAGGGCCGAAGGTGGTATGCGGGATGCTTTGTCCATTTTAGACCAAGCATTGAGCTTGACTCAAGATGCTAGATTAACAACAGCTGTTTCTGAGGAAATTACTGGGACTATTAGTCTAAGTGCTTTGGATAATTATGTGGCTGCCTTGGCACAAAAAGATGTGACTCGTGCTTTGGAAAATCTTAATTTGATTTTTGATAACGGAAAAAGCATGACACGATTTGTAACGGATTTGTTGCAGTATCTAAGGGATATTTTGATTGTCCAAACTGGTGGGGAGAATACTCACCATAGTGATCTCTTCAAGGATAACCTAGGACTTTCACAGGCTATTTTGTTTGAGATGATCGGAATTGCAACTAGTAGTTTAGCTGATATCAAGGCTAGCTTACAGCCTAAGATTTATGCTGAAATGATGACCATTCGTTTGGCAGAGATAGATTCAAAACCAACATTATCAGATGGTACAAGTGGAGAATTAGCCTCACTTAGAGAAGAAGTTGCGCGATTGAAACAGGCTCTGGCAAATGTTAACATGAGTCCTAAGCAGACTACACCAACACCGAGTCGTCCAGTTAACAGCAAGTCAGTTTATCGCGTAGATCGCAATAAGGTTCAGTCTATTCTTCAAGAAGCTATTGAAAATCCTGATTTAGCCCGTCAAAATCTAATACGTCTTCAAAATGCTTGGGGAGAAGTTATTGAAAGCTTGTCAGGTCCTGATAAGGCACTTTTAGTTGGTTCTCAACCTGTTGCGGCTAATGAACATCATGCCATTCTTGCATTTGAGTCTAACTTCAATGCTGGTCAGACCATGAAACGTGATAATCTCAACACCATGTTTGGTAATATACTCAGTCAAGCAGCGGGATTTTCACCAGAGATTCTTGCTATTTCCATGGAAGAGTGGAAAGAAGTCAGAGCTGATTTCTCAGCGAAGGCTAAATCGTCTCAAGGTCAACCGGTTAAGGAAGAAGTTGAAGAATCTGTCCTTCCTCAGGGATTTGAATTCCTAGCGGATAAAGTGACCATTGCAGAAGATTAAAAGGATTTTGTGAAATAATACGATGAACAGACAACAATTTATAATTATGGCCTTATTTACTGCTGCCGAGACTTATTTCTTTAATGAATCCATCATGGAGCAACGGTATATCGTGGCCTTGCTTTGGGCTATTTTAATCCTAAGAAATTTTAGAGTCAGCTATATTATGGGTAAAATTGTCAACGCTATTGATGACCATTTTCGAGGAAAGAAGTAACCCTCAGCTTCTAGACAAAATTAAAGCCTTTTAGGCTTTTTTTTGTTATACTATTAAAGTATATTTATTGACATTTTATCGTTTTTTACTAGAAAAATAAGGACAATTTTCTAGCGAAAATGGTAAAACGGATTGAAAAGAAAGGAACTATCATGTCAGTATTAGAGATCAAAGATCTTCACGTTGAAATTGAAGGAAAAGAAATTTTAAAAGGGGTTAACCTAACCCTGAAAACAGGCGAAATCGCCGCTATCATGGGGCCAAATGGTACTGGTAAATCGACTCTTTCTGCCGCTATCATGGGAAATCCAAACTATGAAGTTACCAAAGGTGAAGTCTTGTTTGACGGTGTAAATATCCTTGAATTGGAAGTGGACGAGCGTGCGCGTATGGGACTTTTCCTAGCTATGCAATACCCATCAGAAATTCCTGGAATTACCAATGCTGAGTTTCTTCGTGCAGCCATGAATGCTGGTAAAGAAGACGATGAGAAGATTTCAGTTCGTGAGTTTATTACTAAACTAGACGAGAAGATGGAACTGCTCAACATGAAAGAAGAAATGGCAGAGCGTTACCTCAACGAAGGCTTCTCTGGTGGTGAGAAAAAACGTAATGAAATTCTTCAACTCTTGATGTTGGAACCAACATTTGCCCTTTTGGATGAGATTGACTCTGGTCTTGATATTGACGCTCTTAAAGTTGTGTCTAAAGGTGTCAATGCTATGCGTGGTGAAGGTTTTGGTGCTATGATTATCACTCACTACCAACGTCTTTTGAACTACATCACACCTGATGTGGTACACGTCATGATGGAAGGTCGTGTTGTCCTTTCTGGTGGTCCAGAATTGGCTGCGCGTTTGGAACGTGAAGGATACGCAAAATTAGCTGAAGAACTTGGCTATGACTACAAGGAAGAATTGTAATTCCCTCGTATCTTTTAGGAGAAGTAAATGACTAAAGAAACTATTAAACTTTTTTCAGAAATGCACGCTGAACCAAGCTGGTTGTCTGAACTCCGTCAAAAAGCTTTTGACAAAATTGAGAGCCTAGAATTACCAGTCATTGAGCGTGTCAAATTTCACCGTTGGAATCTTGGTGACGGAACTATCACAGAAAGCGAACCCTCAGCAAATGTTCCTGACTTCACAGCTATAGATAACCACTTGAAGTTGGTCCAAGTAGGAACTCAAACTGTTTTTGAGCAAATTCCAGTTGAGTTGGCTGAACAGGGTGTTGTCTTCACAGACTTTCATTCAGCTTTAGAAGAAATTCCAGAGCTGATCGAAGAATTCTTCATGTCATCTGTTAAGTATGACGATGATAAATTAGCAGCCTACCACACAGCTTATTTCAATAGTGGTGCTGTTCTCTACATTCCTGATAACGTGGAAATTGCTGAACCAATCGAAGGAATTTTCTACCAAGACAGCGATATCGATGTGCCATTTAACAAGCACATTCTGATCATTGCAGGTAAAAACTCTAAAATCAGCTACCTCGAACGTTTAGAATCACGCGGTGAGGGTAGTGCTAAGGCGACTGCTAATATCACAGTTGAAGTGATTGCACGTTCTGGTGCTCAAGTGAAGTTTGCGGCGATTGACCGTCTAGGTGAGAATGTCACTGCCTACATTAGCCGTCGTGGTAAATTAGGCAACGATGCAAGTATTGACTGGGCCATCGGTGTCATGAACGAAGGAAATGTCGTTGCTGACTTTGATAGTGACTTGATTGGTAATGGTAGCCATGCAGATCTCAAGGTCGTTGCACTTTCAAGTGGACGTCAGGTTCAAGGGATTGATACTCGAGTGACTAACTATGGTTGCAACTCTATTGGTAATATCCTTCAACATGGGGTTATCCTTGAAAAAGCAACCTTGACATTTAACGGTATCGGACACATCATCAAAGGAGCTAAGGGAGCAGATGCCCAACAAGAGAGCCGTGTTCTCATGCTTTCTGACCAAGCGCGTTCAGATGCCAACCCAATTCTCTTGATTGATGAAAATGATGTTACTGCGGGTCACGCGGCTTCTATCGGACAAGTTGATCCAGAAGACATGTACTACCTCATGAGCCGTGGCTTGGATAAGGCAACTGCAGAACGTTTAGTTGTTCGTGGTTTCCTTGGATCCGTTATCGTTGAGATTCCAGTCAAGGAAGTTCGTGATGAAATGATTGCAACGATCGAAGAAAAATTGTCAAAACGCTAAGGGGAAGCCTATGTTAGATGTAGAAGTGATTCGTAAGGATTTTCCAATTTTAGACCAGATTGTCAACGATGAACCTCTGGTTTATCTGGATAATGCCGCGACGACACAAAAACCACTAGCAGTTCTGGAAGCCATTAACCGCTACTATAAGCAGGATAATGCCAATGTTCATCGAGGGGTTCACACTTTGGCTGAACGTGCGACAGCTTCCTATGAGGCTGCTCGTGAAACTATTCGTAAGTTCATCAATGCGGGTTCAACAAAGGAAGTTCTCTTTACCAGAGGTACCACAACTAGTCTCAACTGGGTAGCGCGCTTTGCTGAGGAAGTTCTGACAGCAGGGGATCAGGTCTTGATTTCTGTCATGGAGCACCATTCCAATATCATTCCTTGGCAGGAGGCCTGTCGCAAGACGGGAGCGGAGCTTGTCTATGTTTATCTCAAGGACGGAGCTCTGGATATGGTTGACCTGCGGGCTAAATTGACGGACAAGGTTAAGTTTGTCTCGTTAGCTCATGCTTCCAATGTTCTTGGAGTGGTCAATCCTATCAAAGAAATCACTCAAATGGCTCATGAAGTTGGAGCTATTATGGTGGTGGATGGTGCTCAGTCTACACCGCATATGAAGATTGATGTCCAGGACTTGGATGTAGATTTCTTTGCTTTCTCAGGTCACAAGATGGCTGGTCCGACAGGCATCGGTGTTCTTTATGGCAAAGAAAAGTATCTGGAACAAATGTCACCGGTGGAGTTTGGTGGCGAGATGATTGATTTCGTTTATGAACAATCTGCAAGCTGGAAGGAATTGCCTTGGAAATTCGAGGCTGGAACTCCTAACATGGCAGGAGCAATTGGACTTGCTGCTGCAGTAGATTATCTTGAAAATCTTGGGATGGATGCGATTGAAGCTCATGAACAGGAATTGATTGCATATGTCTTTCCAAAATTGCAGGCCATTGAAGGACTGACTATCTATGGTTCACAAGATTTGGCTCAACGTTCAGGTGTCATTGCCTTTAATCTAGGTGATCTTCACCCTCACGACCTCGCTACTGCTCTGGATTATGAAGGAGTAGCAGTTCGTGCCGGACACCATTGCGCTCAACCTTTGCTCCAGTATTTGGACGTTCCAGCAACAGCTCGTGCAAGTTTTTATATCTATAATACCAAGGCAGATTGCGACAAGTTAGTCGATGCTTTACAAAAGACAAAGGAGTTTTTCAATGGCACTTTCTAAACTAGATAGCCTTTATATGGCAGTGGTAGCGGACCATTCGAAAAATCCCCATCACCAAGGGAAGCTAGAAGATGCTGAACAAATCAGTCTTAACAATCCAACCTGTGGTGATGTGATTAATCTCTCTGTTAAGTTTAATGCAGATGATCGTTTGGAAGATATCGCTTTTCTAAACTCTGGTTGTACGATTTCAACCGCCTCTGCTAGTATGATGACAGATGCAGTCTTAGGAAAGACCAAGCAAGAAATCCTAGAGCTTGCAACTATCTTTTCTGACATGGTTCAAGGTCAAAAGGATGAGCGTCAAGATCAACTTGGAGATGCAGGTTTCTTGTCAGGAGTTGCTAAATTTCCGCAACGAATCAAGTGTGCAACCCTAGCTTGGAACGCCCTTAAAAAAACAATTGAAAATCAAGATAACAAGTAAGACAAGCTTTCTTTGTCTTATAAATCATCAGAAATAAAGAATGAAAGAAAGGATATTATGGCTGAAGAAAGAGTAGAACCAAAACCAATTGACCTTGGTGAATATAAATTTGGTTTTCATGACGATGTAGAGCCTGTCCTATCGACAGGAAAAGGATTGAATGAAGATGTCATTCGTGAACTATCAGCTGCTAAGGGAGAGCCTGAGTGGATGTTAGAATTCCGTTTGAAATCTTATGAAACCTTCAAAAAAATGCCCATGCAAACATGGGGAGCAGACTTGTCAGAGATTGATTTTGATGACTTGATTTACTACCAAAAACCATCTGATAAACCAGCCCGTTCTTGGGATGAAGTTCCTGAAAAAATCAAAGAAACTTTTGAACGTATTGGGATTCCTGAAGCTGAGCGTGCTTATCTTGCTGGAGCTTCTGCCCAGTATGAGTCAGAAGTGGTTTACCATAACATGAAGGAAGAATTTGAGAAGTTAGGTATTATCTTTACTGATACAGATTCTGCCCTCAAAGAGTACCCAGACTTGTTTAAACAATACTTTGCGAAGTTGGTACCACCGACTGATAACAAGTTGGCAGCCCTCAACTCAGCAGTTTGGTCAGGTGGAACCTTTATCTACGTACCAAAAGGTGTCAAGGTAGATATTCCACTTCAAACTTACTTCCGTATCAACAACGAAAACACTGGTCAGTTTGAACGTACCTTGATTATCGTTGATGAGGGAGCAAGTGTCCACTATGTAGAAGGATGTACAGCGCCAACTTATTCAAGCAACAGCTTGCACGCAGCCATTGTAGAAATCTTTGCTTTGGACGGAGCTTACATGCGTTATACAACCATCCAAAACTGGTCTGATAACGTTTATAACTTGGTAACCAAACGTGCTAAGGCTTTGAAAGATGCGACAGTTGAGTGGATTGATGGAAACTTGGGTGCCAAAACAACCATGAAATATCCATCTGTTTACCTTGATGGAGAAGGAGCACGTGGAACCATGCTTTCGATTGCCTTTGCCAATGCAGGGCAACACCAGGATACTGGTGCCAAGATGATCCACAATGCACCGCATACAAGTTCATCAATCGTCTCAAAATCTATCGCCAAAGGTGGAGGGAAGGTTGACTATCGTGGACAAGTAACCTTTAACAAGAACTCTAAGAAATCTGTTTCTCACATCGAGTGTGATACCATTATCATGGATGACTTGTCAGCATCAGATACCATTCCGTTTAATGAAATCCACAACTCACAAGTAGCTTTGGAACACGAAGCTAAAGTATCTAAGATTTCAGAAGAACAACTCTATTATCTCATGAGTCGTGGTCTGTCAGAATCTGAAGCAACTGAAATGATTGTCATGGGATTTGTCGAACCCTTCACTAAAGAACTTCCAATGGAATACGCAGTTGAGCTCAACCGCTTGATTAGCTATGAAATGGAAGGATCAGTCGGATAAACTTTATGAACAGAAACTGAGGCTGGGACAAAAGTCCTAGCCTCTCAATTGTCTTTGGATTGTCGAGCAAGACGCAGTGGTTGAGTGGGCTCTACTACGCTGAATTCATCAGCTTTTACAGCCCTACTCAACTGTGCGGAGGTGGGACGACGAAATCGTATTCTAACGAATTACCGATTTCTGTCCCACTCTCAGTTTTTTTGATGAAAGATGCTAATAAATATTCACAAAAATCCTTATATATGATAAAATAATACAATCTTATAAATTGGGAGATGAATGATGAATATTTTTAGAACCAAAGACGTTAGTCTAGGTAAAACAGAAATGCATCGCCATTTAAAACTATGGGACTTAATTCTTTTGGGAATTGGTGCCATGGTGGGAACAGGTATTTTTACGATTACAGGAACTGCTGCAGCAACATTAGCAGGACCTGCCCTTGTGGTATCGATTGTAATTTCTGCTATCTGCGTGTCCTTATCTGCACTCTTTTTTGCAGAATTTGCTTCTCGTGTTCCTGCAACGGGTGGAGCATATAGTTATTTATATGCAATTTTGGGTGAATTCCCAGCCTGGATAGCTGGTTGGTTAACCATTATGGAATTTATGACAGCAGTTTCAGGTGTTGCTTCTGGTTGGGCGGCCTATTTTAAAGGTTTGCTTAGCCATTATGGAATTTCCTTGCCACAAGCCTTAAATGGAACTTTTAATACCGAACATGGTACTTATATTGATCTTTTACCGATTTTAGTAATTCTACTTGTTACAGGTGTTGTACTTTTAAATTCGAAAGCAGCTCTTCGTTTTAATTCTATTCTTGTTGTTTTAAAATTTTCTGCTCTTGCCTTATTTATCCTAGTTGGTATTTGGTACATTAAACCTGAAAATTGGTCAGATTTTGCACCATTTGGATTTGGTCAAATTTATGGTGGAAGCACTGGAATTATGGCAGGTGCTTCACTGATGTTCTTTGGATTCTTAGGGTTTGAGTCCATTTCTATGGCAGTTGACGAAATTCAAAGTCCACAAAAGAATATTCCACGTGGGATTGTTTTATCCTTAACCATTGTAACCATTCTGTATGCCTTGGTTACCTTGATATTGACAGGTATCGTTCACTATAGCAAGCTTAATGTTGATGATGCAGTGGCTTTTGCTCTTAGAAGTATTGGTATTGGTTGGGCAGCTAATTATGTTTCTCTCGTTGCTATTTTTACTTTGATTACGGTATGTATTTCCATGACTTACGCCTTGTCTCGAATGATTTATAGTTTGGCACGTGATGGGCTCATGCCTCAGAGTTTCAAACAAGTGACTAAGACCAGTCGTGTCCCTAAGAATGCGACCATTTTAACAGGTGTTGTTTCAGCGATTGCAGCGGGAATTTTCCCACTGGCAAGTATCGCAGCCTTTCTCAATATCTGCACCTTAGCCTATCTTATTCTCCTAGCCTATGGGATTATCAAACTGAGAAAAGATAAGGGTATGCCCAAAGAGGGAGAATTTAAAACTCCCCTGGTACCTTTTTTACCAATCTTGTCTATTCTAATCTGCCTTTCATTTATGCTTCAATATACCCTTGAAACATGGATGGCATTTGGACTAGCTTTATTAATAGGCGTTATTATTTACTTTGTTTATGGATATAACCATTCGACTGTAGCTGAAAATGAATAAAGAAAAAAATCGCGAAATTCGCGATTTTTTGATTTTTTATAACTTCTCGTTAACAAAACGAACGAAGCGATTCCACCAAACTTTTAAGAAGAAGGCTTTTTCGACATTTTGTTCTGCGACCATCTCAAAACTAGGTTTGTCAGTTGTAATGTATCCTTGACCAACTAGATCCTTGTCTTCATAAGTCAAATGTCCAACGACAGTTCCTGCCTCTAGTGGAGCAGTGTGTTCAGTCGTGTCCGCTGTGTAAATAATAGTTGATTGTGTACGACTACCAAGACGTTGTACGATTTTGATATCTTCTTTGGCGACAGCTGTAACTGTATCTTCCTTCCCATCTAATACAGGCGATTTACTATCTTCGTAACTTTCCCCTTGTTTGACGATTGTCTGAAGAGCAAAGTTTGATGAGATGTAATCTAAAATAGAAGAAGTAGCTGTAAAGCGTGCATATGGATTGGTATCTTGGTTGTCAGCGTTTAAGACAACTGTGATGATACGCATTCCTTTTTCTACAGTCGTACCTACAAAGGATGCTCCAGCTTTATCAGTTGTTCCTGTTTTAAGACCGTCAACACCACCACGATAAGCAGGCATTCCCTCCAACATATAGTTGGTAGAATGAATGGTCATCCCTGCAAAAGTAGAAGAAGGTTTCTTGGTGATTTCTAAAACTTGAGGATACTTGAGGATGAGATTGCGAGCAACGACAGCAACATCATAAGCGCTCAATTTGTTTTCATCATCTTTCTTTGAACCAGGATAGATATTAGTGCCAAGAGTTTCATTGTTGAGCCCTGTTGTGTTGACGAGTGTAGCGTCTTGAATTCCCCATTCTTGTAGTTTTGCCTTCATCATATCTACAAAGTCCTTCTCAGAACCGGCAATTTTTTCAGCTAAAGCGATAGCAGCACTGTTAGCGCTAGATACCAAAGTTGCTTCTAGCAACTCTTCGACAGTGTAATTTCTAGCTTCCATGGGAACATTACTAGCCGCAGAATTAGTTGTCAACTGGTAGGGGTAATCAGAAATTTCTACAGGAGTAGAAAGAGAGATTTTCCCCTGTTCCAAGGCTTCGTAAACGAGATATACGGTAAGCAATTTGCTAATAGAAGCAATTTCAACAGGTTGAGTAGCATCCTTTTCGTATAATATCTTACCGCTATTAGCTTCAACAGCAATGGCATGTTTTGCTGCTACATCAAAATCCTGGGCAAAAACCGTAGTAGCGGAACCAAACGAAATAAGTGTTAATAGTGTTAAAAATAATTTCTTCATAGTAATTGTATTCTATCATAAAGACAAAAAATATTCTTGTTTTTATAATGTAGGTTATCAATCTTTTTTGAAATATGGTAAAATAGGAAAAAGAGGAGGTGGCTTATGTTTCGGAGAAATAAATTATTCTTCTGGACCACTGAGATATTATTAATAACCCTTATTTTCTACTTATGGAGAGAGATGGGTGCTATTATTACACCCTTTGTCAGTGTTGCAAATACAATCATGATTCCTTTTTTATTGGGAGGATTTTTGTATTACCTAACCAACCCAATTGTTATCTTTTTAGAGAAGGAATGCAAAATCAATCGCATCATTGGGATTTTGTTAACCCTTTGTGCCTTAATTTGTGCAATCGTACTTAGTTTTGTCTATCTGCTACCGATTTTGATTAATCAGTTGAGTAGCCTAATCTATTCGAGTCAAAACATTTATGGTCGTCTTCAAGATTTAGTCATTGAGTTATCAAAACATCCAGCCCTGCAAAATCTAGATATTCAACAAACTATTCAACAACTAAATCTCTCATATGTTGATATTTTGCAAAATATCTTGAACAGTGTGACAAATAGTGTTGGAAGTGTTCTATCTGCACTCGTAAGTACTGTATTGATTATCATCATGACACCAGTTTTCTTGATTTACTTCTTACTTGATGGGCATAAATTTTTACCCATGCTAGAAAGAACGATATTAAAACGAGATAAATTGAACATATCTGGTTTATTGACAAACCTAAATACAACTATTTCTCGTTACATTAGTGGAGTGTCTATTGATGCAGTTATTATTGGATGTTTAGCTTTTATCGGTTATAGTGTGATTGGTCTAAGATATGCCTTGGTCTTCGCCATTTTTTCTGGATTGGCTAATTTGATTCCATATGTAGGACCAAGCATTGGATTGATTCCAATGATTATTTCAAATCTCTTTACCGATCCTCATAAAATGATTATTGCTGTCATTTATATGTTGATTATTCAGCAAGTTGATGGAAATATTTTATATCCACGTATCGTGGGTGGAGTTATGAAGGTTCACCCAATTACTATTTTAGTCTTGCTTTTATTATCAAGTAATATTTACGGTGTGATTGGGATGATTGTTGCTGTTCCTACCTATTCCATTTTAAAAGAGATTGCTAAATTCTTAGCGCGACTGTATGAAAATCATAAGGAAGCACAAGAAGTTAAGAAACATCTATCAGAATAAAGATGTCGGGATAAAAGCTCCCGACCTTTTTTTGATTATAGTATCTTTGGTGCTGTAGTTGATCAACCTTTTTATTGGTTTTAAACTCTCAAATCTCTTATGATGAAACTTTAATTTTTCTATACATAATTTTCTACAAACAACTGAATGATTGAAGTCTTTCGGGGCTGGAAATAGGAAATTCAGACTTGGGTTATCGATTGATGGTCTATCGCCTTTTGCTGAAATAAGCCTAGTTATAGATATTTTAAATAAATTGGTAGAGGAAGTAGAGCAAGAATAAGAATAATTCACAAAAACTTTGTAAAACACTTGCAATTTAGCTGAAATTTGATAAAATAGTAAGGAAAGTTAGACTGTATTGCCTACTGTCTATCTAACTGTCTATCTATAAAATATATTTTATTGGAGGCTTTTACTCAAATGGCAAAAGAAAAATACGATCGTAGTAAACCACACGTTAACATTGGTACTATCGGACACGTTGACCACGGTAAAACTACCCTAACTGCAGCTATCACAACTGTTTTGGCACGTCGCTTGCCTTCAGCAGTTAACCAACCTAAAGACTATGCGTCTATCGATGCTGCTCCAGAAGAACGCGAACGCGGTATCACAATCAACACTGCGCACGTTGAGTACGAAACTGAAAAACGTCACTACGCTCACATCGACGCTCCAGGACACGCGGACTACGTTAAAAACATGATCACTGGTGCCGCTCAAATGGACGGAGCTATCCTTGTAGTAGCTTCAACTGACGGACCAATGCCACAAACTCGTGAGCACATCCTTCTTTCACGTCAGGTTGGTGTTAAACACCTTATCGTCTTCATGAACAA
>NZ_JAWERU010000042.1:0-12671 GCF_032481935.1 Streptococcus sp.
TAACATCAACTTATAAAAGTAGGCTTTTAACCCTATCAATAATGTGGCTTTTCAACCACGCTTCGGCATTCAACCCTGCCTGTCCGTAGGCATTTTTTACTCGGGTTTATATTTGCTAGAAAACATCATCTCATTTTCTAAGCTTCATTACTATATCATGTTTTCAGAGACTTGTAAAGTATTTTTAGAAACTTTTTTAAATAAATTCATTTATTCGTTCGTGAAATTTATTTAACTTAAAAATGGAAATCGTTTTAAATTTAAATCAAAAAACAAAAAAAGAAACTAAATAGATTAGTTTCTTTAATGAATCATAAGCATAATCAACTATTCAAAATTGCATTTACTCATCACGCGCTACTTGAACAGCTAGTTCAAAATCAGTCATCAAGTAATTTTCATCTAGACGGATGAGACTATAATACTCATTCCAAAATAGAGAGTCACTGTTGCTGGACCACTTTAAGCCATACCATAATTGAGTGACATCGTTTGTTCTTGATGGTGGAATTGACCATAGATGCTTCTTGAAAGTTTCTTGAACAAGAGGAAGGTCCAGTCGCGTAGTCAAGTCAAGTTCATCTAATTTGAGAGTGATAAAATGTTTTTTAGCTGCCTCAATACTTTCCTTGTTAAATCGAACCTGAATAATCTTAGAATCTTCTAAAGCCACATCCTGGTCCTCAGCACCGTAAAAGGAAATACTCCCCAGTACTATTCCATCTTTTGCCAGGAGATAGGGAGCGTAAGGAACAGCATTGCTATCCAGTCTGAATCCTTTTTCGATAGTGACTGTTTTATTGCCTGAATACCTTTGGAAACTGCCATCTGTAAGAAGTTTTTCGTAGTCACTAGCACCATCGCCCTGTCTTACATAAATATCAAATCCAGCATCCATCAGCTCACTAGCTTTGGTTTCTGCCAAAGTGATTTTACTTTCATTGATCTGCAAAATCGGTGCTTGAGGTGGCAAACCAATCGTGAGATTAAACATGACTCCTACTAGAAAGACCATAAAGGTTATAAGGAGGGCAAGTAAAGACTTTCCAGTCCTTTTTCTTGCATTGAAAAGAGCCATTATAGCTGGGAGGAGGATCATTTTGGCTAAAATAGAATTCCCAACACCACCTCTATTTAAGGCCTGAAAAGCAAAGACGCCTGCAATAGCAATCAAGGTCAGGTAGACTAAAATCTCGCCTAGACCCAGTTTTTCTGTTCGAGTTTGTTGATTTACAGGGGTTTCGTACAATGACTGCCCGTTCTCTCTCCTCTTTTTTAGAAAGAGATAAAAGCCCAGACCGAGTAGCAGATTAAAGATTGCAAAAACTATTAAAGTACCTATTATCGCCGTTCTAGCCATGGCTCTGTACTCCTTTATGTTCTCTCTCAAATCTTATCTTTCTCTTTAGCACCCAATTCCCAATCAATAAGACCAGCAAGAAGAAGGGGCCACCTTCTATGACCACAATGGGCAAAGCCAGTAGAGCAATCATCAAAAAACTAGCTTTCTTTTGACGCCAACTACCGCCCCATTCTCCGTTTATCAGTACCCCCAAATAGTCGATGTAGTCAGTAAACCAAGTCAATAAGGGATTTTGAAAATCACTTGCCCTTAGGTAAATGAACATAGCAGAATTAAGCAAAACATAAAGAATTCCAAGGACTAGAATAATCTTTTGACTAGTTCGAGTAGCCTCTAGAAGGATTCTTTCTCTCTTCTCTGGTTTTATTTCCTTGAGACTTGGATTCTTACAAGAGAGTTTTTCAAATCTATAGACCAGAAATCGGTAGAGATAATATTTTTTTATATCACGCTTCATAAAACCCCCAATTTAGGAAAGACACTCAATTATAAATCATGGTCTAAACATCTAACTTCAAGGAATTTCCTTCCAAATAGACGGCTTTTGACTCAGTAATTTTGATTTTTTGATCTTCTGAAAAGCCAATGGTTTCACCGTCCTTTAAGGTGACATTACTGCCTAAAACATACTGAAGAATAGACAAGAGGAAATAATATAAGTCGTCGCTATCCATAGGGGAGTCGATAATTTCAATCTCAGTTTTTCCAAACTCTTTCAAACCATAAGTGTAAATGCTGGTCTTATCTTTCTGATTGATAATCCCCATATAGATCCAGAGTTGAAGGGGAAGCATTTCTTCTTTCAAAAGGTCAGCCAGGTCTAGATAAAGATCTTTGGGCAAGAGCAAGGTGGTAGAACCCTGATAAATACCAATAGCTGATTGACTTGTTTTTAGGATAGAGGCATTAACTTTAGTCAATAAGGAATAAGTTTCTACTGGCGAAAGATTGTCAGACAAAATAGAAACAATGGCGTGTTGTGTGTGCTCCTGTGTTTCCTTCTCAACATCCTGCCAGAGGTAAGAATAGGCATACAATTCTTCAAATTCTTGAGTTGGGATAGGAAGATCCATCAATGCCAAAGCAACGAGAGCACCATCAATCACAAAGGTTGCACTAGAATCATCACCAGAAACTTCAGAAATTTCAAGCCCCCAGTGAGATTTTAAATCCTGAACGACCTTGTCTAAAGAATAAGCCTGCTTGCCTTTGAAGAGGGGCATGGACAAGGTAAGGGGCTTTTTCTTCTCTGTATTCTCTTTTTTACCAGTAAATAGTTTTTTCAAAAAATTCATAGGACTTCTCCTTTTTTTTCATATTAGTTGGGAAGCAAAGCTATCTTGGTCAAAGTGAGTCGAGATACCAAGTTTCCTCATCCTCAAAACCGTAAAATTTATCATCAAGTAGCCAATTTCCATCCACCAATCTAAGTACAAATTGATGCTTCATTTCTAAAGCTTCTTGATAATGGGTGATGACTCTTGCTTCTTCAGCTTTTGTCATGATAAAATCTACAGAAAAATCATTCCTTTGAACATAGTTATACTCACTTGGGGAGCCATAAGAATTTCGAACTCCTCCTTCCAAGTATTTTTGAGTCACTCGTCCAGTTAGAAGTTGCATTTGCCTCTGAAAATAGTCATCCATAAGTTCATTCCACTTGGGATGAACTTGATTTGCTGGGATGGCAAGGGCTTCTTTTTCCTTATCCAGTGCCCTGTTACGCTCAAAAATTTCCTCTTCTAACATGATTAAACTTTTGAGTAAATCAAGCAAGGGTGGGATGATTATTTCCACCATAGTTCGATAGTTTTCAGGGGTATTTTTATAGTTCACTCTCATGATTACTCTCTTAACTCTCCTGCATTAATTGCTTTAATTCTAAGTCTGAAAGTTGTCCTTCCATGTAGAGTTTCCTAAGTAAATCTTTATCAACTGTAATTTCATAATAGTCTGTCACAAACTCATGAAATCTCTCAAAGCTATCAAAGAGGTAAGAAAGCAACCATTCTCCACCATCCTGATCTTGGTAAGTCTGTTGATGCGCTTGACCGTCATACCAGATAAGGAAGGTTGTTTCATCTTTTTGGTCTTCTGAATAAAGTGAGACATACTTTTCATCCAGTCCTTTATAAAAACTATCGATGATATCTTGATTCCACTCGTCAGCAGCAAACTGGCTTAAACTACTTTCATGATCAAAACCTTTTATAAGGATCATTTTATCAGTCAAAATCACATCTAAAGAATCACCAGATCCATTGTCAATAAGGTAGCGGAGTCCATAGTCTTCTTCAGTCTTAATCACGAGTCTGAGCCAATCCTCACTCGGATCTGTCAGATACTCATCCATGACCAGCAAGGCATCTAAGCGAGTCTTTATCTTGTCCCAATCAATCTTTCTCATCTCTAAAAACCTCCGTCTTATCCTTGCGATTTATCAAGATCACAAGCCCTATAGCGAGCTGTTAGATAGCCCGATAAGCTAATCTGAGGGATATTCCACTCATTAGGCAAATAAATCGAACAATCTACCTGATCACCTAGAGGGGAACTTGCTGAGAAGACATATCTTCCCAAATCCTCATTATTAGAGTTTCTTTCAACTAGACTCAATCTGCTAGTATTGAACCAGTCTTTAAACAGTAGCCAGATTTGCTCGGCATCTTCGTTTAATAGGGAGACTTTCAAGTTGTAGCTGATTCCGACCCTACATCTTTTTTTGAATCCTGACTCATCAGCCTTACAAACCTTTATCGATCCCTTATCATACTGCCAGTTATCACTATCTAATCGCGGAAATTGAACAGATAGATTGTCTTTAAATCCCTGCATAGTATCTAATAAATCTTTGGAGGCAGCTTCGAATACTTCTAGTTCTTCCATAGTCTTCTCTTTAATTTTCATAGCGAATCACAATCCGATTTAATCTGCATCAACCCAGATCTGGTATTTTTGACAATGGAGACATCTGAAAAGGTAACCACAGATAGGTCCGTCTTTGACCAAGTAGTCTTCTACCTCTTGATATTCTTCACGCGCTTCATAGTCTGCCAAGACTTGCTCAGCGATTCCCATATCCATCAATTCTCGAGTTCCAACTGTACCCAAGTAAGCACAGTAATCTTGGCAACAAGAAAGCCAATATTCTCCCTGCCAACTAGAGTATCCTGGGGTCTGACAAAAAAGTAGCTGATTCTTTTCTGGATCCAATTCACCCTGCCACTCGGCATCTTGGATAAATTCCGCATCGAATTTTTTGGCTGCTTGACCGTTTGCAATGCAAGTTGGGCAGAGATGTTCTATCTCTTCAATACTATAGGGTCTAAGAGCATAATAAATATTGCTTTCTTTCCCACAAGATGGACAAAGCTTGGCTTCTCCTTCAACAAATGAACCTGTAGCTAAGGGATCTGGATGATAGAGAAAATGAGGTAAATCTTTTAACAAGTCCTGCCTTTGCTTCTTCTCTTCTTTTGTTAGGGGACGAGGAAGGGCAAAACGATCGCCATGACTCTGACTCATTTCTTGTAAACGGCTCAGTTTCTTTATCTGTTTTCGGTCTGGTTTATCTAAGATTTCGGTAAATAAGCTATAGGCACTAGTGTAGAGACCCAATTGTTCATAAAGGTCAACTAAGACTTTCTTCGCTTCTAAATCATCAGACTTAGCTAATTCATCAGCAAAATCATAAAGGGCTGCGACACTTGAAGACTTTCCATCTTGGTCCAGGTATTGCTTTTTTAATGTAATGTATTTTTCTAGAAATGGATTCATAGGATTACCTTTCTAATGGAATATAAAAACCTTAACAGATAGTAACTAGGACATTCCCCTTGTGGTTTAAGATTTCCTTGTAAAAGTCTTTCATTTTGACAAAGCAGGTTAAAATGTCATCCTTGATTTCTTCCTCTTCCTCAAGATAATCCCAAATATCAGGATACAAGTCGGCTTTCTTACAGGCTTCCATACTAAAATCAACCATAGCTCTGTCCATGTCAAAACTTTCTAAAGCTTCTACTATCTCGGCTATCTTGTTTTTTTCAGTATAGGCGATATATTCAGATACATCCTCTAGAGGAGTCACCCCTAAAACAGCTTCTCTCAAGGGATTGTCATCCAAAAATTCTGAACTACTAAATCCTGTCAAGACAAAGACCAAGGCATCCCACATTTTATCGATATCCAGAAAAATTTCATATTCTTCTGCATAATCCTCCGCCAAGTCCAGCAAGTTATTTTCCTCATTAGAAAGTAGCTTTATTTGTTTTAATTTATCGTCTGGTAAATATTGATAATTGGCAATCATTCCCATGATTTTACTCCTTTGAATCAGTTAGTATCATACGGATGTTTTTAGCTCTATTTCCCTAGAAAATGCTATAATGTAGATAAGAAAATTGTTTTATTGAATGTTAAATAGGCGGAAATAGTCATGTTCACTAGTATTGTTTTGGGCTTTTATGCTCTTTTCTTTCTATCCTTATCCTTTACCGTCTATCTCTATATTAGGCTTGTGGTTGCGGTTAAAAAAGGCAAAGACATTCCAAAATGGATTTATAAACTTGGGCATGCTATTCAAGGAAGAATTCACGTTGACTATGAAGAAATCACTGATGCCAATGCCCTTAAAGAGATTCATTGGTTCTTGCTGATCTATTTAATCGTCAATCTACTCCTATTGGCTGGCTTCTACTATCATGGCAATAGCTTCCCGCAAGCAGTTTATGAATGTTCGAAAAAACAATTTTTTATTGTGCTTGTTAGTATGATTTTAAAAAGTCTTGGCAAATTTGTTGTACTGGCTATAAGAAAAAACTTTCATAACAGTCATACCTATGCATCAACCAACGCTTTTATTGGGACAGCTTTTTTAACGAGTTATGTTTTTATGTTTTGCACGATGATGAGTGGCTTTCCAGCTCAACCTGTTCCAGTAACCATTCAAGATACCACTGTCATTATAGGAGAGACCAAGGCTTCCGAGCTTTTGGAGCATGGGTTCACCTTTAGAGATAAAGGCGCGGAGAGCTCCATCACCAATCCAAAAAACGACCATTTCTACTATGGTCAACTTCTCGAAGTCAAGCGGGATAATCAGTCCTACGGCTTTATGAGCCTTACTCCCACAGGTAAAGACACTGATCAGCTCAAAAACTGCGTCATCACCTATTACAGAACACCTAAGGATAACAATCAACTAGAAGAAATTTCCATCAATCATGTCAAGCTAGCAAATCTCAAGCTCCAAGACTTTCAAACACGAAAATTAATCGATATCTTTGAAGTCAATCCAGCTGATTATAATGTCACTGATAAGGATAACAACTTTATCCTAACTATTCAAACAGCAGATTACGACCTCTGGAAAAGGTATCGTATTGAATCCAAGTTCAATTCAGATGGTTCGATTGATAGCTATGGAGTCAGAGCCCAGCATAGCATGTGGGAATGATTGACCATTTCTCCCATTATCACATAGGCATTAAACTGGAAAAATATCGTCGACTAGTTTATAGGTTTCGATGAAACGAAGGCCAGAGGAACCTTTATCTCTTGTGATTTCTTCATAAATATCTTCTAAATTTTGGGCAGGTGCTAGCATCCAAAGACTAAAAGGTCTAAGTTTCACCTGTCCAATTTTTTCAATATTTTCTAATAATTGTCCTAAATCTTTGTGATTGAACCAGCAGTCTGTAACGAGAGCAAACTTTGTATTGTCCATCTTACAGGAGATATGACTGGTCAAAAAATCATCGATGGTGGGCTTTTTTGTTTGTAAGAGGCGCGTGCAAGCCAGATGGTACTCAATCTTTCTAGGACTCTGATCAACCATAGATACAAAGACAAGGCCATACTCATCTTGGAACTTAACAGCAAGGAGATCCCCTTCTTCAAAATAGGGTTTGCGTTTAGTTTTGGTTTTAGGGACCTTTAGAGGCCTAGGATTTTCAGTTTGCAACTGGATAGCAAGTTTTTCCAAGACTTTTTGCCTTTGCTTCAAAGCCTTTGGATCTATTTCCATCCAAAACGGATCAGCCCCTTTTTTGAGAAGCTCCAAGGTTTTATCTCTGATATCGTCTGTCAGGTGACCAATCTTCCACAACGAGTAGGCAAGAGCAGTCCAATAAATTTCTGTAAAAAAGTCTGTTTGACAGTAATCTTTCTCCGCATCAAGGATATCCTTGATGATATTCGTCACATGTTCACCGTCTCTATAGCGACCGACTACTTCATTGTAAATGTCATAACCTTGATCACTGTCAATGATTTTAACGCCATCAATTGCCATTCTCAACTCCTAATGTTCAATCGACATCTTATTTCTGAATCTCAAAGCTTATTTGATCTTATGCTTGTTCATTTTCTCTTGGAAAATATCTGTAAGAATTTGACGTAATTCTTGAGCTTCCTTTTCAGGAAGTTGGCCTTCTTGTTCAGCTACAGCATACAACTCTGGATACTCAAGCGAGATTCTCTTGACAGTACGTGTAATAGCATGTTTTCTAACAAAAAATGGAATCCGTTTAATCATATCTTGAGGAATTAAAGCGATAATCTTATCGGCAGTTTCCTTATCGTTCAGCTTAGAGAAAGTTAGTCCCTTTTTAATCATTTCTTGTTCTTTTTCTGTAAAATCTTTAATATCCATTGTGTCTCCTTATAACTATTTTATTTACTACTATTATACTATTTTTTTAATTGGTCGAATGAAAAATCTCTATAAATTGCTTCTTTACCAAGAACGGAATCTGTTGTAACAGGTAGTTTTTTCAGCAACTCTTGAATATCAATATCTTTGGGAAGAGGATTAAATTCTCCCAGACTATTTTCCTGAAGGTGTGTTGCAAAGATAAACTCTCCCTTTACCCAATCCATAGCACAATCATTGATAACATCCACCGGCGACAGGTCCAGCAGTTCTTGCTCTTGCGCTATAAAAGTCTCGTAGATCAACTCAAAAATAGCTTCTTTATCAATTTTTACAACTCTTAATATATGTTCATCCATGCTTGCTGTCCTCTAATCATATCAATTTAGCTATCATTCGATTGGTAACTTCTTATCCCACTCTTTAAGCAAATCATCCTTTTAGAGTTGAACCCACTTATCATTATCCATAATAAATGGTTTCGCTAGACCTTCACCTGTATAGTTTTCGTATTTTGTATCTAGATATTTGTAACAATCTTCCTTGGTCGCAAATTTAATGGCTTGATAAGGTTCCTCAAAGGTTAACTTTTCGACAAAGAGATAGCCATCCTCGCTTGGTACAAGAATACCGACATGGCCGATAAAGAGGGATTGCCCATCCAGATCATCATGGACGACTACGGATAGCATTCTTGCATTTTCATTAAACTTGAATTGAGAAAGGAACTGTTCCATCCTTGCAGCATGAACCTTGACATCAGTGGTTGCTTCGGTCTTGACTATTGAGAATAGAATATCAAAGGCATCCTTGTCTTCTGCACCAAAGACTTTTCCCTTATCAATAGCATCATTGTCGACAAACAAGAGGGAATCATCTTTCTCTAACTTAGGAATTTCGATGGAATTTTTCAATAAACAATAACTGTTAATACGACAGTTGGTACCTACAAAATCACCTTTTTTCGGTGTCCAAAGATTGCTAATCTTTTCTACGTCATATTCTGTCTTTGTAAATGAAGAAAAATCTCCAGTTAATCCAACTGAACCGACAGTATTGTTATAATCGTTGACAAGATTGAAAAAAGCCTCCACACTGTCCTTATCCAAATGCGCAGCCAAGGCTTTTCGAACTTCTTCTGCACTGGGATTACTGTTCATATTGCTATAAGTAGCTTTCCAGGAAACTTGACCAGACTGTGTTTGAGTTACTGAGTTTTCCGTAGTAGCATCGCTTGCCTTTTGTGGTTGACTGCAAGCTACTAAGGTCAAAAGAAGTGTTGAGCAAAGACCAATTTTTATCAATCGATTGTTTTTTTTCATCAATTTATCTTTCTAAATATGTTTGGAGTTGCAAGCACTTTTGGCGAGCAACTATTTTAGCAGCTCTTAGATAAAGTTAAGGTCATACAGGATCTTGCATCAATCTATTTTCACTCATTTCTATGGTCTTACACATAGGTCTTTTTTGTGGGTTCTAATACTGTAGCATTAGTTAACATTTCATCTCGCAGGATCTTAGAGTAAACTACCGAATTTTCAGTGATCTTGCGACAGTGGTCATATCCTTGCCAAATGTGAAATGTGGCATGAGGATACTTTTTTGGAAGAACTTTTTTAGCAGCTATCAGGTCGAATTCTCTTGAACCATAAAAGAAAACACAACTTTTTTGTTCCTCTGGCGTAAGATTAGGCAAGGCTACAAATGCACAATCATGGGAAATATGTCTGATGCTTTCTTCATCCATAGCAATGAAAGAATCCGCCATCATCTCTCCTTTTTCTCCATAAAGTGAAACCATCTTATGAACAGCTATATCTCTATTTCGCAAGGCTTTTCTATGCTTTATTAACAATAAATACCTAGTAAATACATCTAGCAAAGGCGCATTTGTCCATAAACTAACCCCTTCAAAAACAAGTTTCCCAAACTTGATATCCTTATGATTCAATAATTGCAGTAACACAACTCCACCCAAGGATGCACCAAAGCCTAAACTCAAATCTTTTATCTGGTGTTCCTTTAGATAATTGTAGATCATCTGGCTTTCCTTAAGAGCTGACTCGTAAGTATCCGAAGCTGATCGCCCATGCGCAGACAAATCCGGAATAATATATCTAAACTCTTGCCCCATCTGATCTGCAATGAGGGACTTCATCCCTTGAGCAGAAGATAACATAGGGTGGATTAACAATATCGTCTCTTTCTGATTAGAATTAAGATCAAGAATGTTCATTTTCCGACACCAGATTTCTTTCCTTTTTTAGCCCTTTTCCTTAACATCCATTTATGATTTATTCAGATAAATGCTTCAATTATAATAGCTTCACTTGAACCCCTTGCTTGTCGAAGGTTTTTTTGACATGTTCAAAATTACTGCTTATGATAGTCGCTTGCTTAAGATTTGGAAACTGTTGCAGTTCTTTAAGGCTCACTTCATTTAGATTGAAACCATCATCTTCACCGTCCCACTGAGGTATCAGATTCATATAAATTTCATTTCCTCCATCCATATAGATTTCTTGGACTTGTTCAGCATATTTCTTAGGTATAGGAAGATTTATCATATAATCAAGTGCTGGCTGAATAATCTCCATACTTTCTGTGTCGATGTTCAACTCACTGGCTTCCTCTGCAAAATCAAAAATATTAAAAATAGGTTTCAAAACCTCTAAATCATACATTAAAACCTGGATAATGGCTAGTTTAAAATTTATATTGTCAAAGTGAAGCACTTCTCCATCAGTTGTTTTTAACTTGTAACTTTCCCGTTCACGTTTTATCTCTGGAAAGTAGGAAATAGAAAGTGTGTCTGTGATTGTCTCTGTAATTCCATTGAAATTAGTTCCATAAGGAGTCCATAAAATAAGGTTAAAATCCCCTACTCTCTGTCTATCAGAAAAGAAATAAGGAGACTTTCCATCGGAAAATACCACGGCTTGACATGGTTGCTTTGGCAATTCTTCCTCTCCAATCATAGATTTTACAACATCGCCATAGTATAGGAAAACAGTAGAAATCAAATGTTCCTCATCAATGTATGTTTTAGATTTTTTTAAATGATTTTTAATCGAGTAAGAATGTTCAAATACAATACCATCATTGTCATAAATGTATTTAATAAATTTATTATCTTTTTTGACAACCTGGTCAGGTTTCCCCAATACAGCTTCAATATCTTTCAAGGACAAAGGAAAAGCTAAGCTAGTTCCGTTAATAATCATTGAATTGTTTTGAAGATTGATTTCAAGTTTTTTGTGTGTTTTTTTCTTAAAAAAATCAAATATATTACTTACCTTTTCTTAAGTTTCTTCCAGATAAATTTTGACCGCTTGGTATTCCTGTTCTTTAGCATAGGCAAACACCTCTGAAGCTCTAATGTAGTCAAAAATATTTTCCTCTAAATCTTCATCCCAGGTAGATTCACTGAAGATTTGATTGTTCTGACTAGCTTCATAGAAAACATCAAGGTGAACTTGATAAAACTCTTCATCTTCATTTGGAGCTTGTCTTACTAAGGATAGTTGAAACAAGGGCTTATCAGATATAGCTGTAAATGTCCCTGTTTCAAATAAAATCATCTCATCCTCAATAGGCTCACGACACAAGTCTTCAAAGATTGCTACCATTTCCTCTAAGGGCATCTTATCGGTGATTCTTTCTCTTAAAAATTCAAGTGATTGCTTCATATTGCTCCTCTTTCTAAATGTTTACCATCAGAAACTGACTAAAAATTAAAAGTAACCTATAACTCTAATAATCTCTATAAAGTAGTATATACCTATCGCGATAGCTATCATAATTGCTAGAACAACTAAACCAATGAGAATCCTTGCCCAGATATGCCTTTGTGCCTGTTCAATGACAAAAGCGCTAACGGACGCGAACGATAATCCAAAAGCTAGAAAGATAGATATGGCCCAAACAAACGGAATAGCTGTCATCCAAGGGTAGGGAAATGGTTGGCCGACTGGATGATTTTCTAAAATAAAATAAGTAATAATCGCAACTAGATACAAAAAAATATTCACGATATATAAATATTTAAAAACCTGACGTCTATGAACGAATACCATCAATCCTAAGACGAAAATCATGATAAGGGGGATGAAAAGACGCCCCCAAATATAACTGTCATTAAACATAGCTAACTCCTATATCTTATGCAAAATCATTTTCAACTACCAATGCTTCAATTTGCTAATCTGGTCTCCCTTATTCCTGATAATTCCAAAGATATTTTTCTGAATGACACCAGCCAGAAATATAGTCTAGCATTTCTGCAAACCACTCTTTTATCATTCCATCTTGTAAGCTGTCATAGTATGTAAAAGATCTCTCATATACTTGTGTCTCCTTTATACCTAGATGATGGATTTTCCTTAAAAGATTAAATCCTAACTCAGCATATTCTTGAAAATTTTCATCTGTAACCTGATTCGAATATTCGAATATTCGATTATTTGAAGAAAGAAGCTCTCAAATTCAGTCAACTTTCTCACCTCTGATCTAGCTTTTGAGTCCATAAAATAACTAATCTTAACTTGGAAAAATCCTATTATAGTTACTTAGTTTATAAAATACATGTTATAATAAAGCTATGGCATATAGTACAGATTTTAAACAACGAGCATTAAATTACATCAAAGAGGGACA
>NZ_JAWERU010000043.1:0-12442 GCF_032481935.1 Streptococcus sp.
CAAATGTTTATTTTTCAGTTTCAAATATCGTTGTTTTGGAGCGATAAAGAAGCTAATGAGAAAGAAACTAGCAGCTGTGAGCACGATACTAGAACCTGCCGCAACGTTAAAGCTATAGCCGATAAAGAGTCCCAAAACTGAAGCTGTAGCTCCAAAGGTTGAGGAAAGGAAAATCATACTTTTCAGGCTATTAGCATACAGATAAGCAGTTGCAGCTGGGGTAATGAGCATGGCTACGATAAGGATGGTTCCGACACTTTGCATGGCAGTTACTGATACTAGAGTCAAGAGTACCATGAGTAGATAGTGGTAAAAGTTAACAGGCATTCCCATGGCTTTAGCCAAGAGTTCATCAAAGGACGTTATCAAGAGTTGCTTGAAGAAAATCCAGATTAACAAGAGAATGGCTGCCCCTACACCCATAGTAATAAACATATCTGTATCTTGAACAGCAAGAATATTACCAAAAAGGATATGGAAAAGGTCAGTTGAACTTTTAGCGACACTAATCAAGATGATACCGAGAGCTAAGAAAGAAGAAAAGGTAATGCCGATGGCGGTATCGCTTTTGACAATCGAGTTTCCCTTGATGTAGGTAATGATGATAGCAGCTAGCAGTCCAAAGACAATGGCTCCGATAAAGAAGTCAATGCCCAAGATGAAGGAGAGGGCTACACCTGGTAACACAGCATGTGAAATGGCATCTCCCATGAGTGACATCCCACGTAGAATGATGAAACATCCTACAGCTCCAGCTACGACCCCGATAACAATAGCTGTTATCAAGGCATTTTGTAAGAAATGGAATTTTTGCAATCCATCTATAAATTCTGCAATCATAGGTCACCTCCATTGAAAAAGAGTCGATTACCGTAAGCTTCTTTGAGATTGGCTTGGGTAAAGGTTTCTTTGGTCGGACCAAAAGCAATCACTTCTCGATTGACAAGCAAGACTTGATCGAAGTAGTTGGGAACCTTGCTGAGGTCGTGGTGGACGATGAGAACCGTCTTCCCAGCTTTTTTCAGATCTCTCAGCGTATTCATGATAATCTCTTCACTGACTGAGTCAATCCCCACAAAGGGTTCATCTAAGAGGATATAGTCGGCTTCCTGCACCAAACATCTGGCAATCAAGACCCGCTGGAACTGACCTCCAGACAGTTGACTGATTTGACGTTCAGCGTAGTCAGCTAGGTCGACGATTTCAAGGGCCTCTTGCACTTTCTTCCAATGTTTAGCATTTAAACTTCGAAAGAGAGGAATAGAGGGAAATAGTCCTAACGAGACGCATTCCTTGACCTTGATGGGAAAGTTGTAGTCGATATTGATTTTTTGTTCGACATAGGCGATTCGATGTAAGGATTTTTTAACTTCCTTGTCATCGAGAAATGCCTGACCTTGATGTGGGATAATTCCCAGCATACCTTTTAATAATGTTGATTTCCCAGCGCCGTTTGGACCAATAATTCCGGTAATCGTTGGTCCTTGGAGCACTAGTGAAATATCCTTTAGTGCCAACGTTTCTTTGTAGGAGACACTGAGGTTTTCGATACGTATCATACATTTATATTCCTCCTATCTTTTAATATACATTAAAATAAAAATTAAGTCAAGTTAATTTTTGTAAATATTTAAAATATTAACTAGAAAACAATCAGGAGAAGACGGTATTTTTAATTGCATTCCCCAGGGATTTTTGCTAAGCTAGGAATAAGTGAAAATAGGAAAGCGAGAACAAGATGACACGTTATCAAGATGATTTTTATGATGCTATAAATGGTGAGTGGGAAAAGACTGCTGTTATTCCAGCCGATAAATCGAGAACAGGTGGTTTTATCGACCTTGACGAAGAAATTGAAGAGTTGATGCTAACGACGACTGACAAATGGTTGGCAGGAGAAGATCTTCCAGAAGATCCTATCCTAGCAAACTTTGTCAAATACCACAGCATGGTGAGAGATTTCGATAAGCGAGAAGCTGATGGAATTGAGCCAGTTCTTCCTTTATTGGAGGAATACCAGGATTTGGAAAGTTTTGCGGATTTCGCAAGTAAACTAGCAGCATTTGAATTAGCTGGTAAACCAAACTTCCTTCCATTTGGTGTATCACCAGACTTTATGGATGCTAGAACCAATGTTCTTTGGGCTAGTGCTCCAGGAACAATCTTGCCTGATACAACCTACTATGCGGAAGACCATCCACAGCGTGAGGAATTGTTGAACCTTTGGAAAGAAAGTACTTCTAATCTCCTTAAAGCCTATAACTTCTCAGATGAAGAAATCGAAGATCTTTTAGAGAAACGATTGGAATTGGACCGCCGTATCGCAGCTGTGGTCCTTTCAAACGAAGAGAGTTCAGAATACGCCAAACTCTACCATCCATATTCTTATGAAGATTTCAAAAAGTTTGCCCCTGCTCTACCTCTAGATGACTTTTTCCAAGCTGTTCTTGGTCAAGTTCCTGATAAGGTCATCGTAGATGAAGAACGTTTCTGGCAAGCAGCAGAGCAATTTTATAGTGAGGAAGCTTGGCCTTTGCTCAAGGCAAGCTTGATTTTGAGTGTGGTCAATCTTTCAACGATCTATTTGACAGACGAGATTCGTGTATTGTCAGGTGCTTATGGCCGTGCTCTTTCAGGAGTTCCAGAGGCTCAAGACAAACGCAAGGCAGCTTACCATTTAGCTCAAGGACCATTTAAACAAGCGCTTGGTCTTTGGTATGCCCACGAAAAATTCTCTCCAGAAGCCAAAGCAGACGTAGAGAAAAAAGTGGCGACCATGATTGACGTTTATAAGGAGCGTTTGGCTAAGAATGACTGGCTGACTCCTGAAACTCGAGAAAAAGCCATCGTCAAACTCAATGTCATCAAGCCTTATATCGGTTATCCAGAAGAACTTCCAGCTCGCTATAAGGACAAGGTAGTGGATGAATCTGCTAGCCTCTTTGAGAATGCCCTAGCCTTTGCGCGTGTGGAAATCAAGCACAGTTGGAGCAAGTGGAATCAGCCGGTTGACTACAAGGAATGGGGAATGCCTGCTCATATGGTGAATGCCTATTACAATCCACAAAAGAACTTGATTGTCTTTCCGGCTGCTATTTTACAGGCACCATTTTATGACTTGCATCAGTCATCTTCTGCCAACTATGGTGGTATCGGAGCGGTTATCGCCCATGAAATTTCTCATGCCTTTGATACAAATGGGGCTTCCTTTGATGAAAATGGTAGCCTCAAGGATTGGTGGACTGAGAGCGACTATGCAGCCTTCAAAGAGAAAACTCAGAAGGTTATCGACCAGTTTGACGGCCAAGAATCTTACGGCGCAACGATTAACGGTAAATTGACCGTATCAGAAAATGTTGCTGACCTAGGAGGAATCGCTGCAGCGCTAGAAGCTGCCAAGAGAGAGCCAGACTTCTCAGCTGAAGAGTTCTTCCATAACTTTGCTCGTATCTGGCGTATGAAAGGTCGTCCAGAGTTGATGAAACTCATGGCTAGCGTCGACGTACACGCTCCAGCTAAACTCCGTGTCAATGTCCAAGTGCCAAACTTTGATGACTTCTTTACGACCTATGATGTCAAAGAAGGCGACGGCATGTGGCGTTCACCAGAAGACCGTGTGATTATTTGGTAATAAAATTGATATTTTAATTATATTGTTTTCTTGAGAATAAATTCTACGCTAATGGTTAACGACTATCGGTATTGGTATAGTATAGAGATTTATAAGTGAACAATCAGTTTTTAATTTACTCCATTGTCAATTTTCTAGTGATGAAAGAAGTAAAGCTTTTCTATTATCAAATATTTGGCCTTTTGTTAGTTAGGTTAAGGATAGTGTTAATTTTGCATGCATGTTATTAGAGAAACCTTAAATCTCTAATAAAATCATAAAATGGAAAATACGGCTTGCTATACTGGAGCAAGCCGTAAAATATATTGGATCATAAATGAATGATTTTACTATAATAAATTCAACTAGCGTATTTCTTTGATATAACAATAGAAAATAAATGAATACTACTGTAAAAAGAAATATAATAGTGATATAATAAATTATATTGAAAAAATTTAGAGGAATTATGGAAAAGATAAGTGTAATAATACCTGCATATAATGCAGAAAAATATTTAGAACAATGTGTTAAAAGTGTACAATCTCAGATATATGATAATATAGAAATCATTATCGTTAATGATGGTTCAACAGATCGTACAGCTGAAATAATTGAACGATTGAAAGAGAAAGATTTTCGGATTAGAACCTTACATAAAAGGAAGAACGAGGGAATCGGTGCCGCAAGAAATAGTGCTCTTGAACTTGTCACTGGACAATATGTTTTGTTTTTAGATAGTGACGATTGGGTTGATCCCAATCATATCAGTGACCTCTACGATTTATTAGTGAGAACAGATAGTGATGTGTCAATAGCAAATTTTACTCGCTATATTGAATCTGAAAATAGGTATGAAATTCATATTACTGATGACGATTATTATGAGCGGATATTTACTCCCCAAGAGTGGTTTGCTTATCAGTATGGAAAACCACATTATTTAAGTGTGTGTTTTACTGTCCCGTGGTGTAAACTATATAAGCGCTCTCTGTTTGAAAACATCTCATATTATACAGGATCGTTTGGTGAAGATGATCGTACAACTTGGAAATTATACTTAGCAGCAGATAAAATTGCTTATATGCACCGACCAACTATGGTTTATCGTGTAAATAGTGGAAGTTTGACTCAGACTACTGAACAAAGTACAGTATTTTCCGTTGAACCTGTTTTAGAGCGTCTAGCACTATTATCGATGTTAGGATTCAATCTTGAGAATGAAATTGCTGCTTTTGATTGGCGTGCAAACTTTGTTAAAAACACTTCTTTATCTAATGGAAATATAGAGTTGTATAAAGAACTGAAGTTTCAATTGGATATGATAGAGAAATATCGAAAACATTAAGGAAATGTGAGGCGAAAGATGCGCGTTTATATTACGAATATTAATGGTCAGTCTGGGCAGAGTACAGCTCAGTTGTGTCAAAATACGGTTACAGATGTGGCTATTTCTTTAGGATATCGTGAATTAGGAATTTATTGTTATCAAATCCATACAGATACTGAAAGTGAATTGAGTAAACGTTTGGATGGAATTGTGTCAGGATTACGACATGGAGATGTCGTAATTTTTCAAACCCCAACATGGAATACAACGGAATTCGATGAGAAGCTAATGAATAAATTAAAATTATACGATATTAAAATCGTACTATTCATTCACGATGTAGTTCCTCTTATGTTCTCTGGGAATTTTTACCTAATGGATCGAACAATCTCATATTATAATAAAGCAGATGTAATAATCGCTCCAAGTCAGAGAATGATCGATCAGTTGAGAAAATTTGGCCTAAATGTTGCGAAAACAGTAATTCAAGGAATGTGGGATCATCCAACTCAAGCTCCCATGTTTTCAGCAACCTTGAAAAAAGAAATTCATTTCCCTGGGAATCCCGAACGTTTTAGCTTTGTAAAAGAGTGGAATTATGATATTCCTTTAAAATTATATACATGGCAAAGCGCTGAATTGCCACAGAATGTTTATAAAATGAATTATCGACCAGATGAACAACTTCTAATGGAGATGTCGCAGGGAGGATTTGGTTTGGTATGGATGGATGACAAAGATAAGGAGTACCAATCGCTGTATTGTCCATATAAGCTAGGAAGTTTTTTAGCGGCAGGAATTCCTGTTATCGTGCAAGAAGGAATTGCTAACCAAGAATTGATAGAAAAAAATGGTCTCGGTTGGGTTGTTAAGAATATAGAAGAAGCTATTGTTAAAATCCAAAATGTGACTGAAAATGAATATGCTGAATTAGTTAAAAATGTAAGAAGTTTTAATCCTATTTTGAGAGAGGGTTTCTTCACAAGAAAGTTGCTAACAGAATCTGTATTGAAAGCTATGTGTGACTAGAAGGAGTAAATAGTGGAGAGTTTATCAGAAATTAAAGTACTTCCTATCTTGGAAAGTCTTACTTATATTAAACAAAATCATGCTTCTGTTGTTCGGTTTGGGGATGGCGAAGTTGATTTGATGACAGGGCACTCTATTCCATATCAAAAATATGACGATAAATTAGCAAGAAAATTAAAGCAAATTTTACAGACGAAGAGTGATGAAAATCTTCTTGTTTGTTTACCTGATGTTTTTTCAAATATGGAGCGTTATAATCAAAATGCTCGTGTTTTTTGGGAAGGCCATTTTTTAAAGTATTCTAATTTTTATTTAGATAATTGTAATTCCCCATTTTATGGTTCAACATTTATTTCTAGGCCTTATATTGATTTGGTTGACAAATCAGTTTCAGGAACTTATTTTGCATCGTTAAAAGAATTGTGGAAAGGAAAAGATATTTTAATTGTTGAGGGAGCGACATCACGCTCAGGTGTTGGTAATGATCTATTTGCTGACGCTTCTTCTGTTAAACGAATTATATGTCCATCAAAAAATGCATTTCAATATTATGATGAAATTTTTCAACAGATTAAAAAATATGGGAAAGATCGACTAGTGTTGATTATGCTTGGGCCAACAGCAAAAGTTCTTGTTTCTGACTTAGCTTGTCAAGGGTATCAAGCAATTGATTTGGGCCACATTGATTCTGAGTATGAGTGGTATGAGATGGGAGCTACTCATAAAGTAAAATTAGCTAATAAGCATACCGCTGAATTTAATTATGATGAAGGTGTAGAATTGGAACTTGATCAGAACTATCAACGACAAATTATTACTAGAATTGGAATTGATAACTTTAATGAAATACTAGTAGAAAAGGTTGAAAAGATGGATATTAGCGAATTGATTAGTGTTATTGTTCCTGTTTACAACGTAGAACAATATTTAAAACGTTGCCTTGATTCCTTGCTGAAGCAATCGTATGAAAACTTTGAAATTATTTTGGTCAATGATGGTTCAACTGATAGTAGCTCATTGATTTGTGAAGATTATGCTAGAAGAGATGAGCGAATTCGTGTTTTGCATCAAATGAATGCGGGTCCCTCGGCTGCTAGGAATGCTGGTATAGCCTTTGCAAGTGGGAAGTATATCACATTTATTGATTCGGATGATTTTGTGGAGGAAACCTATCTAGAACATTTATATCAAGCCTTAGTGGATAACGGTTCTGATATTTCTATTTGTAATTTTAATTCTTTTAACGAAGAACGACAGTCATTCCTTTTTTCTATTACGAAAGAGAAATACTTTAGCAAAAATTATACAGTTCAAGAATGGATGAATCTAGAAAGTTCTCCAAGTAACAATCTTTTTTTAACATTTACATTTTCACCAACAAAATTGTTCAAAGCAGAACTGTTTGAGGGAGTTCGATTTCCAATAGGGCGACTAAGAGAAGACGACGCAACGATTTATCGTCTTTATTTGAAAGCAAAACAAGTTACCTTTATCAATGAAGGTTCTTATTACTACTCTCAAAGAAAAGAGGGACTTTCTAGAACTCGAATGTTGGACGATATTTCTAGCATGATAACTAATGCAGAGGAGCGGATAGCTCTTCTTGCAGCAATGGGATATGATTTGACTGAGCAGATCAAGTCATATAAGGAACGCTTGAAGAAGTGTTGTGAAGATGCTCTACGAAATGGTCAGATAGAACTTTATCAACAGTGTTGTAACAAGCTGGACCTGATAGAAAATTTTCCGAAGGAGAAATGATGGAAAAAGTAAGTGTGATTGTACCAATATACAATGCAGGAGAATATCTTCGTCCTTGTTTAGAGAGTATCGTTAACCAAACTTATTTGAATCTTGAAATTATTTTAATTAATGATGGTTCAACGGATACATCAGCTGCTATTTGCGAAGAATATCGTCAGAGAGATTCTCGGATTAGAGTTATACACAGGAAATTAGGAGGAAGCGGAGTGGGTGCTGCTAGAAACTCTGCTTTACCATTAGTTACAGGTGATTTTATCTTATTTGTAGATAATGATGACTGGTTAGAACTAAATCATATTGAAATATTATACAAGGATTTAAAAAATACAGGTAGCGACATTGCAGTCGCAAACTTTACAGAGTTCTTTGAAGAAAGACAAAGTTTTGCTTTTCATGTGGATGTGTCGGACCCTTATTTAGAGATTTATACACCTCAGGAATGGTTTGAAAAGCAGTATGATGGGCGATTATCATTTAGTCAGTGCTTTACAGTTCCATGGGGGAAATTATATAAAGCAGAGCTTTTTCAGGATATTGTTTATCCTGAAGAAGAAAAAGTAGAAGATGATCTCACGACCTGGAAAGTATATCTAATGGCTGATCGTATTTCTTATCGTAATTTGGGGTTGTACTATCATCGTAAACGCTCAACTAGTGTGACAAGTGTGGTTGAAATAGAACATGTTTTTCCAATCAAGAGTATTGAAGAACGTGTGACGATACTTTCTCTCATAGGATTTGATATTTCTAATGAATTAAGAGCCTATCGATGGCGACTAGAAAAGCATATGGATAGTTATATTTCACGTGGAGATGCTTATAATTACAAAAAATGTCTGCAAAAGATCAAGATTATAGCAAAATTTTTAGACAAAAATTTTTGAAACGCTCATAAAAAATGGTACAATAAAAAGGATATTGGAGGAAGATAGAAAAACGTGAAAAAAATCGGTAAAAATATCGGAGAAACATCCAGGAAAACTAGAGTTAAAATGCATAAATCTGGGAAAAATTGGGTACGAACCCTTATTTCACAGATTGGTTTAATGCATTTTTTGGGGGGAGCAACCTCAGAACAAAGTGTTAATGTTGATATTTATGAACAGAAGAATATTTCTACAAGTACAATTCTGAAAGGTGCGTTAGCGCTAGGAGCATTAACGGGAGCAACAGTAGTTACAGATAATGCTTTTGCAGATGATATTGTCTTAGCTAAAGAAACAACACTTTCAACTACTGATACTAATGAGGTTAAACTTTCTAGCGAAACTTCTGATTCGTCAATTGAGGAAGAAAAAAATAGTCTTTCACAATCAGAATCAACGTCAGAGTCAGCTAGTGAGTCGACGTCAGTCTCAACTAGTGAGTCAGTATCACAGTCGGTGAGTGAGTCCGTTTCAGAGTCAGTAAGCGAGTCGGTTTCAGAATCAATTTCTGAGTCAGTAAGTGAATCGGTTTCGGAGTCAATCAGTGAATCCGTTTCAGAGTCGGTTAGCGAATCAACTTCAACAAGTATTGTTTTATCTGAATCAGGTGTTGTTTCTGGAAATAAAGCCACATCAACAGGTACTGAAGAAAAACAGGACAGTGTTCGTGAAAATCTAGATAAAATGATTTCAGAAGCTGAAGTGTTGAACGATATGGCTGCTCGTCAATTGATCACACTAGGTGCTGAACAGCAATTGGAACTGATGAAATTATTGGTAGCTACACAATCTCAATTGGAAGCTACTAAAAATCTAATTGGCGATCCTAATGCTACTGTGGCAGATTTACAGATTGCTTATACAACTTTAGGAAATAATACACAAGCACTCGGAAATGAACTGATTAAATTAAGTCCAAATGGTCAAATTTTTGCAGTTTTAAATAATACCGAAGCTACTCGAGCAGCCACCTTGCGCTCAACAACTACTGGGACTAAAACAACCTTTACCATTAGTGATTTCTCAAATGGTGGAACTCAATACTACTGGTCTGGTGGGAGTGCTAATAATCTTTTAAATCCTATTTCTAGTATCTCGGCTATTTATGATTCTGCAACTGGAAAAATTTCGTGGACAGTTGAGTATGATCCAACAAAGATACTGACACATTCTAGATTTACAAAAGGGAATAATTATACAGGGATTTATATTGATACATCATCAGATTCAAAATTAAGTACCCCTACAAATGTATTGATTGATGGCGCTGCAACAAATCCAGTTAAAAATTTTTATGTTGGTAATAGTTCTAAAGGGATACAGTATGTCTCTAAGGGAACAACCTTTGGGGTAAAAAGCCATACAATTACTTTCGATACAGCTTTTAGTGGCACAGCGGCTGATTTAGCTAATTTGAAAATTAAAATGCTAGCTGCTAATAGCGTTTCGAGAAACATTTTTTATGAAGATGGCTCTAAATTAAAGTATGGACGATATAACTCTAAAACAGCTCCGTATGTTGTAGCAAATGATTACGGGACAGCAATTGGTGGCTACCAAGTTGGTGGTGTGAATAAAGATTCTATACCTTCAGATACGACCAGTCAGTCAGAATCAGCGTCTAAATCAGAGTCTACCTCAAAATCAATCTCAGAATCAGTAATTGAATCAATCTCAGAATCAGTGATTAGATCTGTATCAGAATCAGTATCTGAGTCAGTAAGTGAATCAATTTCTGAGTCAGTCTCAGAATCAGTCAGTGAATCAGTTTCTGAATCAGTATCTGAATCAGTATCTGAATCTGTATCAGAATCAATTTCTGAATCCGTATCTGAGTCAGTGTCAGAATCAATTTCAGAATCAGTAAGCGAATCAATTTCTGAATCCGTATCTGAATCAATTTCTGAATCGGTATCAGAATCAGTAAGTGAATCAATTTCTGAATCAGTATCAGAGTCAGTCAGTGAATCAGTTTCTGAATCAGTCTCAGAGTCAGTCTCAGAATCAGTAAGCGAGTCAGTATCAGAATCAATTTCAGAATCTGTATCAGAATCAGTAAGTGAATCAATTTCTGAGTCAGTATCAGAATCAATTTCTGAATCAGTATCAGAGTCAGTAAGCGAATCAGTATCTGAATCAATCTCAGAATCAGTAAGCGAATCGGTATCAGAGTCAGTATCTGAATCAATTTCTGAATCAGTAAGCGAGTCAATTTCAGAGTCAGTATCAGAATCAGTAAGCGAATCGGTATCTGAATCAATTTCTGAATCAGTGTCAGAGTCAGTAAGCGAATCAATTTCTGAGTCAGTATCAGAGTCAGTAAGTGAATCAATTTCAGAATCAGTATCAGAATCAGTAAGCGAATCAGTTTCTGAGTCAGTTTCTGAATCAGTCTCAGAATCAGTAAGCGAATCAATTTCTGAATCAGTAAGTGAATCAATTTCTGAGTCAGTATCAGAATCAGTAAGCGAATCAGTATCTGAATCAATTTCTGAATCAGTAAGTGAATCTGTATCTGAATCAATTTCTGAATCCGTATCTGAGTCAGTAAGCGAGTCAATTTCTGAGTCAGTATCAGAATCAGTATCTGAATCAATTTCTGAATCAGTGTCAGAGTCAGTAAGCGAATCTGTCTCAGAATCAATTTCTGAATCAGTATCAGAATCAGTAAGTGAATCAATTTCTGAATCAGTATCTGAATCAGTATCAGAATCAGTAAGCGAATCAATTTCTGAATCGGTATCAGAATCAGTAAGCGAGTCAGTTTCTGAATCAGTATCAGAATCAGTAAGTGAATCAATTTCTGAGTCAGTATCAGAGTCAATAAGCGAGTCAATTTCTGAGTCAGTATCAGAATCAGTAAGCGAATCAGTGTCTGAATCAGTATCAGAATCAGTAAGTGAATCAGTATCTGAATCAATTTCTGAATCAGTAAGTGAATCAGTATCTGAATCAGTCTCAGAATCAGTAAGCGAATCCGTATCTGAATCAATTTCTGAATCAGTAAGTGAATCTGTATCTGAATCCGTATCTGAATCGGTATCAGAATCAGTAAGCGAGTCAGTATCTGAATCAGTATCAGAATCAGTAAGTGAATCAATTTCTGAGTCAGTATCAGAGTCAGTAAGCGAGTCAATTTCTGAGTCAGTATCAGAATCAGTAAGCGAGTCAATTTCTGAATCCGTATCTGAATCAGTGTCAGAGTCAGTAAGCGAATCAGTTTCTGAATCAATCTCAGAATCAGTAAGCGAATCAGTTTCTGAATCAGTCTCAGAATCAGTAAGTGAATCAGTATCTGAATCAGTATCAGAATCAGTAAGCGAATCTGTATCTGAATCAATCTCAGAATCAGTAAGCGAGTCAATTTCAGAGTCAGTATCTGAATCAGTGTCAGAATCAGTAAGCGAATCTGTATCTGAATCCGTATCAGAGTCAGTAAGTGAATCAATTTCAGAGTCCGTATCTGAATCAATTTCTGAATCAGTAAGTGAATCAGTATCTGAATCAATTTCTGAATCAGTATCTGAATCAGTGTCAGAGTCAGTATCAGAGTCAGTATCAGAATCAGTAAGCGAGTCAATCTCTGAATCAGTTTCTGAATCAGTAAGTGAATCAATTTCTGAGTCAGTATCAGAATCAGTAAGCGAATCAATTTCTGAATCTGTATCAGAATCAGTAAGCGAATCAATTTCTGAATCAGTATCAGAATCAGTAAGTGAATCAATTTCTGAGTCAGTATCAGAGTCAGTCTCTGAATCAATTTCTGAGTCAGTGTCAGAATCA
>NZ_JAWERU010000044.1:0-10858 GCF_032481935.1 Streptococcus sp.
AAATTTAACTGTACGAAGTTTCATAACGAAATCATCAACAAATTCTTGGATTTCTGATTCAGTAAATGTACCACGAGCAAGGTCACGTTCTGCAAAGATATCCAATACGATTGGCACACGTCCTAGAGATGTTGCTGCACCGTTGATAACACGGCAGACAGCCATAAAAGCAATGTTAACCCATTGGATAGCTTCTTTAACGTTCATCGCTGGTTTACGAACATCAACTCCGTAAAGGTCACCCAAGCGTACAACTTGTTGCAATGCTTGGTATTGAAGGTTTACTTCTTCACGAAGGCGGATTGTTTCTTCATCGATTTCTTTGATTGCATTCCAGTCGTTGACTTTTTCTTGCATCAAGTAGTCTGCTCCGTAAAGAGCAAGACGTGCGTAAACACCGATGATACGTCCACGTGAGTAGGCATCTGGAAGACCAGTTACAGTGTGAGCGTGACGAGCGCGACGAATGTTTGAAGTGTAGGCACGGAAGATACCGTCGTTAACTGTTGTTACATATTTAGTGAAGATTTCGTGAACAGCTGGATCTGGTTCGTATCCATTTTCTTTCAAAGTTGTTTCAGCCATACGGATACCACCTTTTGGCATGAAGTTCAATTTGAAGAGTTCATCATTTTGGATACCAAAGATCACTTCGTTTTCTTTGTCGATAAATCCAGCAGGAATATCAGCAATAGAAGTTGGACGAGTGTCCATTGGGAAACGAGTTTCTTCGTAGTGTGCTTTAGTTTCTTCTACGATTTTTTTGATGTGGAGTGAACGTTCTGTTGGTCCTGCAAGGAAGCTTTCATCTCCATCATAAGGAGTGTAGTTTGCTTGTACAAAGCGTGATACACTTGCTTTTTCTTTCCAGTCAACACCTTTAAAGCCTTCCCAAGCTTTGTCAAAAATGTCCTGTGCTTCAACAACTGTCTTAACAACCATGTTAATTCCTCTTTTTTCTTTCTAGTAACAGTCATCTGTTACATTCATGTATTCAGTATAACACACAGTAAACGATTTCAACAACTAAAAACTCACTTTTTAAACACTTTCTTTTCTAATACAGTTCGAAATATATAACAAACTGTATTATATTTTTGAAAGATGTTATTTGGTTTTCATTTTTTTCAGAAAAAGAGTATAATAAAATTAAACAAACTAGCACTGAGAGGTTTCTCCATGTTGATTTTTCCACTAATGAATGATTTATCTCGTAAAATCATCCATATTGACATGGATGCCTTTTTTGCTGCTGTTGAAATTCGAGACAATCCCAAACTTAAAGGGAGGCCAGTTGTGATTGGTAGTGATCCTAGAAAAACTGGTGGTCGAGGAGTTGTTTCTACCTGTAGTTATGAAGCGCGAGTCTTCGGCATCCACTCAGCTATGAGTTCTAAAGAAGCCTATGAACGTTGCCCTCAAGCTGTTTTCATTTCTGGAAACTACGAAAAATATACTGCTGTCGGTCAACAGATTCGAGCTATTTTCAAACGTTATACGGATAATATCGAGCCTATGAGTATCGATGAAGCTTATCTAGACGTGACTGAAAACAAACTCGGTATCAAGTCAGCTGTTAAAATCGCTCGACTAATTCAACAAGATATTTGGCAAGAACTTCATCTGACTGCTTCTGCTGGTGTGTCTTATAATAAATTCTTAGCTAAAATAGCCAGCGATTACCAAAAACCTCGAGGTCTGACAGTTATTCTCCCTGATGAAGCTGAAGATTTTCTCAAACAAATGGATATCGCTAAATTCCACGGTGTGGGTAAGAAAACAGTTGAGAAATTGCATCAAATGGGGGTATTTACAGGTGCTGATCTTTTAAAAATTTCTGAAATTAGTCTCATTGATCGTTTTGGTCGACTCGGTTTTGACCTGTATCGCAAAGCTCGTGGCATTGATAATTCTCCCGTCAAATCCAATCGCATTCGTAAATCTATTGGAAAAGAAAAAACTTATAGTAAAATTCTCAATCTAGAAGAGGATATCAAAAAAGAGCTAACTCTCCTTTCGGAAAGAGTTGCCCTGAGTCTTCAAAAACATGAAAAATCTGGAAAGATTGTTATTTTAAAAATCCGCTATGCTGACTTTTCTACAATGACTAAGCGGAAAAGCTTATCTCAAAAGATCCAAGATGCTGAAACTATTTCACAAATGGCTATCCAACTTTACGAATCTCTGACAGATAAAGATAAGGACGTTCGCTTATTGGGTGTCACTGTGACTGGATTTTAAAACCTTGAAGGAAGTAGCTTCCCTCAAGGCTTTTTTCTTATACAAATAATCGAACGAAGCTATAAAGTAGTAAGACACTACCTAGGACAATACGATATTTTCCAAACATTGTAAAGTCGTGTTTTTTAACATAGCTGGTCAAGAAACGAATGGCAACCATGCTGACTGCAAAAGCCACTACCATTGCTACCAAGAGCAAGAAGAACTGACCAAAACTCAGCACTTCTCCCGCTTTGATGAATTTAAAAATCTTCAAAGCGCTGGCTCCAAACATAACTGGAATTCCTAGATAGAAGGTAAATTCTGTTACCACTGAACGACTGGTTCCATTTAACAAACCACCAACGATAGTGGCACCCGAACGGCTAGTCCCAGGTAAAAGAGCCAAGACTTGGAAAAGTCCGATATAGAGGGCCGTTTTATAAGGCAACTTGTCTAGCTCTGTGACTGTTGGCTCAATCGCTTGCGCTTTGTTACGTTTTTCAAGATAGATAAAGGCAACCCCATAAACAATCAACATAATGGCTACTGAAACCATATTATGGAAGTGAGTGTCAAACCAGTCATCAAACTTAAAGACAAGGAGAAGAGGGAGAGTCGCAACAAATACTTTCGACCATAATTGCCAAGTTCTACGAACTTGAACTTTATCTTTCCCTGGTTTGAAAGGATTAAGTTTGTTAAAGTAGATAACCATAACGGCTAAGATTGCACCAAGTTGAATAACCACGTTAAACATAGACATAAAGGCTTCACTTTGGTCTTTATATTGGATAAATTCTTCCGCTAGGATCAGGTGACCAGTACTTGAAATCGGCAACCACTCCGTTATTCCTTCAACAATCCCAAAAAAGATCGATTTTAAAATTTCAAAAAAATACATAGATTACTCCTTTTTCTACCCTCCATTATATCATACTTTTAAAGGCTGTGTTGAGTTTTCTTTAGAAAGCACCAATACTTCCACCACCGCCACCGCCTGAAAAACCTCCACCAGAGCTACCGCTTCCAGATGATACAGAGAAAGTACTTGCTGTATTTGCGACACTAGCATAATGGCTCATTTGTGCTGTTGAATGATAAAACATACTGTTCCAGCCATAAGCTACATAGAGATTGATATCTGGATTTTCTACTTGTATGTGATGAACCTTCATCAAATGACTGACCTTGTCCGCATAGCCAAATAAGGTCGCGTAGACCAAGAGGCGATTCCAGACCACAATACTTTCCAGCTCAGCCTGATCCAATCGTGCAATGTCACGCAACATATTTTCAAAACTGGTCCAGAGATAGTAGACTTCTGCTCCTGCTTCATTTAGGACACCATCACGATTATCTAGTCGAAGCTTCCAATAATAGAAAACAGCCAAAACCAAACCTAGAAAACCAAGTATTGGCAAGGGGAGGTAAAAATAAGCATGAACATCCAAACTATACAAGAACAAACCAAATCCAATAAATAGGGGTAGAATAGTAGAGAGTCCCATACCTACTTGCAAGGCCTTTTCCCCACGAGTTAAAGGGCGATAATAATCTGGTAGTCCCCAGAAGGAAACTCGCTTTCTCACTCCTTCTTGCATCTCTTTCAATGCTTCTTCGAAAGAAGATTTGAGCTGAAGCCCCCTTGCTTGAATCCGTTTTTCGTCAGAGACTTTTGCTCTACGATAAAGACTATCAGATACCTTGTAATCCGCAAACAAATTGGAAAGAGTTGCTTCTTTTTTTCCTGAAAAGGCCAGATTTAAGCAGTCTTTCTCAAAACTTGACAAACCATCTTCTTTTACCAGCCTCAAGCCAACTGCATCTCCTTCTGAAATAATAGAGACATTCCCACGGTCTATCACATCTAGCAAGGTAGCTTGAATAAGTTGGTCAAAGGTGAATTTACCTGCTCCTTTGGTTAGAGGACTCACTTCCTCCAAGGAGGTCGAGTAGACAGCCTCCGATAAAACCATAGGCTCTAATTCCATTGGTGGTTCATAGAGACGATGATTTTTAGCATATTTGACTGAAGGAGTGGTCTTTCTTCTATAGATAAAATAGAAGCAGACACTCAATAACAAGGAAATGGAAAGTAGCAAAGGAAATACCCAAGTAACGAGTTGTTTACTCTGATCTTTTTCTCTAACAATCGACTCTTCTATCTTATTAAACTCTTCTAAACGATTCCCTTTTAAGCCCTGATCTGTAGCGCTAGCAAAATCAGTTCGAGGCCAGTAGGCATGCAACTCAACTCCACGCTTAGACGGAAGATTGTCTAAACGAATCGTATAGTCATGACCACTCTGTTCAATCCTTCCCTCTCTATAGAGTTGCCCTGTGTGGAAAAAGAGTTTTTCGGCCCCATTATCTCCCATCACATGAAACTCAAATTTTTCAATAGATTCTGAACTATCTGTTAAGAGTTGCCAATTTAATTCAGCGATATCATCATATAAAAAAAGAAGATTTTTCAATTGCCAGGTAAGTTCCACTTCGACCCTATCCCCTTCCTGACCTGGATTATAGACTTTAACAGTATAACCATTCGTTTCTTCTGTCACTTCGCTAGTAAGATTTTCGATTTTATGACCATTTTTAGATGCCTCAACCTTTGGCTGAGGATCAATATAAAATCCGCTAGGCATCTTGCCAGCACGTCCAAGTCCCACGATTTGGCCCTTAAAGTCCTCCTCAAACTGGTAAACTATCTTCTGCCTAAATTCCGCTGTATTGTCTGCATGAATATACAGTTCTCCTTTATAGGATGGAATGCTATAATCCACGGCAAAAACCAATTTTGGAACAATTATCAGACAAGTAAATATAAGTACTATTAACCATCTTTTTTTCATAATATAGCCCCTTTTAACCTTTTTCTCATTATATCATTTTTTTACAAGTAAGGGTTTACTAAGATTGAAAAAGTTCCGCTTTTTCGATACAATAGAGAGAAGCAATTTTAGACTAGAAATAGGAGAAATCATGAAAAAATTATGCTTAACTATCCTTGCTAGCCTGGCTCTTACTTTAGGACTCGTTAGCCAGGTCCAAGCCGATGAATATTTACGCATCGGTATGGAGGCAGCCTACGCACCCTTTAACTGGACTCAAGATGACGACAGTAACGGCGCTGTCAAAATTGATGGAACCAACCAATATGCTAATGGTTACGACGTCCAAATAGCTAAAAAGATTGCTAAGGACCTAGGTAAAGAGCCCTTGGTTGTTAAAACCAAGTGGGAAGGACTTGTTCCAGCCCTTACTTCTGGTAAGATTGATATGATCATTGCAGGTATGAGCCCAACTGCTGAACGCAAACAAGAAATTGCATTTTCAAGCAGCTACTATACTAGCGAACCAGTACTTTTGGTCAAAAAGGATTCTGCCTATGCTAACGCCAAATCATTAGATGACTTTAGCGGAGCAAAAATCACTTCTCAACAAGGTGTTTACCTTTACGACTTGATTTCACAAATCTCAGGCGCTCAGAAGGAAACTGCCATGGGAGATTTCGCTCAAATGCGTCAAGCTCTTGAAGCTGGTGTCATTGATGCCTATGTTTCTGAACGACCAGAAGCCCTAACTGCTGAGTCAGCAAATGCTAAGTTCAAAATGATTCAGCCTGAACCTGGTTTTAAAACTGGAGAAGAGGATACCTCTATCGCTATCGGTCTTCGTAAAGACGACGAACGTATCAGCCAAATCAATGCTAGTATTGAAACTATTTCTAAAGATGAACAAGTTGCTCTCATGGATCGTATGATCAAAGAGCAACCAGCAGAATCTACAACGACAGAAGACAGCAACAGTAATTTCTTTGGCCAAGTCGCTAAAATTCTTACTGAAAACTGGCAACAACTCTTGCGTGGTGCTGGTATTACCCTTCTCATTTCAATTATCGGTACCATCGTTGGTCTCGCTATCGGTCTTGCCATCGGTGTTTTCCGTACTGCACCTCTATCTGAAAACCAATTTATCTTTGGAATCCAAAAACTAATCGGTTGGATTCTCAATATCTATATTGAAATTTTCCGTGGAACACCTATGATTGTACAATCTATGGTTATCTACTATGGAACTGCCCAAGCTTTCGGGATCAACCTAGACCGTACGCTAGCTGCTATCTTTATCGTTTCAATCAACACTGGTGCCTACATGACTGAAATTGTTCGTGGTGGTATTTTGTCTGTTGATAAGGGACAATTTGAAGCGGCAACTGCACTTGGTATGACTCATAACCAGACCATGCGTAAGATTGTTTTGCCTCAAGTTGTTCGAAATATTCTACCAGCGACTGGTAATGAATTCGTCATCAACATCAAGGATACTTCTGTATTGAACGTTATCTCTGTAGTAGAACTTTACTTCTCAGGAAATACAGTAGCAACACAAACCTACCAGTACTTCCAAACCTTTACCATCATAGCAGTTATCTACTTTGTCCTCACCTTCACAGTAACGCGTATCCTACGCTTCATCGAAAAACGCATGGATATGGATACCTACACGACAGGTGCTAACCAAATGCAAACGGAGGATTTGAAATAATGAGTCAACCAATCCTTGAAATCAAACACCTCAAAAAATCCTACGGGCAAAACGAGGTCCTAAAAGACATCTCTCTCACTATTCATAAAGGTGAAGTGATTTCTATCATCGGTAGTTCCGGTAGCGGTAAATCAACCTTCCTACGTTCTATCAACCTTCTCGAAACACCAACTGAAGGTGAAATCCTTTATCACGGTGAAAATGTCCTCGAGAAGGGCTATAATCTCACTCACTATCGTGAAAAACTAGGTATGGTCTTCCAGTCCTTTAACCTCTTTGAAAATCTCAATGTTCTTGAAAATACGATTGTTGCACAGACAACCGTTCTCAAACGTGAACGATCAGAAGCAGAGAAAATTGCTAAAGAAAACCTTGAAAAAGTTGGAATGGGAGAGCGCTACTGGCAAGCTAAACCTAAGCAACTTTCAGGTGGTCAAAAGCAACGTGTCGCCATTGCTCGCGCACTTTCTATGAACCCTGATGCCATTCTCTTTGATGAGCCAACTTCAGCCCTTGATCCTGAAATGGTCGGTGAAGTTCTAAAAATCATGCAAGAACTAGCTCAAGAAGGCTTGACAATGATCGTTGTAACCCACGAGATGGAATTTGCTCGTGACGTATCACACCGTGTCATCTTTATGGACAAAGGTGTTATTGCAGAAGAAGGCAAACCTGAAGATTTATTTACAAATCCTAAAGAGGAACGTACAAGAGAATTTTTACAACGCTATTTAGGATAAGACAAAAGCGGTTGAATAAACCTCTTAAACCAAGAGTTGTTTTCCTATTCAATCCCCAATCAACATTGAGTCAAAGGCTCATGAACATAAGAATATAAAAATCAAGGTCGGAGTTTTTTATACCGACCTCTTTTTATATACTTTAAAATCACTTTTATCCCTTCTTCTGTTTCCTGAGCAAGTAATGCTTGTAGCTCTATTCCTAATCTTTTATTTGATTTTCATGAGTGAGATCACTCCTCTACTGTCAACCTAGTTCATCCTTACAGATAGATTTGTTTAGTAGGTCATAGCATGGCTATTTCGCCGTTCTATAAATAAAAGCAGACTCTAATTAGAGTCTGCTAGTATCCAAAGATTAATCTTCAAATTTTTCATGATTTTTTTCATAGAAATCAATTAATCCAAGGGCTGTTTCAAAGGAAATATTTTTAACTTTTGCACGTCCTTGAGCTAGAGCAATGATAGACATTTCACGTGCATTCGTTTCTTTAGAAATACGATAACCAGTGATCTTCTTATCACGAACCCAGCTAACAACTGATTCTACTTTTTCAAAGTTAGTCTTAGCCATGTTTTTCTCCTATTTTATTCTTTACGATATTTAATTGTATACGTTTTTATGGCATTTGTCAATAACAAAACATATATCCAATCAAATAAGACGTTAAGATTTGGTTTACTTGGCTTTTAAAGCCGATAATATATGGGTTCGTATATCTTCAACTCCGTTAGGATTTGCTGGTAAGAAAATTGTATTATTACCTTGTTTTTCTGCAAAATTATTCAATGTATCTAAATACTGGTTAGTTAACAAGATTGACATGATTTGCTCTTCAGTTAATTCAACATTGGCTCCTTTTAACTCTTTAATAGAATCAGCAAGTCCATCAACAATTGCTTTTCGTTGCTCTGCGATCCCCACACCATGTAGGCGATCCTTTTCTGCCTCTGCTTCGGCCGCTGTTACGATCTTAATTTTATCTGCTTCGGCCAATTCTTGTGCTGCTACTCTCTTACGTTGAGCAGCATTGATTTCATTCATCGATTGCTTGACTTCCGCATCCGGCTCTACTTTGGTAATGAGCGTTTTGACGATAATGTACCCATACGTTGACATTTCTTCCGCTACTTGTTTTTGAACTTCTAATGCAATTTCATCCTTTTTCTCAAACAATTCATCCAAAGTTAACTTAGGAACTGATGAGCGCAATGCGTCTTCAATATAAGATTTGATTTGAGCCTCAGGTCTCATTAGTTTATAGTAAGCATCTGTAACATTTTGTTCATTTACTCGGTACTGTGTCGCAACATTCATCGTCACAAATACGTTATCTTGAGTCTTGGTTTCCACAACGATTTCACTTTGCAAGAGACGTAGTTGTACACGAGCTGCAATTTTATCAATGCCAAATGGTGCACGTAGATGAATACCACTGTTGCTCAATTTTTGATACTTACCAAATCGTTCAATGATAGCTACTGATTGTTGTCGAACAACATAGATTGAGCTCATTAATATAGCTCCTACAATAAGCATTAGAATAATTAGAACAAGTATAACTTTTAAAACCATGGGAATCTCCCCCTTTCTTCACTTACATTATAGCACTAGTAAATAGGTTAGGCAAATAATATGATAAAAATTTCATAGCATATTAAACAAGCATATTATATAGGGTCTCATTCCCATTCAAGTTAATATAAGATGGGTCAAATTTTTCCATCCGGTGAATCAATCCCGCATAATCATGTTTATCAGCAAGTGCAACCCCTATCAATACTGGACCAGTTCCCTTGCTAGCTCGTTTGATATATTCAAAACGAGTAATATCATCATGAGGTCCTAAGATATCATTTACAAACTCTCGAAGTGCTCCCGGACGTTGTGGGAAATTCACTACAAAGTAATGCTTGATACCATCATAAATCAAGGCACGTTCTTCCATCTCTGGCATACGGTTGATGTCATTATTCCCTCCAGAAATGATACAACAAATGGTCTTGCCCTTAATATAATCGGATAATACTTCTAGAGCTGCGACACTAGCAGCACCCGCAGGTTCTGCTACGATACCTTGTTTAGAGTAGAGATCAATTAAGGTCTCAGAAATCAAGCCTTCATCTACACCGATAAGAGTTTCTACATGTTTGCGTGTTGCTTCATAGGTCAACTGCCCTACCTTTTGCACGGCAATTCCATCCGCAAACTTATCAATTTCTTTAAGTTTAACCGGTCCCCCAGCTTCAAAGGCAGCCTTCATAGAACGAGCACCTTCAGCCTCTACTCCAATGACCTCAATCTGAGGATTTGTTTCTTTAATATAAGTAGAAACACCTGAAATGAGACCTCCGCCTCCAACAGGTACCAAGACAGTATCAAATTCAATAGATTCTTTACGAGCTTCTTCTAAAATTTCATAGGCTACCGTACCCTGACCAGCTTGAACATAGGGATCATCAAAGGGGTCAATAAAAGTACGATTTTCAGCTACGGTAAAGTCTTGAGCAGCCTTGGCTGAAGCATCAAAAGTATCCCCTACTAATTTGATAGTAACAAAATCTCCTCCAAAGAAACGAACCTGACCAATTTTCTGTTGAGGTGTCGTAATTGGCATAAAGATTGTTGCAGGAATCTTCATCTCATTACATGTGTAGGCAACTCCTTGAGCGTGATTGCCCGCTGAAGCACACACTACACCACGTTCACGCTCCTCTTTTGTCAATTGGGAAATTGCGTAATAAGCCCCACGAATTTTAAAAGAACGAACACGTTGAGCATTTTCCTTTTTAAGATAAATTTTCGCTCCGTATTTTTCGGATAAATAATGATCGTAGTCAAGTGGAGTATTGGCTACTACACCACTCAAAACCTTGTGGGCTTTCACCACATCTTTTGCACTTAGCATAATCTCCTCCCAGATGAGTTTTCAAGATAAAAAGCGAGTTAGGTTCCCCCCAACTCGCCTTCTGTTTATATTCTTAAAAATTAGTTGTAGATCTTGAATGCATCATCGTCGTTTTTACCGACAAATGGCATTGCTTTACGCAATTCTGCACCAACTTTTTCAATTTCAAGGTTAGCTGCTTGTTCACGGTAGGCAGTCAATTTTGGACGTCCAGCTTTGTAGTCATTCACAAAGTCGTTGGCGAATTTACCATTTTGGATGTCCGCAAGAACTGCTTTCATGTTTTCTTTGACTTGTTCAGTGATTACACGTGGTCCTGAGACATAGTCACCATATTCAGCAGTGTTTGAAATTGATTGACGCATTTTCTTGAATCCACCTTCATAGATCAAGTCAACGATCAATTTCATTTCGTGAAGAACTTCAAAGTAAGCC
>NZ_JAWERU010000045.1:0-10850 GCF_032481935.1 Streptococcus sp.
ACTCCCAAGGTGTCCGTTGACTGACTTTTTTTGAAAATACGTAATACTAAATCTAAGACCGTTGCTATCCAAGCTAAAAACAGAACCAGTCGAATAACCGTCACTGGCAACCAAGTTCCCGTGACCATCAAGATAAGACCTAGCAGAACAAACAAGAAACCCTGAACAAGTAATTTCTTACCTGTCAGACCTAAAGAAAGAATTTTTTCCATAAAAGACCTTTCAAAAATAATAATTAAGCCCTTTGATCAAATTGACTGGTAAATAGCTGACGGCACAAACAGCCTGTGCCAGCAAGACATGGCGACTGACTGTAGCAATGTCACCATCTTGTCTTTTGCACTTCTGAAATTTGTTTTATTGAGTCGAAATCAGAGCTTATAAAAACTAGCTAAACTCGAGAGATAGACACAATTGCGACGAAAAAATGTATAACCAATTCAACTTGTTAAGGTAAGAAAGCATTATTTCTTCCAATCTATTAATTATTCATCTATTACCTATTATGACACAATATTCCCTATAGTTCAACTTTTTACTTATTTCAATAGTTTTGATTATTTTCAACATGAAAACTCTTCAAAAATTATGCAGGGGCATCTAAACAACAGGAAAAAGTCTTGGAATCAAGGCTTTTTTACTTGTCAAATCAATCTCATCCATACTTTTCACCACTCAAAAAGCGAGCCGTCGATTTGGCTCACTTTTTCTTTTTTTCACTCTTAATTACGGTAAAAATGACTATCTTTGTCGCTTGGTGATTGGCCGATTGCCAAGACGTCTTGGCTACCGTCTGTACCTGTTAATTCATTTTGGACTCCAGCTGGAGTAAAGATCAGGCGTGCTCCTTCTCCGCCTCCAACAAGATGAATTCCTGTCAGATAGTAACCGTCCTTCTCCTCTACTTGATCCATTTCATACTGGAAGGTTCCTTTTGAACTTTGAATGGTCACGATTCCATCCGCTGTGACTGTAGCAGTTGTTCCAGCATAGTTTTCCCACGTTCCAAGGAATTTTGCGTAAGCTTCTGGAGTTTTTTTCTTCTCTTCCTTCTTATCCGTTTGAGTGCTTGCGGAACTTGATGGGCTCGTCTCAGACTTCTGCTCCTCTTTTTGACTAGCTTCTGTTTTACTTGATGACTCCTTAGTTACTTTAGAAGAAGCCTCTTTGCTTGAAGATGCTGTAGTTTTTTCAGTATTTCCTCCACAAGCAGCAAGTGTCACCACAGCCAACAAGGCAAGAGCTGAAAGACTGGTGTAGCGCAATGTTTTTTTCATGATAATCTCCTTTTAAAATGATGATACAGTCTCATCTGCATCTAAAATAGCTAGCCTGAAATTACATATATTTTTGACGGCTAACCTGTAGTTTTCAGTGTATCATTTATTTCCATATAATTCAATAGCTATTTGACATCAAAAAAGGCTAATCCAATCAGGAATTAGCTCTTCTATTTTTAGTAGATAAACATGGCATCGCCAAAGCTAAAGAAACGGTACTTCTGGTCGATAGCATGCTGATAGGCTTCGAGGACCAATTCACGGCCTGCAAAGGCAGAAACTAGCATGACCAAGGTAGACTTCGGCAAATGGAAATTAGTAGAAAAAGCATCCACCACCTTCCAGTCATAGCCTGGCTTGATAAAGATATTAGTCCAGCCAGAGTCGGCCTGGATTTGGCCGTCAAACTTGCTTCCGATAGTCTCTAGCGTACGGATAGAGGTAGTCCCCACAGCAATGACACGGCCACCATTTTCTTTGACCTGACGCAAGGTCGCTGCAGCTTCCTCAGACAATTGATAAAACTCGGAGTGCATCTCGTGCTCATCCAGATTATCTACTGAAACAGGTCTAAAGGTCCCAAGTCCAACGTGCAAGGTCAGGTAGACTAGATGAACGCCTTTTTGCTGGATTTCTTCTAGTAATTCTTTGGTAAAATGCAAGCCTGCAGTTGGGGCAGCGGCTGATCCACTCTCCTTGGCATAGACTGTCTGGTAACGTTCACGGTCATCCAATTTTTCATGAATATAAGGAGGCAAAGGCATTTCTCCAAGACTTTCAAGCACTTCTAGGAAAATTCCTTCATACTCAAAACGCACAATACGGCCACCATGGGTCAATTCCTCAGTCACAACTGCGCTTAGCCGACCATCGCCAAAGACAACTCTAGCTCCAACCTTGAGACGTTTAGCAGGTTTTGCCAACACTTCCCATTCGTCTCCTGCTATATTTTTCAAGAGCAAGAGTTCAACGTGACCACCTGTTTCTTCCTTTTGACCATGAAGTCGGGCTGGCAAGACACGGGTATCATTCATCACCAGGGCATCACCTGGCTCTAGCATTTCAATAATGGAGTGAAAATGGCGATCTTGAAATTCTCCAGTCTGGCGATTAACCATCAAGAGCTTAGAGGCATCGCGCTTTTCCAGAGGTGTTTGTGCAATCAACTCCTCAGGCAAGTGAAAATCAAAATCATTGGTATTCATTGTAGTCATATTTCCTTTTCTTTTCTAATGTACTTACGATTAGCTATCAAAACGAACTTCTTCAAGCAAATAATCGATGAAGCGTTCACCCATCTTAGACAAGCTAGTCTTTTCATGCTGGATATAAACCAGTTCAATCGGATCATCAATATCAAGTGGAATCGAGACAATATTGTCTCCATTAAGATTACTATTGAGGATACCTGTCGCGATGGTATAGCCGTCCAAACCAATCAAGAGATTGAACAAGGTCGCACGGTCACTAACCACGATGGATTTCTTGTGGTGTTCTTGTGACAAAATCTCTTCTGAGAAATAGAAGGAATTATGGGTTCCTTGGTCATAGCTCAAGTAAGGGAAGTCTTCTAGGTCTGCCAACTGCACCTTGTCTCTTTTAGCAAGAGGGTTGGTCTTGCTGACAAAGATATGGGGTTGGGCTGTAAAGAGATGGTGGGCCACTAGATGATTGTCATCCAACATCTTCGAAAGAACATCTCGGTTATAGCTATTTAAAAAGAGAACTCCCACTTCACTTCGGAAGTTCTTGACATCATCGATAATCTCCCAGGTTCTGGTTTCACGCAAAAAAAGCTCATACTTTTCCATATCGCTCTTCTTGAGCAAGGAAACAAAGGCATTGACCACGAAGGCATAGTGCTGCGAAGACACACTAAAAAGCTCGCGATGAGCGATTGGGTTCTTATAGCGTTCTTCTAGAAGTTGCGTTTGCTCGACAACCTGACGGGCATAGGATAGAAACTCCATCCCATCACGTGTAAGGGTAATTCCCTTGGGATTTCGGATAAAAATCTCAATTCCCATCTCATTTTCTAGATCACGAACTGCATTTGATAGACTGGGCTGCGTAATGAAAAGTTGCTTGGCAGCCTCATTCATCGACCCAGTCTCTACAATTTTGATAATATAGTGTAATTGTTGAATTCTCATGCTTTTATTGTACCATACTTGACGCAATATAAAAAGAACCAGTCACTGAAAGCTTTGTGGCTAAGCTTAGATGAGTGCTTTCAAAGGACTTTATAGAGCGACCTAAAAAGAGAGAGTGGGATAGAAATCGGTAATTCGTTAGAATTCGATTTCGTCGTCCCACCTCAGCACAGTTGAGTAGGGCTGTAAAAGCTGATGAAATCAGCGTAGTAGAGGCACTCAACCACTGCGTCTTGATCGACAATCCAAAGACAATTGAGAGGCTAGGACTTTTGTCCCAGCCTCTCTCTTATTCTTTAAAGTTAATCTGCCTTCTAAATCGAAACTTAGCTTCCTCTTTCCCAGAAGATGGCTAGTAAAATCATGGCCCCAAGAACTGATGGGATAATGGCTGTACCGCTTAGGCTTGGTCCCCAAGAACCAAAGAGTAATTGTCCTAGAAAGGCACCAATCCAACCGAGAAACATTTTCCCGAAGCATCCCATACGTTCGCCACGATTGGTGATAGCTCCTGCTAGTAGTCCGATTAAAAGACCGACAAACATACTTCCAAGCATAGGTTCTCCTTAAATTGCCCAATCTCCATTGCGGAAGAGTGGTACGCGCGTTCCATCCTCACGGATACCATCGATATCCATTTGGTTAGAACCAATCATAAAGTCAACGTGAACATCTGAACGGTTAAGTCCTGCAGCTTCAAGCTCTTCTTCGCTCATCTCTGCTCCACCAACAACGCTAGTTGCGTAAGCGGCACCGATAGCCAAGTGGTTCGATGCATTTTCGTCGAAAAGAGTATTAAAGAAGGTAATACCTGACTGTGAAATTGGGCTTGGATCTGGTACCAAGGCACATTCACCCAAGGCACGCGCACCAGCATTCTTAAAGACAAGGTCCTTCATAACCTGGTCACCCTTTTCAGCAGTGATATCAACGATTTGACCATTTTCAAAGGTCACCTTGATGCCTTCGATGATATTTCCATTGTAGCTGAGTGGTTTTGTAGACGTTACATAACCATCCGCGCGACGGAAATCAGGAGCTGTAAAGACTTCTTCTGTTGGCATATTTGGCAAGAATCCTTCACCTTGGGCATTAACTGCACCAGCTGATTCCCAAACGTGGTTCTTAGGCAAGCCAAGTGTCAAATCTGTTCCAGGCGCTGTATAGTGAAGGGCTGAGAATTGTTCTTTGTTCAGCATCTCCGCCTTGCTCTTCAAGATAGCTGCATGTTCTTCCCAAGCCTTAACTGGATCTTCTTCGTAGATACGGCAAGTTTTGAAGATTTGGTCCCAAAGGAGGTCCACTGCTTCTTCGTCGCTCGCAGCATTTGGAAAGACTCTCTTAGCCCACTCTAGTCCAGCAGCGGCTGCTACAGTCCAGCTAACCTTATTAGATTGAGTTGCGATACGCATTGGCTTCATGGCAATTCCCATAGCTTTGGCAGAAGCTGAAAGTTTTTCTGCATCCACTCCGTTCAAGGCACCTGGGTCAGAAGAACGAACACCGAGACGACTTGCTTTGTTTTCAAGAAGGTAGTTCATCTCAGCAATCTTGTATTCTGGCACATTGTCCAAACGCTCCATCGGCGCGTGAAGGAATTTCTCACGGTTTACAAAGTCATCTGCCCATTGAACGATAACTTCGTGAGCTCCAAGTGCATAGGCTTCTTTAACAATTAAGTGAGCCAACTCACGTTGCTCCACATCAATCGAGAGAGCCAAGGTATGACCAGGTTGCACGTTCACACCGTTCGCAACTAACAACTTAGCATATTTTTCTAGATTTTCTTTAAAATTTGGTAAAACCATTCTGTTTTCTCTTTTCTATTTTTATTTTTCTTTCAACGCAGAAAATAATCCTGCCAAAGCAATAGCACCTGACAAGAGTGCTGTCGATAGAAGAATTGTCTGATCAGCAAGTTCAAATTGGTACTCAAACACCTTCTCAGCCGGTTTATCTTCCGCAAAAATTCTTAGTTTCATGAAATGTCCTTTCTTATTCTTCGTCCTCTCCTAGGTAGAGGCGTCGTGCCTCTGGACTATTTGTGAGGATATCTATATAGGTTTCATAGTCATCAGGTAGAGGCTTTCCTAAAGAGATATCTTGTTCTGGATTTATATTTTTCCCATAAAGAAAGCAAAGATAGAGACGTTCGTTGAGTGTTGGAAATACTTCAATAGACATATGTTCAGCCTGACCTACCCGATCCCAATCTTGTTCTTTGATATCTGGTATGATATAAGCTTGGAAAAGTCCCATAAGTGGATTATCCTCCGGTTGACCACTGTCCTTATCCGCTAGAACTAAAGAACAGCGTCGACCAAAACCAGCTACTTGGTGCTCCCGTCCCTTTACCGAAACAGTAATAGGATGCCCTCCAATATGGCTATAAATCCATTCTTTAGGCAGTTCATAATCTAACAGGGGGTTCACTTCTTTAACAATCGTTACAGGACTGTAGCGTAGAAACTGACGAGTAACTGCTTTACAAAAAAGGATATCCTCCTCTTTCAAGGTCACTCCCTTCCAGTTATTTTCCTCATTAAAATGGTTGAAAAATACCAGATAGGGATCACGCACCATTTGTGCTAATACGTAAACGCCATTTCGCAAGCGTATGGAAATAACTTTCCCTGGTTTCCAAGGAGTTGCTCTGTTTTTCTTTAGCATCATTAACCAATCTCAAATCTACATAAGACATTTCAAACTATTAAAACAAATCATCAAACAGGCTCAGCTGGTTATCCTCTGGCATATTGCCGAGAATGCCCATTTCATCCATCTTTTCAACCAAGGTTGATGAGAGTCCTCCACGCTTGCGGAGTTCAGTTTTAGAGAGGAACTCACCTTCTTGACGAGCACGAACCAATTGCTTAGCAACGTTCTCTCCTAGACCATCCATAGCAACAAATGGTGGGATGAGGGTGTCCCCATCGATGATGAATTCAGTCGCATCACTACGGTAGAGATCCAGTTTCCCGAACTTAAAGCCACGTTCCCACATCTCATTGACAATTTCAAGTGTTGTGTAGAGGTCAATTTCTACGTTGGAAGCTTCATTGTTCTTACGCTTTTCAGCAATTTCTTGCATCTTGCGTTTGATGGCATCCAAGCCTGCACCCATGGTCTTGATATCAAAGGCCTTGGCACGGATGGAGAAGTAAGCACAGTAATAATAAATCGGATGGTGAACCTTGAAGTAGGCCACACGAAGGGCCATCATAACGTAGGCGGCCGCATGGGCTTTAGGGAACATGTACTTGATTTTTCCACAAGATTCAATATACCACTCAGGCACATTGTTGGCCTTCATGGCCTCGATATAGCCATTGCGCTCTTCTTCTGAGATTTTGAGCCACAATCCCTTACGCACTCGCTCCATGATGGTAAAGGCCATCTTGGGATCTAGACCTGCGTGCATGAGGTAAACCATGATGTCATCCCGACATCCGATAACGGTTGATAGGTCCGCAATTCCAGCCTTAATCAAGTCTTGAGCATTTCCTAACCATACGTCGGTACCGTGAGACAAACCAGAAAGCTGAAGCAACTCTGCAAAAGTCGTTGGATGTGTTTCATCAACCATCCCTCGAACAAAGTTGGTTCCAAACTCTGGAATACCAAGCATACCAGTTGAAGTCCTGATTTGCTCAGGCGTCACTCCTAGGATATCTGTACCTGAGAAGAGGGCCATGACACCAGGATCATCCATTGGGATATCATTTGGATCAATGCCTGACAAGTCCTGGAGTTTCCGAATCATGGTTGGATCATCATGACCCAGGACATCGAGCTTGAGGACGTTCTCGTCGATATCGTGGAAGTTAAAGTGAGTTGTCTGCCATTCAGCTGTGACATCATCTGCAGGATACTGCACTGGAGTAAAGTCATAGACATCCATATAGTTAGGGATAACTACGATTCCCCCCGGGTGCTGACCAGTCGTCCGTTTGACACCAGCAGCTCCTTGGGCTAGGCGCTCGACTTCAGCCTCACGGTAGAACTTACCATAGTCACGCTCGTAACCCTTGACAAATCCATAGGCTGTCTTGGCAGCCACCGTACCTACCGTTCCTGCACGGAAGGCATATTCTTCCCCGAAGATATCGCGGACATCCAAGTGGGCACTAGGCTGATCTTCTCCCGAGAAGTTCAAGTCAATATCGGGAACCTTGTCTCCATCAAAACCAAGGAAGGTCTCAAACGGAATATCCTGCCCATTTTTGCTGAGTTTATGACCGCAATTTGGACAGTCCTTATTGGGCATATCAAATCCTGAACCGTAAGAGCCATCTGTGATAAACTCACTGTACTGACACTGACCACAGACATAGTGAGGAGAAAGAGGATTAACCTCTGTAATCCCAATCATGGTCGCAACGAAACTGGATCCAACAGACCCACGGGAACCAACCAAGTAGCCTCGTTCATTAGAACGATGCACTAGCATCTGTGAAGCTAGATAAATCACGGCAAAACCATTCCCCAAGATAGAGGTTAGTTCCTTTTCAATTCGTAGATCAACGATATCTGGGAGTGGATTTCCATAGATTTCAAAGGCTTTTTTATAGGTTAACTCAGCAACCGTTTCTTCGGCTTGGTCAATGAAAGGTGTATACAAGTCGCCTTTAACGACCTCAACAGGCTCAAAGATTTCTGCCAAGGCATTGGTATTTTCAATGACAATCTTACGAGCCAAATCCTCCCCTAGAAAGGCAAATTCATCCAACATTTCATTGGTCGTTCTAAAATGTGCCTTGGGTAGCGGAGCTGGTTGGGCAGCTTCTCCGTGACCAATAGTCCGGTTAATCATAGCTCCCTGCCCTAGACTTCGCACGATGATTTCGCGATAAATCTCATCCTCAGGTTCGATATAGTGAACATTTCCTGTCGCAAGGACTGGCTTACCGAGACGGTCTCCGACCTCAATCAAGCTCTTGATGATGGTTTGGAGTTCCTCCATATCCTTGACCTGCTCTTTGGCAATCAGAGGGGCGTAGATAGCCGGAGGCATCACCTCGATAAAGTCATAGTATTTAGCTACTTCGACTGCCGCATCTACCCCTTGTGATACAACTGCATCAAAAACTTCCCCTTCCGTACAGGCTGAACCTAAGATCAAACCTTCTCGATGGGCATCTAGGACCGTACGTGGAATCCTTGGAACACCTTCAAAATACTGAGTATTTGAGAAAGACACCAGCTTAAAGATATTTTTCAAGCCCACCTGATTTTTCACATAGATGGTCGCATGCTTGATTCGAGCTTTTTTATAAGAGTCTGGACTGATTAAATCAAGGTTTAATCGTGCTAAGTCAGTCACACCGTGTTTTTCTGCTACTTCCTTGATAAAGATAAAGAGCAGACGGCCAGTTGCTTCCGCATCATAGTTGGCCATGTGGTGGTGTTCTAGGGCTACACCAAAACGTTTGGTCAATGGTCCGAGACCATGGCGTTTGTACTCAGGATAGAGATTTCTAGCGAACTCTAGCGTATCGATAACAGGTTGACTAATTTTTGGTAGACCGTGACGCTCATAGTTGGCATTCATAAAGCCAACGTCAAAGCTTGCATTGTGGGCTACAAGAACTGTATCTTTACAGAATTCTTGGAATTCTTTCAGAACTTGAACCAAAGGTTTAGCATTTTTTACATGGTCATCAGTAATCCCAGTCAATTCAGTTGTAAAAGCTGACAAGGGATGCCCTGGATTGATAAATTCATCAAACTCAGCGATGATATTCCCCTTATACATCTTGGAAGCCGCCACCTGAATCAAGTCATTATAGATAGCTGATAGACCTGTCGTTTCCACGTCAAAGACTACATAGGTAGCTTCAGAAAGATTCATCTCCACTTCATTGTAGACGATAGGAACACGGTCTTCAACGATATTGGCTTCCATTCCATAAATGAGCTGAATACCAGCTTTCTTGGCTGCCTTATAACCATGAGGGAAAGACTGAACATTGCCGTGGTCTGTGATTGCCACTGCTTTGTGTCCCCATTTGGCTGCTGTTCCAACGATTTCCTCGACCTCAGGTAATGCATCCATAGTTGACATATTGGTGTGCGCATGAAACTCAACGCGACGCTCACCTTCTGGCATCAAGTCCTTACGTTCATAGTGAACAACTTCCTGCACGTCCTGAACATTCATGGTCAAATCTCGTGTAAAATTATTGACCTCGACATTTCCTCGAACACGAAGCCAAGAGTTTTTCTTGATTATGTCAAACTTCTGAGCTTCTTCTTCATTTTTGACCCATTTTTGCATGGAGAAGCTAGATGTATAGTCCGTCATCTTGAAATTAATCAAGACACGACCCGTTCTAGTCACCTTCTGCTCAACATCAAAGACAACACCTTCAAAAACCAGACGATTTTCCTCAGTATTGACCTCGATCATTGGAGTAATCTCCGCCTTGTCAAGTTTAGGTTTTGCTGCTGCCTTCTTGGCTTGAAAATCAAAGACAGGTTTGTCCTCAACTGGAGGAGGCGGTGCCATCTGCTCTAACTGTTCCATAGCCCGAAGCGTCTCGTCATTGGCTGCTTGGATAATCATTTGATTTTCCGTCTGAAAAGCCTCTTGCTCTTCCCTCGTGAGTTCTTCATTTTTTTCTAAACTGCAGGAAAGTTTAGGAAAACCAAAGTGTTCCAACTGTTTGCTAAGATTTGGAAGATGATTTTTTCTAAAATGCTCAGTATCTGCGGCTTCAGAAGCTTCAATGATTAACTGGTCATTTTCAAAACGCACCTGAAAATTCTGATATATAGAACGAAAACCTTGACTGGCGCAAGGTCCATCCGAAAAAGCCTCTCGATAGTAGGCTTGTAAAAGTTCTCTAGAAAATTCCTGATTTCGCGTTTTTATCTCAAAACTAGCCTGATTTCCCGTTTTTGAGAATTCTTCTTTCAAGCCTCTTTTCAACTCTAGAAAAAGTTCAAAAGGCAAGATATTTTCAAAAACAAAATGAAACTCCCAAACTTTGCTTCGTTTATGAACAATGACTTGTTCTATTTCAGCCTGAGAGAAGGCCTCATGATTTCTCATTTCAGCGGGTATTCCCAACTGATTCATTAAAATTTCAAAAGTGGTTGACATCCATTTTCCTCACAATATACTCCTTCTATTTTACCATATTTGAGGCACTTTTTCCTATTTCTACCAAACAGAAAAAGAAGCCACAAAGTGACTTCTTTTAAAGTGACGGTGAATTATTCTTCACCTTTGTTTTTCTTAATGATTTCTTCTTGTACTGACTTAGGTACATCTTCGTAGTGGTCGAATACCATCATGAATGTACCACGTCCTTGTGATGCAGAACGAAGAACTGTTGCGTAACCGAACATTTCAGCAAGTGGAACGTAAGCACGAACGATTTGGCTGTTACCGTGTGCTTCCATACCATCTACA
>NZ_JAWERU010000046.1:0-10238 GCF_032481935.1 Streptococcus sp.
TTTTAACATTAAGCTTAATGTTAAAGACGGTGACATCATGGACTGGGGAATGAAAGACTATAAAGCAAACGGATTTCCAGATAAGGTAACAGATATGGATGGAAATGTTTATCTTCAAACTGGCTATAGCGATTTGAATGCGAAAGCGGTTGGAGTACACTATCAATTTTTATATGATAATGTTAAACCAGAAGTAAACATTGATCCTAAGGGAAATACTAGTATCGAATATGCTGACGGAAAATCTGTAGTCTTTAATATCAATGATAAAAGAAATAATGGATTCGATGGTGAGATTCAAGACAAACATATTTATGTAAATGGAAAAGAATACAAATCATTTGATGATATTAAACAAATAGCAGATAAGACACTAAACATTAAGATTCTTGTAAAAGATTTTGCAAGAAATACAACCGTAAAAGAATTCATTTTAAACAAAGATACGGGAGAGGTGAGCGAATTAAAACCTCATACGGTGACTGTGACCATTCAAAATGGAAAAGAAATGAGTTCTAAGATAGTGTCGGAAGAAGATTTCATTTTACCTGTCTATAAGGGGGAATTAGAAAAAGGCTATCAATTTGATGGCTGGGAAATTTCTGGTGTCGAAGGGAAAAAAGATGCTGGTTATGCTATTAATCTATCAAAAGATACCCTTATAAAACCTGTATTCAAGAAAATAGAGGAGAAAAAGGAGGAGGAAAATAAACCTACTTTTGATGTATCCAAAAAGAAAGATAAGGTGCAAGTTAATCATAATCAATTAGATGAAAGTCACAGAAAAGAGGATTTACAAAGAGAAAATCATTCACACAAATCTGATTCAACTAAGGATGTTACAGCTCCAGTTCCTGATAAAAATGATAAAAACTTTGAAAATAAGAAGGAAGTTTATCTTAATGAACCAGAGAACATAGCTAATAAACATACTAATATTGATAGTAAATCAACTACTAATAATACTGATAGATTACCAAAAACCGGAACAGTTAGCGAAGTCTTCACGTCATTGGTTGCCGGAATAATGTTTACCTTAGGTGCATTTCTTGGATTAAAGAAAAAAGATCAAGATTAAGACAAAAGCTATAGAAAAATGGTTTGTGTACTGAGATTAGATAGTGTGATGATGAGACAATTTTGTGAAAATAGCCATTTATAACTCAATTATTTAGTTTGCTTTGATAGTGATACTCTTTTTGGATTTATTAATGGACTTAGTTTAGATAACTAATGAATTGATTGAAAGGATTAATATTGACAAATAGTGATCACATTGATTAGAAACTAGAGCCTATCAAAATTTAAATTATAAACCATGACATGAGAAAACGAGCATCTCCAAGAACGGAAATGCTCGTTTTTGAGATTTAGAAGCTAGTTTTTATGTAGCTTCTTATTTTTGTAGTTTTAATTTATAAATCATTTTAGACAAGTTCACTGATTGAAGTGAAGTCACGTTCCAAGCCTTCTGCAACAGGCTGACTGGTGAGGTATCCTTGATAGGTTGTCACACCTTCAAGCAAGCCTGCGTCTTCTAGGATAGCTTTCTTAAATCCTTTTCCTGCCAAGGCTTCGATATATGGAAGAGTCACATTAGTAAGGGCGATCGTAGATGTGCGAGCAACTGCTCCAGGAATGTTAGCAACGGCATAGTGAAGAACACCGTGTTTTTCATAGACTGGTTCATCGTGAGTTGTCACACGGTCAGCTGTTGCGATAACACCACCTTGGTCAACAGCAACGTCAACAATGACAGAACCAGGACGCATTTGTTGTACCATTTCATCGGTCACCAATTTTGGAGCTTTGGCACCAGGAATCAAGACAGCACCGATAACAACGTCTGCTTCACGCACACTTGCTTCAATATTAAATGGGTTAGACATGAGTGTTTGGATTTGGTGGCCAAAGACATCTTCTAGGACAGAGAGGCGTTTAGCACTGATATCAAGAATGGTTACTTGAGCTCCCAAACCTAGCGCAATGCGAGCTGCATGTGTACCAACAACACCACCACCGATGATGGTTACTTTTCCTTTTGGAACACCAGGGACACCACCGAGTAGAACTCCTGAACCACCAGCTTGTTTCGTCAAGAAGTGGGCTCCGATTTGGACTGCCATACGACCAGCAACCTCACTCATTGGAACCAATAGAGGGAGTTGCCCTTGAGTATCACGGACGGTCTCATAAGCAACACCAGTTGTTTTAGCTGCAAGCATAGCATCCGCCAATTCTGGAGCAGCTGCCATGTGTAAGTAGGTGAAGAGAAGTAAATCCTCACGCAAGAACTGGTACTCACTAGCAAGGGGTTCCTTGACTTTAACAACTAACTCTGCAGCCCATGCTTCAGCAGCAGTTGCGACAATTTCTGCTCCTTGCTTTTCATAGTCAGCATCAGCAAAACCAGATCCAAGTCCCGCATTTGTTTCAATGAGGACACGGTGACCACGACCAACAAGACTCTGTACACCAGCAGGTGTCAAAGCAACACGATTTTCATTATTTTTAATTTCCTTTGGAATTCCAATTAACATAGGATAACTCACTTTCTATTAAGCTGTTTCAATTTATGTATCACATCATTCGTCAGAGTTTTTGTGATGACTTTATTGTATATGAAACCGTTTTAAATTGCAAGAAAAACTTGTAAACCTATTTCTTTTATGTTATTCTTTTAGCAACCTATTTTCGGAGGTGTAATCATGGAATCACTATTTATCAAACTAGCTAAGCATCAAATTATCGAAACAGAACGCTTAGTACTTAGACCTGTAACACTTGATGATGCAGAAGCCATGTTTGAATATGCTTCAAACCAGGAAAATACGCGATTTACTTTTCCAACCAATCAAAGTCTAGAGGAAACTAAGAACAATATTGCCCAGTTTTATCTAGCCAATCCATTGGGCCGATGGGGAATTGAACTAAAAAGTACTGGAGAGTTTATCGGAACTATTGACCTGCACAAGATGGATACTGTTCTTAAGAAGGCAGCCATTGGTTACATTATCAATCAAAAATATTGGAATCAAGGTTTGACGACAGAAGCCAACAGAGCTGTAATTGAACTGGCTTTTGAAAAGATTGGGATGAATAAGTTGACGGCCCTTCACGATAAGGATAATCCTGCGTCAGGAAAGGTTATGGAGAAATCAGGCATGCACTTCTCCCACGAAGAACCATATGCTAGAATGGACTATAAAGAACCTGGACGAATTGTAACACGTGTACATTACATTTTAACCAAGGAAGATTATTTTGCAAATAAGTAAGCAGTTGAAAAGATTTTTCAGCTGTTTTTTTCTTTCTCTTACGAATAAGCTAAGAGAGGAGAAAATATGGAAGAACTTATTGAGAAAATTAAAGAGTATAAAATCATTGTCATCTGTGCTGGTTTGGGTTTAGTCTTGGGTGGATTTTTCCTCCTAAAACCAGTCGCTCAAACACCTGCTAAGGAAAGTAATTTGCAGACAGAAGTTACAACTGTTTCGAAGGATTCGTCGGATGAAAAGGAGGATGGGAATCAGAAGGAAGAAGCAGTGGAGCAAGATCTAATTACTGTTGATGTCAAGGGTGCTGTCAAAACGCCAGGGATTTATGATTTGCCAGTTGGAAGTCGTATCAATGATGCTGTCCAGAAAGCTGGTGGACTGACAGATAATGCCGATAGCAAGTCTATCAATCTAGCTCAGAGAATTAGTGACGAAGCACTGGTCTATGTTCCGACCAAGGAAGAAGCTACCAGTCAAGAATCACAATCAAATACCCCTAACAACAAGGAAAGTAAGAAAGTCAATCTTAATAAAGCTAGTTTAGAGGAACTGAAACAAGTCAAAGGCTTAGGTGCTAAACGTGCTCAGGATATCATCGACCATCGTGAGTCTAACGGTAAGTTTAAGTCAGTTGATGAGCTCAAAAAGGTTTCTGGTATTGGTGCAAAAACGATAGAAAAGTTAAAAGAATATGTTACAGTGGATTAGTCGCTTTCCAATTCCAAAAATCTATCTCAGTTTTCTTTTGCTATGGCTCTACTATGCTATCTTTTCAGCGAGTGTCTTAGCACTTTTGGGCTTTGTCTTTTTACTAGTCTGCCTCTTTTTCCAATTTCCATGGAAAACTGTGACCAAGGTCCTCTTGATTTGCAGCATATTTGGGAGTTGGTTTATTTTTCAAAAATGGCAGCAAGAAGAAGCCAGTCGGAATCTTGTAGACACGGTTGATACATTGAGAATATTACCGGATACCATCAAAGTAAATGGTGATAGCTTATCTTTTCGTGGCAAGGCTGACGGTAGACTCTTTCAGGTCTATTATAAACTTCAGTCAGAAGCTGAAAAGGAAAAATTTCAAGACTTATCTGAACTACATGAAATGGTTGTGAAAGGCAAGTTAGCTAGTCCTCAAGGAGCCAGTAATTTTGCGGGTTTCGATTATCGAAATTATCTCAAAACACAAGGAATTTATCAGACCTTGACTATATCCGAAATTGTGGAATTAAAGCAAATTTTCAGTTGGGGTATTGGAGAAAATCTATCAAGTTTGAGGAGAAAAGCAGTTGTCTGGATAAAAAGGAATTTTCCCGATCCCATGCGCAATTATATGACAGGTCTTTTATTGGGACATTTAGATACAGACTTTGAGGAAATGAATGAACTTTATTCCAGTCTAGGGATTATTCATCTTTTTGCTTTGTCTGGAATGCAGGTCGGATTTTTCATGAATGCTTTTAAAAAGTCACTCTTGCGATTGGGCTTGACACAAGAGAAGTTCAAATGGCTAGCTTATCCCTTTTCTTTGTTTTATGCAGGCTTGACAGGATTTTCAGCTTCAGTTATTCGTAGTCTTCTACAAAAGTTATTGGCTCAGCATGGCTTTAAGTCACTGGATAATTTTGCTTTGACGCTTCTTATTCTATTTTTAATCATGCCGAATTTTTTCTTAACTGCTGGGGGAGTTCTTTCCTGTGCTTATGCCTTTATCCTGACCATGACTGGTGAGGAAGTAGCAGGGATAAAAGGTCTGGTTAGAGAGAGTTGCATTATTTCCTTGGGAATTTTGCCAATTTTATCTTTCTACTTTTCTGAATTTCAACCGTGGTCCATTCTCTTGACCTTTGTCTTTTCATTCTTGTTTGACATGGTCCTATTGCCACTTTTATCGATTCTCTTCTGTCTGTCATGCATCTATCCTATTACCCAGTTTAACTTTCTCTTTGAATGGTTAGAAAACATCATACGCTATATTTCTCAGCTATCTACGAGGCCTCTTGTTTTTGGTCAGCCGAGTCTTTGGATTTTAATTTTTATTTTGATTACTTTAGCTCTCATCTACGACTATAGAAAGAACTTGAAAAAAATATCTATGCTTGGCATAGTTGCCATCTCATTCTTTTTAGTAACCAAGCATCCACTAGAAAATGAAATCACAGTCCTAGATATGGAACAGGGGCGAAGCATTTTCCTAAGAGACATGGCAGGAAAGACCATACTACTGGATGTTGGTGAAAAGCTAGCAGTTGAAAAGAAAGAAGTCTGGCAGGAGAAAGTCACCACTAGTAATGCCAAACGGAATTTAATCCCTTATCTGAAAAGTCGAGGAGTTGCAAAGATTGATCAACTTGTGCTAACGACTAGTGATACTAAGCAGTTAGATCATGTGTTAGAAATGAGTAAAGCCTTCGAGCTTGAAGAGATTCTAGTAACTGAAGAAACATTATCTAAAAGAGAATTTATGGATAAACTGAAGGAAACCAAAATCAAGGTAGCTGCTATTAAAACTGGGCAGCAGTTGTTTATTTTTGGGAGTAGTTTGGAAGCATTCACTAGCCAAAATAGCGATAAAAAGGATTCAATGGTCTTGTATGGAAAGTTACTAAACCAAACCTTTCTAGTTACTGGAAATTTAGAGGAGAAGTTCTTAACCAAGTCTTATCCGAAACTCCAAGCAGATGTAGTGATAACTCATCAGCAAGCATTGAAGAAAAAGACAGATATCGAAATCTTCAAAACTGTACACCCTAAAATCACGGTCATTTCAATAGACAAGAAAAAATCATTTAAACTTAAAAATGGGGAGAATAACCAAGAAGATAAAGAACTTGAGAATTTGGTATTAAAAACTGACAAAAAGGGTGCTATACGTTTTAAAGGCTGGACTACTTGGAATGTTGAAACTGTTCAATAACGTTTTCAGAGACAACTAAACATTAAAATTGTCTAAACAATCATTCAAGGCTTGATTTTGAATCCTGTTTACTATAAAATAGTTAAGATTGGTGTCAAACTTTTATATTGCAAATAGGAGAAAAAATGACAAAAACTTTGAAACGTCCTGAGGTTCTATCACCTGCAGGAACACTAGAAAAACTAAAAGTAGCTGTTCAATACGGAGCAGATGCTGTCTTTATTGGTGGTCAGGCCTATGGTCTACGTAGTCGTGCGGGAAACTTCACTTTCGAACAAATGGAAGAAGGAGTTCAGTTCGCGGCTAAGTATGGCGCTAAAGTTTATGTGGCTGCTAATATGGTTATGCACGAAGGAAATGAAGAAGGTGCCGGAGAATGGTTCCGTAAGTTACGTGATATTGGAATTGCAGCTGTTATCGTTTCTGACCCTGCCTTAATCATGATTGCAGCAACAGAAGCACCAGGACTTGAAATCCACCTTTCAACACAAGCTAGTGCGACCAACTATGAAACTCTTGAATTCTGGAAAGAACTTGGATTGACTCGCGTTGTTTTGGCGCGTGAGGTTTCCATGGAAGAACTGGCAGAAATCCGAAAACGTACAGATGTGGAAATCGAAGCATTCGTACATGGTGCGATGTGTATTTCCTACTCTGGTCGTTGTACGCTTTCTAACCATATGAGTATGCGTGACGCCAACCGTGGTGGATGTTCACAATCTTGCCGTTGGAAATATGACCTTTACGATATGCCATTTGGTAAAGAGCGTAAGAGTCTCAAGGGAGAAATTCCTGAAGAGTTCTCCATGTCTGCGGTTGATATGTCTATGATTGACCATATCCCAGATATGATTGAAAATGGTGTGGACAGTCTTAAAATTGAAGGTCGTATGAAGTCTATCCACTATGTTTCAACAGTGACAAACTGCTACAAGGCTGCCGTTGATGCCTACCTTGAAAGTCCTGAAAAGTTTGAAGCTATCAAGCAAGACTTGATTGATGAAATGTGGAAGGTAGCTCAACGTGAATTGGCTACAGGTTTCTATTACGGAACACCATCTGAAAACGAACAACTGTTCGGTGCTCGTCGTAAGATTCCAGAATACAAGTTTGTTGCTGAAGTAGTATCTTATGATGATGCAACGCAAACAGCAACTATTCGCCAACGTAACGTTATCAACGAAGGAGACCAAGTTGAGTTTTATGGCCCAGGTTTCCGCCATTTTGAAACTTATATCGAAGACCTTCATGATGCCAAAGGTAACAAGATTGACCGTGCACCAAATCCAATGGAACTTTTAACTATCAAGGTTCCACAACCAGTACAAGCAGGTGATATGGTCCGTGCTTTGAAAGAAGGTTTGATTAATCTTTACAAAGAAGATGGAACAAGCGTTACAGTTCGTGCCTAGATAAGGAAAGTCAATGGTTCAAGCTCATGGATTACTAGTAGATGATGAAAGCAGATGTGTTCATTACCATAGTGATAAAGATATCGTAGCGCTCCAGTGTAATGAGTGTAAGAAATACTATGCCTGTTATCAGTGTCACAATGAACTAGAGTCGCACACATTTTCTCCTTATCCTTTAAATCTAAAACAGGATAAACCTATCTTATGTGGTTCCTGTAAGAAGACCCTAACTTATGAGGAGTATAGAGAAAAGGGGAGCTGTCCTTATTGTGCAGCACTCTTTAATCCAGCTTGCCAGAGCCACCATTCAATTTATTTCAAATAAGAAACGATAAATCCAGGTTTTGAAACTTGGATTTTTCTTTTCAGAAAAATAGGAAAGATAAGAAAAATAATCTGAAAAGACATTAAAATTTTCTATATAATTGTCTTGAAAATCGTAAAAATAGAAATAAATGATTAGAAACGCTTTCAATGCTAGTAAAGAGTTGACAAAAGCAAATTTTAGGACTAAACTAGGGAAGTAAATTTAATTTAAAAAAGGAGAATTCGTCATGAATTTAACATTTTTCGGTCTATGTCTTGCCTGTATGGGTGTATCTCTTGCAGAAGGATTTTTGATGAACGGTTTGTTCAAATCTGCAGCACGCCAACCAGATATCATTCCACAATTGCGTAGTTTGATGATCATGGGGATTGCCTTTATCGAAGGAACTTTCTTTGTAACCTTGGCGATGTCATTCGTTATCAAATAGACAACTCTATTTAGAAATGGAGGTGTCAAACCATGGAAGAAAGTTTGAATCCAACCGTTAATATTGGACCAATATCCTTTGATTTGACCCTGCTTGCCATGTCTCTTGTAACTGTTTTGATGGTTTTTGCCTTTGTCTACTGGGCAAGTCGTAAAATGGCCATCCGTCCAAAGGGCAAACAGAATGCTCTTGAGATGATTTATGACTTTGTGATTGGTTTTACAAAACCAAACATTGGAGATTCATATATCAAGGATTATTCCTTGTTCTTGTTCTCTCTATTTCTGTTTATCTTGGTTGCCAACAATATTGGCTTAATGGCAAAAGTACAAACAACAAACGGTTATAACTTGTGGACTTCCCCAACAGCCAACCTTGGATACGATTTATCCCTCTCCTTATTGATCACTTTGATCGCCCATGTAGAAGGAATTCGTCGTAGAGGCGTTAAAGAATATTTGAGAGCATTTGTTACACCTGGCTTCATGACTCCGATGAACATTTTAGAAGAGTTCACCAATTTTGCTTCCTTGGCGATTCGGATCTACGGAAATATTTTTGCCGGTGAGGTCTTAGCTGGATTGCTATTAGCCTTGTCACAAAATGCTTTGTATTGGTATCCTTTTGCCTTTATCGCAAACATGTTATGGACAGCCTTCTCAATTTTCATTTCATGTATCCAGGCTTATGTATTTACCATGTTGTCATCTATGTACATTGGTAAAAAAATAAATGAAGGGGAAGAGTAAGTAGAGGAGGATTAGAAGATGGATTTAACTATTAGTACCATTATCGGTGACTTTATTCTTATCGCTGGTTCCTTCCTTTTATTGATCTTTTTAGTGAAAAAATATGCTTGGGGAAATATTTCCAGCATCTTAGATGAACGTGCTGAAAAGATTTCTTCAGATATTGATGGTGCCGAGGAAGCCCGTAAAAAGGCTGAGGAACTGGCTAACAAACGTGAAGCTGAGTTAGCGGGTAGCCGTACCGAAGCTAAAACGATTATCGAGAATGCAAAGGAAACAGCTGAAAAGAGCAAATCAGATATTCTGGCTGAAGCTAAGCTAGAAGCTGGTCGCTTGAAAGAAAAAGCTAACCAAGAAATTGCGCAAAATAAAGCTGAGGCTTTACAAAGCGTTAAAGGTGAGGTAGCAGATTTGACAGTTAGTCTAGCTGGAAAAATCATCTCACAAAACCTTGACGGTCATGCCCATAAAGAACTCATTGATCAGTATATTGATCAGCTAGGAGAAGCTTAATGGACAAAAAGACAGTAAAGGTAATTGAAAAATACAGCATGCCTTTTGTCCAATTGGTGATTGAAAAAGGAGAAGAAGATTCTATCTTCTCAGACTTGACCCAGATTAAGCAAGTCGCTGAAGAAACAGACTTGCCTTCTTTTTTGGCTCAGGTAGATGTTGATGAGTCTGACAAGGAAAAAACAGTCAGTTATTTCAAAGACTCTGCATCGCCATTATTACAAAACTTCATTCAAGTTCTGTTGTACAATCATCGATCAAATCTTTTTTATGATGTGATTGTAGATTGTTTAAACCGTCTTGAGAGAGAAACGAATCGTTTTGAAGTAACGATTCTATCTGCTCATCCCCTAACGGATGAACAGAAAGAACGTCTACTTCCTATTATAGAGAAAAAGATGTCTTTAAAAGTGCGTAGCATTAAAGAAGAAATCGACGATAGTTTAATTGGTGGTTTTGTTATTATCGCCAATCACAAGACAATTGATGTTAGTATTAAACAACAACTTAAAGTTGTTAAGGAAAATTTGAAATAGAAAGTGGTGTTCTTTTGGCAATTAACGCACAAGAAATCAGCGCTTTAATTAAGCAACAAATTGAAAATTTCAAACCCAATTTTG
>NZ_JAWERU010000047.1:0-10182 GCF_032481935.1 Streptococcus sp.
TTTCATCAGACTCACACCCATTCTACACTGGACGTCAAAAGTTCACTCAAGCAGATGGACGCGTGGATCGTTTCAACAAAAAATACGGTCTCAAATAATCATAAAAGAACAGTTTCGACTGTTCTTTTTTGTTTCTTCAAATCAGGAGTCAACGACTACTGCTGTTCCACTACAAGTGACCATCAGCATACCATTTTCAGCACCTAAAGTTTCATAGTCCATTTTTATACCTATAATAGCATTTGCTCCACGTTCACTTGCACGCTCCATCATTTCTGCTATAGCTTCTTCTCTTGCTTGAGTCAATTCACCTTCATAACTACTCGCTCGACCTCCAAAAACATTACGGAAGCCAGCAGCCATATCTTTGAACATATTAACTCCAGCAACTACTTCACCAAAGACAATTCCTTTGTAGGCTAGGATTTTTTTCCCTTCAATTCCCATAGTTGAAATAATCATCTTCCTTTCCTCCTAACTTCTTTTATATAATTGTAAACCCTTTCACTAACTCTGTCAAGAAATACTATAAGGGGCTCAATACTTGAAAGGAAACTCTTCTCACCATCCTTGTTTGCTATCCATTTAGTGCCAATTGTATGGATGGTGGCCTAAATCTTTTCTTTGCAAGCCTAACTTGAGATAGCTTTCTCAGCTTCATCAATCTTACCAATGGGTATAGCTTGGGATTCATAACTGGCATAAAAGCAACTGTTCTCTTCTACCCCCTTTTTGCCCCAAAACTACAAAAAAAGCCTATCGACCAAGCTAGAAAGCTTGATACAATAGGCTTTTTCTAAATTCATTATTTAACAGCGTCTTTAAGAGCTTTACCAGCTTTGAATGCTGGAACTTTTGAAGCTGCGATAGTGATTTCTTTACCAGTTTGTGGGTTGCGACCTTTACGTGCTGCACGCTCACGAACTTCGAAATTACCAAAACCAATCAATTGAACTTTTTCACCAGCTGCAAGGTAATCAGCTACTGCTGCAAATACAGCATCAACTGCTGCTGCTGAGTCTTTCTTTGTCAATTCTGTAGCTTCTGCTACTTTAGCGATCAAATCTTGTTTGTTTGCCATGTTAATAATTCCTCCAAATATTTTCTAATTAACAATTACAATCATATCCTAAATTCTCTTGTAGGTCAAGTCAAAAACGCTATTTCTTGCTATTTTCTTTATTTTTTTAGGACTCATATCTGACTAAAATAGCCCAAGCATTTTCACCTGTATGTGTCTGAATAATCGAACCTGTTTCAAGTACAGAGATTGGTTTTTCAACGAATGGTTGTAGGATTTCTTTCATCTCTTCTGCCCAGTCTCTAGTTCCAGAATAGGAGATACCAATTTCGGCAACAGAACGCTCTGACAGTTTTGCAACTAGCTCATCTAACCATTTTTTAAAAGTTTTAGCTCCACGTCCTTTAACGATTGGTTGCAATTCATCATCTTTCATCTGCATGACTACGCGGATATTTAATAGAGAGCTTAAAAGACCTGTCACTCGGCCAATACGACCACCTTTAACAAGGTTTTCCAAGGTAGAAACACCAATATAGAGCTCTGTGTTCTTCTTTACTTCTTCAACATGAGCCACAATTGTCTCAATGTCTTGTCCTTCTTGAGCTAACTTAGCTGCTTCAACTACTTGAAATTTTAGGGCTTGATCTGTAAAGGAACTATCCAATACAGTCACATTAGCTGTTGACAAACTTGCACCCTGACGAGCTGCTTCGACAGTTCCTGATAAGGCATGAGACATATGAATGGCTAAAATTTGACTACCGTCTTTACTCAACTCATCAAAAATCTCAGCAAAGAGTCCAACAGGAGGTTGACTTGTTTTAGGCAGATTTTTACTCTCTTTCATCAAGCGAAGAAATTCCCCTTCTTCAAGATCAGCATCCGAATAAAGAACACTATCAATCATTACAGAGAGCGGAACGACGGTAATATTTAATTCTTTGACCACTTCTGGTTCAATGGTAACAGAAGAATCTGTTACGATTTTTACTTGTGTCATAATTCAAATCTTTCTATGTTTCACTTTTTGAGTGAGTTTTTTCAATTTAACTATAACAATTATATCAAAAAAAAGCTAAAAATTCATACTGTATCTATTCATTTTTATGATGGAAATTATATATTTTTAAATCTTTAATTTTATAAAAATAGTCGCCTGCTAAGACGACTAATGTTCATTTATCATAAACGTTCATACAATTCCTGCATCTGTATGTCATCAGGAACCAACTTGAGATAGTGTTGAATCTGTTCTTTTGCTTCTTCAAACCTTCCAAGTTCGCGTAATAGATGAATGTATTGCTCTAAAAACTCAGGATTTTCCTTGAGTTCTGGAACCAATGCCTGATAAGATTCATAGGCAGCATCCAAATCTTCAGTTTCTTGGTAACTCCGTGCAATCATCCACTTAGTCAAGAGATTTTCTGGCTCATATACTTCTAAGGCTAGAATATCCTCATACCTTTCTTGCTCCTGATACATGGTTGCTAGTCGCAAGAGGATTTCTTCTTGGTCTTCCGCATCTTCTTGAGCTTGAAGAAGATAAGCTTCCGCCTGCTCAGGTTGATGCAATTCGTAAGATAATTGTGAAGCAAGGAGTAGTAAACGTGTCTCGAAAGGATTTTTTTCCAAACCTTGTTGAGCAATCAGTAAGGCTTGCTCAGTCTGGTGTTCCTTATGTAGAGCCTGACTGTAACCATATTCATACCCTTCAAAATCTGGAGAAATAGTATCCAGCTGTTTAAAATATAAAACTGCCTTTTGATATTCCTCTTGATCAAAGTAAAGACTTGCTAATTCAAATGCAGTCTGATCTTCATACTCTAACTCTAAAGCTTTTTCTAAAAACTCTATGGCTGATTCAAACTTTCCAAGTCGAGCATAGGCAGTACCAATTCGTTGATAGGTCGAAATCCCTGTCTGCTCATATATTTCACGATTATCCAGTTGAGCATAGCCCTTAATCGCTTCTAAATCATTTCCAAGTTCACTATCTAACTCTGCTAGCCCAAAAATCAATAAAGGATCATCAGAGTAATTAAGAGCTTCTAAGAGTTTCTCACGAGCTACATCCGTCAATCCTTCCATTTGATAGAAATCAGCCTTTAAAACAAGAGCAGATACATAAGAATCGCTATTGGGTTGAATTTCTTCTAGATAGGCAAATGCTTCTTCAATTTGTCCGTCTTCACTTGCGATACTAGCTAGATTGAGATTTACTTCTGGAAATATTGGAGCTAGTTTTTCATAGATTTGACGAGCTTGTGGATAAAAACCAATACCTTCTAGATAATAAGCCAGTTCCAGAAGAAGATCATCAGAGTCTTCTACCAATGCTTTTTGAAAATAGTGATCAGCTCTTGTTAAATCTTGCTGATCCAAAGCTTCAAGCATTTCTTGACTATTGCTCACCTTCAACCTCCTCTTCTAACTCATACAGACCACTAACTTTTTTATACCATTCAAAAATAGCTGAAATAACAACTTTGGCTGAAGCATAAACAGGAATTCCCAATAGGACTCCCCAAACACCAAACATAGAACCAGACGTCAACAAAACGAATAGAATCGTGATTGGATGGATGTTTAGTTGACTACCTAAAATCAATGGAGACACAAAACGACCTTCAATTGTCTGCTCTACGATAAAAACGATAATAACTTTCAAGAGCATAACTGGTCCAGCAATTAACCCTAAGACCAGAGCTGGTATCATAGCAAGGAAACTTCCAAGATAAGGGATAAGATTTAAGACCCCAGCAGTAATACCAAGAGTCACCGCATATCTCAAACCAATAATTTTAAAGAAGATGATAAACATAATTGCCACGATAATAGCAACAGTAATTTGTCCTCTAACATAGTTAGAAAGTTGTTGGTTCACATCCGTTAGAACCTTACCTACTGGTTCTCTCAATTTATTTGGTAAGAATTGAGTGATATGATCTCTCAAACCTTTTCCATCTCTAAGGAGATAAAAGAGCATAAAGGGCATGATAATTAGAGCGACAATGACTTGAGACGTTCCACTGATAAGAGCACTCACCCAGTTCACAGCCTTAGAAGATATATTACTTGCCCAAGCAGTTGCTTGTGTTGAAAACTGAGCCAGAACCTGTTCCAGTTGAGGTCTAAAGTCATCTGGCAAACGCTTAGTTACAAGATCATCAATAACTCTGTCAGCATCTTCGAGATAATTTGGTACATTTTGCGCAAAAATAACTACTTGACGTTGAAGATTTGGAATCGCAACAGCCAGACCAATAATCAAGAGTATGGCAATAATGACAAAAATAATACTAATGGCTAAGACACGATTTATCTTATACTTCTCCATCAAATCCACCAGTGGATTTAAGAGATAAAAAAGTAATCCTGATAAAATAACAGGCAACATAACCACTGATAAAAAATCAACGACAGGGATAAATAAAAAACTAATCTTACTTAAAATAAAAATATTCAAACCTAGTAACAAGGCTACCAAAAAAACTGTAACAGCCTTATTATCTAAAAACCATTTAAAAAACCAAGATAAATTAAAATGTTTCTCTTTTTGTTCCATATCTACTTCCTTTCCTTTGTCCTTTCATTATACCATTTTTATAGGGAATAAACTGTTTTTAAAGTGTTGAGGTGACGATTGAGAACTTTAACAAAGCGACCTTGCATTTTACTAATTTTATACTTAGATGTTTCATACTTTTTTCACTATTTTCTTCAGGTCTCCCAATTTATGATATAATAGAAACATCTTTATTTAGAGGTATAGCTATGATTGAAACAATTTATTTCGGAACTTACACACGTCGTTTATCCCAAGGGATTTATCAAGCTGATTTTGATACAGAAACTGGGAAACTATCCAATCTTAAACTATTTGCTACTGAGCCAAGTCCTACCTATCTTGTATTTGATCAAGAAAATCACCTCTACACTGTCGGTAGCAAAGATGGTCAAGGTGGAATTGCTGCCTATCAAACTGATGGTACTTTGCTAAACCATGTTGTGACAGAAGGCGCTCCTCACTGTTATGTTGCAGTTGATGAGAAACGTGGCCTAGTATATGGTGCTAACTATCACAAGGGACAAGTTTTGGTCTATAAACGTAAAGAAGATGGTAGTCTAGAATTGGCTGATACAGTTCAGCATAGCGGTCATGGTCCTCATGAAAATCAAGCTTCTCCACATGTACACTTTACAGATTTAACACCAGATCAGTATTTAGTCACTTGCGACTTAGGTACTGATGAGGTTACTACCTATGATGTCAATCCAGAAGGAAAACTAAATAAGCTAACTACCTACAATTGTAGTCCTGGTGCTGGTGCACGTCACCTTGTTTTTCACAACCACTACAAGATTGCTTATCTCATCTGTGAACTCAATAGTACAATTGAAGTATTGATTTATGATGGTGTTGGTGCATTTGAAAAAATGCAAGTTATTTCTACTCTTCCTGAAGGATTTAATGGCTTTAATGGAACTGCTGCTATTCGTCTCTCACAAGATGGAAAATACCTGTACGCATCAAACCGTGGTCATGATTCTATTGTAGTTTACACTATTCTAGCTGATGGTAGTTTAGAATTGTTGGAATTCGTTCCTACAAACGGGAAAACTCCTCGAGACTTTATCCTCTCACCAGATCAAGAATTCCTCATCGCCGTTCACCAGGATTCTGATAATGCAACTGTCTTTAAACGTAATTCAGATACTGGTCGTCTTGCAGAACTTTCCAATGATTTCCACGTTCCCGAAGCGGTTTGCGTCACATTTTAAACATAAAAAAATGAACTTGATTCTCAAATCAAGTTCATTTTTTTATAATTTATTTCCGACATTGATTCGGTTAATAGCACGTTGTAATGCAATCTTAGCACGACGCTCTTGGTCAATCAAGTGTTTGTCTTGCGCTTCTTCGATTTCACGTTCTGCACGAAGTTTGGCACGTTCTGCACGGCTAATATCGATATCACGAGCACGCTCAGCTGAGTCTGCAATAATGGTAATGACATCATTAGCAATCTCAATGATTCCTCCGTTTACTGCTATCCAGTTGACATGAGAATCATCATCAATACGTTTGACTTTAACTTCATCAACTGCTAATACCGCAATCATATTTTGATGTCGTGGCAAGATCCCCATCTCACCATCCAGAGTTCGAACCGATACAAAGCTGGCATGGTGATCATAGACGAGGCCATCTGGTGTCACGATCTGGACAGTTAACTGAGCCATAGATCACCTCTTAAAATCCCATTTTTTCAGCCTTAGCGATAACATCTTCGATTGAACCTACTCCACGGAAGGCATCTTCTGGGAGATGATCGTGTTTACCGTCGAGAATTTCCTTAAATCCACGAACTGTTTCCGCTACTGGAACATAAGAACCTGGTTGACCAGTAAATTGTTCCGCAACGTTGAAGTTTTGTGAAAGGAAGAACTGAATACGACGGGCACGAGCAACCAAAGTCTTTTCTTCATCAGAAAGTTCATCCATACCAAGGATGGCGATGATATCTTGCAACTCATGGTAACGTTGAAGAACACGTTTGACCTCAGCCGCAACTGCGTAGTGTTCTTCTCCAACGATTTCAGGTGCCAAGGCACGTGAACTTGAAGCAAGTGGGTCAACGGCTGGGTAGATACCCAATTGAACCAATTTACGTTCCAAGTTGGTAGTTGAATCCAAGTGAGCGAAGGCTGTTGCTGGCGCTGGGTCAGTATAGTCATCCGCTGGCACGTAGATAGCCTGGATAGAGGTTACAGAACCTTTCTTAGTTGAAGTGATACGTTCTTGCAATTGACCCATTTCTGTTGCGAGGGTTGGTTGGTAACCAACGGCTGATGGCATACGACCCAAAAGGGCAGATACTTCTGAACCAGCTTGTGTGAAACGGAAGATGTTGTCAATGAAGAGAAGAACGTCTTGGCCTTCTACATCACGGAAGTATTCAGCGATTGTCAAACCAGTAAGGGCAACACGCATACGTGCTCCTGGTGGTTCATTCATCTGACCAAATACCATGGCTGTTTTCTCGATAACGCCTGATTCCTTCATTTCCCAATATAAGTCGTTCCCTTCACGAGTACGTTCCCCAACACCAGTAAATACTGAAATACCACCGTGTTCTTGGGCAATGTTATGAATCAATTCTTGAATCAAGACAGTCTTACCAACTCCGGCACCACCAAAGAGTCCAACCTTACCACCTTTAAGATAAGGTGCAAGAAGGTCGATAACCTTAATCCCTGTTTCGAGGATTTCTGAAGAGGTAGACAACTCATCAAAAGTAGGTGCTTTTTTATGAATTGGCTGGCGCTCTGCATCTTCACCAAAAGGAGCTTCCAAGTCAATGGTATCTCCCAAAACGTTGAAGACACGTCCCAAGGTTTCTTTACCTACTGGTACAGAGATTGGACGACCTGTGTCCAATACTTCCATTCCACGAGTCAAACCATCTGTTGATTCCATGGCGATGGTACGAATCATACCATCCCCCAACTCTAAGGCTACTTCAAGGACGATTTTTGTTTTCTTTTCGTCATTTTTGTAGACGACAAGTGCATTGTTAATCTCAGGTAGTTTTTCTCCAGCTGCAAACAATACGTCTACAACGGGTCCGATAACCTGAGCAATTTTACCTGAACTCATCTCCTTCTCCTATTCTATATAAGATACTATCGGTTCCTAGTTTCGCTAGGTCCTAAGTTCATTGATATGAGCAGGATGGCTTTATTCTAAAGCACTAGCTCCTGCCACAATTTCTGTGATTTCTTGTGTAATCGCCGCCTGTCTGGCACGGTTATACTGGATTGTCAAATCATTAATCACTTTTTTGGCATTATCAGTCGCTGTTTGCATGGCTGTCATACCAGCAGCATTTTCAGCTGTCTTGGCATCAATAATAGCACCATAAATCATACTTTCTGCAAACTGTGGCAGCAATTGATCCAAGATTTCTTCACGACTTGTTTCAAGGTCAAAAGTCAAGCTATAGTTATCATCTGCTTCATTTGGATCCAAGTCCACGATTGGAAGCATTTGTTCTACACGCATTTGACTTGTCAATGTATTCACGTGGTGGTTGTAGCAAACATAGAGCTCATCAAAAAGTTCATTTTGATACATTTCAATCGTTTTAGAGATAATCTTACGAACTTCATCGAAGCTTGGTTGACTGGCTAGACCACGCAATTCATAAATTGGCTGAATACCACGAGCTTTAAAGAAGTCTGCTCCCATACCACCGATACAGATAACTTCAAAATCATCACCTGATGGATGGTATTCCTTCTGAATTTCCATGACGGCCTTCAAGATGGAAGAATTATATCCTCCAACAAGACCACGGTCAGATGTAATGACGATATAGCCTGTTTTTTTGACTGGGCGGCTAATCAACATTGGATTTGTTGATCCGCCGGCACCATCTCCGTGAAGGATATCTGTAACCAACTTACGCACTTTTTGTGCATAAACTTGGAAGTTACGAGCTGCTTCTTCAGAACGACCTAACTTAGCAGCAGAAACCATCTGCATCGCGTTAGTAATTTGACTAGTATTTTTTGTTGAGGCGATTTTTGTTTTAATATCATTTAGAGATACTGCCATCTGACACCTCTATTCCTATTGGAAGCTAGATTGATTGAGAAACTCAGTAATCGCAGCATCCAAGACTGCTTCATCTGGCAAGTCTTTTGTTTCACGAATGGTTTCCAAAATCTCAGGATGTTGAGCATCAAAGAACATATGGAACTCTTCTTCGAAACGAACGATATCGTCTACAGGAATTGTATCCAAGAAACCATGGGTCAAAGCATAGAGAATAGTAACTTGTTTCTCAACAGGTAATGGTTTGTGAACTGGTTGTTTCAAGACTTCTACAGTACGACGACCACGGTTCAATTTAGCCTGAGTAGCTGCATCCAAGTCAGAACCAAATTTAGTGAAGGCTTCCAACTCACGGTATGAAGCAAGGTCGATACGGAGTGTACCAGCAACCTTCTTCATGGCTTTAATCTGAGCAGAACCACCAACACGAGATACAGAAGAACCTGCATCGATAGCCGGACGGATACCAGCATTAAAGAGACTATCGCTTAAGAAGATTTGTCCATCTGTAATAGAGATTACGTTTGTAGCGATATAGGCTGAGATATCTCCTGCTTGTGTTTCGATAAATGGAAGAGCTGTGATAGATCCACCACCAAGTTCATCAGAAACTTTAGCAGAACGCTCAAGCAGACGACTGTGAAGGTAGAAGACATCCCCTGGGAAGGCTTCACGACCTGGTGGACGACGAAGCAAGAGAGAAAGTTCACGATAAGCTACCGCTTGTTTAGATAAGTCATCATAAACGATCAAGACATGCTTACCTTGGTACATAAATTCTTCAGCCATAGCAACTCCTGCATAAGGTGCAAGGAAAAGCAATGGTGAAGGTTGTGAAGCTGACGCTGTCACAACGATTGTGTAATCCAAGGCTCCGTACTGGCGAAGTGTTTCTACTTGTGTACGAACTGTTGATTCTTTTTGACCAATCGCTACATAGATACAAATCATATCTTGACCTTTTTGATTCAAGATTGCATCGATAGCGATGGTGGTTTTCCCTGTTTGACGGTCACCGATAATCAACTCACGTTGTCCACGACCGATTGGAACAAGGGCATCAATAGCTTTCAAACCAGTTTGCAATGGTTGTGATACTGATTTACGTTGCATAACCCCAGGAGCTGGCGCTTCAACTGGACGAGTTTTGTTTGTGTCGATTGGACCAAGCCCATCTACTGGGCGACCAAGTGGATCCACGACACGTCCAATCAAGCTATCACCAACTGGAACTTCCATGATTTTTCCTGTACGACGAATGGTGTCGCCTTCGCGGATATCTGTAAAGTCTCCAAGGATGATAATACCAACATCTGTTGATTCTAAGTTTTGCGCCATACCATAAGAGCCGTTTTCAAAAATCAACAACTCTCCACTCATGGCATTTTCAAGGCCATGAGCACGCGCAATTCCGTCACCGATGTAGGTTACAACACCAGTTTCAGTCACATCAAAATTGGGTTTGAAATTTTCAATTTGTTGCTTAATTAAAGCGCTGATTTCTTGTGCGTTAATTGCCAAAAGAACACCACTTTCT
>NZ_JAWERU010000048.1:0-10168 GCF_032481935.1 Streptococcus sp.
GATATAAGGCGCCAGACGTTTTTGCGCATTATCAATGGCATTCTGGTCCTGGTCAAAGGCATAGAGATGCCCCTTTTCACTTAGTTTACTTAATAAATACTCGCTATGGCCTGCTCCACCCAAGGTCGCATCAACGTAAATACCGTCAGGTTTCACATCAAGCATATCAATAGTTTCATGGAGCATGACCGTTACATGATGAAATTCTTTAGTCATATCTTATTTATTTTACCACAATTCTGACTAGCTTGCACTCGCTAAAGCAAAAACCTTTCCTTACTACTTTATCACTTGTATTCAGCAGGCGACTCTGCTACCTGAGCTAGTTCTACACGCTCTTGAGGATTCAAGTGTTGGTGAACAGCCTCTGCTACTGCTCTTGGTATACCAACTGCGACAATCTCATCCACGCTGGCTTCCTTGATTTTTGTCAGAGATTTGAAATATTTCATCAAGTTCTGCTTGCGTTTTGGACCCAAGCCTTCAATTCCATCCAATTGAGAGGAGAAGGAATTTTTAGAGCGCAGTTGACGGTGGAAGGTGATCGCAAAGCGATGGACCTCATCCTGAATGCGTTGTAGGAGGAAAAATTCCTGCGAATTCCGAGACAGCTCTACCACCTCAAGCGGATCTCCAAAGAGCAATTCATGGGTTTGGTGCTTGTCATTCTTTTGCAGACCTGCGATTGGAATATCTAACCCTAACTCTTCTTGAATGACCTGCTTGGCAATATTAACCTGACCTTGGCCACCATCAATGACAATCAAATCTGGCGGGGTCAAGCCATCACGTTGAACTCGACCATAGCGTCTGCGGATAACCTCTCGCATACTTGCGTAGTCATCTGGTCCCACAACTGTTTTTATCTTGTACTTGCGGTAATCCTTCTTGCTCGGTTTCCCATTGACAAAAACAACCATGGCAGAAACTGGACTAGTCCCCATGATATTGGAGTTATCAAAGGACTCGATACGGACTGGGGTTGGAATCTGTAAGAGTCGTCCCAAGTTTTCAATGGCACCTTGAGTCTTTTCAACTGATTTTTCTAGCAGGTTAAATTTTTGCTCTAGACTAACACGCGCATTTTTGATAGCTAGATTGACCAATTGTTTTTTCTCCCCACGTTGGGGTTTGAGAACCTTGGTATCCACCAAGGCTTTGACTGCCTCTTCATCAATATCCTGAGGAATCAAAATTTCATTGGGAACCAGATGAGATTTTTCTTGATAAAACTGCCCAACGTAAGTCAGGAAATCTTCATCTGGATCATTGTAGTAAGGAAAAAGGTTGACATCACGCTCAATGAGCTTACCTTGGCGGACAAAGAATACCTGGACGCACATCCAACCCTTATCTACATAATAGCCAAAGACATCGCGATTTTGGAGATCCTTGGCCATAACTCGTTGCTTGGTCCGAAGGGTTCCAATTGCCTGAATCAGATCTCGATATTCAGCTGCACGTTCAAATTCCATACTCTGAGCTGCCACATTCATCTTTTCCTTGAGGTCATCGATGATTTTGTCATCCTGACCCTTTAGAAAATCAGAGACTTCTTGAGCCATGGCTTTGAAATAAGCCTCGTCTTTCTTACAAATGGTGTGAGCCACGCACTGGCCGATATGGTAATAAAAACAGACCTTAGACGGTGGATTAGTACACTTACGAAAAGGAAAAATCCGATCCAGAAGCCGCTTGATTTCATTGGCCGCCCCCACATCAGGATAGGGTCCAAAATAGAGACCTCCGTCTTTCTTGACCTGACGGGTGATAATCAAGCGAGGATAGCGCTCATTGGTAATTTTGATGAAAGGATAGGACTTGTCGTCCTTGAGCATAATATTGTACTTGGGCTTGTTTTCCTTAATCAGGTTAATCTCCAAAAGGAGGGCTTCAATATTAGACTCCGTAACAATAAACTCAAAGTCCACAATTTCAGACACCAAGGCTTCTGTTTTGGTATCATGACTTCCACGGAAATAGGACCGTACACGATTGCGTAGATTTTTGGCCTTTCCTACATAGATAATCGTACCGTTTTTATCCTTGTGAATGTAACAACCAGGGCTGGTCGGCAAGAGCTCTAGTTTTGATTTAATCAAGTTATTCATAGTTCCATTATAGCAAAAAGCCCCCTTCATTGCTTACATCAAGGAGCTCTATTTTTCGTTTGAAAATCACTTATTCTCCAGACTCATATAGTTCTTGAACTGCTTGAACATCTTGAGCCTGAATACCATAATAAGAACCTGCTGGCTGCATGACTGAAACTTCATTAGTATGCTCCAAACCAATAGCATGACCTAGCTCATGCTCTGCCGTATGCAAGATACGATCATAGGTATAGCCATAGTTTGGATTAGATAGATAATAATGATTCAAACGAACTGTTACTGAAGTAAATTGTTTGGTCAGGAGATTTGTCTGACTCTCCGCCTCACCGGCAACAGATGTGGAACCATCATTCATTTCAGTCGCAAAAATAGTTGCTTGGTCAGGTTCTGTCACAACTACAAAATTAAAAGCACCAGTCTGATTCCAATTGGTAATAGCCTCAATGTAATCCTTTTGAAAGGTTGCATCCATTTGGGGATCAATATAAATTGTCGCCTGCGCTTGGGGCCATTTTACTCCTGAATCTTGATGATGATCGGTCTGAGACAAGCCTTGCAACTTACCAGTTTCTTGCCATTGATGCCAACCTGCTTGACCAACTTGAACAAGTTGCCCCGCTTGATTGAAGACACCAGATAAATCTCCCGTCACATACCAGAGAATCCCTAAAGCAATGAGAATTAAGACTACAAGAGTCCACACAAGGCGCCAGAACATGCGCCAAATTCCTAGTAACAATCGACATAGAACACGTATAATCCAGAACATGATTTCCCGCCTTTCTAAAAAAATAAGAATCTACCTTTAAACCATGGATTCCCATTCTAAAGATAGATTCCTTATTTTACTTGAGTAAGCTGAAAGAAAACTAAAACTAAGACAAGCGTTCTTCCAAAACAAAATCAATTGGCAAGGTAGCCAAAAACCGTTCCAATTGTTTTTCCCAATAATACCACTCATGGGTCCCTGCACTGTGGCTATAGGTCACATCAAAACCAAGTTTCTTGAGATTCTTCACTGCTAGATTATTGGCAGCATACAAGAAATCTTGTTCACCACACCAAGCCCAGAGCTTGGTTTTCTTATCAGACTTTTTAGCGAGTGTTTCAAGTGAGTAAGGGCTATTCACCCAATCATTAACTTTACCAAAAACACCTCGCCAGTAGGCACGCGTCCCTAAATCCTGGCTTTCAGGAGAAAACTCCTCGAAGCTAAGAGCCCCAGAAAGACTAGCTGCATGTGAGAAACGATTGGTTGATAGGGCCAATTTGAAGGAACCGTAGCCTCCCATTGATAGACCAGCGATAAAAGTCTTTTCACGCTTGCTAGACATATTAGGGAAGAAGCGTTTGAGCACTTTAGGCAGTTCTTTTGCTAAAGCTGTATAGTAGTTATAGCCATACTGAGTATCTGTGTACCAGCCATTACTTGTATTTGGCATGACAACAATTAGATTAGTCCCTCGTACCAAGCGCTCTACATTGGTCCGTTTGAGCCAGCTATTATGATTTCCTGACATCCCATGTAAGAGATAGAGGACAGGAATATCCGTAGAATCTGGCTCCTCAACCCGAGACGCATCTGGGTAGAGAACATTCACTCCCCACTCCATATCTAAAACTTCTGAATAATACTCAATCTTCATTACTGCCATAACTTGCTCCTTTTTCGTTTAAGATAAGAAAAAGCCGAAACTCGACTTTCTCCTGCTATTTGATCCTATTTTGCTTCCATGACTACTGGTAAGATAGCTGGACGACGTTTGGTTTGGTCAAAGAGGAACTTGGCCAAATGATCACGTACCTTACCTTTGAGTTCTGCCCAATCAAAATCTTCACCTTGTAGGTAAACTTCAACTGTTTGGTTCACCAACTCTGTACTTTCACGCAAGATATCACGGCTCTTCTTAAGATAGACAAATCCACGCGTGTGCACCCGAGCTTTAGCGATAATTTTCTTCTCACGACGGTTAACAGTGATAGCTACAATAAAGATACCATCTTCTGACAAGACCTTACGGTCACGAAGAACGACATTCCCAACATCTCCGATGGCATTCCCATCAATCAAGACATCGCCTGCTGTAACTGCACCAGATGGAACAAAGTCTCCATGCTCATAAGACATGGTAGTCCCTTTTTTAGGGATAAAAATCCGTTCCGGCAACATACCAACTGCCATAGCAGCCTTGGCATGGGCATCCAACTCACGGTATTCTCCTTGGATTGGGAAGAGATACTGAGGTTGCAAGAGATTGATCATCAATTGCAAATCACGCGCATTCCCATGTCCTGACACACGCAAGCTATGAGTAATTGGCTTGACAACTCCACCTGCTTGGTAGACCATATTTTCTACACGTGCCATCACTGCTTCCTTGGCGATTGATGGTGTTGTAACGATATAAACTAGGTCACCTTCTTTGATTTCAACATAACGGTGACGACCGATAGACATCTTGCGTAGGCCGTTAATCGGTTCACCCATACGTCCAGTTTCAAGGATAATTAATTCGTGATCTTCAAAACGAGACATATCTTTTGGCTTAATCAAAAGATTTTCACTTGCTAGAGACAATTTTTTCAAGCGAATCGCTGTACGGACGATATTTTCAATGTCAAATCCTGTCAAAACAACACGGCGCCCTGTCTCCGCAGCCGCATCAAAAACTTGCTGGATACGAGAAAGGTTACTTGCAACTGCAGCAACGATGATACGGCCATCCCAGTCAGAAATGGTTTGCGTGATTTCTACACCAACTTCATTTTCACTTGCTACTTGGATATTGCTATCTGCATTTGCTGAGTCACTAAGCAAAGCCAAGACCCCTTCACGACCAATCTCTGCCAATCGACCGAAGTCAGTAGCATAGGATTCACTAGCCGTTTGGTCAAACTTGAAATCCCCTGTGTAAACAACATTTCCTTCAGACGTTTTTAAGACCACACCCAAACTTTCTGGGATAGAGTGAGTTGTACGGAAGAAGGATACTACCGTTCCACCAAAATCAATCTCTGTATTTTCGTCAATGACATGGAAATCATCAAATTTCTTGACGCTGTCATTTCCCTTAACGAATAGTTTGGCCAGTTCGATAGTCAACTCTGAGCCAAATACAGGAACCTTAGCTTCTGCCAAGAGATAAGGGAGGGCGCCAATCGCATCCGCATGCCCGTGTGTTAAGAAAACCCCAGCAATACGATCGCTATTTTCAAACAGATAGTCCATGTTGGGAATAACGACATCGACACCCAACTGTTCATTTTCAGGGTATTTCAAACCTGCATCCAATACAAAAATCGAGTCGTTAATCTCTGCGATGTACATGTTCTTACCATTCTCACGTACACCCCCAAGTGTTGTTAATTTAATAGTATTCATTTTTCCTCCGAATAGTCACTTCAACTGTTTGTAGAGCTTTAAAAGCTCTCTTTTTCCGAAAGTCCAATTCACTTTCAGCCGAATCTTTTCCATTCATTATACCATTTTTTTACTAATTTTCAAAATGAATCTTACAGATAATCGCACTTCAACTATCTCTTTCCGTTCAATAACGGACAAAGCAGCACTAATAAGAGGATCAAATGATACAATTGGCGCTCCCATCCTGTCTAATCTTCAAATAAGTCAGCAACATTATAAAGCACTTCGCAGTCACAGTAGGCTCCATTTGCTTCTAAAAATCCCAAAATCACTTCAACTTCTAAATCACGCCCTTTTAGAAAGGATATAGTCAAGGTAAAATCAGCAGGACAAGTCAGCGACTCTAACTCCTGATCCAAAAAATCAAACAAATCTAAAAAAATCTCCCTTGTTATCGGTAAACTAGCTTCAAATTCTTTCTTCTGTTGCTGCTTATACTCTGCCAGTAATTTCTTTTTCTTCTCTTTATCCATCTTCTACTCCAACTAACTTCTCTGGGACTATTGAAACTAATACTCAATGAAAATCAAAGAGCAAACTAGGAAGCTAGCCGCAGGTTGCTCAAAACACCGTTTTGAGGTTGTGGATAGAACTGACGAAGTCAGTAACACATATACGGTAAGGCGACGCTGACGTGGTTTGAAAAGATTTTCGAAGAGTATAACTTTCTTCAACAAGATTCAACAGTCCTTCACTCCTCTCATTATAGCACTAAATTCCTTTCATTGATGTAGTTTTTGATAGCAAAAAAAGAGTCAGCAAGCCAACTCTTTCAATCTCTATTCACTTTTTTCCATCAAGAAATCATAGATTTCTTGGACTGTTCCAAGCGCCATTATCTCTTGCTCTTTAACAGTTTGTTTCAGTTTTTGATAAATCTGACTTTGAGCAATATCACGCTTTTCAGCCTCTTTATTTACCCTCATGACTCCATTTTCAATGGTCACAAAGCCAAGCTCTTCAAATATCTGAATCATTTTGACTAATAGGATTTGCTCAATCTTGAGATAGGCCGCCAAATCCTTGAGTTTATAGCGAATGTCAAACTCTGGGAACTGATAGATGGTTTTATACAATTTTGCAAACTGCTCTCTTGTGCCATAGCCCGTCAAGTAGTAAGCCTTAGCTATATCATTTTTAAAGTAAAGAGCTGAAAACTCCTGCTCCTGACAGATTTTCTTAAGAAGGGATATATCCTCAGGGATATTCTTCACAACAATAGCTGAACAAGAAGTCACATCAGGTAACTCTTGCGTAAAGTCCAAAACAGGTACACCTTCTGGCAACAGGGCATTCTTACCACGGATGTTAAAGAGCTGGACACCTTCTACACGGGCGTCAACCATCATCAACTGCAAGGTTGTTTGACCATTCCACTGGTTGACAGAGAGAGTCACTGCTAGTTCCAGTTGCTTGGTCTGTGAGAATTCAGTCGCCCATTTCCCTTGACCAAAAGCGACCACCTCAAAACTAGCCTCACCTTTGGAAATTTTCAGCTTGAGATGAGCATTATCAGTCCCCATAACGCGAGCATTTTCAACTTGAAAATCTCGAATATAGAAGACAGGTTTTTGGTTATCCATCCCAAAAGGAGCTAGACGTTCAAAACTTTTCACCGTCTCCAGACTCAAGGTCTCTAAATCCAGTTCTTCATCTAAAAATAGATTGTTTTTACCTTGGACATCTGCGCCTTTTTCTCGGATATAGGCTTCCAAAAGATCAGACAAGACTTCCAACTTATCCGCTTCAAGGGTCATACCTGCAGCGCCTGCGTGACCACCAAAGGCGATAAACAGTTCTCGATGCGGGTCCAAAGCTTCAAAAATATCAACCGCTTCTATGCTTCGAGCACTTCCCTTGGCGCGTCCATCTTCGATATTTAGCACAATAACTGTCTGACCTAGTTCTTCCAACAAGCGTCCAGCTACAATTCCAAGAACCCCTGGATTCCAGCCTTCTTTAGCCAAAACTTGAACACTTTTATCAGGATCCACCATGCCCTTGGCTTCATCGTAAATGGACTGAACAACTTCCTTACGTTCTTCATTCTTTTGATGAATCAAAAGGGCGATTTCATGCACTTCCTCGTCGTCAAATCCAGTCAACAAATCAATAGCTGGATTGGGATCATCCAAACGTCCTAGAGCATTTAAACGCGGTGCTAACTGAAAACCAACTGTCTCTTCTGTCACATCACTACTCGAAATCCCAGCGATTTCAAACATTTCTTGCAATCCCATTCGCTGAGTATTGCGCAAGACCTCAAGACCATATTGGACCATGATACGATTTTCGTCCGTCAAGCTGACCATGTCGGCAATTGTCCCAATTGCAACCAAGTCTAACAAATCAACCTGTACTTCTTCCAAAAGGGCACAAGCCAACTTAAAAGCGACCCCACAACCTGCCAAATGCTTGAAAGGATAGTCCGCCCCTGGATGTTCAGGATGGATAATAGCATAGGCATCTGGTAAAACCTCAGGCATAGAATGGTGGTCAGTCACAATGACGTCCACTCCCATAGACTGAGCCAAATCAATGGCTTCATGCCCCGCCACACCATTGTCCACCGTCACAATCAAAGACACACCCTGCTGTTCGATAAAATATTTGTAGACACTGGCATTTGGACCATAACCATCCGTAAAGCGATTGGGAAGATAGACCAGGCACTCAGCACCCAACTGTTCTAAACTTTCCTTGACAATGGAAGCCGAAGTCATCCCATCCGCATCGTAGTCCCCGTAAATAAGAATCAGTTCCCCTTGCTGAATAGCATGGCGAATCCGCTCCACTGCCTTTTCCATATCATTTAAAAGGTAGGGATCATGCAAATCCTCCAAAGAAGGTTCTAAAAATTTTTTCAGACTGGGCTCATCCTTGATGCCTCGTTCAAATAACAAACGAGCTACTTCAGGGCCCAAACCAGCTTTCTTAGCTATCTTTGTAAAATCCGCCTCCTCAACTTGCGGAGCGAATTGCCAATTATAAGTAGGAATTATCAAAAAAATCATCCACTCTTTCTTACGATTCTATCTTTTTATTATAACATGATTTCCAGTTTTTCTCTTGATTTTCTTACTAAGTTAATGACTCTTCATCGCTCTAAGCACCCACTTATAAAACATATACATACCAAAGTCTCTTTCCATTTGTTTACTTGACTTTTGCAATTTCCCCTCAGATAAGGTATAATAATTGTATTGTCTTTTGGGGTCGTTACGGATTCGACAGGCATTATGAGGCATATTTTGCGACTCGTGTGGCGACGTAAACGCTCAGTTAAATATAACTGCAAAAAATAACACTTCTTACGCTCTAGCTGCCTAAAAACCAGCAGGCGTGACCCGATTTGGATTGCTCGTGTCCAATGACAGGTCTTATTATTAGCGAGATACGATCAAACTTTGTCTAGCAGTTTGATAAGAGATTTATAGACTCGCAGTTCCTAGGCTTGAGTTATGTGTCGAGGAGCTGTTAAAACAATACATAACCTATGGTTGTAGACAAATATGTTAGCAGGTGTTTGGACGTGGGTTCGACTCCCACCGGCTCCATTATATTTTAAAAACGTTGAAATTCTCAACGTTTTTTTGCTTGTTTGCTTATTTCCCACTTTTCCATTAAGTAGACCAATCAAAAAACCGTAAGAATTTCTTCTTACGGTTTTTCTAGCAATCTCATAGAATCAAGATTCTTAGATTTGCTTTATTTGAGTAATGGCTTACTCTTCTTCCTTACGTTTTTTAGAGATAAGGAGTCCTCCTGTCACTGCTGCAAGAAGTGCTAGTCCAAGTGAAGCGTTAGATTGTTTAGTACCAGTGTTTGGCAATTCTTTCGCTCCTGCTTTCTTAGCTGGTGCTTGAGCAGATGACTCTTTAGTTGCTTCTTTAACAACTTTATTAACTGCAATTGTTGCTACTGATCCATCCGCAAAGGTTACAACTACTGATCCATCATTGTTCACCTTAACATCTGTCGCAGTTGGATTAGCTTTCTTAACTTCTTCAGCTACTTTAGCTTTTTCTGCATCTGTCAAGTTGTTAGGATCTACTACTGGAGTAAGAGCCGGTACTTTAGCATTATCAGCCTCTTTACCACCCACATTAACATTACTTACTGTTACTGTAGTTGTAGCTGATGTATTTCCTGATTCATCTGTTGCTGTTACAGAAACTGTATCACCAGCATTCAAACCACTTACTGGAATACTGAACTTACCATCTTTATCTGCTTTCGCTGATACTTTAGTTCCATCTGGAAGAGTGACTTCTACTGTTGAACCTGCTTCAGCTGTACCTGTTACTGCTGTGTCACCTGCTTTAACTGGGTTTACAACTGGTGCTGTTGGAGCTGTGATATCAGCTTGAGTAACTGTCTTATCACCTGTAAGTGTTGCTGTTGAGCCATCTGGGAACGTTACGGTTGCTGAACCATCGTTTCCTACTTCTGCTTTAGATCCTGGGTTCGCTGCTTCTACGGCTTCTTTAACTTTAGCTTTTTCTGCATCAGTCAAGTTCGCTGTATTTTTAACTGGTGTCTTAGTCGTTGGAGCTTTAACACCTTTAGAATCAGCTTCTTTAACTGTTTGAGCACCTGTAAGAGTTGCTGTTGTACCATCTGGGAACGT
>NZ_JAWERU010000049.1:0-10010 GCF_032481935.1 Streptococcus sp.
TTGTGCTTGTGACATACTTTATTGTTCCTTTCCTTAGATAAGTCCTGAAATATCAAGAACTTCTGGTTGTTGTGCAGCGTGAGTGTGCTCAGCTCCAACGAATACTTTCAATTTCATACCTTGAGCGCGACCAAGAGTATTGTGTGGAAGCATACCTTTAACTGATTTCTCGATCAAACGAACTGCATTTTTAGAACGAAGTTCACCAGCAGAGATTGATTTCAATCCACCTGGGTGGTTTGAGTGAGTGTAGTAAATCTTATCAGATGCTTTTTTACCAGTCAATTTAACTTTTTCAGCATTGATAACGATTACGAAATCACCTGTATCAGTGTGAGGTGTGAATGTTGGTTTGTTTTTTCCGCGAAGTACGCTAGCAACAACTGCTGAAAGGCGTCCAAGAGGTACATCAGTTGCGTCAACAACGTACCATTTGCGTTCTACTTGGCCTGGTTTAGCCATGAATGTAGTTTTGTTCATGATTTCTCCTATATGAATATCGTTTTTGTTTACAGGGCGGATGTTCCGGTCCGCAAGTTATTTGAAAGGTTCCGGGGCCTTACAAATGGGGTAAACAATACCGTCTACTATTGTATCAAAATTCTCAGATAAAAGTCAAGAGATTGGGAAAATATTTTTTTATTTCTGCCAGATTCTCAATCTTTTTTCTTCCTGTTCCTGAAGGATTGTCTGAAAAATTTTAGAGACTAAATAAATGGCACAAGTCAGGAATAGCGTAACCACTAGATAATTGATCAAACGACCGTGGTCTCCAACCAATGGCGGTTTTGTCAAAAAGCCATAATCTCCACCCGTCATTAGATTGACCACAAAGATCACAGCATTAAGCGAAGATGTGATGATTAGGGTCCGTTTGAAGTCCAATAAGCTAGCATCGTAGTCCTTCAAGAGATAAATCAAGGAATTTCCAAGAAGGGCTAAGTGTCCGAAAATAAAGGACAAAATGGCAATGTGGGGGAAGGGATAGGGATCTGGCACTGGATAAATAAAAGCTGCCAAAGTTCCAAAGGTTCCCAGCACAGCAAAATACTGCTTGACTCTAGAGACACCTGGGGTCAAAAGCACTATAAACATTGCTAAGCGACAATGATAAAAGGGCAGACTTTCTGTTAAAGGCATCTGATTTACCAAATACCAACCGTAAAGTAGAATTAATTGAACGGCCTGTAAAATCTGGAAAAATCGTTGACAAACTTTTTTCTCACCATAACGATAGGCAAGAAATACAGTCAATGCCAATAAAGTAAATAGACTTCCATACCAAAGAAGGTCAAATTGGGGTGGCTCCGTCGGCTGCGTGCTAAATAAAGCATCCCAAACATTCATGTAACTTTCCTCATTTTCATATAAGCAGGCCTCTTACTCATCTCTATAGAGCCTAACTTACATTTATTTCATATAATTTTGTGTAAAAGAAACTGTCGATCTTAATATAAAACAAAGCTTCTAATCGACATATTGTTCCCGCTCACCCTGATAGACCTGCCATAGAATATCCATTTGTTCCTTAGTTATTCTTTTTTCAGATAAGGGAGGGAGAGCCGAAATGTCGAAAAATCCTAATTCAGCAACTTCTTGATTTTCTTGAAAGTCCCCATCCAATAACTGACAGTCAAAGACGAACTTGGCATACTGTTTGTTCTGAAGTTGAAAGCGATTGGTATCAAAAACTGCCAATAAAGAGCCTACTTCTACCGAAAATCCTGTTTCTTCCTGAACTTCTTTTCGGATATTTTCCTTGGGAGAATATCCTACTTCACCAAAGCCACCAGGTAATGCCCAAGTATCCTCTCCTTGCCCTCTAACCAAACAAATCTTCTGATTTTGAACAATCCATGCCCTTACATCCATCAAGGGAGTTGCATAGCTACCTGTTGGTTTTAAAATTGCAGTCAATTCCTCTTGATCGAGCTCCGTTTGATCCTGCAAGACACTCCATAAAATCTGACGTAAATCCTCATAACGTTCACGGTCATAAGGATCCTTTGAATAGGTCAACCCAGTATCAGTGATAGCTAACATTCTCTGAATAGCTTTGGCGAAATCAGTTGTGCTCATTTTCTAGGCTTTCTACTAGCTTGGCTAGATTCATAGAGTTCGAACCTTTAAGCAGAATCTGGTCATGTGCGCCAAGACTTTCCTTGACCTGCTTAACCATGGCTTCAAACTGGTCCTCATCGGCTGTTTTCTTGAAGTAGTACACATGACCGATTGGGAACATTTGACTGGCTAATTGAGCCAAGTCAGCGATGTCTTCACCGTAGAAAATTACGGTATCAAGGGCATCGGGTGTAATGCTCAAAATCATTTGATTATGAAGTTGAACAGACTGGTCTCCAAGCTCCTTCATATCCGCCAGAACTGCAAGTTTCTTACCACCTTCATTGGCTGGGATGGCTGAGAAAGTCTCCAAAATCAACTTCATAGCTGTTGGATTTGCATTGTAGACATCTGATAGGATATCCGCACCGTTGGCTGCTTTTTTCCACTCGGTACGATTGCGGGTCAATTCTAGATTTTGGAAGGCTTGACCAATCTGCTCTTCAGATACTCCTTCTTGCAGGGCAACATAAGATGCGATCATAGCATTAGTCGCATTGTACTTACCTGTTACTGGCAAGTCAAGAGCCTGCTCTAAGAAATTGGCCTTGAAGGTTAAGCTATCCTTACGCTCAATCAATTCTGTAATTTCGAGTTCTGCACCTGGACCAAAACGAACTACTTTTTGATCAGCAGGTAGATAATCCTCTACAATAGGATCAGCTGGCACCAAAAGTAAGGACCCCTTTTCCATCCCATCAGCGATTTGTAATTTACCTTTTGCAATTTCAGAACGGTCCTTAAAGAAAGCCAGATGAGCTTCTCCAACCAAGGTCACGATAGCTGTCTTTGGATGAGCTAATTCAGACAAAAGATGGATATCTCCTAGGTGATCCTGCCCCATTTCCAAGACCAGCTTTTCGGTATCATCTGGCATATGGAGAACCGTGTAGGGAAGGCCAATCTCGTTATTGTAGTTCCCTTGTGTTTTGTAGGTTTTGTAGCTTGTTGAAAGCAAGTGGGCCAACATATCCTTGGTAGTAGTCTTCCCATTTGAACCTGTGACAGCAAAGACATCGACACCAGTCTTTTGAAGGTAATAGGCCGCAAGAGCTTGAAAGGCAGTTAGGACATCTTCCACCAAGATATAAGGATGCCCTGCTACTTCTTTCTCTGATAAGGTTAAAGCTGCGCCATTTTCAAAAGCTGTCTCGATAAAGTCATGACCATCACGCGCCCCCTTGAGTGGCACAAATAAATCCCCAGCTCCAATCAAACGACTATCAAACTCAGCCTTGACTAGTGGGCTATCCACATAGCTAGTCACATCATTTTTTGCACCGACAACACGCGCAACTTCGTGAATCGTAAGTTTCATGTTTACTCCTTTAAAAAGGGGCAAGGAGTCCTTCCCCGCCCTTATGTCTGTCTTTACAATAGGTGCGCTTCACGCTTGACAAAACTTTCCTTAGCAAGATCAACCAAACGTTCAATTAATTCTGGATAAGAAATTCCCATATTGTCCCAAAGTAAGGGATACATAGACCATTGAGTAAATCCTGGCATAGTGTTAAGCTCGTTTAGGAAAACTTCTCCCTTATCTGTATAGAAGAAATCGCAACGTGATAGACCAAGCCCACCAATAGCACGGAAGGCAGTTTCTGCATTTTTACGCATGACTGCTACTACATCATCACTAATCTTGGCTGGGATATCCATAGTAATCTTGTTATCGATATATTTGGCTTCATAGTCATAGAAGGCTACGTCTTTGACAACTTCACCAGGAAACGTGCTCTTAACATCATAGTTCCCTAAGAGACCAACCTCGATTTCACGTGCATTGACTCCTTGTTCTACCAAGACACGACTATCGTACTTGAAGGCAAGCTCTAAAGCTTGATGGAGTTCTTCTTTATTTTCAGACTTAGAAATACCGACACTAGATCCCATATTGGATGGTTTGGTAAAGACTGGATAGGTTAATTTTTCTTCAACTTCAGCAATCTTAGAAACCAAGTCATCCCCTTCAACAATGGCTACGTAAGGAACTTGGGCAATCCCAGCAGACTCCAAAACACGTTTGGTAGTAATCTTATCCATGGCAAGGCTTGAAGATAAGATATTGCAACCGACATAAGGCATTTTCAAGACTTCTAAGAAACCTTGAACGGAACCATCTTCTCCCATAGGTCCATGAAGAACTGGAAAGACAACGGCTCCTTCTTCGTAGATAGCACTTGGAGCAATTTTCTTGTCCCAATCAATAGTCGCATTGGTCATGAGACGTTCATCTTGTTCAGGAGTTTGGGTAAATTCTTGGGTTTTGATGAAATCACCGGACTGGCTGATAAAGAAGGTTTTGACTGCGAAACGATCATAGTTAACCGCACGCATCACACTCTCAGCCGACAATACAGACACTTCACGTTCTGCACTGCGTCCACCATATAATAAAATTATTGTTTGTTTCATATGATTGTCCTGTTTCTACTAGAATACTTGCTCTTTAGTATATCACATTTGTCTCTTTTTTTAAACTTGAATAGCAAAAAAGAGACTGGATTAAAAATAAATCCAGCCTCTTAATTTCTTAAAATCTTATCTATTAGCTAATTGCCTGTTCTATATCCTCACAGACTAGAGTTCTGTACGATTTTCGATGGCTCTTAAGAGCGTTACTTCATCTGCATATTCGATATCAGCTCCGACTGCTAGACCTCGTGCTAGACGAGTAACCTTGATTCCTGCGGGTTTGAGAAGTCGTGAGATATACATGGAAGTCGCCTCACCATCAGCAGTCGCATTGGTCGCTACGATGACCTCAGAAACTTCGCTATCCATGAGACGTGTCATGAGACTCTTGAGATTGATGTCATCTGGGCTAATCCCATTCATAGGTGAAATTAAGCCGTGTAAGACATGGTAAAGACCGTGGTATTCTTGAATATTTTCCATGGCAGCGACATCGCGACTATCTTCCAGAACCAGAATCGTGGATTGGTCACGACTAGGGTCTGTACAGATAGAGCAAGGATCATCATCCGTCAAACGTCCACAGATTGAACAATAGGTCAATTCTCGTTTAGCTGCAAGGAGATTTTTAGCAAATTCATTGACGTCGTCATCAGACATCCCAATGGTATAAAAGGCCAGTCGGGTTGCTGTCTTAATCCCGATACCTGGAAGTTTAGAATAGCTGTCAATCAACTTAGCAATAGGTGTTGGATAAAGCATGGCTTCCTTTCTAATTCATTGGATGGTGTTGATTATATAAATTGATAATGTCGCGAGCAATTGCTGGCCCAACATTTTTGGTTAAATTGGTATTATGAGGAAAGACTACTGCAACTGCAATTTGAGGATTTTCTGTTGGAGCATAGGCCACGGCATTGGTATTATTAGCATTTTGACCACCAGCTACATAGCTTTCAGCTGTACCGGTCTTACCACTGATAGAAACAGTGGCGCCATCTGAAAACGCCCGTCCTGTCGTTAGGGGACTAGTTCCATGCGATACTTGGTAAAATCCTTGGTGCAAGATTGCCATATCTGATTCAGAAATATTGACCTTGTTGATTTCCTTGGTATTTATTGCTTGGATTAATTCCCCAAGGCCACCCTTATCATTGTTGTCGTATATTCCCTCGACAATATGTGGAGCTAGACGAACACCATTGTTAGCAATAGTTGCAACGTACTGGGCTAATTGCATCGGTGTGTAGTTATCAAACTGGCCAAAAGCATTAGTTAAATAATTAGCCAAATCAAAGTTTTTAGGAATAAATCCTGTTGATTCCTCTGGCAGGTCAATCCCTGTAGAAGCACCCAAACCATATTCACTAAAAGTCGCGCGTAGTTTTCCCATAGCAGACTCTAGTTGGTCGGTCTTGACTGTCATATCTGGTTGATAGGTTTGCCCCATCATCCCTAGGGCAGTTTGAATCATATAGGCATTAGAAGAGTATTCCAAAGCCTCAACTGCTGTAATCGGGAAGGAACCATAGGCAAGAGTATACCAAGAGTTGATAGCTGCGGATCCTTGGAAAACAATTGGTTGGTCTGTCAAGGTCTGGTTCCCCTTAAGAACACCATTTTCCCAGCCTGAGCTGATGGTAGCCGCTTTAACGACAGAACCTGGCACAAAGACATTGGTCACAGTACCCAGCGAGTCTGAGGTTAAGTCACCCGTTTCCAAATTATGCTTAATCCCTGACATAGCTAATACAGCACCAGTCTTAGGATTGAGAGCTACTGCATAGACACCTTCTGAATATTTTGCTCCACCATTTGATAGTTCTGAATTGAAGTAACTTTTCAGAAGATTATCCACACTGTCTTGGAAGGTCAAATCAATGGTCAATTTAATATTTTTGCCCTTGCTACCTTCTTCGACATTTTCCACACTCTCCATATCGCCATATTTATCGAGATGGATTTCTTTCACCGTGCGCTTTCCTTGTAGAACTTCTTCGTATTGTTTCTCCAGATAAGAAGTTCCAACACGGTCATTAAGTGAATAGCCTTTTTGCAAATAAGCATCCACATCCTCAGCTGGAAGACCTGATTTCTCACTAGAGACACTTCCAACGATAGATGAAAGCGAGGTTTCTAAAACCTTTCTATCCCACGAAGTTGAAATGCTAATACCAGGTAATTCCTTGGAAGCTGAAGCAATGATGGCCACCTGTGTGTCACTTAATGGATCGGTTTGAATATTCCCTGTCGCAAAATTACCAACTGCATTGAGCTGGTTAAAGAGGTAGATAACCTTCTTTTCATCCTCTGAATAGTTCAGTTGATCAGAAGTGATACTCTCAGCAGCATTGTTATAAAGTTGAGCTTCGGATAGTTGATTTCCATCAGAATCAAAACGTTTATCCTTAGGAAGAGCCTCTACCGTTTTTTTATAGACAGCTGGATCTGCTAGATAATAGTCAGCCATTTGACGTTCTGTCAAATCTGGCGAGGTAACTGTTACATACGTTAAGAGTTTAGTGGAAATATCCTTTAAATCAGTAGCTGTCATCTTATTGCTTCGTGTGAAAGCTACTACTTGTTTAACGGTATTTTCTACCAAGGGTTTTCCAGCCGCGTCATAGATTTCTCCACGAGCAGAACCCGTTGTTACCCTAGTTTGGCTAGCAGACGCTAACTTGGTTTCATAGAAATCCTTGTTCAAAACTTGCATATAGAGCAAGCGACCAATGATGGTCATGAAAAGTAAAATAACGATTGCAAACAATAAATTAAGCCGAATCGGTATCGAATGGCTATTGAATTTTCTCATACAAATCAATCTCATTTCTAATCAAAATCTCAATCTTCATTGTACCATAATTTGAAGAGAAAATTATGGAAAAAGAAAAGACTTTTCCTTTTTATCCCAAAAACAAAGCAACTGTGGTATAATAGAAGTAAGCGCTATTTTATTTGTTAGGTTTTATTGACAAATAATGTTTAACAAATAACTACAAAGGAGTCCCATGAACAAGCCAGATATCTCTACGATTATTGATCTTCACTTTGAAGAAATGACCGATTTAGAGCAAGAGATTGCCCGCTATTTTTTGCAGGCAGATACCATTCATGATGACTTGTCTTCTCAGCAGGTCACTCAAAAACTTCATATTTCTCAGGCGGCTCTCACTCGTTTTGCCAAAAAATGTGGCTTTACGGGCTATCGGGAATTTATTTTCAAATACCAGCAACAAAAGGATACCCTTTCCGTTCCTCAACAAGATATGAATCCTTTGACACAAAGAGTCTTGAGAAGCTATACAAATATCCGAGAAATGACACAAGAATTGATTGATGATGACCAACTGGAGCGTATTGCCCAAATGATTGATCAATCAGAACGCGTCTATTTTTTTGGGACTGGAAGTTCTGGCCTAGTTGCGCGTGAGATGAAATTGCGTTTCATGAGACTTGGAGTCGTTTGTGAGGCTTTGACAGATCCAGACGGTTTCGCCTGGACAACCAGTATCATCGATGAAAAATGTTTGGTCTTTGGTTTCTCCCTTTCAGGAACAACTCCATCCATCATTGACAGTCTACTAGACGCTCAAGATATGGGGGCTAAAACTGTTCTTTTTACTAGTACGCCAAGCAAGGAAACTCAGGAATTTACAGAAACTGTACTGGTAGCAAGCCAGAGTCAGGCTTCCTATATCCAACGTATTTCTGCCCAACTTCCTATGTTGATCTTAATCGATCTACTCTATGCTTATTTCCTAGAAATTGATCGTGAAAGTAAAGAAAAAATCTTTAACAGTTATTGGGAAAATAAAAAACTAAATGGCTATCGTAGAAATAGAAGATCTAGATAAGTCTTCATCCCTTTCAAGTGAATAATCATATGAGCAACCAGCGATTAAAGTCGCTGGTTTTTAGTTTGCACAAGTCCTATAACTGATAACTTATGCACATAGAACTCTATACCTGCTACCTTCTATAAAAAGTCTCTATAAGTCTCTAAAGTTCTATAGTTAGTTGGTTTAAAAACTGTAGGGTTTATAGAGATTTGTAATGATAGATAAAACAGCCCGTAGTAAGATATCACCTATGTTTGAAATTTATAGTGCATATAAATTAAGGTAAACCTCATTATACTTCTCCCTTATGAGTATATTCTTAAAAGATGATTAAAGAGTTTTTCAAAAATTAAATCCCCCTTAAACTTGAGCAAGTCAAACCTATCACCTTACTTCATCTAAAGAAACGCCATTCCCAAAATTTTCAATGCCGGAAATTCCTAGTATTCGACTCACCTATCGAAAATAAAACTTACCAAACATCAACTCTAGTTTGATCAAAAGAGAACTCCCACTCTACTAAAAACTTTCTTTAGGTTCTTCCTTTTGTTGTGATTTATGAGGAGCTTTAGCTCGTAGAAAGACTTTTTGTTTTGGTAATGCATAAAAAGAGGCTGGGTAAAGATCTTTAAAATCAGAAAAACGCATAATATCAGATATTCAAAAACCTTGATATTATGCGTTTTATGTTGAAAAGATTTTCTAAATGTTATCCCCAAAGTGGGGGATAGCCACTCTTTTCTATTAGTTAAAGCCGGCTTTAATCGTCAATATGAGTCGTTATTTTAAACAAAGTAACATTACTCTCCTAAGAAAGATGACTATTTTTCGTCTTCCTTCTTACGACGTCCAAGTGCTGCCAATCCTACAAGTCCTGCAACTACTCCGAGTACAGTTGATCCTGCAGATGTAGTTTCACCAGTATTTGGAAGTTGTTCCTTAGCCGATGTTGGATTAGCTGGTTTTTCCGAAACTGGTTTACCTGGTGTTGGGCTCACTGGTTTACCTGGTGTTGGATCCACCGGTTTGCCTGGTGTTGGATCCACTGGTTTACCTGGTGTTGGATTCACTGGTTTACCTGGTGTTGGATCCACTGGCTTACCTGGTGTTGGGTTCACCGGTTTACCTGGTGTTGGATCCACTGGTTTGCCTGGTGTCGGATTCACTGGCTTACCTGGTGTCGGGTTCACTGGTTTGTCTGGAGTTGGCTCTACAGGTTTGTCTGGAGTTGGCTCTACAGGCTTATCTGGAGTTGGCTCTACAGGCTTGTCTGGAGTTGGCTCTACAGGTTTATCTGGAGTTGGCTCTACAGGTTTGTCTGGAGTTGGCTCTACAGGCTTGTCTGGAGTTGGTTCTACAGGTTTGTCTGGAGTTGGCTCTACAGGCTTATCTGGAGTTTCTTTAAGTTTGTACACATATGTTACATTCTTATCACCTTCGATAACCTTACCAGTTGTTGGGTCTGTTGACTTCAAGTGACCTTCGTCATCTACTTCACCGACTGTGTAGTTTCCGGCTGGAACCAATACATAGGTCTTACCGTCTTTTTCAATCTCTTGTGGACGGTTGTCTACAACTGTGTCGTAGTCTTTGTCTACTGGTTGAGCTTCTTCGTCGGTTACATCTGACTTG
>NZ_JAWERU010000050.1:0-9761 GCF_032481935.1 Streptococcus sp.
ACATGATTTGTCTAAGAAAAGATTGTACGAAATCGCAAAAGAACTTGGAAAAGAAAGTAAAGAAGTTGTAGCGCGTGCAAAAGAGTTGGGCTTGGATGTAAAAAGCCACTCATCAAGTGTGGAGGAAGCAGCTGCTTCAAAAATCGTAGCAAGTTTTAAACCTGCTCCTGCTCCAAAGGTAGAATCGAAACCTGTGGCTCCAAAACCAGTTGTCACTAAGGAAGAGGCAAAACCAGCAGCAGCTGTTGCCCCTAAAGAAGAAAAAGTGGCACCAGCAAAACCACAGAGTCGAAACTTTAAGGCTGAGCGTGAAGCACGTGCAAAAGAGCAGGCTGAACGACGCAAGCAAAATAAGGGTAATAACCGTGACCACCAGCAAAATGGGAATCGTCAAAAAAATGATAACCGTAATGGTGGCAAACAAGGTCAAGGCAATCGTGACAACCGTCGATTCAATGATCAAGGTAAAAAACAACAAGGTCAGCAAAATCGTGGGAATGATCGCCGTCAGCAAGAGGACAAACATCCAAATCAAGCAGGCCCACGCATTGACTTTAAAGCCCGTGCAGCTGCTCTAAAAGCAGAGCAAAATGCAGAATATGCTCGTTCAAGTGAGGAACGCTTCAAGCAGTCTCAAGCTGCCAAAGAAGCCTTGGCTCAAGCAAACAAACGCAAGGAACCTGAGGAAATCTTTGAAGAAGCTGCTAAGTTAGCTGAACAAGCGCAGCCAGTTCAACCAGTGGTTGAAGTAGCTCCTGCAGCTAAAGAACCTGTAGTGGATACACGTCGTAAGAAACAAGCCCGACCAGACAAAGATCGTGATGATTACGATCACGAAGAAGATGGTCCTAGAAAACAACAAAAGAATCGAAGTAGTCAAAATCAAGTGAGAAATCAAAGAAATAGTAACTGGAACAATAACAAAAAGAATAAAAAAGGCAATAAGCAAAACAACCGTAATCAGGCACCAAAACCTGTTACAGAGCGTAAGTTCCATGAATTGCCAACAGAATTTGAATATACAGATGGTATGACCGTTGCGGAAATCGCAAAACGTATCAAACGCGAACCAGCTGAGATTGTTAAGAAACTCTTCATGATGGGTGTGATGGCGACACAAAACCAGTCCTTGGACGGTGAAACAATCGAACTCCTCATGGTAGATTACGGTATTGAAGCTAAACAAAAGGTTGAAGTGGACAATGCTGATATCGAACGTTTCTTTGCTGAAGAGGGTTATCTCAATGAAGATGAACTCGTAGAACGTCCACCAGTTGTAACGATCATGGGACACGTTGACCATGGTAAAACAACCCTTTTGGATACCCTTCGTAATTCTCGTGTTGCTACGGGAGAAGCCGGTGGTATCACTCAGCATATCGGTGCCTATCAGATTGAAGAAAATGGGAAGAAGATTACCTTCCTTGATACACCAGGACACGCGGCCTTTACTTCTATGCGTGCGCGTGGTGCTTCTGTTACCGATATTACCATCTTGGTTGTAGCGGCAGATGACGGGGTAATGCCTCAGACTATCGAAGCCATCAACCACTCAAAAGCGGCTAATGTTCCAATCATCGTAGCTATCAACAAAATCGATAAACCAGGTGCTAACCCAGAACGTGTGATCGGTGAATTGGCTGAACATGGTGTTATGTCAACAGCTTGGGGTGGAGATTCTGAGTTCGTAGAAATCTCAGCCAAGTTCAACCAAAATATCGATGAACTCTTGGAAACTGTTCTACTTGTGGCTGAAATTCAAGAGCTCAAAGCAGATCCAACAGTTCGTGCCATTGGTACTGTTATTGAAGCTCGTTTGGATAAAGGAAAAGGTGCAGTTGCGACCCTCCTTGTCCAACAAGGTACTTTGAACGTTCAAGATCCAATCGTTGTCGGAAATACTTTCGGACGTGTCCGTGCTATGACCAACGACCTCGGACGTCGTGTGAAGGTCGCAGGCCCATCAACACCAGTATCGATCACTGGTTTGAACGAAGCGCCAATGGCGGGTGACCACTTTGCTGTTTACGAAGATGAAAAATCTGCGCGTGCAGCTGGTGAAGAACGTGCCAAACGTGCTCTTATGAAGCAACGTCAAGCTACTCAACGTGTTAGCCTTGAAAACCTCTTTGATACCCTTAAAGCAGGAGAACTCAAGTCAGTTAACGTCATCATCAAAGCCGACGTACAAGGTTCTGTTGAAGCTCTCTCTGCATCACTTCAAAAGATTGATGTGGAAGGCGTTAAAGTAACCATTGTTCACTCAGCAGTTGGTGCTATCAATGAATCTGACGTGACTCTTGCCGAGGCTTCAAATGCCTTTATCGTTGGTTTCAATGTGCGTCCTACACCACAAGCTCGTCAACAAGCAGAAGCTGACGATGTAGAAATCCGTCTCCACAGTATCATTTACAAGGTTATTGAAGAGATGGAAGAAGCCATGAAAGGGATGCTTGACCCAGAATTTAAAGAAAAAATTATTGGTGAAGCGATCATCCGAGAAACCTTCAAGGTATCTAAAGTGGGAACAATCGGTGGATTTATGGTTACCAGCGGTAAAGTTACCCGTGACTCTAAAGTCCGTGTCATCCGTGATGGTGTCGTTATTTACGATGGTGCCCTAGCTAGCTTGAAACACTATAAAGATGACGTTAAAGAAGTTACAAACGGCCGTGAAGGTGGTCTCATGATTGACGGCTACAATGATCTTAAGATGGATGATGTGATTGAAGCTTATATCATGGAAGAAATCAAGAGATAATTTTTTGCTCCTTTCTTAAGTGGCGAAAGACGCACGCAAACCGATGGTTTCATTGCTTATTTTTGAGCCTAGAGTCTCAAAAATCCCCTGTTATGAAACCGCTAATGCAGTTCCATAACTTTCACCACGGCGAAAGAAGCAGATGAGTTCAAATTGAACTTCGTTTCAATTTGAATTGAAAATCAATAAGTTTAAAAATAGCTAGGTCTGCTGGCCTAGCTTTTGGTTCAATTGAGAGAAAGGAAGAAATATGGCAAATCATTTCCGTACGGATCGTGTGGGCATGGAGATCAAGCGCGAAGTCAATGAGATTTTGCAAAAGAAAGTCCGTGATCCGCGTGTCCAAGGTGTGACTATCACTGATGTTCAGATGCTAGGTGATTTATCTATGGCTAAGGTTTACTACACTATTTTGAGTAATCTTGCCTCAGATAATCAGAAAGCTCAAGTCGGGCTTGAAAAAGCAACTGGCACCATCAAACGTGAACTTGGTCGCAATTTGAAATTGTACAAAATTCCAGACTTAACTTTCGTCAAAGACGAATCCATCGAATATGGAAACAAGATTGACGAGATGCTACGCAATCTGGATAAAAATTAAGCAGAAAGAGGGGCACCCCTCTTTTTTGTGTGTCTATAAGTAGGTCATTGTCTAGTCAGATTAGATGAGTAGAAATCAAGAAAATAAATCTTGGAAATATCATTTATTCCATAAATATGATAAGATAAAGCTTGATACGAATGAAAAACGGAGATAGAGATGGCTAAAGAAGATGTGGCGATGCAAGTGTTGCAACAGGTAGTAAAACTTCCTGTCGTCAAAGTGAACCGGTCAAAATTTTTAATGGATAAATTCTCTAAGAAAGTGGCTTCAAAGGATATTCCAAGATTATTGGAAGAAGGGCCGACAGCTTTATTACCTCAGGAAACCTTAGATCAAGTGGCCAATGCCTGTATTAAAGATAATGTTTTACTGGCAAGTGGAACATCTGTTTTAGCAGGTTTGCCTGGAGGTATTGCCATGGCGGTTACCATTCCGACAGATGTAGCCCAGTTTTACGCATTTTCATTAAAACTAGCCCAGGAGCTAGGCTATATTTACGGCTATGATGATCTCTGGGCTTCGCGAAATGAGCTGAGCGAAGAAGCTAAAAATACCCTTTTGCTCTATCTGGGAGTGATGTTGGGGGTAAATGGTGCGGGCGCTCTACTTCGTTCTGGTGGGGTTACAGTTGCTAAGCAAGTGATGAAAATTGTAAACAAAAAGGCTTTGACAAAGACTCTTTGGTATCCAATTTTGGAAAAAGTTCTGAAAATCTTTGGAGTGAATCTGACCAAGGGAGGATTGGCTAAGGGGATGGGGAAAGTTATTCCTATTTTAGGTGGAGTCCTATCAGGTGGCTTAACTTTTGCGACCATGAAACCTATGGGAGAAAGATTGCAAAAAGAATTGTCCAAATTGATTAACTACGATGAAGCACAATATCAAAGAGATGTTGCCACTATCCAAAAAGAGGTTGAAATCATCGAAGGAGAATGACATGGGGATCATAACAATACTGGCCAAAACCTACGGTAATTATCTTCTTACAAGGCAAGCTTTAAAAGTTGCAGAAACCATAAAAAAAGATGAAAACACAGTAGTAAGTTTAGGAAAATTACTTCTCGTAGATAAGCTTATGGATACAGCTACTTGGTTGATGAAGCCGGAGGATAAAGAATGAAATCTTTTTGGAAGCTCTTCACTCTTCTTTTTATAACACCAATTGTCGGTCTGATAAAAATTCTCTGGTTTTTAGTCTCTTTCGCCTTCCAATTACTGTTCTATAAGATTCTTTTCAAGATCATAGACTGGTTTTTCAAACTTCTCTGATGATCATGGTAAGGATAAGACTTTGAGGTTTTACTAGGAAGAGTCTATATAATTAGAAATAATGAAGTGATACGAAATAAACTAGCAAGTCTTCTACTGCTAGTTTTTTAATCTTTGCCCTTGTGGTATAATAAAAAAGAAAAAACTGTTAGAGAAAATGATGGAGGTTATGATGGACAATATCATTGATGTATCTATTCCTGTTGCTGAAGTGGTGGACAAGCATCCAGAAGTTTTGGATATCCTAGTAGAACTTGGTTTTAAACCTCTTGCAAATCCCTTGATGCGAAATACAGTCGGACGAAAAGTATCGCTCAAACAGGGGTCTAAGCTGGAGGGAACTCCTATGGACAAGATTGTACGCACACTGGAAGCAAATGGTTACGAAGTGATTGGATTAGACTAATGGCAGATGAACGAATTCATGTCCTACGGGATATTTTATTAGAATTACATAATGGAGCCTCCCCTGAATCCGTTCAGGAGCGCTTTGATGCAACCTTTACAGGTGTATCTGCTATTGAGATTTCCCTTATGGAGCACGAGTTGATGAACTCTGACTCAGGCGTAACCTTTGAAGATGTCATGGAGCTCTGTGATGTCCATGCCAATCTTTTTAAAAATGCTGTTAAGGGCGTAGAAGTTGAAGATACCGAGCATCCAGGTCATCCTGTCCGTGTTTTTAAAGATGAAAATCTAGCCCTTCGTGCTGCCTTGATTCGTGTTCGTAGATTATTAGATACATATGAGTCTATGGAAGACGAGGAAATGCTTGCGGAGATGCGTAAGGGTTTGGTTCGGCAGATGGGACTTGTAGGTCAATTTGACCGTCACTACCAGCGCAAGGAAGAGCTCTTCTTTCCTATTATGGAGCGTTACGGACATGATTCGCCACCAAAAGTTATGTGGGGAGTGGATGACCAGATCAGGGAACTCTTTCAAACAGCTTTAGCGTCAACCAAGTCATTGCCAGAAGTGTCCATTAGCATTGTAAAGGAAACTTTTGAAGCTTTTGCGACTGAATTTGAGAGTATGATTTTCAAGGAAGAATCTATCCTCCTCATGATTCTACTAGAATCCTTTACCCAGGATGATTGGATTCAGATTGCTGAGGAAAGTGATGCTTATGGCTATGCTATCATCCGACCATCTGAGAAATGGGTACCTGAACGTAAAAGCTTTGGTGAGAAGAAAAGTGTAGAAGAACCAAGTCAGCCAGAAACTGTAGAAGGCCAAGTTCAGAAGGTTATCGATACGCCAGAAGGGCAGTTTACCATCACTTTTACACCTAAGGAAAAGGAAACGGTGCTAGATCGCAATAGCCAACAGGCCTTTGGCAATGGCTATCTCTCAGTTGAGCAGGCAAATCTTATCCTTAATCACCTGCCTATGGAGATTACCTTTGTTAATAAGGATGATATCTTCCAGTATTATAATAACAATACACCAGCGGATGAGATGATTTTCAAGCGGACACCGTCTCAAGTCGGGCGCAATGTTGAACTATGTCATCCGCCCAAGTACCTTGATAAGGTAAAGACCATTATGAAAGGTCTTCGTGACGGGGTCAAGGACAAGTACGAGATGTGGTTCAATTCCGAGTCACGAGGTAAGTTTGTCCATATCACCTATGCTGCAGTACACGATGAAAATGGAGAATTTCAAGGTGTATTGGAGTATGTTCAGGATATCCAGCCTTACCGTGAGATTGATACAGACTATTTCCGTGGATTAGAATAAGGAGAAAAAATGAGTTACGAACAAGAATTTATGAAGGAATTTGAAGCCTGGGTCAATACCCAGATCATGATTAATGATATGGCGCTCAAGGAAAGCCAAAAAGTCTATGAAGAAGACCAAGATGAGCGTGCTAAAGATGCCATGATTCGCTATGAAAGCCGCTTGGATGCCTACCAGTTCTTGCTAGGCAAATTTGAAAATTTTAAGGCAGGCAAGGATTTCCATGATTTACCAGAAGGTTTATTTGGTGAGAGACATTATTAAGAGCTATAAAAAAAGTGTGGTCTATAAACCGCACTTTTTACATATGATGGGTATGCTTGGTAATCCATTGTTCTGTTTTTATTTTTAACCAAAATGAATAGATTCCAAGAGTGATAATCGTCAGTAAGAACCATTTGATCCAATTTCCAAATAACTGGGCGCCAGTTCCATCAAAATATAAACGTTGACCATCGATGACAGTATGTCGGACTTTCCAATCTTGCATAAAACAAACGGCCCAAGGTGTGGCAATTCCTAGAGTTAAGGCGATGATGAAAAAAGCGACGATCGAGTGCCCGATAAAGCTGAGTAATCCCCGTCAAAATAACTTTATTTGTTCATATAGAGTCTCCTTAGAATTTTATGGATAAGTAAATCATTACTTTGAGGTATTGTACCATAGGAGGAGATAGGAATCAATATTTCTTGAAATGAGGCACTATAGTTCAAACGAAAATAGCATTCACGATTTGTCCTACTTATCTTTTTGTGTTACAATGTTAGCATGAAAACGAAAAATATCATTAAAACAGGTTTGGCAGTGGTAGGCCTCGGAGCACTTGCTTTTGGAGCTAAGAAAGTAGCCGATGACCACAAACTCATGAAAACGCAGGAAGAGTTGACCGCTATTGTGCGTGACTCCTTTTCAGAGATGGGTGAGATAGCGACTCTCTATGTCCAAGTCTACGAAAGTAGCTTAGAGCGTCTCGTTGGTGGTGTCATTTTTGAGGATGGTCGTCACTATACCTTTGTCTATGAAGATGAAGATCTCATCTATGAGGAGGAAGTCTTATGATAATTCCTCATAGTTTGGAAGAACTAGCTAATCTAGTTGAACAGGATGGCAAGAAGGTCTTCCTTTTTGTTGCGGATTGGTGTGGCGATTGTCGTTATATCTACCCTGCTTTGCCAGAGATTGAAGAGTCAAATCCAGAGTTTACCTTTATACGAGTAGACCGTGATGAGTACATGGACTTAGCCAAACTTTGGGATGTTTACGGGATTCCAAGTCTTGTTGTCTTAGATAAGGACAAGGAGATTGGACGCTTTGTCAATCGTGACCGTAAAACCAAAGAACAAATTAACGACTTTTTAGCAGGATTAAAATAGGAGAAAAGAAAGAATGATTTTTACATATAACAAAGAACATGTTGGTGATGTCCTTATGGTCATCGTGAAAAACAGTGGCGATGCCAAACTAGATGTTGAACGTAAAGGCAATGTGGCGCGTGTTTTCCTAAAGGAAACAGGTGAAACTGTTGCTTGGAATATTTTTGAAGTTTCTAGCTTATTCGAAATTGAGGAACGTGGTCAAGTATTCTTGACAGACGACCAAGTAGCTCGTTTGAACCAAGAATTGAAAGCTCAAGATTTTACCGAAGAGATTATCAATGACAAGGAACCGAAATTTGTGGTTGGTGAAATTGTCGAGATGGTGGCACATCCAGATAGTGATCACTTGAACATCTGTCAAGTTGCTGTTGGAAATGATAAGACAGTGCAAATCGTGGCAGGTGCTCCAAATGCGCGTCTTGGTTTGAAAACCATTGTAGCTCTTCCAGGAGCTATGATGCCAAAAGGGAATCTCATTTTCCCAGGGGAACTTCGTGGTGAAAAGAGTTTTGGGATGATGTGCAGTCCTCGTGAATTGCATTTGCCAAATGCTCCACAAAAGCGTGGTGTCATTGAATTGTCCGAAGACCAAGTTGTTGGAACTCCATTCGATCCGTCTAAACACTGGACAGCTTAAATTTGTTCAGTTAGATAGGAGAAAGTAAGATGGCAAAAAATGTTGTGATCACAGGTGCAACATCAGGTATTGGGGAAGCAATCGCGCGTGCCTATCTAGAAAAAGGTGAAAATATTGTTCTCACAGGACGTCGAACAGAAAGACTTGAAGCTCTCAAAACTGAGTTCGCAGAAGCCTTTCCAAATCAAAAAGTTTGGACCTTTCCCCTTGATGTGACCGATATGACAATGGTTAAAACTGTTTGTTCAGAAATTCTAGAAACTGTAGGACGGATTGATATCTTGGTCAATAACGCTGGACTTGCTTTAGGTTTAGCACCCTATCAGGACTATGAAGAGTTGGATATGCTGACCATGCTGGATACCAATGTCAAGGGCTTGATGGCAGTCACTCGTTGTCTCTTGCCTTCTATGGTGACTGCAAATCAAGGCCATATCATTAATATGGGTTCAACCGCAGGTATTTACGCTTACGCTGGTGCAGCAGTCTATTCAGCAACCAAGGCTGCAGTCAAAACCTTTTCAGATGGACTACGGATTGATACCATCGCAACGGATATCAAGGTGACAACCATTCAGCCTGGTATTGTAGAGACTGACTTTTCTAAGGTCCGTTTCCATGGAGATGAGGAACGGGCTGCAACGGTCTATCAGGGACTCGAAGCCTTGCAGGCACAAGACATCGCAGATGCTGTAGTTTATGTGACCAGTCAGCCACGTCGTGTGCAAATTACAGATATGACCATCATGGCCAATCAACAAGCAACTGGATTTATGATTCACAGAGATTAACATTATTTGAAAAAAGTTACAAATTTTATAACTTTTTTTGATTTCCTTCGAATAGATAAGTAGGAGGATGAAAAAATGTATAATAAAGTTATTATGATCGGACGTTTGACGTCTACACCAGAATTGCACAAAACCAACAATGATAAGTCCGTTGCACGAGCAACGATTGCAGTGAACCGTCGTTACAAAGACCAAAACGGGGAACGTGAAGCAGACTTCATCAATATTGTGGTCTGGGGCAAATTGGCTGAAACCTTGGCAAGTTATGGTAGCAAAGGCAGTCTCATTTCTGTTGATGGGGAACTTCGTACCCGTAAGTTTGAGAAGAATGGCCAGACCAACTATGTAACAGAAGTTCTCTGTACAGGTTTCCAACTCTTAGAAAGCCGCGCCCAACGTGCTATGCGTGAAAATAATGCAGGACAAGACTTAGCAGATTTGGTCTTGGAAGAAGAGGAACTTCCATTTTAATATCAATCAAATAGGGCTCTTTGTCAACTGTAGTGGGTTGAATAAAAGCTAACATCTGGAGAGGACAATCGTTGTCCTCTCCATTTTTATATTCAGAGCGATGAAAATTCG
>NZ_JAWERU010000051.1:0-9676 GCF_032481935.1 Streptococcus sp.
TGAAGCCGATTGACTCGCACTTGTGCTTGCTGATTGGCTTGCGCTTGTTGAAGCCGATTGACTCGCACTTGTGCTTGCTGATTGGCTTGCGCTTGTTGATGCCGATTGGCTAGCTGATGTGCTGGCTGATTGGCTTGCACTTGTCGATGCTGACTTAGACGCGCTCGTGCTTGCTGATTGGCTCGCACTTGTTGACGCTGACTTAGACGCGCTCGTGCTTGCTGATTGGCTCGCACTTGTCGATGCGGACTTAGACGCGCTCGTGCTTGCTGATTGGCTTGCACTTGTCGATGCTGACTTAGACGCGCTCGTGCTTGCTGATTGGCTTGCACTTGTTGATGCTGACTGGCTAGCTGATGTGCTTGCTGATTGACTTGCACTTGTGCTTGCTGATGCTGAGGCAGATCGCGCTTCCGAATCCGATACTGGTACCTCTACTGTATTCGATGTGCCATCGTTATAGGTAATAACTACTCTTACCTTACCACCTACTACAGCACCATTACCTTCAAAGGTATAACCACTAATACGATTTGCCCCTCGTGGATTAGATCCCTCCACCTTTGCAAGAATCTTTTGTTTATCTTCTGGAGATAGGGTTGTTGTATTGCTTACTTGAACCGTTGCTGGAACCTGACCTGGGAATTTTTTACTTAATTTCCCTTGAGCAACAAGGAAAGATGGAGTCTGTATTTCATTACCACTCAAGTCTCGCGTGATAAATTTACGTGTCCAATAATTACCTTCTCCCCATGTTTTATCCGCTTTATATGTACCAGTAACTTCAATCGTCGCTGGGGTCCTTTCCGTAGCTTCTGTAACACTTGAAATAGAAGTTATCTCACCATCTGTTGCATATCTAGGATCAATAAATTTTGTCTGAGTAGATCTATCATCTGAAACTTCCAACTTATTGATTTTACCACTGTTATCCGTGACTTCAGCAATTACACGATATTTATCACCAGCAAATATTTCATACCCTTCAACTTTTCCTGTACGAACAACTTCCTTAGGTGCATCTTTCCACTCACCAGCTGCATTTTGAATCTGTAACTTGTACGTAATCGTCGGTGGTACAGTTTCCTTAGTAATCGTACCAGAACTTGACTCTGAAGTTAACTCTTCAGTTGTATTTGGACCTGCTGGTACACTTTGAGTCACAGTTACATTAGGTACAGTAGGTGAAGTACTTGAAGGAAGAAGACCATTATTTCCATCATAGACTTTTTGCAAATCAGTCGGAGTAAAGGTTACGCTGTTAGCGTTATTGTCTGCTTTTTTCTTAACTGTCTGACCTGCAACTGTCAAGGTTACAGTTGCTCCTGGAAGAACATTGGTTACCGTGATGCTTTGATCTGGTAAACCTCCACGTTCACTTAAGTCTCCAATAACTGGTGGATTAACTTCCATTGCCAAATCTGAGATTGGTTTGGTACGAGATTGACCATCTTTATAGGTAATCTTGACATTATCCCCTTCGAAGGTAACGTCCTGGATACGATCTTTTTCTTTCTCTGTGGCTGTATCATGGGCATTCTTAACAGCTTCTTTAATGCTATCCTTTTCAGTATCTGTCAAGGCAGACAGGCGTGTAACTTTAATCTTCTTATCAGGATTCAAGTTAGCATTTCTTACTGCTAAATCACCTTGTGCAAGTTTAAATGTATTTCCTTTTGACTCATTTCCTGCAACATCTGTAGCTGTAATCGAACGAGTCTCAGTATTTCCAGTTCTGTATCGAAGTTCGTCTTTAACCAGTTCCGTCACAACTAGGCTAGCTGGATTTGTAGTTGAGGCATCTGTAATAGAAGAAATATTGGATGCAGGTTCTTCTTCATTGGGATTGAGTACAGGGTCTTTTCTAAAAAGATTATCCAAAACTTTTCCAGTTTGAATCTCGGTAGCTCTATCATGCCCTTGTCTAACCGTAGTTTTATTTATATAGTTACTATTGTCAGTGGCTGATGTTTTAAATCTAATTTGGTCACCAGCATAAAATTTATATACTGGAGTTGCACCTGGAGTCGTCTCAGGAGCTTTCCATTGTCCAGTCGCTCTATCGTAAATTTCTACAACTGTATTCGCTACTGGCGCAATCGTCTCAGGGGTAATAGTGACAGCTGTACTTTCAGCAGATGGGGTTGTAACGCCATTAGAATCCGTAATGTTTGCAGTAGCTGTTACACTTCCTCTGGCTGGCAATACGTTCAAACCAAGTTCTGCAGGAGTTACTGTCAGACTAGTTGCACCTACTGGCTTATCGACTGTATAAGTTTCATTTCCGATTTTAACAGTAACAGACGTTGCTTTTGGTTCAATGTTTGTAATCGTAATGTTCTTGGCAAGACCACCTTGCCCTGTCAAATCATTTGTAACCGTTGGAGCTTTTGGTTTAGCAATATCTGATACTTTGAGTGTACGAGTCGTGTCATCCTTATATTGGATAGTTGCAGTATCGCCAGTTATCGTAACATTCTTGATACGACCATCAACACCATGAGCTGCCTTAATATTAGCTATCAGAGTTGCTTTTTCAGGGTCTGTTGGATTGCTCAAGTCATTGACTGTTGCCTTTTCAGTTGGATTGAGATTTGCATTTTTAACTGCAAGACTTGCATGACGGATAATAAATGTCTCGGTGCTAGATGTGTTATTTGCTCCATCGACAGCATTAACTTGACGAGTCAGAGTCTTATTAGGTGCCCAAACAACATTTTCTCCCATCGTTACAGTAGATGTTCCCGTATACGGAGCTGTTTCCGATGCATTCGTCACCGTATCTCTGAAGGTACCACCTGTACTTCTTCCCCAAGCAGGAAAATCAAACAAGTCATTTTTCCAACTTATTTTATCACCAAATGTGACCGTCTTAACTTTTCCACTGTTATCTGTAACGGTGGTTTTGACACGAAGTTCATCGCCTGAATAGATAGAATAATCCGTGTTACCGTCTGAGTTAGTTGTAGAAGGGACTGGTTTCCAAGTATTGGTTGTCTTATCTAACACTTCAAATGAATAGTTAATAACTGGTTTTTCTGTTTCAGGTGTGATGGTTACAGGTTCACTTGCTGCAGATTCAAAAGGTGTGCTAGCACTAACATTTAAACCTGGCGCTGAAACTTTGGCAGTAACTGTTGCATTGTTTGGCAACAAGCCATTCTCAAAACCAAGCTCGGTTGGTGTAAAAGTTACACTAGGTGTACCAGCTGTAATCGGCTTAGTAAACATTTTAGTCCCTACTGTCACTGTTACACTCGTTGCCTGCGGATCAATATCTGTCACCGTGATATTCGATGGCATACCACCTTCTTCGGTTAGATTGTTACTTACAGTTGGTCGACTAGGATTAACTCTCACTTGCAAAGTTTCTGGAGAAACATTGCCTGACCCATCTACTGCAGAAAGGAAGTATTGAAATAGTCCAACTTTATTAATAGTTCCTCGAACTCGACTCGAAATCGTCTTATCAGCATTTGTAGTATTAGTTAGCGAAAGCGAACCAACACTAGGATCAGTTAGCGGAGAGCTGTTTGCCATGAGCAAGCCCCTGAAAGATTTAATACCCGAATTACCTGTCTCATTGTCTGAAACGGTTAGAGGCACATCGACAGAATCACCTGAAACAATTTCAATTGTTTTATTAGCTGGAACTCCCTTAATAACAGGAGGAATAGCATCACGAGTTGAGACTGCAGGATCACCAAATTCTGACTCCAAATTTCCCTTGTTATTTGGTAAGGCTACAGTTGTCTTAGCTACATACGAACCAGCCTGTACAGATGGTACAGTAACTGTTGCTTTCCCATTTAAAACTCTACCTGTATAGCTGGTATTATTTGGACCCTGAAGGGTAACCGTTGAGTTATTTGGGATACCTGCTCCTACATTCACTACAACATCCACTCGTTGTCCAACTCTACTATCAAGGTTGGTTTCAATTGTTGGAGGAGCTGGTTTAACAGCAACTTTAACAATTTTCTCGGTTGTATTACCAAGCGTATCTGTAGCGATCACCTTCACATTCTCATAAAGACCCACTTTGTTAGGAGTACCTGTCAAAGTAGTCGACATAGAGTTATCATTATTTCTAACAGCTCTGCTTGGTGTCAAAACACCGTTAAAGCTTGTATTTGAGTTATCAAGAGTGGTTCCTCTAGACTGACCTGCATCGTAAGTAAGGGTCCTCATGCCTGAGTTACCAGTCGTCACATCAGAAGCTGACAAGCGGACATTAGCTGGTTGTCCAGCAGTCAAATTGATTTGTCCGTTGTCTCCTGCTGTAACAACAGGTCCAGTCTTATCAATATTAGTTGCGCGAACTGTATTACTATAATCAGATTCAACAGATATCTTTCTTACTCCATTTCGATCTGTATATTCTGGCTGTCCATCAACAACTGTCTGAGCTTTATACTCTGCATTGTTTTGTAGATTAACATTTCTAAAGGTTACATGTCCATTATTATCTGCTGTTTCCTCTAGTATTTTCACTCCATTTTGGTAAAGAGCAACTTTCTTACCTGGAGCTGCTTTCTCAACGTGAATATCTTGCTGAGCTTGACCTTCTACAAGTTTAGTCGTAATTTTTGGTGCGTGAGGCTTAACGATAAACTGAGTATCTACATCTTTTGTTGTATTATCTGGGAAGGTTACATGTATCTTATTGTTAAAGACCCCTGGAGTGCGTCCAACATTCTTCTTATCGATTAGTTGATTGTTAGAATCTCTCCACTCTATTTGTGAGTTTCTAGGTAACTTATCACCACCATAATCATTAGTACCTTTTCTTACTAAATATTGGTTCGGATCCGTAAAGGCTTGGCTTGTATCGTTATTTGAATACCACCATTTCAAACCTGCAGAAGCATAGTCATTGGTAATATACGGTTCTTCCACCTGTTTAACAAAATATTTTCCATTGTCTGCTGCGGCTAGTGGATAAGCTTGTTCGTAGCTCATCCCAAGAGGATTGGTGTGGAGCCCCACTGTTGCAAAGGTCGTACCTGGTGAACCTAAACCAAATAACAGTTTCATATTTTTTAGTTGTTCACCAGTAACACCTGGTTTTACTCTTGTTTCAAAGCGTGTTACGTTTACTTCACTTTGTGTTCCACCGATATTAACCGTTTGCCAAATAGTACGTGGGTCTGAAATACGCGGAACGATTGCTGGAGAAATTTCGTTCCATATAGGGCGTTTATACTGGTCATTATTATCAGATAAAGCTTTTAGCAAGTTTTTAGATTCATCTGGATGGTAAAGAGAAACAACGCCTTGACTTCCACCTCCAAACGAATTTTTATCGTATGTTGCTGTCCCCTGTTTAGCAAATCCATCACTACCACCTGCAACAGTCTCACCAAATTTATCTGGTAAGCTAAGCGGATTTGCCGGATCAACAGGAAGGTTAGCAAAATTCACATTTGGTTTTACTGTTGTACTTGTTATTTGATTTTTATAACCCGTCGTGGTAATAGTATCAGGCATCTCTAGCTGGTCTGGAACCTGCATCCACTTAATCACATTAGTATAGCCACGATTAGCAAGCGGATTGGCAATAACTGTCCAAATGATAGAGGTTACTTTACCATTTGCATCATATACAGGTTTCGATGAAACAGCCACGTGATCTCGCAAATAATTCTCTGCAGAAGCATTATATCCAGATACGTAAGATTTTAAGTTTTCGCCATTTGCACGATTCTCATTAGCCTCTCCTACCGCACGTGAACCAACCTGTGTATTAATGGCACGAGTTTGTGATCCTCTCTCCATCTGTCTGCCATTTAGCACACTACGTTTGCCGTTATGGGCGCGGAGCACGGCATTGGCGATTGAAGCTTCTGCAGCTTTGGCTTGCTTGATAACGGCTGTAAGGTCAGCGTTTGGATTTTTCAAAGCTTCTTCAATAGCTGTTACAGCAGCGTTAACTTTAGTAACTGCTGAATCCATGTTAGGCAAACCGATAGACCTAGCTAGGAATTCACCCATAGAAGCAGAGATTTTAGACAGACGTTTGCGATCTTCTTCAGCTTTCTTGTTGCTCTCAGCAGATACTGTAGTCGCTACGGCAGCTGTTGTCGTCGTATCCACCAAGCTTGAAGTCGTTGATGTGATTTGACTCAAACGATTTTCAACTGCTTGTAGAGATGCAAGGCTGTCAGTGATAACTTTTGAAAGAGCTGCATCAGCTGTAGTATTAGCTGTATCTGCTTTACGTACAGATGTCTCTCTGTTTGAAGCTGTTTCTGATGCTACTGGTTTTGCAAGTTCAGAAGTTACTCCAGCTTGTGATTGAGAAGCACTTGTTGACGCTGACTCAGACGCTGATGTGCTGGCTGACTGAGATGCTGACGTGCTTGCTGATTGGCTCGCACTTGTCGATGCTGATTGGCTTTCACTTTCTGAAAGATGCTTACTTGCATTCTTTGAAGCTTCCTCAGACAAGGACTGGCTTTGGCTAACAGAAACTGACAAGCTGTCTGCTTTAGCCCCCTCCTGATCTTTTACGGTTCCCAAAGTTACTGTATCTGTATTTGCAAGTGTTTGATTTGCCTCTACTGTCTTTTCGAGGGCATCATTGGCATAAACAGTTGTTTGTGTTGCAACTGCTCCTCCAAGTACCGTCCCTGCTGCGGCTATCCCTTTCAGGATATCCAAGCCAGTCAGTGTATTTGCTGATTGCTCTTCGATCACTTCAGTTGTTACCTGAGCAGCATCTACACCACCTCGCAAGACTTTAAAGAGACCAAATTGAGAGGTCGAGGCACGCAACCAATGCTTACCCGACTTGATCAACTTGAAACGGGTCACACGATCCGTCTCCCTATATTCACCTTCTTGGCGTCTAAAAAACATGTTTTAGATTCCTTTCCTTTTGTTTTTATGTGTATTTTTCGATAAAATACCAATCTATATTATACATTTTAGATTCAGTTAATTCAATAAGTTTCAAAACATTTTTACCTAAAAAAAAAAAAAGCATTTTTATATTACTAAATCCTGATTTGTAATTTTTTATAATTATCAATAAGATTCCAAATTTTAAACGGTTTCAAAGTCTATAAATTTATTCTTAATCATTTTATGTATTTATATTTAGAAATATTAAATTTTTGTTACAAAACATTAAACTAGAACTGGAAAATTATACTCTATTTGTTAATATATTGATTTTCTGTGATATTTGTATACTTGCATATCTTTTTATATCTATAGCAAGCTACATTAGCATGAAACAATACATAAACATTTTAGCTCCTGTTTACCATAGAATAATGCAAGAAGGACAGTAGCTCTATGCCCTTGAATGTCTTTATTCTAACATCAATGAACGATTAAACATATCATTTATTAAAAGTATTTATTTTTTAATACTCAATTCAAACACTCTCTAGATTTGTTTGAAACTAATCTCACCTTTTCAATGATTATAGTAAATTGAATCTAGAATAGTAGAAAACAACTCCTAAAGCACTGTTAGAAATGTTCTATAAGTTACGGTGTACTCTTCTATAGTAGATCGAAATAAGATATGAACAAATCTATTTAGGAAAGTCAAATTAATTTCTAGAAATATTTTATGATTTATGATGTACTATTATAGATTTATTTTATTATATATTAACTCTTATATACAGAAAAGAAATTTTTAAAAACCCCTGAAAACTTAATTTTCAGGGGTTTTTCTAACCTATTCATTTTTGAAAACGGTTATTTTAAGACAAGATATTATGCTTCATCTTCATTATCACGTTTCCGACGCTTAGCAACAAGACCTAGACCAGTCACAGCTGCCAAAGCACCAAGGAGTACAGATGATTTAGAAGCTTCTGTACCTGTATTTGGCAATTGCTGTCTTGACTTAGCTACTGATTCTGATGATGTTTCAGATGCCGATTGACTAGCTGAGGTGCTGGCTGATTGGCTCGCACTGGTCGATGCGGACTGACTAGCTGATGTGCTGGCTGATTGGCTCGCACTGGTCGATGCGGACTGGCTAGCACTTGTGCTGGCTGATTGGCTCGCACTTGTTGAAGCCGATTGACTTGCTGATGTGCTGGCTGATTGGCTTGCACTTGTTGAGGCTGATTGACTTGCTGACGTGCTGGCTGATTGGCTTGCACTTGTTGAGGCCGATTGACTAGCTGATGTGCTGGCTGATTGGCTGGCACTTGTCGATGCGGACTGACTAGCTGAGGTGCTGGCTGATTGGCTTGCACTTGTTGAAGCTGACTGACTAGCACTTGTGCTGGCTGATTGGCTTGCACTTGTTGAAGCCGACTGACTTGCACTTGTGCTTGCTGATTGGCTTGCACTTGTCGATGCGGACTGACTAGCTGAGGTGCTGGCTGATTGGCTTGCACTTGTCGATGCGGACTGACTAGCTGATGTGCTGGCTGATTGACTTGCACTTGTTGATGCTGACTGGCTAGCTGACGTACTTGCTGATTGGCTCGCGCTTGTTGAAGCCGATTGACTAGCTGATGTGCTGGCTGATTGGCTGGCACTTGTTGATGCTGATTCAGATGCGCTTGTGCTGGCTGATTGGCTCGCGCTTGTTAAAACCGATTGACTAGCTGAGGTGCTGGCTGATTGGCTCGCACTTGTTGATGCTGATTCAGATGCGCTTGTGCTTGCTGATTGGCTCGCACTTGTTGATGCTGATTCAGATGCGCTTGTGCTGGCTGATTGGCTTGCACTTGTTGATGCTGATTCAGATGCGCTTGTGCTGGCTGATTGGCTTGCACTTGTTGAAGCTGATTGACTAGCTGATGTGCTGGCTGATTGGCTTGCGCTTGTTGACGCTGACTGACTAGCTGAGGTGCTGGCTGATTGGCTTGCACTTGTTGAAGCTGACTGACTAGCTGATGTGCTTGCTGATTGACTTGCACTTGTTGAAGCCGATTGACTCGCACTTGTGCTTGCTGATTGGCTTGCGCTTGTTGATGCCGATTGACTCGCACTTGTGCTTGCTGATTGACTTGCACTTGTTGATGCTGACTGACTAGCTGACGTGCTGGCTGATTGGCTTGCACTTGTTGATGCTGATTCAGATGCCGATGTGCTGGCTGATTGGCTAGCTGATGTGCTGGCTGATTGGCTTGCACTTGTTGATGCTGACTCAGATGCGCTTGTGCTTGCTGATTGGCTCGCGCTTGTTGAAGCCGATTGACTAGCTGATGTGCTTGCTGATTGGCTCGCGCTTGTTGATGCTGATTCAGATGCACTTGTGCTTGCTGATTGGCTTGCACTTGTTGACGCTGATTCAGATGCGCTTGTGCTTGCTGATTGGCTTGCACTTGTTGAAGCTGACTGACTCGCACTTGTGCTTGCTGATTGGCTTGCACTTGTTGAAGCCGATTGACTAGCTGATGTGCTTGCTGACTCAGAAGCTGATGTGCTTGCTGATTGACTTGCACTTGTTGAAGCCGATTGACTTGCACTTGTTGATGCTGACTGGCTAGCTGATGTGCTGGCTGATTGGCTCGCACTTGTTGAAGCCGATTGACTAGCTGATGTGCTTGCTGATTGGCTTGCACTTGTCGAGGCTGATTGGCTAGCTGATGTGCTTGCTGATTGGCTTGCACTTGTTGAAGCTGACTGACTAGCTGACGTGCTGGCTGATTGACTTGCACTTGTTGAAGCTGACTGACTAGCTGACGTGCTGGCT
>NZ_JAWERU010000052.1:0-9661 GCF_032481935.1 Streptococcus sp.
TCTACCACAAACGTCTCACACTTAATTCCACCATAAAAATCCGTTTTAGACTAATTTCCACTTTGGTCAGGAAAGTGGAAGTTACTTTGAGAAGTTACCCTTGGCTTTAAAGTTCTTCGGATACTAGTTTTTACTTGACAAGTCCCGCTTTAAATAATAGAATAGTAAAAAACCTTTAAAGCAGTCCAGAGAGGCAGCTAAGGTTAGACGGTGAAAGGGTGGACTCTACCCATTTTTCGTGGAACCTTGCTGTTGGCAGGTTCCTTTTTTGTAGTCTTTTTGAAGGAAGCTGGGCTGATAAGAAAGATAAGAGGAGAAACACATGCGTGAAAGTCGCCCAGTCATAGCTCTGGATTTTCCAAGTTTTGAAGAAGCCAAGGAGTTTTTAGCCCTATTTCCAGCAGAGGAAAAGCTCTATGTCAAAGTAGGAATGGAAATCTACTATGCTGTAGGGCCTGAAGTTGTCCGTTATTTGAAATCATTAGGACATAGTGTCTTTTTGGATCTCAAACTGCATGATATTCCCAATACAGTCAAATCAACCATGAAAATCTTATCCAACCTAGGAGTTGATATGACCAATGTGCAGGCAGCAGGTGGAGTTGAGATGATGCAGGCAGCGCGTGAAGGATTGGGAGACAAGGGGATTCTCATAGCTGTGACCCAATTAACCTCAACCTCGGAAGAACAAATGCAAGAGTGTCAAAATATCCAAACCAGCCTCCAAGAGTCGGTTATCCACTATGCCCAGAAAACAGCTGAAGCTGGTCTAGATGGAGTCGTTTGCTCGGCTCAAGAAGCCAAGCTTATCAAACAAGCAACTCATGAAGACTTTATCTGTCTGACACCAGGGATTCGCCCAAGAGGGACAGAAGCAGGGGATCAGAAACGGGTAGTAACCCCAGAAGAAGCTTACCAGATTGGCAGTGACTACATCGTAGTTGGCCGTCCGATTACGCAAGCAACTGATCCAGTCGCAGCCTACCATGCCATCAAAGAAGAATGGACACAAGATTGGGTTTAAAAAGAAGATTCATTTAACACTATAAAAAGGAGCACACCATGACACTTGCTAAAGACATTGCCAGCCATCTATTGAAAATTCAAGCCGTTTACCTCAAACCAGAAGAACCTTTTACTTGGGCATCAGGTATCAAGTCACCGATTTATACGGACAACCGTGTGACGCTTGCTTATCCAGATACTCGTAGCTTGATTGAAAATGGTTTTGTGGAAGCTATTAAGGCAGAATTCCCAGAAGTAGAAGTGATTGCAGGAACAGCGACTGCAGGTATTCCTCATGGTGCCATCATCGCTGACAAGATGAACTTGCCATTTGCCTATATTCGGAGCAAACCAAAAGACCATGGTGCTGGAAATCAAATTGAAGGCCGTGTAGCCCAAGGACAAAAGATGGTCGTTGTCGAAGATTTGATTTCAACTGGTGGTTCAGTTCTCGAAGCCGTTGCAGCAGCCAAACGTGAAGGAGCTGATGTTCTTGGAGTTGTGGCTATCTTCAGCTATCAATTGCCAAAAGCAGATAAGAACTTTGCGGATGCTGGTGTCAAACTAGTAACTCTTTCAAACTACAGCGAACTGATTTATCTAGCTCAAGAAGAAGGCTATATCACACCAGAAGGACTCGACCTCCTAAAACGTTTTAAAGAAGACCAAGAAAATTGGCAAAAAGCTTAAGGTATATAAAAATCAGGTAATCACTAGTATTACCTGATTTCTTTTTGTGATTTCATTGAGTATTAGTCTACTTTTCCACCTTCAACAACTAGGTCATCTGCTTTAGCAGCGTCACCGTAAGTTGGGTGAAGTGTTTTTTCATAGGCCTTGTGGAAGAAGTTTTCTTTACCTAATTTTTCGATTTCTTGGTTGATGTAGTCGAGTAGTTCTTGGTTTCCTTTTTGGACTGCTGGCGCAATAGTATCTGGATCGCCTAGAGAAGAAATTCCTACCTCATATCCTTTGTTTTCAAGGGCCCAAGCTAGAACTTCAGTATTATCAGTAGAGAAGGCATCTCCACGTCCATCAAGAAGGGCTTGGTAGGCATCGCTATATTGGTCATATTTTTGAAGTTTCACTTCTGGGTGATTTTTCTCAAAGTAAGTTTCAGCAGTAGTTCCTTTTGTAACGATCAAGGTTTTGCCTTCAAGTTCTTTAACGTCTTTGATAACTTTATCTTTTGGTGACACAACACCGAGAGAAACTTTCATGTAAGGAAGGGCAAAGTCAACTTGTTTTTTACGTTCGTCAGTAACTGTGAAGTTGGCAAGGGTGATATCAACCTTGTTTGAAATCAAGTATTCAGCACGGTTAGCTGCATCCACTGATACATATTTCGGTTTGACACCAAGGTCTTGTGCTAATTGGTTACCAAGTTCGATATCGTAACCTTGGTAAGAACCATCGTTGTCAACATAACCAAACGGTTTTTTGTCTCCAAAGACTGCGATACGAAGTTCGCCACTTTTCTTAATTTCTTCAATGGTGCGAGCTTTGGCAGTTGCCTTAGTAGAGGAAGCATCAGAGCTTCCACCTGAACTACAAGCTGTGACAAAGATAAGCGCAAATGCTAGCGCAAAAACAGTTAGAATTGGTTTAAGTAGTTTCATAATAATCTCCTTTATTGATTATAGATATGAGCCAAACTGGCTAAAGTCAAAGACGTTTAAAAATTCTTGTGCTCGTTTGGTTTGTGGATTTGTGAAGAATTCTTGAGCAGTTCCTTCCTCAGCGATTTTACCTTGGTCAAGGAAAATGATGCGGTCCGCAATGGCTTGGGCAAACTGCATTTCATGGGTTACTAGAATCATGGTACGCCCTTCTTGAGCCAAGTCATTGATAAGTTCCAAAACCTCACGTACCATTTCTGGATCCAGTGAAGCCGTTACCTCGTCAAAGAGGATAATTTCTGGATGCATGAGAAGGGCACGAACAATCGCTACCCGTTGCTTTTGTCCACCAGATAATTGACGAGCAAAGCTATGTTGTTTATCCAACAATCCGACACGTTCTAGTAGTTGTAGGGCTTCTTCTGTTACTTCTTTCTTGTCGCGTCCTTGAGCCTTGATAGGGCCTAAGATAAGGTTTTGAAGGACATCTAAGTGAGGAAAGAGTTCATAACTTTGAAAGACCATGCCGATTTTTTGGCGAACCAAGTGAAAATCTTTTTTATTTTCAACGATGGACTGGCCATCCAGCAGGATATCTCCTCCTTGAATACTTTCTAAACCATTGAGGCAACGAAGTAGGGTACTTTTCCCACAACCAGACGGCCCTAGGATGACGACCACTTCCCCCTTTTTAACATCTAGGGAAAGTCCTTGGAGGATAGGATTGTCTCCGAAGGATTTTTTTAGTTCCTTGATTTCTAAAATAGTTTCAGACATTTAGTTCCTCCAATGTTTTTCTAAGTGAGTAGATAGTTTGGAAATAGGGAAGCAAACCGCGAAATACAAGACTAGGATGGTTCCATAAATCCAAAAGGAAGCAGTTGGGATGGTCAAACGATTGCTATCGATGATTTGTTGTCCAACCTTGGTAACTTCAACAACCCCAATCAAAACAACCAAGGAAGTCGTTTTAATCATCCGAGTGACAAGGTTGATAGCTTGTGGTAGCAGTCTTCTCAAGACTTGAGGGATGATGATATGGTAGTAGAGTTGCACTTTAGTTAAGCCAAGTGCTTGTCCGCTCTCAAACTGATGTTTAGGGAGCGAAGTGATAGCCCCACGGACCAAGTCCCCCATCTCAGCTGTACCCCAGAGGGTAAAAACGATAATGGCAGAAGTTTCTCCAGAGATATTGATATTAAAGTTTCGAGCCAAGCCAAAGTAAACGATGAAAAGAAGCACCAGTTGGGGCATGATCCGGATAAATTCTAGATAAAAACGAGTCAAGAAGCGAATCACTCTAGAATGAGAAGTCATGATAATTCCCATCACCGTTCCGAAAATCATGGATAAGAGGACAGACAGGATAGAAATCCCAATCGTGACGCCCAATCCCTGTAAGATTCTTAGGAGATTATTTCCCTGAAAGAGTACTTGCATTCCCGAATCCTGCATGACGGAGCCTCCTTTCTATCCAACTAAAGACTAGTGAAATAGGTAGAAGCATGATAAGGTAAGCAACTACCAACATAGCCAGTGCAATGTCTGTCTCATAATAGAGGCCAATCAAGTCCTTAGCAACGTACATAAGGTCGGCAAGGGCAACTGCTGAGAAAACAGATGTTTCCTTGATGAGGAAAATAACATTGGCACTAAAGGATGGTAGCGCAACCGCAGTCGCTTGTGGAAGAACCACGTAGCGAAAAACCTGAAAAGGTGTAAGACCAATGGCTAAACCAATCTCGTGCTGGGTTTGACTGACGGCTTCTAGCCCGCTTCGGAAGGATTCTGCCATGTAGGAACCACCTAAGAAGATGAGCCCGACTGTTGCACAGACTTCTGAAGAAAGAACAATCCCTATTCGAGGTAGACCGAAGTAGAGAAAGAAAAGTTGTATCAAAAGGGGTGTATTTCGTGACAATTCTATATAGGCTGTTGCCAACTGGGAGAAAACAGGAAGGCGGTGATGCCGGATGACGCTGACGATGAGCCCCAGCAAAAAAGAACCTAGAATTCCCCAAACTGCAATATGCAAGGTCAGAAAGAATGCCTTTTGATAGAGTGGTAGATATTGTTCAACAATGGACCAATCCAAAAGTAGAACCTCCCATCTAGGAAAATGATACAGTTATTGTAGCATTAAAAGAAAGCTTTGGATAATATGTATTTTTTATTGTGGTGATAAAAAATATTTATAACGGCGATAAATTTTAAAAATGTGATTTTTAGTTGACAAATGTAGATTTTTGAAGTATACTAATAACTGTAATCGACAAATGTAGATTTAGGAGGAGATAACCATGCAGATTTCGGATGCAGAATGGCAGGTCATGAAGATTATCTGGATGCAGGGAGAACAGACTAGTACTGATCTCATAAAAGTATTAGAGAAAAGGTTCAGTTGGTCCAAATCCACGATCCAGACACTCTTGGCTCGTTTGGTGGAGAAAGAATGTTTGACTCGGGAAAAACAGGGCAAGTTCTTTATCTATTCAGCTCTGTTGACACAGGAAGATAGCAAGAAGTTACTTGTCCAGGATATCAAAGACAAGCTTTGTTCCCGAAGAATAAAGCTCTTGCTAGCTGATTTGATTGAAGAATGTGACTTTACCCTAGCTGACTTGGAAGGTTTGGAAGAAGTGATTTCAAAGAAAAAAGCAAGTGCTGTAACAGAAGTAAGATGTAATTGTATGTAAAGGAGACGCTATGTTAAATCTATTTGTATCTATTGTTGTTTTAGGAATGATTGCTTTTATCCTCTTTTGGTTTTTCAAAAAACCGCAAGAAGATGCTAAGAGAGCCCAACAAAAGAATGGCTATCAAGAAATTCGAGTGGAGGTCATGGGAGGATATACTCCAGAAACCATTATCCTCAAAAAATCGCAACCTGCTCGCATTATTTTTGATCGAAAAGATCCTTCACCTTGCTTGGACCAAATCGTATTTCCAGACTTTGGTGTGCATGCAGACCTACCTATGGGAGACCAATATGTGGTGGAAATCACTCCTGAAGAAGCCGGAGAATATGGTTTCTCTTGTGGCATGAACATGATGCACGGTAAGATGATTGTAGAATAGGAGAAGGATATGACTGAAATTGTAAAAGCAAGTCTTGAAAATGGTGTTCAAAAAATCCGTATCACGGCAGACAAAGGCTACCATCCAGCCCATATTCAACTACAAAAAGGAATTCCTGCTGAGATTACCTTTCACCGTGTGACACCATCAAACTGTTATAAAGAAATTCTCTTCGAAGAAGAAGGAATTCTAGAACCAATCGCTCAAGATGAGGAAAAAATTATTCGCTTTACGCCTCAAGACTTGGGTGAGCACGAGTTTTCTTGTGGCATGAAGATGCAAAAGGGAACCTACACCGTTGTTGAAAAAACCAAAAAGTCTCTCAGTCTTTTACAACGTTTTTGGATTACTAGTATCTTTACTGTGCCTCTTGTGATTCTTATGATTGGGATGTCTACAGGAGGAATTAGTCACCAAGTCATGCGTTGGGGCACCTTTTTAGCCACAACCCCCATTATGCTGGTAGCTGGAGTTCCATATATCAGAAGCGCCTGGGCTAGTTTTAAAAAGCACAATTCCAACATGGATACCTTGGTTGCTCTGGGAACCCTAGTGGCCTATTTCTATAGCTTAGTTGCCCTCTTCACTGGTCTGCCCGTTTACTTTGAAAGTGCTGCATTTATCCTCTTCTTCATTCTTTTGGGAGCAGTTTTTGAGGAAAAAATGCGAAAAAATACTTCGCAGGCAGTCGAAAAATTATTAGACCTACAAGCAAAAACAGCAGAGGTTTTGCGTGATGATGTTTATGTTCAAATACCTCTAGAACAAGTCAAAGTTGGGGATCTCATTCGCGTTCGACCAGGTGAAAAAATTGCCGTTGATGGGACTGTAATAGAAGGAGAAACTAGTATTGATGAATCAATGGTGACTGGAGAAAGTATACCGGTTGATAAGTCAGTTGGAGATGCTGTCATTGGTTCAACCATCAATAATAGTGGTACCATTGTTTTTAGAGCTGAAAAAGTAGGTTCTGAAACCATGTTGGCTCAGATTGTAGACTTTGTGAAGAAAGCTCAAACCAGTCGTGCTCCTATTCAAGATTTGACAGACAAGATTTCTGGAATTTTCGTACCAGCAGTTGTCATTTTAGGACTCCTTACTTTTTGGATCTGGTTTGTTTTTCTTGGTGAAAGTTTTGTAACGTCGCTTCTCTATGGTGTTGCAGTCTTGATTATTGCTTGCCCTTGTGCTCTTGGACTTGCGACACCGACAGCACTCATGGTTGGAACAGGACGAAGTGCCAAGATGGGGATTCTTCTCAAAAATGGTACAGTTCTACAGGAAATCCAAAAAGTTCAAACGGTTGTTTTTGATAAGACAGGAACCTTGACCGAAGGGAAGCCAGTAGTGACAGATGTTATCGGAGATGAAGGAGAAGTGCTAAGTTTGGCTGCCTCATTAGAAGATGCCTCTCAACACCCTCTAGCTCAGGCAGTTGTCAATCGTGCGTCTGAATTAGGAATCAGTCTTTATCCCGTGGAAAACTTCCAAGCCTTGCATGGAAAAGGTGTGACTGGGATTATTAATGGTAAGCAAGTCTTGCTGGGGAATGCTAAGCTCTTAGCTGACCTTGCTATTCCACATGATTATCAAGAACGATTTGATTTGCTTGAGAAAGAAGCGAAAACAGTTGTCTTCCTATCCGTGGATGGTCAGTTAAAAGGCTTAATTGCCTTGCAGGATGTCCCTAAGGAAAATGCCAAAGAAGCTATTGCCAAATTGAAAAAACGTGGTCTTAGAACGGTCATGCTTACCGGAGATAATGCTGGAGTAGCGCATGCGATTGCAGAGCAAATTGGAATCGAAGAAGTGATCGCAAATGTCTTGCCAGAGGAAAAGGCACATGAAATTCACAAGCTTCAAAAGAATGGCAAATTGGCCTTTGTCGGCGATGGTATCAATGATGCGCCGGCCCTCAGTGTAGCGGATGTCGGAATTGCCATGGGCTCTGGGACAGATATTGCTATCGAATCAGCAGATCTTGTCCTTACAACCAACAATTTACTAGGATTGGCACGTGCTTTTGATATGAGTAAGAAGACCTTTAATCGTATTCTACTCAATCTTTTCTGGGCTTCTATCTATAACCTCATTGGTATTCCGATTGCAGCAGGAGTCTTTTCAAGTCTTGGTTTGGTACTCAATCCAGAACTTGCAGGATTGGCCATGGCCTTTAGTTCAGTCTCTGTTTTAATCAGTTCTCTCATGCTTAATTTTACTAAAGTCGATTAATACTCTTCGAAAATCAAATTCAAACCACGTCAGCTTCACCTTGCCGTACTCAAGTACAGCCTGCGGCTAGCTTCCTAGTTTGCTCTTTTATTTTCATTGAGTATAAAAAGGCGGTCTTAACCGCTTTTTTCTATTCTAAAACAGATTTTCAAAACATTTTCAATCTGTACTGTAATAGAGAATGAAAGTTTCTGAGCACATTCTTATGAAACTATAAGTAAATGTGATAAATTAGGAGTGTAAATTTACTGAATCGTTTTCAAAAAACATATAAAAGCGCTTTTATCATTCATCAAATTAACATTTAAGGAGAGTTATCATTATGACTCAAGGGAAAATTACTGCATCTGCAGCAATGCTTAACGTATTGAAAACATGGGGCGTAGACACAATCTACGGTATCCCATCAGGAACACTCAGTTCACTCATGGACGCTTTGGCTGAAGACAAAGATATCCGTTTCTTGCAAGTTCGCCACGAAGAAACAGGTGCTCTTGCAGCGGTTATGCAGGCTAAATTTGGCGGATCTATCGGTGTTGCAGTTGGTTCAGGTGGTCCAGGTGCGACTCACTTGATCAACGGTGTTTACGATGCAGCTATGGATAACACTCCATTTCTCGCTATCCTTGGATCACGTCCAGTTAATGAATTAAACATGGATGCCTTCCAAGAATTAAACCAAAACCCAATGTACAACGGTATCGCTGTTTATAATAAACGTGTAGCTTACGCAGAGCAATTACCAAAAGTAATCGACGAAGCTTGCCGTGCTGCTGTTTCTAAAAAAGGTCCAGCCGTTGTTGAAATTCCAGTAAACTTTGGTTTCCAAGAAATCGACGAAAACTCATACTACGGTTCAGGTTCATACGAACGTTCATTCATCGCTCCTGCTTTGAACGAAGTTGAAATTGACAAAGCAGTTGAAATCTTGAACAATGCTGAACGTCCAGTTATCTATGCTGGTTACGGTGGAGTTGGTGCTGGTGATGTGATCACTGAATTGTCTCGTAAGATCAAAGCACCAATCATTACAACTGGTAAAAACTTTGAAGCCTTCGAATGGGACTACGAAGGGTTGACAGGTTCTGCTTACCGTGTTGGTTGGAAACCAGCCAACGAAGTGGTCTTTGAAGCAGATACTGTTCTCTTCCTTGGTTCAAACTTCCCATTTGCTGAAGTTTACGAAGCCTTCAAGAATACTGAAAAATTCATCCAAGTCGATATCGACCCTTACAAACTTGGTAAACGTCATGCCCTAGACGCTTCAATCCTTGGGGATGCAGGTCAAGCAGCCAAAGCAATCCTTGACAAAGTGAATCCAGTTGAATCTACTCCATGGTGGCGTGCAAACGTTAAGAATAACCAAAACTGGCGTGATTACATGAACAAACTCGAAGGTAAAACTGAGGGTGAATTGCAATTGTATCAAGTTTACAATGCAATCAACAAACATGCTGATCAAGACGCTATCTATTCAATCGACGTAGGTGACACTACTCAAACATCTACTCGTCACCTTCACATGACACCTAAGAACATGTGGCGTACATCTCCACTCTTTGCGACAATGGGTATTGCCCTTCCTGGTGGTATCGCTGCTAAGAAAGACAATCCAGATCGCCAAGTATGGAACATCATGGGTGACGGTGCATTCAACATGTGCTACCCAGACGTTATCACAAACGTTCAATACGACCTTCCAGTTATCAACGTTGTCTTCTCAAATG
>NZ_JAWERU010000053.1:0-9622 GCF_032481935.1 Streptococcus sp.
TGGAACTTACCCTGACACGGATTTCCACTGGTTTTTACGATTTTTATCAGACTAACTTCCACTTTTATTGGCGATGGAAGTTAGTTTGGGAATTTAGCAAAAATTTTCAGCTACTTCGTTTAATTCCTCAAATGTTAATCTTTTTGTAATATAGTTGTCTTTCTTTTTCATCAGTTCGTAAAAATACTTCAGTTTTGTTTCATTTTCTTCATCATAAAAAAGATAGGCTACATCTGTATTTTCAAGTAAGAAAAGTTGATAATCTCGTAATTGCCCCTTGTGTTCATAGTTCGGATAAGCGTATTTAACAAAATCAACTTGTTTAAATTCACTAAGTTTAACCCGATTCCCCTCATTCCAGTTTTCCCCATGAGTCTCAAAATCAAAGATAGTCGCAAGTTGGAAACCAAAGTCATCTTTCATATCTCTGGCCACCTCCAAAACCCAGTATTCAAATCCCAGAGTTCCCGTAAACACCAACCATTTCAACCCTTCGTCAGCCATTTTTTCCAAATCTCTACGAATGGCTTTTTTAATAATTTTTAAACGAATATCTTTGTCATTAAACAATCCTAAATCAAAGCTAGAATAGCCTAAAACCAAGGCAGTATGCATTTTTTCACCCTTTCTGTTCACTTTTATGGTATAATAGAGTGATGTTATTGTACCAATAAGGAGAATTATGGTCAACTATCCTCATAAACTTCCATCGAAAAAAAAACAACAAGTCACCTCACAAACTAAAAATTTCGCAAATCGTGGGATGACCTTTGAGAAGATGATCAATGCTACAAACGAGTATTATCTGACACACGGTTTAGCTGTTATCCACAAGAAACCAACTCCTGTTCAGATTGTCCGCGTAGACTATCCTCAACGTAGTCGGGCTAAGATTGTTGAAGCTTATTTTAGACAAGCATCAACTACCGATTATTCTGGAGTTTATGAAGGGTTTTACATCGATTTCGAAGCCAAGGAAACCAAGCAAAAACATGCTATTCCGATGAAGAACTTCCATCCTCATCAGATTCGGCATATGGAACAAGTCCTTGAACAAAAAGGGATTTGCTTTGTCCTTCTTCATTTTTCTTCTTATCAAGAAACGTATTTATTGCCGGCACTTGACCTCATCCGTTTTTATCATCAGGATATGGGTAAAAAGTCAATGCCGCTTGACTATATCAAAGAATTCGGTTATGTGATTGAGCAGTCTGCCTTTCCACAAATTCCTTACCTTGAGACAGTCAAACAACATTTACTAGGTGGTAAAACAATATGAACAAACAAACTATCTTGCGCATCGCTAAATACCTCGGCATTGGTGTGATTAGCTTATTTATCGCAGCTTTCCTGCTTGGTGGTGGTGTCTTTCTTTACTATGCAAACAAGGCTCCTGAACTTTCCGAGAGTAAACTTGTTGCAACTACATCCAGTAAAATTTATGATAGCAAAAATGAACTAATCGCAGATTTAGGCGCTGAACGTCGTGTCAATGCTCAAAGTAGTGACATTCCTACTAATCTTGTCAATGCGATTGTCTCTATCGAGGATCACCGTTTCTTTAACCATAGAGGAATTGATAGCATTCGTATAGCAGGAGCTTTCCTTCGTAACCTTCGAAGCAATAGCGGTCTTCAAGGTGGATCGACTTTGACTCAGCAGTTGATAAAATTGACCTACTTCTCAACATCAACAGCTGATCAAACCCTATCCCGTAAAGTTCAAGAGGCTTGGTTAGCTATCCAACTAGAGCGAACTGCAACTAAACAAGAAATATTGACCTATTACGTCAATAAGGTCTACATGTCAAATGGTAACTATGGTATGCAGACTGCTGCAGAGAACTACTATGGTAAGGATCTCAAAGATTTGTCCATTCCACAGCTAGCACTCTTAGCAGGTATGCCACAGGCTCCAAACCAATACGATCCTTATTCTCATCCTGAAGCTGCCCTTGAAAGACGAAACCTTGTTTTGTCAGAAATGCAAAGGCAAGGATACCTTACAGCCGAACAATATGAAACAGCCATCAATACTCCAATCACAGATGGACTTCAAAGTCTAAAATCTCTTAATAGCTATCCACAGTACATGGATAACTATCTTAAAGAGGTTATTGATCAAGTAGAACAAGAGACAGGTTATAATCTATTAACAACAGGTATGGAAGTCTATACAAACGTCGACCAAGAGGTACAAAAACACCTTTGGGACGTCTATAACACTGATCAATACGTAAACTATCCTGATGATGATATCCAAGCAGCTTCTACTATCGTTGATGTATCAAATGGTAAAGTTATTGCCCAACTCGGATCTCGTCACCAAGCTAGCAATGTATCCTTTGGTACTAACCAAGCAGTGGAAACAAACCGTGACTGGGGTTCAACTATGAAACCAATTACGGACTATGCACCTGCACTTGAATACGATATCTATGACTCAACTGCTTACATGCTTAAGGATGTACCATATAACTTCCCAGGTACTAGCACTCCAGTCTACAACTGGGACCGTAGCTATTATGGTAACATCACTCTTCAAACTGCTATCCAACAATCTCGTAACGTACCAGCAGTCGAAACTCTCGATAGAGTTGGACTCGATAAAGCCAAAAAATTCTTAAACGGACTTGGCATTGATTATCCAACTATGGTATACGCAAATGCAATTTCAAGTAATACGACCGAATCAGGTAAACAGTACGGTGCAAGTAGTGAAAAAATGGCTGCAGCTTATGCCGCATTTGCGAATGGTGGTACTTATTATAAGCCAATGTACATCAACAAAGTAGTATTCAGTGACGGAAGTTCTAAGGAATTCTCCGACCCTGGTACTCGTGCTATGAAAGAAACAACAGCTTATATGATGACCGAGATGATGAAAACAGTACTATATTATGGAAACGGTACTGGTGCTTACATTTCTTGGTTACCTCAAGCGGGTAAAACTGGTACATCAAACTATACTGATGCTGAAATTGAGAATCATATCAAAACCGATCAGTATGTCGCTCCTGATGAAATGTTTGTTGGCTATACACGTAAATACTCAATGGCAGTATGGACTGGTTACTCCAATCGATTGACACCAATTGTTGGTGACGGATTTAGAGTTGCTGGTAGCATCTATCGTTCAATGATGGAATATCTCGCTGAAAATGATCACCCTGGTGACTGGACAATGCCAGAAGGACTTTATAGAAGCGGTGATTACGTCTTCAAGAATGGGGCACGTAGCAACTGGATTCCACAATCAACTCAAGCAAGTTCGACAACAGAGAGCTCTAGCTCAAGTTCAACTTCAACAACTGAAAGTGAAAGCTCTTCAAACGAAAATACGAATGGTACTACTAATCCAAATGCAACGCAACCAAACTCATCTGCAAATTCTCAACAACAAAATCAACCCCAACAAAATCCACGAAGACAGCAATAAAATATAGAAAAAACTGAGAATAACACCTCAGTTTTTTCTATATAGTTTCTATCAAACTTTTTAAAAATATGTAGAGAAACAACTGAACAGGTTAAATATCTCAATCGCAATCTTATACCAAACACATGATAAATAGTCGGGAAAACTGTTTATTATTATAGATAAAAGATACCTTATGTTTACGTAAATTATCTATGAACGGGGGCGTGACTTAGAAAGTCTAATCTACTACTTCAATGCAGGGATTAAACCAATAATCAACATGCTAAACTAAAGTCTCAGGAAGGGTATCAAAAGGCCAGACTTTTTGTCCGGCCTCTTTTTTATTATTTAACATGATTTGCAAGGTCTTCTTGCGCTTTTTTATTAGATTCTTCTTTTTCTTTCTTCCATTTATCTTGAGCTTTTTGATATTCATCAGCAGTTACTGGCTTATCTTGAAGTTCAAGGTATTTGTACAAGAGTGCTTCACTTGTTCCCTTGTTACCTGAGTAAGCAAATGGAAGTGTGAATGGCACCATCTTAGACAACATTGGACGTCCAGTTTGAGAAGTTGTTGGAATAATCAAAGCGCTATCTGTCAACCAAGCTTGAGCAGCTGCATATTTATCATAGCGTTTTGAAATATCTGTGTCTTCATTTCCAGCTTCAACAACCATCTTTTCGTAATCTTCTAAACCAACTTGTTTGGCAGCAGCGTTATTGGTACCTGAATCAAATCCTAGGTAAGTCTTAGTATTTTCACCTACTGATGGTTTGATGATATCAAGGTATGTAGATGGGTCGATGTAGTCTGGAGACCATCCAACGTTATCTGAAAGGTCCCAATCTTCACCAGCAGCTGTTTCAGCAAAGTAAGTAACATTGAGGACTTCATCTTTTTGAAGTTGTTGGATATCAATAACGACATTGTCAGTTCCTAATGTTGCTTCAAGCGATTGTTTCAATGATTGAACACGTTGAACTTTTGTAGTATTCGTTTGGTCAACAGGCATATCCAAGTGGATTGGGAATTGAACACCTTCTGCTTGGAGAGCCGTCTTAGCCTTAGCAAATTCTGCTTTCGCTTTTTCAGGATTGTAAAGACCATCTTGAGCGTCATCTAGATTGACATCTTTCCACTCATCACCATAGGTTACCAATTTTTCTTTAACTAATTCACCAAAGTTTTTACCATCTGCTTGAACAAATGTTGGTGGTACGAACAAGTTACGAAGGAGTTTTGTTGCTCCGCTTGCTCCATTAACTTGAGAAGCATAGGCTGTTCTATCAAAACCAAAGGCGATGGCTTGACGGAAGTCTTTGTTAAGAAGAGCTTTCTTAGTTGAAGTCTTTTGCTCGTCTGTAGTCTTAGAAGTATATTTGTAAGACTGACGGTCAATATTTGTACCAACTAAGAAGGTTGAAGAATCTTGTGGTGTATAAACGATATTATCTTTAAACTCTTTTTCAAGTTCAGAGTAGCTTCCACTTGTTGGGAAGAGACGAGCCATTGAGAAACCACCATCTTTAAAGGTTTCTGCAAGTTTGTTATTGTCTTGACCATCCCAGAATGAAAGTTTTACTTTATCAATATGAACATTGTCCTTATCCCAGTAGTTTGGATTCTTTTCAAATTCTACTGAAGATTTTGCTACCAATGATTTCAACAAGAAAGGACCGTTGTAAAGAATACTGCTTGGATCTGTTGCTTTAGCAAAGTCACTTCCTTTAGAAGTAAGGAATTCTTCATTGACTGGTGCAAGAATTCCCATGGTTGTCTTAGAGTTCCAGAAGCTTTCTGGTTTGTTCAAAGTGTATTGAACTGTTTGATCATCTACAGCCTTAATTCCAACTTCTGAGAAATCTTTAACTTCACCTTTTACATAAGCATCCAAACCTTTAATAGATTCTTGAACAAGATAAAGGGCTTCTGACTTATTGTCAGCCGCATACTTAAGACCTGTTACAAAGTCTTGCGCTTTAACTGGTGCATACTCTTCGCCTTCAGAAGTGTACCATTTAGCATCTTTACGGATTGTGTAAGTGTAAGTCAACCCGTCTTTAGAAACTGACCAATCTTCTGCCAAAGATGGCACGAAGTTACCGTAGCGGTCATTCTCCATCAAACCATCAACGACATTACTTGTGATATTAGCAACCGCAGCCTTACCAGTTGTCAGATAGTTGAGGCTGTCTGGATCTGTTTCATAAACATAAGAAAAAGTTTTCTCACCTTTTGCACTAGAGCCTGAACCTGAACAAGCTGCCAAAACACCTGACGCTAACAGAGTCACTCCTGCTAGGGCCATTACTTTTGAAAATTTCATAATAAACTCCTTTATGACTTTTTATACATTATAGTCCCTTTTTTGCTAAGTGTCAATACAATTTTCAGAATTTTTCAAATTGATTTGAAAACAATTGCCATTTTAAAATTATTTTTTACAATCAGTCACTTTTTTGGCATTCATATTTGAAAAATCTCTTTGTTAGCAGTTTTCAAGTAAATCTTTATGATATAATGAAAGGAGAAAATTGAAAGGAAATACCATGTCAAAAGAAGTTATTGTTGAAAGTTTTGAACTGGATCACACCATTGTCAAAGCACCTTATGTCCGTTTAATCGGAGAAGAAACAGGTCCTAAAGGAGATATCATTTCTAACTTTGATATTCGCTTGGTTCAACCAAATGAAGACTCTATCCCTACTGCTGGTCTTCATACAATCGAGCACCTCTTAGCCAAACTCATCCGTACTCGCATCAACGGGATGATTGATTGTTCACCATTTGGGTGTCGTACAGGTTTCCATATGATTATGTGGGGACGTCATACTAGCGCAGAAATCGCAGCTGTCATCAAGGATTCACTAAAGGAAATCGCTGAAACCACAACTTGGGAGGATGTCCCAGGAACTACCATTGAGTCTTGTGGTAACTACAAGGATCATAGCCTATTTTCAGCTAAGGAATGGGCAAAATTGATTCTTGAACAAGGAATCTCAGATGATGCCTTTGAGCGTCATGTCATTTAACACAAAAGAACCAGCTTTTCAGCTGGTTCCTTTTTTGATTCGCAAAACTTTGATTTAGGCTTTTTCACGAATGACCAAAACACCATCTTCCATATCAGCTTCAAGGTGTTTAGCATCAAGATTATCCAAATGGAAGTCTGTTACTTTGTCACGGATTTGTTGTTCAACTACACGACGGAGTGGACGAACACCCATGACTTCATCATAACCTTCTTCAGTCATGTATTCTTTAGCTGCATCGCTCACTGCCAAGTCAATTTCTTTCTTAGCAAGTGTCTTATTGACATCAATCAACATCAAATCTACAATCTTAGAAAGGTCTTCCTTGCTCAAGTGTGAGAATTCAATCACAGCGTTGAAACGGTTCAAGAATTCTGGACGGAAGTAAGGTTTCAGACGATCCATGAGTTCTGGTTTATCCGCATCTTCTGTCAAGTTCGCTTCATAACCAAAGCCAGCATTTGAAGTGGCGATAATCACTGTATTCTTGAAGTTGACAGTATTCCCTTGACCGTCTGTTAAACGACCATCATCCAATACTTGAAGAAGAAGAGTAATCACTTGAGGGTCAGCCTTTTCAATTTCGTCGAGAAGGACGATTGAGTAAGGGTTACGGCGAACACGTTCAGTCAAAGTATTGTTGTTGTCGTCGTAACCAACATAACCTGCTGTTGTACCAATCAATTTAGAAACGGCTGTACGATCGCTGTATTCTGACATATCCAAACGGATGATAGCATCCTTAGTTCCGAACATATCAAGAGCCAATTGTTTAGCCAACTCAGTCTTACCAACACCAGTTGGACCTACAAAGAGGAAGCTGCCGATTGGACGGTTTCCTTCATCAAAACCTGCACGATTACGACGGATGGCACGTGCTACTGCTTCAACAGCCTTATCTTGGCCGATAACCTTAGTTTGCAAACGGTGACCCATATCTTTCAAACGTTCAATATCAGTTGCACCCATTTGTGAAACAGGAATACCTGTCATACGTTCTACAGACTCAGCTACGTCATTAACAGTCGCTGTCACCTTATGATCTTCTGTATGGTTGGCAATTTTCTTTTCAAGTTCTTCGATACGAATTTTTGCATTAAGGGCTGCTTCGTAATCTTCTTTGGCTGCTGCAGCTTCTTGTTTAGCTTTTTCTTCTTCAATTTCATGTTCCACTGCATGCACATCTGTCACTGGGTGTTGAGCTGCCAAGTGAGCAGCTGTCACATCGACTAGGTCGATAGCCTTATCTGGCAAGCTACGTTGTGGAATATATTGAACAGAATAATCAACAGCCGCTTTCAATACTTCATCTGGCAAGATAACATTGTGGTGTTGTTGATAAAGATCACGGATCCCTTGGAGAATCTTGAAAGTATCTTCAGCAGATGGTGCATTAACTTTTACTTCGTTGAAACGACGAGCAAGAGCAGCATTTTTCAAAATAGTGTTGCGATATTCATCTTGAGTTGTTGCACCAATCACTGTCAATTCCCCGCGTGAAAGAGCTGGTTTCAAGATATCAGCAAGACCTTTAGATCCTTGACCATCCCCTGTGCTACCTGCACCAAGGATTTGGTGGATTTCATCGAAGAAGAGGATAATATTTCCAGCTTCTTTAACTTCGTTTACCAAGTTTTGAATGTTTTCTTCAAAGCTACCACGGTATTGAGTACCAGCTTCAAGTCCAGAAATATCAATTGAAATGATTTCTTTGTTCTTGATTGCTGCTGGAACGTCTCCATTCACAATAGCTTGAGCCAAACCTTCAACTACTGCTGTTTTACCAACACCAGCATCACCGACAAGAACTGGGTTATTCTTTGTACGACGAGAAAGGATTTCAGATGTTTCTTGAATTTCCTTATTACGTCCAATAACCGGATCCAGCTTGCCTTCACGAGCTTCAGCAGTTAAGTTACGTCCAAGTTTCGCAAGAATCCCATCTTGTTTCATAGCTTTACCTTGAACATATTGAGCTTGTTCACTTCCTTCGCCTGGAAGTTGACCAGTTTGACGGTAAATAGCGAATTCTTCTGGAGTTACTTCACGACCATTAATCAAGTAACGACGGTTTTCTGAACTGTATCCACGCATACCGCCCATTAATTGGTTAAACAAATCATCCATGTTGTTAAAGTTATTAAAGTTGTTGTTCATATTTCATACCTCGTTTGTTTTCAAAATTAGTTAGTCAAATTAATTTGACTTTCTCTGACCTTTGTTTTAAAAAATTTAGACTAGCTACTTGCTACTCTACGTATAATTTCTGGTTTTTCTTTATCCAATGTAGATTTTGTAATTGGACTTCTAAAAATACTAATGTTAAACATAGGTTGCACCTCTTTTCTAGGTTTTAACCATAGTTGACTTCAAGATTAACCATATCATCACCTTGAAATCAATAGTTTCTAAGGATTTCCTTATCCTTATGTTCTTAGTATATCACTTTGGTCAGTTTTGGTCAATACATTTGACTAAATTTGACTATTTTTTTTTTTAAAATTTTTATAATAAAAAAGCCAGTCTTAATGACTGGCTTTTTTTAGTTATTGTAGAATCTTAGCTCAATGCATCGTCCATAGAAAGAACTTCGTGGAAGACACGTTGTGTCAATTCAGTTTTTTGTTCTGGAGTGAGGTATTTAGTGTTTACACAGTATCCTGAGATACGTACGATTACATCTTCACCTGACATGATCTTTTCGTAAACATCGTTCAAGTCCATAACGTTCAAGTTAACGTGTTGTCCACCATTTTCGAAGTAACCATCAAGGATTGTTACCAAGTTATCAACTTGTTCGTCACGAGTTTTACCAAGAGCACGTGGTGATACTTGAGTTGTCAATGAGATACCATCAGCTGCATAACCAAAGTCAAGGCTAGCAAGTGAGTTCAAGTTTTGCAACCATCCACCTTTAGCTTTGTTAGATGGGTTAGCACCTGGTGAGAAGAATTCAAGTTTAGACAAGTTCACAGAACCATCTTCGTTGAGGTATACACCTTTGTGGACTGGAGAGTTACCAGTTTGTTTAGAGTAAGCAACGTTAGATGTGATTGTCAAAAGTGATACAGTAGCTTCTGCGTCTTTGTAAAGTTTGTGGCTACGTAGACGAGTTGTGTAAGCTTCGATCAACCATTCTGCCAATTCGTTTGAACGTGGGTCATCTTCA
>NZ_JAWERU010000054.1:0-9475 GCF_032481935.1 Streptococcus sp.
CAGACTATGACAGCTTCTGATTTTAAGGCACTAGCAACAGGTAATCCTTATCTCAAATATAAGATGGAACTAGAGAATGATCTAACTCTATTAGAAAATCAAAGACGCGCCTTTCAACGCAGTAAGGATCACTATCGTCATACAATCTCTTACTGTGAAGAAAATATGCCCATTCTTGAGAAACGATTAAGCAAGTATGAAGGCGATATTCAACAGTCTGAAATATCGAAATACCAGGCATTTTCTATGACAGTCGGCAAGCAAGTTTTTGAGCAACGAGCTGAAGCAGGTGAATCCCTACACCGTCTTATCCGTCATAATCAAGCTGACAGCAAAGTATTTCGTACCCTAGCAAGCTATCGAGGATTTGACATTAAAATGCTTAGTCTTCCAACAAATCAACCTCTTCCTGAAACCTTCTCTGTTAAGATTGTAGGAGAAAATCAGTATTCTGTCAGTTTAGATTTGTATTCTCCTTTGGGGACAATTCAAAGGCTTCAGCATACGATTGATCACATCAAGGAGGACCAAGTAAAAACACAGAACTTATTGGATGAATTAAAGGATAAATGGACTACTGCTAAGGTAGAAATTGAGAAAAATTTTCCAAAGGAAGAGGAGTATCAAACTAAAAAGGCCGAATACGATGTACTCGCACCATTGATTGAAACAGAAACGGATTTAGATATTATTGATCAGGCATTAAGGCAATTCCACGAAAAAGGAAAAGAAAAGCAGGAACAACTTTCTTTTGAATTAGATTAAAAAATATATAAAAATAGCGGACAAGAAAAGAAAAGCGCGGTAGAATAAAGATAGAAAGAAACGAGGTAACGATTATGATGGAAGATATCTATTATCAATTAGAAGAGGCCTTGGTACAGGGATTTCAAACACCTGAAGAATACAATGCTTACAAGGAATTAAAGGAACATTATGAGGAAGTTACTGGGGATTACAGTTTTTCTAAACGAGAACTCACTAGTCAATTGGAAATCTCTCTTCAGAATCATCGAGGTGTGGACTTTGAAGAACATGAAAAAGAGGAGTATTTGGACTTAGTTCAAAAATTAGAAGAGTTTGATTCCTCTCTTGCCACCCATTATCGTCAATTGATTGACTAGAAAGGAGAAAGTTATGAATGATTTACTCCTTATCCCAGTAATTTTTTTAGCAGTTGGAGGAATTCTTATTCTTTTATGGAGACTCTTTCTTATTGCCAGTGGACTTTTCCTGATTGGTTTTGTCAGTTTTCTTATTTTCGTGGAGGTTTATGGAATTTATTTGTTCTTTACTGAACCTACTTTATATTTTGATGATATCAGACAACATGGTTTAACTAGTTTTACGGCTGTGTACCTTTTCATCAATCTGATGTTGGTTCTAGGATTTAGTTGGCGCTTCATTAACTCCATTTATTTTAAAAAATAATTATTTTATAATTTTTTTTATATTTAGCGTAAACTATTCATTGCGTCCCAAATACGGGAAGTTTGTTTCTGACTTTCATATTTGGATTATAATATTCTCATCAGAGTTACTTAAGGAGTAAGATATGAACCAGATTACGAAACAATATAAATTACTATATTTCTTGCTTATTTTATTAAGTCTGACAAGTGCTCTTTTAATGACACTCTTCTCTCTGCAATTAGGAAGAATACTTGATAGTATATCTAATTCAAATAGTGGATTACTCTTTCATATCACTATTTGTGTAAGTTCGATTTTACTGTGGTTCTTGATTTCTTCTTCCTATTCCTATCTTAAAAACCAATATGTAAAAAAAGTTATTTTAGATCTAAAAAGGCGTCTCTTATTACATTATTTATCGCGTGAATTTAACCAAATTGACAACCGTAACCATTCAGATTTCTTAAATAATATCACCAAAAACAGTGACCTTATTCAAGAAAATTTATTGATTCCTAGAATCTCTCTAATCGCAAATTTAGGGAGCCTTGTCATGAGTGTGGTTGCTATTATTTATATAGAATGGCGATTAGCATTAGTCTTTCTTTTATTGTCGAGTATAACGATTTTTCTATCTCAAATTCCTGGAAAGTTAATGACTAAAGCAACTAATAATTATTCCCTACAAAATAGTCACTATTTATCAAAAATGACAAACTTTATTGATGGTTTTGAACAAATTAAGTTATTAAATGTTCAAAGCTGGATTCAAGAAAAAATTCAGGGAATCAGTTTAGAATTTGAAGAGTCCAGAAAAACTTATCAATTTTTAAAAGACATAGCTTCAACTACTGGAACCTTACTAAGTTTTTGCTCTCAACTATCCTGTATGGTTGCTGGTATCTTTTTTGTAAGAAATAACTTACTGACTATTGGATTACTCGTAGCAAGTATTCAATTATTAAACGGTGTCTTTGCTCCTTTACAATCTATTCTTTACAATAAAAATTTAATCAACAGTTGTAAGTCCATTATTGATAATATCCAAGAAAATCTATATGAGACGAATCATGAAATTTTTCATAAAACAACTACAATTAATTGTGATAATATTTCGACCATTTCTATTAGCCAATTATATTATGAAATTGAAAATAGAATATTATTTGATCATTTTTCCTATGAATTTAAAAAAGGCAAGCGCTATGCGATTATCGGTGCTTCAGGAACTGGGAAAACAACTTTAGTAAAATTAATACTAAATTATTATCCAAAAAATCTTTATGATGGAGAAATAAAAATCAACGGAAAACAGAATATTGATATTCCCTCAGAGGAGTTATATAAAGATATTGCGTTTGTGCAAAAAAATGACTTTCTGATTGAAGGCAATATTCTAGAGAATATCAAATTGGCTAGAAACCTTCATTTAACTGAAAAATTAAGAAAAGCCTTAGGCTTTAATGAAGAATTTCTTAATAAGAGTCTATCTCAATCAAATCAAACTATTTCAGAAGGGGAAAAACAACGAATTGATTTAGCTAGGTTTTTAGTCAAAACATATTCTGTATATATATTTGACGAACCTACAAGCAACCTTGATCCAATAAAAGCCAAAGCAATGATGGACTACATTCTATCCATTAGAGATGCAATTGTTATTGTCATTACTCATGATCAAAGTCCAAAAATATTGGAAGAGTTTGATCAGATAATTGTTTTATAATAGAAAGGAGGTGATGATCATGATTATGGAAGATTTCAACATTTTGGAGTTAGAATTTGAAGAAATTCGTGAAGAAGATACAACTAATTGGTACTTTATCTAAGATAATTTTAGATTTAGTTAATTTAAACTCTTAAAAAGAGAGTTTAAATTAGTTTGTATTAATAAAAAAGAAGTCAATAATATTAATTGACTTCTCGTGTATAACAAAAGCATGCATGTTCATCTTGCATGCTTTTATCAAATAGTTGAGGATATAAAATGGATAATTATTTCCCAAAATGGAACCAGGATAGAATCGTTTACCAATGGAAGAACGATAGATTAAGAATTGGAGCTGACGATGTTGATGTATTAGAAATTACAGGATACTCAGATTTTTGGTTAGATTTAATTTCTTGTTGCAATGGAATTAATAGCTTTGAAGAAATTAAAGATTTATTAAGAAAAAAATATGATATATCCGAAAATATTATAGAAAAATATATATCTAAATTTTCTGATCGTAATTTATTAGAAATATTAGATAGACCTGTAAATCAAATTGATCACTATTTAATTAATGAATCACTGGAAACTTATTATTCTAGTGAAGGTATTGGTGGGATTAAATTACTTGAAAAATTGAGTAATTTAAAAGTTACCATACTAGGATGTGGAGCCGGTGGTTCTCATATCGCATTACAATTAGCCCAATTAGGGGTAGGGCGACTTCATTTAGTCGATGATGATATTGTTAAAGAAAATAATATAAATAGGCAATCTATGTTTACCTTTAACGATATTGGTAAATATAAAGTTGACTGTGTAAAAGATTGTATTCTAAAACGTAATTATCAGTGTGTAGTCACAAAAAGAAAGTTAAAAATGAGCACTGTTGATGCTGTAAAAAAAGAAATTTCTGAAAGTGACTGGGTATTTTGTTGCATGGATGAACCTCCTTATATAGCACAAAGATTAGTAAATAGAGCATGCTATTTATTTAATATCCCTAGTATATACTGTTTTAGCCAACGTAGCGCAGGTAAACTCTTATTTTGTAATCCTAATATTCAAAATATAGGCTGTGTTGATTGTTTACTTTATGAACAAGATAGTGATAACTTTCAAAATTTAGTTAAAAAATTTTCAAACTATGATGGAAAATTAATAACTGCAAATATTTTAACTAATATTCTATTATTGTCATCATGGGTTGTGAAGAAATGGTTAGATTGTGTAACAGAGAAAAATAGTAATGTTTGGAATACTTTATTTAGATTTGATTTTTATAGTTTTAGGGAAGATGAATTCAAGCACTTCTCTAAGCAATCTCATTGTCCTACATGTGGTCATGATTTCAATAAAAGTAAACTCTGGGAGATTCTAAAAATTGATGAATAAGAAAATTATATTTAAAAAAAATCAAGCAAGTAAATTTGCATATTTTTCATTGATGTTTGTTGCAGGTACTAGTATTGAGCAAGTAAATGAATTAGGATTTTCACATCTTATTGAACATTTACTAATACGAGCAGGGAATGAACAATCACTAAATGAATTGTTTGATATGAATGGTGCAGCTATTAAAGGAGAGACATCTAGAGATTATATTAATTTAAGTGGTTACTGTCTAGCTGAAGATTTCAATAAAATTTTTAAAATACTGATAAGTAGGATTTTCAATCTTTCTATTACTGAAGATGAACTATTGAGGGAAAAGAAAATAGTCTTAATTGAATTAAATCAGTATGAAAATAGTAAAAAATCTATTAATGATAATCGAGTAATTTTTAAAAATAGTTCTTGGTCAATAGATATTATTGGTACTAGAGGTAATATTGAGTCTGTTACTTTAGAAACTATATATAAATTTTATAAAAATAAAATTCAAGCAGGAGAATTCCAGATTGCTATTTCTGGTCCAAGTTTTCTACAAAGTGAAATCATATGTATTGAAAATATGTTACCTTTAAGTGGATCATCTGTAGAAATTAACTTTCCGACATTTTCAAGTGGTTTAACAGAATTAGATAAAATACAAGAACTCTCTGAAATTTCTATGTATCTTGATATATCTGGTATGGTAGCATCATCTCATGATATGGCAATGTTAAGTATCTTAAACTCGATGTTAACTGGTATTAAAGATTCATTATTAGGCCATAAGTTAAGGACACAAAAGCAATGGATATATAATATTGTATCATACCCAATATTTTATAGTAATATGACTTTACTAAAAATCGTAACTATAACACCTACAATCTATAAGAAAAAATTGATTAAAACACTAGAGAACAATCTTGTTAATGAATCCGATTTATCTGATGAACTATTATTTTATAAGGCTAAAAAAAGAGTAATCAATGAATTGTACATAAATTGTGAAGTTAATAAAAATGAATATTTAAAAACAATTTGTAGAGAAAAATTATTTGATATTCCAAGTTGGGATAGTATTGCTGAAGAGCTAGAGTTGATTTCTTTAGATGAGTTCAAGAGATTTTCAAAAAAAGCAATTATTCAAAATAGGAATTACCACATTGTATTAAATTGATAATATTTTTTTCGAAGTATTCTTTATAATTTTTGTATATTGTTTTATTGAATAATTCAAAAATTTTTAAAGCATCTTCTATTTTTAAAATTGATTTTTGATTATGATGAAATTTAAGTTCAAAATATCCATCTAAATACAAAAAAATAGTTTGTTCAAAAAAATCTGTGGAATTAGATAATATATTCTTAGTAGCTTGTTTTAAAAATAAAGATTCCTCATATAAGCTATTTTCAATCATTATAATAAGTGAATTAAGAAGTAATTGAACGAGAGATTGTTTATTTCTAGGTATGGAACTATACAACTTTCCTTTTTTTAGTGCCTCTTTAGCATATCTAAATAATAAATTTGGTAATATTGCTCGACAGCAATTTCCAAGAATAAGAATTTCGTAATATCCCCAGTTTTCAACAGAGAATAAATAATTTGTAAGGTAAGAGGTGTCTTGATTACTCAATTTATGATTATTATCAATTCCATAGACAATGCTTTCAATGAAAATAGCATTTAGCTTATGATAATGAGAATTTGTCTCTCTAAACAGTGCTATCTCTTTGTTTGCCATATTAAGTAATGATTTAATTTCTTGATTGTAGGCAGCCTGTTGAACTAAGCGGATCAAGCTATTGAAGTCTGAAGGCTCATAATTATTACAGGAAAGTAAAAACTCTTCTAGTGTTACACCTATTTTTTCAAGTAGATATAATAATTTAAAAAATGAAATTTCTGTCTCTCCTAATTCAAATCTAGAAATTTGAGACTTTGAAATTTCTGCACCTGCTAATGAAGAAATAGAAATACCTTTTCCTTCTCGTATTTTTCTATAAGTTTCACCTAAAATCATATTTACCTCCCTTTACCATAAAAAATTATTAGAAAGTGTGACAGATTATGAAAAAATACTATCAAATTCTTTTATTACTATTTGATATTATCATTATTATTGGATTATATCAATAAAATTAATGAGTCTGGGTAAAAACTCAATTTCAGGAGAAAATAAAATGAATATTCCCACGATAAAACGCATTATATCAAGTTTTTTGGACAGCCTTTGTTCGAAAATTATTTTAACTCATAGTTGATGATTCCATAAATTGAAAAGTTTTATACTTAGTATTAAAATGCTCGATTTTAATACGTATTACAAGTATCTCTATTAAACCTCTTATCCTCTTCAGTCAATGGATGCTTTTTAGAACTTTTAACAGGAATGAAGGTTATCTTATGAGTATTCACAATGCATAAATAATCCAAATCCAGAAAAACAAGTGATTGCTCTGGCAAACTTGACCTATCCTTTCTTAAAAAGAGTAAAATCATGTGTATGACCTTCTTAAAAAACTAATTAGCAGGCATGAAGTGGTGTTAAATCGAGTATGATTTGTGTCTTTATGTTATGTCTCTTTTTTCCTGAATAATTTTACTTTGGTTTCTTTTAACGTTGAAATAGGATTTTCTATTATATCAATAGCTATAGTGACACTTGTTGATTTTAAGTTTTCTAAGTCAAATAGACTTGAGAAATGGAGAGTATATTCTACGAATGTTAATGTTCAGTGACTGTCGCTAATCCAAGAACAAAATCAAAAGCTAGGAGACGTAGAGTTGGTCAATAGAATAAATAACGCAAGTTTAGCATCAACTGTTTTTATAGACTTAGCGTTTTTGGACGTCCTCCTTTATAGTGTTTGGCTTTATAAGCTTTATTTAGACAGGATATCTTCGTTGGGAAGGTGTCCTTTTTTACACTAATAAATAATTTAAAGTTCTCAGAAGTTAGTTGCATGATCTTTTGTAAATAGTTTTCTTAACTATAGTATAGCATAGTACAGTATGCATTTTATTTTTTTCCAATAAGTCTATTATACTCCAAAGACAGCTAGTTTTATTTTTTTCTCTGAACTGTACGATTTTGCGCCTGAAATGTAGGAATCACCTTTAGTTGTTGTGTGATAAAACTTACAAGTTCTTTTTGTTATTCTTGACCTAGTTTTTATAGAAAGAAGGTCTAAGATGTTAAATAAAGTCAAAACTAAAGCCTTAATTAGTGTTGGAGCAGTAGCCGCAACTAGCTTTATTCTCATGATGGGATATACTGCTGGTCAACATTCTACTGCTAAACAAAGTCGCAAAGAGATTGAATTGGCTGCAGCTAAACTTGTGGAAGATAAACAAGCAGAAGATAAAGCCAGTATTTTGTCATCGGATACTGTAAAAGAATTTTTGACACAGTATTATACGAAAGAAAAACTAGGGGAAAATAATACACGCATTCAACCTTATATGACTGAATCAGCTTATTCTCAAGAATTGACAAGTCAAAACGATGCCATGAACCAAGTGTATAAGGACTATATTTTGGATTATCATTTTGAAAAAGCTGATATCTTTGTCAATCAGACTACGAATCAAGCCATTGCCATGGTCTCTTATAATGTAACCTATGTATCCAATTTAAAGAATGCCAACCAATCAAAGACTAATCAGACAGAAACCAGAACGGTTAAATTGTCCTATTCTAAACTACCTGGTAAGTTATTGGTCAATCAAGTACAGGTTTGGAAATCTGGGTTAGATGATTTAGATAAGGCCACTCCTAAAACTTTAGAAGAATCATCATCAATACCATCACTGCCAAATACTACGACAAAATGATGATATTGCATGGAAATAGAAGAATGTAAGCAAATTTCAATTCTTGATGTAGCCAATCGTTTAGGTATCTCCTTTAAACAAGTTTCTAGCAGTGTCTATGAACATCCTGAACACGATTCATTCCGAATTTTTTCTACTACCAATACTTTTAAATGGTTTTCAAGAGATATTCAAGGTGATGTCATTGATTTTGTTCGACTTGTTAAGGGAATTTCCTTTAAAGAAGCTCTATCTTTTCTTTCTGAAGAACCTTTTCAAAAAGAAGCTGTTCAAGAAAAAAGAGAGAGACCATTTTATTATCCTTTAAAGAGAGTAGAAGATTCTAACTGTAGTCTGGCCAGATATTATTTAACAGAATGTAGAGGAATCTCAGAAGAAATCGTAGAAAAGATGATCCAACAAGGTTTGATGGCACAAGCCAGTTGGAAAACAAATGAAACTGTTGAACCTGTTATTGTTTTTAAAAGCTTTGATCATCGTCACAAACTGCAGGCAGGAAGCTTACAAGGGATATATAAGAATCACTCTCTTCCTAGAGAGAGGTTGAAAACAATTCTAAAAGGGAGCCATGGACATGTTGGAATATCCTTTGACATTGGTAAACCAAATAGACTGGTCTTTTGTGAATCGTTTATTGACTTGATGAGTTATTACGAGCTACATCAACAAAGTCTATCAGATGTTCGCTTGGTATCTATGGAGGGATTAAAAAGGTCTGTTGTTGCTTATCAAACTTTGCGACTGATAGCTGAAGAAAATCAGAAGTTGGAATTCTTAGATACAGTAACACCTTCAAAGTTATTGCCTTTGATCAATACAATTCGTGATACCACTACCTATTTCAATAATCATCCTGATTTATTGACACTTGCGGTAGATTGTGATGATGCAGGTAAAGATTTTTCTGATAAGTTATCTCAATCAGGATTGCCTGTTTTACTGGATTTACCTGATAATGAATTTGGGAAAGAAAAAATAGACTGGAACGATATTCTTAGAGAAAAGAAATCAGATTTTCAATCTATGATTGAGAATTCAAAAGAGACATTTGGAAATCCACCAGTAAGACAAACCTCTCAATGTTTAGAATTGTGATAACAAAATCAAGATGTTTTAGCTAATATTAGAATGAAGGA
>NZ_JAWERU010000055.1:0-9272 GCF_032481935.1 Streptococcus sp.
GGGTGGACGTACTGTTGGTTCAGGTATGGTTACAGAAATCGAAGCTTAATTCGATTTAGTTCCCAGAAGAACAATTATTTAAGTCAGACACTAAAAGAATCTTGCTATGCAAGGTTCTTTTTTTGCGATCAAAAGTGAGAGAGTTCCTTTTTTACAATTTCATAAAATCATGGTAAAATGGTTAAATATTAAATTTGGAGAAAAATATGAAGTACAAGCGTATCGTATTTAAAGTGGGAACTTCATCGCTGACACATAAAGATGGAAGTTTATCTCGCAGTAAAGTAAAAGCTATCACGCAACAGCTTGCAATGCTGCATGAAGCAGGTCATGAGCTGATTTTGGTGTCTTCTGGGGCTGTTGCAGCAGGTTTCGGAGCCTTAGGATTTAAAAAACGACCGACCAAGATTGCGGATAAGCAAGCTTCAGCAGCGGTTGGTCAAGGATTGCTTCTGGAAGAATATACAACAAATTTGCTCTTAAGACAGATTGTTTCAGCGCAAATCTTGCTGACCCAGGATGATTTTGTCGATAAGCGACGTTATAAAAATGCCCATCAAGCTTTATCTGTCCTTCTCAATCGTGGCGCGATTCCTATTATCAATGAAAATGACAGTGTCGTTATAGATGAGCTCAAGGTCGGAGATAATGATACGCTCAGTGCTCAGGTAGCTGCAATGGTGCAGGCAGATCTTTTGGTCCTCTTAACAGATGTAGACGGTCTTTATACTGGTAATCCTAACTCGGATCCAAGAGCTAATCGTCTGGAGAGAATTGAGACCATCAATCGAGAAATTATAGATATGGCTGGTGGTGCTGGATCTTCAAATGGAACAGGTGGTATGTTGACGAAAATAAAAGCTGCTACCATTGCGACAGAGTCAGGTGTTCCCGTATATATCTGTTCATCCTTGAAAGTCGATGCTTTAATTGAAGCAGCTGAAGAAACTCTTGATGGTTCTTTCTTTGTTGCACAGGAAAAGGGACTTCGTACCCAGAAACAATGGCTAGCCTTTTATGCCAAAAGTCAGGGAGCAATTTGGGTTGATAAAGGGGCGGCAGAAGCCCTCTCTCAACATGGAAAGAGTCTCCTTTTATCAGGGGTTGTAGATGTTGAGAGCAATTTTTCTTATGGTGATATTGTAACAGTATTTGATAAGGAAACTGGAAAATCACTCGGAAAAGGTAGAGTGCAACTAGGTGCGTCGGGGCTCAAAGATGTCCTTCGTTCTCAAAAAGCCAAGGGAGTCCTGATTCATCGTGATGACTGGATTTCTATCACTCCTGAAATCCAACTACTCTTTACAGAATTTTAGAGGTAAACTATGGTAAGTACACAAGAACAATTTGAACTGGTACAGGCAGTTAAAAAAACCATCAATACTGCTAGTGAAACAGTAAAAAACCAAGCTTTGCTAGCTATGGCCGATCACTTATTGACGGCTACTGAAGAGATTTTAGCGGCCAATGCCCTCGATATGGAAGCGGCCAAGGGTAAAATCTCAGATGTTATGCTCGATCGTCTTTATTTGGATGCAGGTCGTATCCAAGCGATGGCAACAGGCATTCGTGATGTGGTTGCTTTACCAGATCCAATCGGTGAAGTCCTAGAAACAAGTCAGCTTGAAAATGGTTTGGTCATTACTAAGAAGCGTGTGGCTATGGGGGTTATTGGCATTATCTATGAAAGTCGTCCAAATGTGACATCTGATGCAGCTGCCCTTGCTCTCAAGAGTGGAAATGCGGTTGTTCTTCGGAGCGGTAAGGATGCCTACCAAACAGCTCATGCTATTGTTACAGCCTTGAAGAAGGGCTTGGAGACAACGACTATTCATCCAGATGTCATTCAATTAGTAGAAGATACTAGCCGTGAAAGTAGTTATGCCATGATGAAGGCTAAGGGTTATTTAGATCTGCTTATTCCTCGCGGAGGTGCCGGGTTAATCAATGCTGTCGTTGAGAATGCTATTGTGCCAGTTATCGAAACAGGTACAGGGATTGTTCATGTCTACGTTGACAAAGATGCGGATGAAGACAAGGCACTGTCTATTATCAATAACGCTAAAACTAGTCGTCCTTCAGTCTGCAATGCCATGGAAGTGCTGCTTGTTCATGAAGACAAGGCGGCAAGCTTCCTTCCTCGTTTGGAGCAAGTTCTAGTTACCGATCGAAAAGAAGTTGGTTTTGAACCGATTCAATTGCGTCTAGATGAGAAAGCTAGTCAATTTATTTCTGGGATAGCAGCGGAGCCACAAGATTTTGACACTGAGTTTTTAGACTATGTCCTAGCTGTTAAAGTAGTTTCTAGTCTTGAGGAAGCTGTAGAGCATATCGAAGCTCATAGCACCCATCATTCAGATGCGATTGTGACTGAAAATGCTGATGCTATAGCTTACTTTACAGATCAAGTAGACTCGGCAGCGGTTTATGTCAATGCTTCGACTCGTTTCACTGATGGTGGCCAATTTGGTCTGGGTTGTGAAATGGGGATTTCTACTCAGAAATTACATGCGCGTGGTCCAATGGGCTTGAAGGAATTGACTAGCTACAAATATGTGGTTACTGGTGATGGACAGATAAGGGAGTAAAGATATGAAGATTGGATTTATCGGCTTGGGGAATATGGGTTCCAGTTTGGCTAAGACTGTCTTGCAGGCAAAAACGAGTCATCAGATTCTCCTTGCTAATCGTAGTCAAGCTAAGGTGGATGCTTTTATTGCCAATTATGGTGGTCTGGCTTCTAGTAATGACGAAATCTTTGCAGAAGCAGATGTGATTTTTCTAGGAGTAAAGCCAGCTCAATTCTCAGAACTGCTTACTCAATATCAGTCAATCCTTGAGAAACGAGAAAGTCTTCTTTTGATTTCCATGGCAGCTGGTTTAACCTTGGAAAAACTCGCTAGTCTTCTTCCAAGTCACCATAGGATTATTCGTATTATGCCTAATACCCCTGTTGCTATTGGGCAAGGAGTGATTAGTTATGCCTTGTCTGCAAATTGTCATCCAGAAGACAATGAACTATTTTGTCAACTGTTAGCCAAGGCTGGCCAGTTAGTTGAATTAAGCGATGGTTTAATAGATGCAGCAACAGGACTTGCAGGCTGTGGACCAGCCTTTGTCTATCTATTTATCGAAGCTTTGGCAGATGCAGGAGTTCAAACAGGATTGCCAAGAGAAACGGCATTGAAAATGGCGGCTCAAACAGTAGTTGGTGCAGGTCAAATGGTACTAGAAAGTCAGCAACATCCTGGAGTCTTAAAAGACCAAGTTTGCAGCCCTGGAGGTTCGACCATTGCTGGTGTAGCAAGTCTAGAAGAACATGCTTTTAGAGGAACCGTTATGGATGCTGTCAATCAAGCCTACAAAAAAACTCAAGAATTAGGCAAATAAGAGGTGAGCGTTAAAACTCAACCTCTTTTTTTCTTACAAAGAAGGAAATGAAAAAAGCTTTTCACAAATCCCTATTTTTTTGATAGAATAGAAGAGAGAAAAATAGAAATGAGTCAGACATGTCAAAAGGATTTTTAGTCTCTCTTGAGGGACCAGAGGGAGCAGGAAAAACAAGCGTTCTTGAAGCCCTAATCCCTATATTAGAAGATAGGGGAGTGGAAGTTTTAACAACCCGTGAACCAGGTGGGGTCTTAATTGGAGAAAAAATTCGCGAAGTTATCCTAGATCCTAGTCACACTGAAATGGATCCTAAGACTGAGCTTCTCCTCTATATTGCTAGTCGTCGACAACACTTGGTGGAAAAGGTCTTACCAGCACTTGCAGCTGGAAAACTGGTTATCATGGATCGCTTTATCGATAGTTCTGTTGCTTATCAGGGCTTTGGGCGTGGTTTAGATATCGATGCCATTGATTGGCTTAATGAATTTGCGACTGATGGACTGAAACCTGATTTGACTCTTTATTTTGATATTGAGGTCGAAGAGGGACTGGCACGTATTGCTGCCAACAGTAATCGGGAAGTCAATCGTTTGGACATGGAAGGTCTGGATCTACACCGAAAAGTTCGTCAGGGTTATCTATCTCTTTTGGAAAAGGAAGCAGACCGCATTGTAAAAATTGATGCTAGTCTACCACTTGATCAAGTGATTGAGAACACGCAGCAACTACTTTTTGATAGGATGGGACTACGGAGATGAAGCAAGAGCAATTAAGAGCTTGTCAACCTCTACAATTTGAACGTTTTGTCCATATCTTAGAGCAAGGGCAGCTTAATCACGCCTATCTCTTTTCAGGTAATTTTGGAAGTTTAGAGATGGCCCTTTTTTTGTCTAAAAGTCTCTTTTGTAGTGAGAAAACTGGTATTTTTCCTTGTGAAAAATGTCGGAATTGTAAATTGATTGAGCAGGAAGAGTTTCCTGATGTGACCATAATTAAACCTCTGAATCAAGTTATTAAGACGGAACGTATTCGAGAATTAGTTGGTCAATTTTCCCAGTCTGGTATTGAAAATCAACGTCAGGTCTTTATTATCGAGCAAGCTGAAAAAATGCATGTGAATGCTGCAAATTCACTCTTGAAGGTTATTGAAGAGCCACAAAGTGAGATTTATATTTTCTTTTTGACCGATGATGAAGAACAGATGTTACCAACGATTCGAAGTCGAACACAGATTTTCCAATTTAAGAAGCAAGTCTCTACTTTAATGTCACAGCTTGAAGAGGCTGGTTTAGTAAAAAATAAAGCTAAGCTATTGGCTCAGTTTAGTCAATCACAGGCAGAGGCTGATAAGCTAGTGCATCAAGCAGGATTTTGGACACTAGTAGATGAAAGTGAACGCCTCTTTTCTTGGCTTTTAGCCCATAAAAAAGAATCCTATTTGCAGGTTGCGAAACTAACGAGTTTGGCTGATGATAAAGAAAAGCAAGATCAAGTGCTCAGAATTTTAGAGGTACTAGCTGGTCAAGAGATTCTCAATGTTTCAGCTCGGAATATTTTGCAAAATCTCGTCCAAACTCGTAAAATGTGGCGGGCCAATGTTAGCTTTCAAAACGCTTTGGAATACCTGGTTTTACAAAAAAATTAAAGTGAAGATAGATTATAGAAAGGGCTGTAATGAATAAAAAAGAATTATTTGATGCTTTAGATGACTTTTCACAGCAATTGTTGGTAACCTTGGCAGACGTCGAAGCCATCAAAAAAAATCTCAAGAGTCTGGTAGAGGAAAATACAGCTCTTCGTTTAGAAAATGATAAACTGAGAGAACGTTTGGGAGAGGTTGAGGAGACAGCTCCAGCCAAAACGAAACATGTAAGGGAAAATGTCCGTCGCATTTATGAGGACGGTTTTCATGTTTGCCGTGACTTTTATGGTCAACGTCGAGAGCAAGATGCGGAATGCATGTTTTGTGATGAATTGTTATTTAGGGAGTAAGTATGCAGATTCAAAAGAGTTTTAAGGGACATACTCCCTATGGTAAGCTTTATCTAGTCGCAACGCCAATTGGTAATCTAGATGATATGACTTTTCGCGCCATTCATACCTTGAAAGAGGTCGACTGGATCGCGGCAGAAGATACTCGTAATACTGGACTTTTGCTCAAGCATTTTGAGATCTCAACCAAGCAAATTAGTTTTCACGAACATAACGCCAAGGAAAAAATTCCTGATTTGATTGGTTTGTTGAAACAAGGTCAAAATCTTGCCCAAGTATCTGATGCGGGGATGCCTAGTATTTCTGACCCGGGTCATGATTTGGTCAAGGCTGCCATTGAAGAAGATATCGCAGTTGTCACGGTTCCAGGAGCCAGTGCAGGAATTTCTGCCTTGATTGCTAGTGGCTTGGCACCCCAACCTCACATTTTTTATGGTTTCTTACCACGAAAATCGGGCCAACAAAAGCAATTTTTCGAAGCGAAAAAAGCTTATCCAGAAACTCAGATTTTCTATGAATCTCCTCGCCGTGTGGCAGATACGCTAGAAAATATGCTAGAAGTCTACGGTGATCGCTCGGTGGTCTTGGTTAGAGAATTGACTAAAATCTTTGAAGAATACCAACGTGGAAAAATTTCAGAATTACTGGAAAGCATCGCTGAAACACCGCTCAAAGGCGAATGCCTTATCATTGTAGAAGGTGCTAGTCAAGAAGTAGAAGATAAGGATGAAGAGGATTTATTTTCTGAGATACAGGACCGCATTCAGCAAGGCATGAAGAAAAATCAAGCCATTAAGGAAGTTGCGAAGATTTACCAATGGAACAAAAGCCAGCTCTATGCTGCCTACCACGAATGGGAAGAACATCAGGAAAACAACTAGACAGGGAAGTTTGCCTTCTTCCCTTTTTTTGTTATACTAGAAGAAGAAAAAAATAGAAAGATTTGTGGGAGTGAAAAAGTCCGGGGGACTTTTTCAGCCTGAGCCAAGAAATTCGAAAGTGAAGTAAGTCTGTGGACTTTTTCAATGTGAATTTTATCTTCTCACTCCCAAAGAGGTATTAGTGTCGTGTCTCAATCTTATATCAATGTTATCGGTGCGGGATTGGCAGGTTCTGAAGCAGCCTACCAAATCGCGGAGCGTGGTATTCCAGTTAAACTTTATGAAATGCGTGGTGTCAAGTCAACACCTCAGCATAAAACTGACAATTTTGCCGAGTTAGTTTGTTCGAATTCCTTGCGTGGGGATGCTCTTACAAATGCTGTCGGCCTCCTCAAAGAAGAAATGCGTCGCCTAGGTTCTCTTATCTTGGAATCTGCTGAAGCAACCCGTGTTCCTGCAGGTGGTGCCCTTGCGGTTGACCGCGATGGTTTCTCGCAAATGGTTACTGAAAAGATTGCCAATCATCCCTTGATTGAGGTCGTTCGTGACGAAATTACAGAATTGCCAACGGATGCTATTACAGTTGTAGCGACTGGTCCTTTGACTAGTGATGCCCTTGCTGAGAAAATTCACGCACTTAATGGCGGTGATGGTTTTTATTTCTACGATGCTGCAGCGCCTATTGTGGATGTTAATACGATTGATATGAACAAGGTTTATCTCAAATCTCGTTATGATAAGGGAGAAGCAGCCTATCTCAATGCTCCTATGACCAAACAAGAGTTTATGGATTTCCATGAAGCCTTGGTCAATGCAGAAGAAGCTCCGTTGAATTCTTTCGAAAAAGAAAAATACTTCGAAGGCTGTATGCCAATCGAAGTCATGGCCAAACGAGGCATCAAAACCATGCTCTATGGTCCTATGAAACCAGTTGGTTTGGAGTATCCAGACGATTACACAGGTCCTCGTGATGGAGACTTTAAAACTCCTTATGCGGTCGTTCAGCTTCGTCAGGACAATGCTGCAGGTAGTCTTTATAACATCGTTGGTTTCCAAACTCACCTTAAATGGGGAGAGCAGAAGCGTGTCTTCCAAATGATTCCAGGTCTTGAAAATGCTGAATTTGTTCGCTATGGTGTTATGCACCGTAATTCTTATATGGATTCACCAAATCTTCTTGAGCAGACCTATCGTTCTAAGAAACAGCCAAATCTATTCTTTGCTGGTCAGATGACGGGTGTGGAAGGCTATGTTGAGTCAGCAGCATCAGGTCTAGTAGCTGGTATTAACGCAGCTCGTCTTTTCAAGGGTGAAAGTGAAGCTATTTTCCCAGAGACAACGGCAATTGGAAGTCTAGCTCATTACATCACCCATGCGGACAGCAAACACTTCCAACCAATGAACGTCAATTTCGGAATTATCAAGGAATTGGAAGGCGACCGCATTCGTGATAAGAAGGCTCGTTATGAAAAAATTGCAGAGCGTGCCTTGGCTGATTTGGAAAACTTTTTATCCGTTTAAAATTTTCAAAAGAATAACTCATGAGACTATAAAATTCTCAAAAAATGTGATAAAATAGTTTGAATAAAATAAAGGAGCGAAGTCAGGTGGAACCCAAATATAAACGTATTTTGATTAAGTTATCAGGTGAGGCACTTGCTGGCGAACGTGGTGTCGGAATTGATATCAAAACTGTTCAAGCAATGGCTCAAGAAATTCAAGAAGTACATAACTTAGGAATTGAGATTGCTCTCGTAATCGGAGGAGGAAATCTCTGGCGTGGAGAACCTGCTGCAGAAGCTGGAATGGATCGTGTTCAAGCAGACTATACAGGAATGCTTGGAACCGTTATGAATGCTCTTGTGATGGCAGATTCATTGCAACAAGTTGGTGTGGATACACGTGTTCAAACAGCCATTGCTATGCAACAAGTAGCAGAACCTTACGTTCGTGGTCGTGCCCTTCGTCATCTTGAAAAAGGACGCATTGTTATCTTTGGTGCGGGAATTGGTTCACCATACTTCTCAACAGATACAACAGCAGCCCTTCGTGCAGCTGAGATTGAAGCGGATGCTATCTTGATGGCTAAGAATGGTGTCGACGGCGTCTACAATGCCGATCCTAAGAAAGATAAAACTGCTGTTAAATTTGAAGAGTTGACTCACCGTGACGTGATCAATAAAGGTCTCCGTATCATGGACTCAACAGCTTCAACACTTTCAATGGACAATGATATTGACTTGGTAGTTTTCAACATGAACCAACCAGGAAATATTAAACGTGTTGTATTTGGTGAAAATATCGGAACTACAGTTTCAAATAATATCGAAGAAAAGGAATAAGAAATCATTATGGCAAACGCAATCGTAGAAAAAGCAAAAGAGAGAATGACCCAATCTCACCACTCACTTGCTCGTGAGTTTGGAAGTATTCGTGCTGGCCGTGCTAATGCTAGCTTGCTTGACCGCATCCACGTTGAGTACTATGGTGTTGAAACACCACTTAACCAAATTGCTTCTATCACAATCCCAGAAGCGCGTGTCTTGTTAGTAACACCATTTGACAAATCATCTTTGAAAGATATCGAACGTGCTTTGAATGCTTCAGACTTAGGTATTACACCAGCTAACGATGGTTCTGTTATTCGCTTGGTAATCCCAGCTCTTACAGAAGAAACTCGTCGCGACCTTGCTAAAGAAGTGAAAAAAGTCGGTGAAAATGCTAAAGTTGCTATCCGTAATATTCGTCGTGATGCTATGGACGAAGCTAAGAAACAAGAAAAAGCAAAAGAAATCACTGAAGACGAATTGAAGACTCTTGAAAAAGATATTCAAAAAGCAACAGACGATGCTGTTAAACACATCGACGAAATGACTGCCAACAAAGAAAAAGAAATCTTGGAAGTCTAAGAAATAAACAGAAAAACTCAGTTGGCATTGCTGGCTGAGTTTTATTCGAAAGAAGGAAATATGAATACAAATCTTGCAAGTTTTATCGTTGGACTCATCA
>NZ_JAWERU010000056.1:0-16616 GCF_032481935.1 Streptococcus sp.
GCAACTTTTCCTGGGTTCGCATCTTCGATTGCTTTCTTAACGGCATCTTTTTCTGGTTGTGTTAAGTTTGTTAAATCTTGTACCGGTGTCTTAGTTGGTTCTTTGATTTCACTTGCTTCATTACCTTTTACCTCAAATGTAATAGCAACTTCTTGTGGAGCTTGTTTGTAGTGTGCTGGATATGTTACAACTACTGTTTTTGTATAAGTACCTGGAGTTGTAGCAGTAGGTGCTTGACCGTCTTTCCATGCAAATGTTGTTGCACCACGGTAGTTATTTGGGAATTCTGGTGTTCCAGCTTTATTGGTTACATAGTTAGCTGGAGTAGCATCAAAACTCTCGCCAACCTTGGCAGTGTACTTGTCTTTAACTGCGACAGCTTGGAATTTTGAACTTGCATTATCTATGAAGTTATCCATATAACCAGTCATAATCTCGGTTTTTGCACCAATAGCACCACCTGTACCTTGTAATCCCGCTATATAATCAAGTGGTTTCGACTTATCAAGAATTGGTGTGTCATAAGTAATAGTCCAACTTGGATTTTTACCTAGCAAACCTCCTGCAACATCTGCTGTTAGTGTATATAAAGCCTGTGAACGCGCTGCTGCCTGAGCTGCTGCTTCTGCCTCTTTTCCTTTTAGCGCTGGATTGCCAATATTTTTGTAGAATTCCGCTAGTTTTTTAGTCATCTCATCGCCAGTATAGACGTTCGTTTTACCTTTTGCCCCCATGACATAAGAACCATCATTATTCTTCCAGTCAGTACGGGTACTCATGACTTTACCATTTTTATCAGTCTGCTCAATTTTCCAGTTAGTTGGAGTACCTACTGAGTCTTTTGGTACAGTAAAGTAGGTATATCCGCTTGCTGCATTTCCAACTCGCCCGCCATTAACAACAGTTGTCCAATGAATGACATTTTTAGCGTTATCAACTTCGTAAGAAATCTTTATATAATCATCAACAACAACCTCGCCCCTTTTTTTATTTGTATACTCAAGGTTTTCAGCCCCTTCTGATGCTCGTGGTGCTGTTGCTCGTAGTGCACGATTAGTACGTGGTTTAGCTACTAAAGAACCATCTTTGATCGTTTGTGCTGCTGTCAAGTTTGCTCTTGACCCATCTGCAAAAGCAACAACTACTGAGCCGTCTGCTTGGACTTGAACATCAGTTGCTGTAGGGTTTGCTGCCTTAACAGCTGCCACAACTTTTGCTTTTTCTTCATCAGTCAGTGCTGCTGGATTGTAAACAACAGTCACTTCTGGAGCTTGGATGCTATCAGCTTCCTTAGCTTTTTCAACCTTATCAGTTGTTGCTACTGCTTCTTCCTTAGAATTTTCAGTAGTTGTAACTGGTTTTTCAGTTTTTTCCTCAGCCACTACTGCAGCTGAAGCCACTGGTGATGTTGGAGCTACTTCTACAGCTGGTGCTGCATAAGTACCATTTCCTTCACCTATAGTTGGCTTAGTTGTCTCCGTAGTAGAACCTGCTTCTGGCTTGGTTTCTACTGTATCCGCTTTGACTGATGGAGCTACCAATGCTGCCCCAACCGCAAAGACAAGCGAACAACCAAACAAGAAATGTTTCCCTTTTTTGATCATTCGCCAGTTCTTTTGCTCTGCATTTTTACGATTAAAATACATTTTTGTATCTCCTTTTTTGTATTTCTTAGCATTTTAAATGCTACATACACCTTTATTATAAAACACGAATTAAAAAATGTCAAAAAATAATACAGTAAAATTGTATGTAAAATTTTCTAATTCTTTGCTCTTATTTTTATTTTTTATACTTATTTAAAATATATGGTATGTATTCTTATATGTTAACACTTTCTAATTCTAGGGACTCAACTTCTAAATAGAAAAACGAGAATCTCCTAAAACTGAGAATCTCGTTTTCTAATAATGATTCTTATTGAATAGTAAAGAATCTAACCTCTGAAATTTTAAAAACCACACAGTGACTCTTTTATCTTGATTGTTCTCAAGTCTGGAATCTGTGTGTGGTTTTATGACGAGACTAGTCTTTTCTCTTAGCCTTTTCTAGTAAATTGAAGAATTCATATTCTTAAATTTACTTTATTTGAGTATTTTATTACTCTTCTTCCTCGCGTTTTTTAGCGATGAGAAGTCCTCCTGTCACAGCTACAAGAAGTGCTAGAACAAGTGAAGCACCAGTGTTTGGCAATTCTTTCGCTCCTGCTTTCTTAGCTGGTTCTTGAACAGGTGACTCTTGGTTAGCAGCTGTAACAACTTTTTCAGCTGGAATGACTGCTACTAATCCATCTTCAAAGGTTACAACTACTGGTCCATCATTATTAACCTTGATGTCTGTTGCTGTTGGGTTTGCTTTTCTGCTACTTTAGCTTTTTCGGCGTCTGTAAGCGATGAGGCGTATACAACTGAGTTACAGCTGAAGTCTTAACTCATGTTGAGTCAATTTCTTTTAAAATACATAAATTATAGCCTCAGTTAATTTTAAAATTATAGCATGTCTTTAACATACAATTTAAATTATAAAACATAGCTTTATTTTAGTCGATTATTTTAAACTATATATTTAAAAATTTTTTTCGATACAAAAAAATTCTAAAACAATGGATTTTATCCCAAAATACAATATAATAAATGTAGACAAATTCTTTGTTTTTTTGATTTACTTGTGATATAATAACTAACATCTTAAAAAATATGATTTTTGTTCGTTATAATCAATTTTATTACAGGAGGAACGATTTATGAGAGCCCTATTGACTCAAAAAGAACAAAGGCAATTAAGAATTTTAGAATATTTATTTGAAAATCCAGACTGGGTCCACCTAGATCCCCTGGCAGAAGCCCTAGATATCAACACCCGTATCATCAAAAGTGATATCAAGGAGATGCGAGAAGTTCTCTCTTGCTTCGAAATCCAGTCTTCAACAGCTGGTATTAGACTCGCCAATCATAACAATCTAGGCATTGAACGAATTTACCGCCACATTTTACAAGATTCTTCTAACTTCCAAGTTTTGAGAGCATTCTTTTTATTAGAAGAACCATTTACCTATGAACACTTAGCTCAAAACCTTGATGTCTCACTACCTGCACTTCGCAAAAAAGTAGCTGAGATCAATCATACCTTACAAAATAAATACCGCTTCAAACTCAAAGTCACTCCAATCTCTATCATCGGAGACGAAAAGGACATCCGCTTCTTCTTTGCCCAGTACTTCCATGAAGCCTATGGTTACTTCAAATGGCCATTTACTGATTCTAAGAAAAACATTGAAGAATTTGTTGCTTTCTTTCTTAAAATGACAGGATTTCCTGCCAATTATGCCAACTTGTTGCAGCTAGAAACACAAATAGCTGTTAATTTGCACCGATTTAAGATCGGTGCTACCATCCAAACAACGAGCGATTCTACAAATGATCTTCCTTTATATGATCAACTGCCAGAGTTCAAAGATCAACTCGAACCATTGGCTAAGCGTCTGAATATCGAGGTTAACCGTCATACCTTAGAACAAATCTTTGATTCTTATACTCAAAAAGGAATCTTCTTTACTGTTGAAGATTTTCTAGCCGCCCGTTCAGATGATAAGGAAGTTAACCACTCTTACCACGCCGCCCGAGATGTCCTCGATAATTTGACTCGTGAATTTGGAATTCACTTTACAAATACAGACGAGCTAGTCTGGCACCTACACAATACCGCTCTTCTTGAACGTCAAGAAATCAACTCAGAATCCATCATTTCTCATAATAAATCCTATACGCTCAAAAAAATCAAGAAATTCTTCCCTGAATTTTACGAAGCAGCTGTTTTCGAAATGATGCGTTATAAGTCTAGCTTGGGACAAAAAGAACTGGCGCACGCTGTCGTCCATCTGGTTTACACTCTCTTGACTCACGCTTCAGATTTGATGGAACAACTGTTAGAATCTCAGAATAAGGTTCGTGTCCTTGTTTTGAGTGAATTTGACTTTGCTCATCCTCGGGCCCTCATCTCTCTCTATAAATACTACACTTCTAAAAATATCCAATTTGAAACATGGGACAAGGCTACATTGAATGTTGATGAGATTATGGAGGCTGGATATGATGCCATTTTAACCAACTTTGATGTCGAAGGTTTAAATCATCCAAAACTAATAAATATTGGACGTATGCCCCAGCTTCAAGTTATTAGCGAACTGAACACCATCTCGCTTGGTGATCTTTAAAAAAATATTGAAAATTAGAGTCGCTTAATCATCCGAATCTTGGAGAACAATTTCTATAACCTATAAAAGAGAAGAGACCGGAACTCCGATGACTGAAGTTCTGTTCTCTTCTCTTTTTACTATTTTGATTTTTTAAAAAAGGAATTCAGTGCTTTAAACCGAAAAGACTCTTTCTGCTACTTGTATAGCTTCTATTTCTCTATCCTTGCTTCTGCATCTGCCACTACTTGGGCAAGACTGGTTTGACTCAGCTCCTGCTCCATGGCTAGCTGAATCTTTTGTAATTTCTCATCTAAAACCCCATGGATGTTAGCTCCTACTGGACAGGCTGGATTGGGATTGTCATGAAAACTAAAGAGTTGTCCAGTTTTTCCAAGGCATTCGACCGCTTGATAAATATCCAAAAGACTGATATCCTCAAGATTTTTGATAATCTCTGTCCCTCCAGTTCCACGCGCGACTGAGATCAACTCTGCCTTTTTCAGTTGAGATAAGGTCTTACGGATAATGACAGGATTAACTCCAACGCTACTAGCAAGAAAATCACTAGTCACCTTACTTTCTTTCCCTTTTAAGGCTATGATAATCAACATATGGGTCGCGATGGTAAATCGACTTGAAATTTGCATAAGGTTCTCCTTTTTCTATTAGACTAGTTCGTTTTTTACTTATATTTATTATATCTCTTGTAGTTGTAATGTCAAGAGTTACCACTCAGCCAGTCATCTAGTTCTGCATCATGCCCTTGACTTTGGGCAATTTCATGAAGTAGTTCCTGATTATGGGTATGGTGAATCCCATTAACCAAGCTTTCATAATAAACTTGGTAGTAGGGTAATTGTAACTCTTTAGCTAGTTGTAATTCTGCATCAATATCATAATCAACCCGACGGAAATCGACATCTTTCAAGCCTTTTTCATCAAACTCTAAAATCATGTACTGAGCACGTAAGTCCTTGCGTAAATGTTCAGATAAAAAGAAGGGTTGACCAATGGAACCTGGATTCAGGATAAGCTGGCCACCACTACCATACCGAAGAAACTGTTGATGGATATGACCATAAATGGCAATATCGCAGTCTGGATTGGTGACAAGGCGGTCAAAGTCCTCTTGCTTTCCAAGATGAATCAGCTCTCGTCCCCAATTTTTATCAGGCAAGTGGTGGCTAATCCCTAGCTTCAAATCTCCAAACTGGCGGTGCACTTGCAAGGGATAGTTCTGCAGCGCCTCAATCTCCTCAACACTGAGTTCTTCCATAATATACTGACACTGGCGTAAGAGATAACGATGACTGGGTCTACTTTCATCTAACTGACGATGGCAGGCGCGCCATAAGCTCTCCTCCCAATTCCCTAAAACTCTATGGGTGATTGGTAAAGTATCCAAGATCTGGAGAATATTTTTTCGTCCTGTTCCAGGCATGAGGATATCTCCTAAGAGCCAATACTCATCAACCTCTGACTTCTGGGCATCTGCCAGAACAGCTTCTAAGGCTGTTGTATTGCCATGTATATCCGATAATACTGCGATTTTTGTCATATCTCTTCCTCTTAGCTTTTCTAGTTTTATTATAACAAACTCCAAGTCAAAGTCAAAAAGCATCTATCTTCTTCCTATCGTTTTTTACTTTACTTTTTTAGTGAAAAGGAATACAATGAAGGTAATAAGAATGAGGAGGTTTTTGCTATGGCACAACGTTATGAAAATATCATGGTAGCGGTTGACGGTTCTAAGGAAGCTGACTTGGCTTTCATCAAAGGGGTTCATTCAGCACTACGTAACCAGGCAAAACTAACGATTGCCCACGTTATCGACACACGTGCTCTTCAAAGCATCTCAACATTTGATGCCGAAGTTTACGAAGAATTGCAAGTCGAGGCCAACGATTTGATGGCTGAATACGAAAAGCGTGCAAAAGATGCTGGGCTCACAGACATTAAAGTTGTTATTGAGATGGGTAACCCTAAAACTCTCTTAGCTAAAACAATTCCAGATAAAGAAAAGGTTGATTTGATTTTGGTTGGAGCAACAGGACTCAATGCCTTTGAGCGCCTGCTAGTTGGTTCTTCATCAGAATATATCCTACGCCATACCAGCGTTGACCTTCTCGTCGTTAGAGATAAGGACAAAACTTTGTAATAAAAAAGAAATGAGATTGGGATTTTTCTCCTAACCTCATTTTTTCATAAATTGTTGATGCAGTAGTTGAAGGCAGGAAATCAAAACATCATTCAAGGCTTCCTCTGCTATCGCCTATTTTTTATCTTCTCTTTCCTTATGGCGCTCATAGGCCTTTATCTGGCGCTCAATCTCCTTTTTAATGGCTGGTTCTGGAGCGTATTTTTCTTCCCAGTCATCCGGTTTTAGGATCTTGTGGGTCACTGGGTCAAAATGAGCTTTTCCATCAGGGAACATTTTACCCATATTGGCTTGATGGACAATGTCAAAAATCCGCTCTGGATCCACCCCCATCAAAACAAAACTACCATAGGTAAAGTATAGGGTGTCAATCAAGGCATCTACTTGCCCCACCAAATCTTGCTTAGCAGGCGTTTTCTTAGCAACTTTCTCTGCTGCTTGATCAAGAGCTTGGTGTAGCTGTCCAACTGCCTGTTCGAAATCTTCTTCAGAAGAGCTAGCAGCTCGGACAAACTCCACCAATTCTTCTATCTTAAATCCCGCTCTATGGGTGGCACCTTCTAAGTCCCAAGCTTGGGGCTCCTCTTGAGTTCGTTCATCCATCATGTGGTGGAAGGTCTTGACCTTATTAAAATGGTAATCACGGCTGACAAAGACTTTTTCTAAAGCCAGAACACCAAAATGCTCTAAAGCTTTATGAATCCCATCTTGCTGGTTGCTGGTTGTGATATGCTTCGCCACTTCCTTGACACTGCTACTACCATTGCCCATAGCGACTGACATCCCAACACCCGCCAGCATCTCTAGGTCATTGTCCGAGTCACCAAAGGCCATGACTTGATTGAGATCAAAACCATACTCTTTTCCGACTCGGCGAATGCCTTCTAGCTTGGAATTTCCTTGATTGATGACATCGGCTGCAAAAGGATTACTACGAGTCAATTTCAAGTCTTGAAAATCAGCTGCTGCTTTCTCAGATTCTTCTGGCGTCATTAGCATCAAAACTTGATAAATGGGCTGGTTCATCAACTGAAGCAAGTCTTCTTCCTTCTGAGGAACGACCTTACTCACCATTCGATTAAAGGAATGACTAACTGTACGGGTCAACATAGAGGGGACAAAACGACTCACTCTTTGTGAAAAAGAACCTAGGCCAAAAGACATGATTTTTGAACCCAGCATGGCATCCTTGGTCCCCAAAGCAATCTCCTTGCCCTCTTTTTTGGCATAGGCTATCAACTGCCGTAAATGAGATTTGGAAAGAGGACTTGTAAACAAGACTCTGTCTTTATTAAAGATATATTGGCCGTTATAAGTTACAGCAAAATCCAGATCTAAATCATCCATTAAATCCTTAACAAAAAAAGGTCCTCGCCCTGTCGCTACTCCAACAAGCACTCCCTGGTCCTTCACAATCTTAATCGCGACCTTAGTGGATTTCAAAACACTCTTGCGATCGTTGACCAGTGTTCCATCGATATCAAAAAAAACAGCTTTGACTTCCATCCTACCTCAATCTCCCCTTTTGTGATACAATGATTATACCACATTTCAGAAAGAGTGAGTAAATCATGCCTAAGAAAATCCTTGTTTTACATACGGGTGGTACTATTTCCATGCAAGCCGATGACTCTGGCGCTGTTGTGACTAGTCAAGACAACCCTATGAATCATGTATCCAATCCACTTGAGGGAGTTGAAGTCCACGCCCTCGACTTTTTTAATCTGCCAAGTCCCCATATTAAACCAAAGCATATGCTGGCCCTCTATCAAAAAATCAAAGAGGAGGCTGAGCATTATGACGGTTTCGTGATTACACATGGGACAGATACCTTGGAGGAAACTGCCTATTTCCTTGACACTATGGAGGTTCCTCACAAACCAATCGTACTAACAGGTGCCATGCGTAGTTCCAACGAACTTGGAAGCGATGGTGTCTACAATTATCTCAGTGCCCTACGCGTAGCGAGTGACGATAAGGCTGCTGATAAGGGGGTATTGGTCGTGATGAATGACGAAATTCACGCTGCTAAGTATGTGACCAAGACGCACACGACAAATGTTAGCACCTTTCAAACGCCAACCCACGGCCCTCTTGGGATCATCATGAAACACGAGATTCTCTACTTCAAAACAGCTGAACCCCGTGTTCGTTTTGACCTTGATAAGATTCAAGGCTTGGTCCCTATTATCCCTGTCTATGCTGGTATGACAGAAGAACTCCTCGATTTGCTTCCCGTTGACCAGCTAGATGGACTCATTATCCAGGCTTTCGGTGCTGGAAATGTTCCCAAGGAAACAGCACAAAAATTAAACGCCCTTATCCAAGAAGGACTCCCAATCGCCTTGGTTTCTCGTTGTTTTAACGGGATTGCTGAACCTGTCTATGCCTATGAGGGAGGTGGCGTTTGCCTGCAAAATGCTGGTGTTTGCTTTGTCAAAGAGCTCAATGCTCAAAAAGCTCGTCTCAAGCTCCTCATTGCTATTAATGCTGGCCTTACAGGAGATGAATTACGAGCTTATATGGAAGGATAAAAAAGTCGGTGAGATAGAAATTACTAGACCACGTCTTGTTTTCTAGTCACTCCCGCAAACCTTCTACCATCAACTTGATGCTTGAACCATTGACCAAAAAGTTTTTACTACTAAAAAGCGAGAGTGGGACAGAAATCGGTAATTCGTTAGAATTCGATTTCGTCGTCCCACCTCCGCACAGTTGAGTAGGGCTGTAAAAGCTGATGAAATCAGCGTAGAGAGCCCACTCAACCCCTGCGTCTTGCTTGACAATCCAAAGACAACTGAGAGGCTAGGACTTTTGTCCCAGCCTCTTCTTGTTAATCTTTACGAGTTGAATGACGTTCTACCAAACCATGTGGCAAAAGAACTTCACGCTCTTCTAACTCTTCCTTATGCATAATCTTTGTCAACATACGCATACTAATAGCACCAAGATCATACAAAGGTTGCGCAATGGTGGTTAGGTTTGGACGAGTGTAACGCGCGATTTGCGAATCATCACTGGTGATAATTTCAAAGTCTTCTGGTACAGAAACTCCCTTGTCAGCAAGTCCGTTCAACACACCTGCTGCCAGTTCATCTCCTGTTACGATCGCTGCTGTTGCTTTAGAAGAAATCAAACGTTCTGCCAAGGCATAGCCATCATCATAACGGTATTTTGATTCGAAAACAAGGCCTTCACTGTAGTTGATTCCCGCTTCTTTCAAAGCATCTTTGTAACCAGCCAAGCGAATTTTACCATTAATATCATCCACTAATGGTCCACTAACGAAGGCAATTTTTTTATTTCGTTTCAAGAGATGGCGGACTGCATCAACAGTAGCATGTTTATAGTCAATATTGACACTTGGAAGTTGGTGTTCTATGTCAACTGTTCCTGCAAGAACCACAGGTGTGCGTGAGCGTGAAAACTCTGAGCGAATCTTCTCAGTTAAATGATAACCCATGAAGATAACGCCATCCACCTGTTTAGAAAAGAGAGTATTGACCACAGATACTTCCTTTTCATCATCCTCATCACTGTTAGCAAGGACGATGTTGTATTTGTACATTTCCGCGATATCGTCAATCCCTTTAGCAAGGGTAGAGAAATAAGTGTTTGTGATATCTGGAATAACAACTCCAACTGTTGTTGTTTTCTTGCTTGCTAGACCACGAGCTACTGCATTAGGGCGGTAGTCAAGACGATCAATGACCTCTAGGACTTTTTTACGGGTGTTTTCTTTGACGTTCTTATTGCCATTGACAACACGACTGACAGTTGCCATTGACACTCCCGCTTCTCGGGCAACGTCATAAATTGTTACTGTATCATCTGTGTTCATTCCGTTTCCTTTCTACTTTGAAAATTTTGTTTTCATGATTCTACTGTTTCCATTTTACCACTAATTGTAAGCATTTTCAAGCATTTGATGAAGATTCGTTGAAAAAATTTCAAAATCATTCTCATCTTTTTAAAGGTAGTTGACTTTTCTTGATTTTTCTAGCAGTTTGCAGTATGATAATAAAAAAATCAATTAGGAGATAGGGATGGCTTTTACAGATTCTCATAGACGATGCGCTAGTTTCGGTGTAGTGACCAATTTACCCGACGATGTTATCGATTCAATCTGGTATATAATCGATCATTTTTTAAAGCATGTTTTTGATCTAGAAGATGAATTGGAATTTCGGCTTTTGAATAATGAAGGCTCCATCACTTTTCGTTTTTCTAGTCAACATCTTCCAACAACGATTGACTTCGACTTCAACCATCCCTTTGACCCACTCTATCCACCTAAAGTTCTGGTGCTAGATATGGATGGGAAGGAAACCATTCTCCTACCAGAAGAAAATGACCTATTTTAAAAACTCTAGCTTCCCCTATCTACTTAGGAAACTAGAGTTTTCTTTTTGCTAATAAATAGAACGACTGACTACTATACCACTTGGTTTGGTATATTCTAAATCAAGATAATCCTGATAAGTTCCTGGGACGATAAATCCTTGGGGGCTGAGAATGTCTGTTCCAGCTTTACCCACGATAGAGTCAGCCAATAAGACACAATTTGTACTGAGAACAAAATAGGTCTTAAACTTAGACGAACTAAACTTATAAAGAGCGGCATCAGCCTCGTGTTTCAGCTGATAAGAGTAGGTATGCTTGATTTCTCCTTCTCTTCTTTTCATGAGTTGAGAACTTGGTTCCCAAGGAATTAAGAGTTCTTCAATTTCTCTCAGTTGTTCCTCGATTGCTTCTTTCTGTTGTTCAGACAAGCTTAATCCATAGGCAAAGAGAGTTTTCTGGCTTTCTCTCTTACAGAGTTCGATATACTTTTCTCGATTAGCCTTAAATAGAACCCCATCCCCAATCATCCCAAATAAACGCTCCGAGTGCGGATCATAAGAACCATAGGAAATAACCTGACCTTGATAGCAGAAATCCACATGCCCCATGGCTAAAAAGAAAGAGGATTCTGAAGTATGGATAAAAATTTCCATATCAACTGTCTGATCATTTTTTCTCTCTGAATGTACCTTCCCTTCTTCGGACTCATGATTAGAAAACCATTTATTCAATCGACGTAGGGTATTGATAGGAATTAGAGCTGTTACAAAAATGGGCAGGGTCATTCGTATCTTCCGCTTAAGCCTAGGATTACGGATTCCTTTTTCAAAAAAGAAACCATCTCTGAGACTACTTGCCCCTAACATCAGTAAGTAAAAACCAAGTAAGAGCAATTCAAAATTTGTTGCGTCATGAAAAGGGGAGATACTATAGAGACCAAATCCCATCATCCACAAAGCATCAAATAAGTAATTGAGCCTCGGATGGATATGATTATTTCGGTAAATCAACCAGGTAATCAGGCTAATCAAACCTGTAAACAATTGATAACTTCCAATAGCAATGACTAAGACATAGAGGGCTATCCCTTGCAAGATGACTGAATCAAATAGAATGACAGCAAGTCCTAACTTGGCTATGGTTACAAAAATATTTTCTCTACGGGACTTTTCCTGAAACCATCGTGTCAATAAATGCCAAACAGTCGACAAGGAAAAGTAGGCCATCAAGAGTTGATAACCAAGCCTCGGTACAATCTGTCCAAAACAAATCAAGAGAAGACCGAGGATAATAGCTAGAATTCCTTCCCCTAGACTTTTCCATTTACTATAAGTTTCGAAAAACTTAGGCATTTTCTTTCTCCAATTGACGATACAAGTGGCGGATCGGTTGTTTCAGTGTTGGATGGATGAAATGCGGAGCTATTTCTTGGAGTGATTCTAGGACAAAGAGGCGTTCAGCAATATAAGGATGAGGCAAGATGAGGTCGTCTGTATAGATGATCTGGTCCTCTACAAAAAGCAAATCCAGGTCAATCAAGCGAGGTCCCCAATGAACCTCTCTAACCCGTCCCATCTCTGATTCAATCTCTAACAAGGTTTCTAACAAGATTGGAGCTGGCAACCAGGTTTCCACTTCAATGACTTGATTGGCAAAGTTATCCTGCTCCACACCACCCCAAGGCTCGGTCGTCAAGACACTAGACTCTTTGAGAATGTGGATGCCACGAGTTTGCATTTGGTCAATCGCTTGCTGGAGATTAGCCATCTTATGCCCCATATTACTGCCCAAGGCAATAAAGGCCCGCTGTTTGCGACGGTGGATGGTTACTGAACAAGTATCCAGCGGTAGATGGATAGGTGCCCAAGGTTTTTTTAGTTCCAGCTCAATCTCTTGAACGAGAGGGTAGGTCTCAAAAGTACGCTCTACTAGTTTGTAGGCTACTGTTTCAATCAAGTCCTCAGTATTTTCCTGAAACCATGTCGTCCATTGCTGGCAAAGTTCTCCGTAATGGACAGAAGCAGTTAAATCCAAGTCTGTCGCAGCCTTGGTCATATCATAGGATAGGGTGGCTGAAACGACAAATTTCTGCCCCAGTTCCTTCTCACTAGGAAAGAGTCCATGAAAGGCGAAAAGTTCTAGGTCTTTAATTCGCAGTTGATCCATAACTAGTCCTTTCTAGAAAAATCCGCTTAACGCGGATTTTTTAAAGTCCCATGAGACGATAAGCTTGATCACGAAGATCCTTATCTGTCTCAAATAGACCACGAGCCACTGTTGTCAAGGTTGCAGTTCCTGGTTTTCGAACACCGCGCATACTCATACACATATGTTCTGCTTCAATGACAACGAAGGCTCCCTTGGCTCCCAAATACTCCATCAAGGCATCAGCCACTTCGATATTCAAACGCTCTTGAATCTGTGGCTTTTTAGAGTAGACTTCCACCGTACGAGCTAACTTTGATAAGCCTGCTACACGCCCATCAGGAATGTAGGCAATATGAGCTCGACCATAAAATGGTAAAAAGTGGTGTTCACACATGGTATGGAAAAAGATATCCTTTTCCACTACCATATTGTCATCAATAATCTCAAAGGATTTTGACAGGTGCTCTTCAGCAGTTTGCCCAAGACCTGAAAAAATCTCTTGGTACATACGAGCAACACGGGCTGGTGTTTCCTGCAAGCCTTCGCGATTTGCATCCTCACCAACTGCCTCGATAATCATTTTTACAGCTTCTTCAATCTTTTGTGTATCCATTCTAATTTTTCCTCTCCATTAGGTAGGTTCTCACTTGGGCTAAAAAGTATAATGAGCCCGTGATAATCCTAACTGTTTTTTTCTCTTCATTTTCTGATAATTTTTTGTCTAGAAATTCCTGCCAACTTTGGTAGTTGAGATTTCTAGAATCAGCCATCTCTTTCAAGACTTTTTCATCCGTCGCCCGACTATCCTCAAAATGAGTTAGTGTAATCTTAGTATTGGACAAAGTTTCTAGCAAGTCCAACATATCCTCCAAGGCCTTGGTTTTGATACAAGTAAAGAGGATTTCCTTGTGATAATCAGCAAATCGTTCTTCCAAGGTAGCCAACAAGGCCTTGATGGCATGGGGATTGTGGGCCCCATCCAAGATCATCAAGGGGCCTCTCGACACAACTTCCAAACGACCAGGCCAGCTTGTTTCTTCCAAAGCTTGAGCAAGCAAGTCATTGCTTGCTAGTTCTCGACCATCCTCTTTACAAAAAGTATCAAGTAAAGCTATGGCCATCCCTGCATTCTCTATCTGGTGCAAACCAAGCAATCCTGTTTGGAAACGACCTTGTCTGACTGAGCTTGAATAATCAAAGATTTCGCCCGTCTCCACACTCTCATGATGGTTAACTTGATAATCTTCCCCATAAGCAAGCCTAGAAGCTTGTTTAGCTTTCGCAATCTGGTCGATAACCGATAAGGCTTCTGGGACGATGTCTCCTGTCACTAGAGGAACTCCTTGCTTGATAATCCCTGCTTTCTGCTCTGCTATGGCTTCCAAGCTATCCCCTAAAAGCGCTACATGGTCTAATCCGATAGTCGTGATGCCAGTCAAGATAGGTTGACAGACATTGGTACTATCCAAAAGTCCGCCCATACCAACTTCCATAATCGCCACATCGACTTGCTCAGAAGCAAAATAATCATAAGCTATAGCAGTAATAATCTCGAATTCTGTCGTTCCTTGCAAGGCTTGAGCATGCTCCCCTTCAAGTAGTGAACGATAATCCACCATCAAGGATTCTAATCTTGCTTCTAGGATGGACTCGCCGTTAATGGCAATCTGATCGGTATAATGAATCAGATAGGGAGAGCTGAAGACACCAACTCTAAGCCCCATCTTTTCCAACAGATTCTTCAAAAAGGCTATAGTAGAGCCCTTTCCATTGGTTCCACCAATATGGATAACCTTGAGTTTCAGATGAGGATTGCCACGTAAGGCTAATAGCTCCACCATCCTCTCCAGACCAAAATGCGGTTGGTCTGTCCGGTAGTTTGCTATCCACTGGTTCGTTTCGTTTTTATTCATGTTATTTATATTGTTTCAAATCTAAATTTTCCGCATGGTCTGCCAGACGGATGGCTGATGCAATTTCGATTGCCATCTTATGAGTAGCTACATCATGCACGCGCACCACTTCTACACCCTGTCTAGCAGCAATGCTGGTCACATGAGCCGAAGCAATATCACGATTGCGGAAGCCAGCTTCAGTATCTGGATTGACTTCAAATCCATTTTCTTCCAGAATATTGATGACAAAGCGCTTGCGAGAAACTCCTAAAAAGATAGGATAGCCCATTTTGTGCAATTTCCCAAGATCACGTAGGAGGATGAGATTTTCCTTTTTGGTCAAGCCAAAGCCAATCCCAGGATCCAGCATGATGTTTCCTTTCGAAATTCCTGCTTTTTTCGCTCTTGCTAGAGCACGGTCAAAGAAGGCTGTCATCAATTCTTCTACTGGTAGTTGTTCAAAGTCTGCTAAGTCTTCCTTTGTAAAAGTCTCTCCAAATCCAAAATGAGGAAATATGAGTGAACTAGGGTGCTGAGGGCGTGCCATAACTGGATTAAACATGATGACTACCTGAGCTCCAGCCCTGGCAACCACCTCTGCCATCTTCTCATCACCCATGAGGCCTGTAATGTCATTGACTATATTGGCCCCAGCTCGTAAAGCCGCTTCTGCCACCTGACTCTTCCAAGTATCTACCGAAATCTGAACATCACTTTCTTGACGAATAGCCTGAATGACTGGAACCACACGCTGGATTTCCTCTTCAATCTCAACATAGCTACTTCCAGGTCGAGTAGATTCTCCACCGATATCTAAGATAGTGGCTCCTTCAGCTATCAATTTTCGAGCCTGCTTCAAAGCTTCCTCAACAGCAAAAAACTGGCCCCCATCAGAAAAAGAATCTGGGGTGACATTGATAATTCCACAAATAGATGTTTTTGTAAGATTGTCTCTTTTTTCCACGTTCATCACTCAAATTTCATTTAGATTGGTATTCCTCTATTTTACTGTTTTTTTTGGATTCTGTCCAATTATCCCTCGGTACTCCCATACTTTAAAAGAACGCAAAAAAAGGAGAAGCTGAGTTCTCCTTTTTTATATTCTTATTTTTCAGTCAAAGCTGCAAGTCCTGGAAGAACTTTACCTTCAAGAAGTTCCATTGATGCCCCACCACCAGTAGAGATCCATGAGAACTTGTCTGCACGACCAAGGTTGATAGCTGCGGCAGCTGAATCACCACCACCGATGATTGATTTAACGCCTGGTTGTTTCACGATAGCGTCCATTACACCGATTGTACCAGCTTGGAAGTCAGGGTTTTCAAATACACCCATAGGTCCGTTCCATACAACTGTTTTCGCACCAGTCAATGCTTCATCAAATTTAGCGATAGATTTTGGACCGATGTCAAGACCAAGGAAACCTGGGTCAACTGCTTCACCTTCAGTATCTTTCACTTCAGTGTAGTCAGCAAATGCGTTCGCTTCTTTTGAGTCAACTGGCAAGATCAATTTGCCGTTTGCTTTTTCAAGAAGAGCTTTAGCGACATCCAATTTATCTTCTTCTACAAGTGAGTTACCGATTTCGATACCTTGTGCTTTGTAGAATGTGTATGTCATACCACCACCGATAAGGACTTTATCAGCTTTTTCAAGCAAGTTTTCGATAACACCGATCTTATCTGAAACTTTTGAACCACCAAGGATAGCCACGAATGGACGTTCTGGAGCTTCAACAGCTTCTTGGATGTATGCAATTTCGTTTTCAAGAAGGAATCCAGCAACTGCTTTTTCAACGTTTGCTGAGATACCAACGTTAGATGCGTGTGCACGGTGAGCTGTACCGAATGCATCGTTTACGAAGATACCATCTCCA
>NZ_JAWERU010000057.1:0-8850 GCF_032481935.1 Streptococcus sp.
AGGTTTGAAAGTTTCCTATCAAAAGTATAAAAACAAGAAAGAAAAATTGGTGTATGTCAATCCGCAATTTTATTTTCCAAAAGTCATTCAACTTCAGACAACTATCTTACCTGCCATTGGTCAGTTTGGTGGAGATGAGTTTGAACGAGCGAAACATATTTATGAGTTTTTGAAATCTAAAGGAGCAAGTCCCCAAGCCATTGCGGCAATTTTAGGAAATTGGTCTGTAGAGTCTTCTATCAATCCTAAACGAGCTGAGGGAGATTATTTATCTCCTCCTGTTGGCGCTACCGATTCCTCATGGGATGATGAAACCTGGTTAGCGATAGGAGGGCCAGCCATTTATAGTGGTGCTTATCCTAATATCCTTCATAGAGGTTTGGGGTTAGGTCAATGGACGGATACCGCAGATGGTTCAACACGTCATACAGCTTTATTGAATTATGCACATATCAAAAATAAGAAGTGGTATGATTTAGACCTCCAACTTGATTTTATGCTTCACGGGGATAGTCCTTACTATCAAAGTTGGTTAAAGGATTTCTTTGGAAATACGGGTAGTGCAGCCAATCTAGCCCAACTCTTCCTTACCTATTGGGAGGGAAATTCTGGTGACAAACTACTGGAAAGACAAACCAGAGCAACGGAATGGTATTACCAAATTGAAAAAGGCTTTAGCCAAACAAATGGAGGGCATGCAAAGAGTGACCCGCAATCCCTTGAAGGTGTCCGTGGAGACTTGTATGAGAATTCTGTTCCTGGTGGAGGAGATGCTATGGCCTATGCCTATGGGCAATGTACATGGGGTGTTGCGGCTCGTATGAATCAATTAGGCTTAAAATTAAAAGGAAGTAATGGAGAGAAGATTTCAATCATTAATACCATGGGAAATGGTCAGGACTGGGTTGCGACAGCTTCAAGTCTTGGTGGGGAAACTGGCTCTACACCAAGAGCAGGTGCCATTGTTTCTTTTGTAGGAGGTACACATGGCACACCAGCAGACTATGGTCATGTGGCTTTTGTAGAGAAGGTCTATGATGATGGTTCTTTCCTTGTGTCTGAAACCAACTATGGTGGCAGCCCTAACTATACCTTTAGAAAAATCTCTCAAGCAGATAGTGCCATCAGTTTTGCCTATACGGTGAAATAAAAGAATCATGTCATCAGTTTCGGTGACATGATTCTTATTTTTTATAGAGTGACATATTTAATGCCATAGGCTGATAAGTTACTTGATGATCGTCTTTAATCAATTGACTGTAAGTAACAAATCCGAACTGTTCATAAAATTGAATGACTTTAGGATGATTGATACTATCTAAAAATACCATCTGAGTTCCCACAATTGCTCGAAATTCTTCAATTTTTTGAATTACAATTTCAAATAACTCTTGTCCTGATAGTTTATTTAGCTTTGTGTTTTTGCCGAATTGACCGATAAGTAACACAGGGAGATAATCAATATTTTTGGGACTTTTCCCTTTTAGGACGAGTTTCTTTTTTAAGGATTTCTCTAAATCAGAAATATCAACAACTTTGAGAGATAAACTAAAGAATCCTATGATGTTATTTGTTTCAGTTTCTTCAACGATAAAATTACGAGAACGATGTTGTTTTTCAAAATTGGGGGCTTTATCAGATAGATAAGTCAACATCTCTTCATTACCGTTGAAATCAACATTTTCTAAAATGATAGTTTTAAATAGCTCCTGAACTTGTTTCTCAGTTTTATCAGGAGCTAGCACTTGAATATTTTCAAGATATTGCTTAAGTGGTGTTACTTGAATTGTCATCTTACAGATACTTTGAAATGAGTTTATTTTTCGTTGGAGCGGTAGCGTCCTGTGATTCAATAGATTTCAAGACTGCTTGTAGCTTTTTAGATGGTTTATGATTAAGAATTTTTAGAGCATCTTCGTTTGTTAGTTTTATATCACGTGTTAAACTGATTGTAGCCATTTGTTCTACCTCCTGTTTCTACTTAAATTCATTATAGCTTATTTTGAACAAAAGTTCAATCTGAAGATAGTGTATGTTTTCTATAGTGTATAAATCCAAAATAAGTTTTTCTCTTGCATTTGTAGCTCATATTCGTTAGAATAATGGTGTAAATGAGTGGTCGGCTCATGGTCAATCTGATAGTAATCTTGGACATAAGGGCCAAGCCGGTGGCGGACACCAGAACGAAATCCGATAGCAATCTTGGACGTAAGGGCCAAGCGGTGGCAGACACCAGAATAAACCGACTGATTAGGTGGCTTACAGGTTCAGTAAGTCATTTTTTTATTTGAAAAACAGTAAAAAAGCGCAAAAAATCACTTCCTGTGCTAGCGTGTAATTGAAATTTTTTAGTTTTGGCGTTAGAACTGTTTCCTCAGTCCTAGCCCCTTCTCTTTTGATAAGTATGCTTGGTGGAGAGTAGTTTGTAAATGATTCTGAGAATCTTATGAGCACGAGCAATGACGACTTTCATCTTACTTACTCTTTGGGAAATTCGATTGTAAAAAGAAGAAAAAGCTGGATCCTTGGAATGTGCTGCAATTAATCCCGACATGGTCAAATCCTGTTTTATTTAGCGATTTCCTTGCGTGATGTGTGAGGATTTTTTAATGCCAACACTATAGGCTAAACATCTTTTTCTGTCATGAGTTAGCAGGCTCTGCCTGCTTAGAGTTTTACATATGCTACTATTTTCGTTATAGCTAACTTTAATTCTCATTTATTAAGTATACCTAAGTTTTATGTTTAAATTTTGTATAGAATAGCTGTACCTCTTAATAGAGTTATGATTACGCTTTCAATTAAGCCTCGTTTATGATACTATTATAGTAATAGAAAAAATTCTTAGTTCGCTAAAGACCTTTATTCGAGATCCAGAGGAAATAGAAATTTTATCCATTAAAAATACGTTTCATAAGTTACTTACTTGATATTAATAGAATTCCAATATTGTATAATTAAATCAAAGATGACACTGGAATCAGGAGGATTTATTATGGTTAATAATGTAGCTGTTAAAGTCTCAAACCTTTCAAAAGAATTTTTGTTAGGGCAAGACAAAACTGTCTCTATTTTGAAAGATGTTTCTTTATCTGTCAATTATGGGGAATTTGTATCAATACTTGGTGTCAGTGGTTCTGGAAAGTCTACTTTGCTAAGTTGCTTATCAAGTTTATCTGAACCAACAAGTGGCGAAGTTGTTATCAATGGTATAAATCCATATACCTTAAAAGAAGGGAAGCTTGCTAAATTTAGAAGGCAAGATATTGCAATTATTTTTCAAAACTATAATCTGGTACCCGCTCTACCTGTACTAGAAAATGTTACACTTCCTCTGAGACTCTCAGGAAAGAGTGTTGATAGCAATAAAGTAAAAAAAATGTTGTATAGTTTGAATTTTAAAGCAGAACTATCATCATTAGTTGCTACCTTATCAGGTGGAGAACAGCAAAAAGTGGCTATTACTCGTGCAATAATAGCTGATAGTAAAATTATTTTTGCTGATGAGCCAACAGGAGCTCTGGACAGCGTCTCAAGAAAACTTATTTTTGAAACACTTCGTAATTTAGCGAGTCAAGGAAAATGTGTTCTTATGGTCACTCATGATATTGAGTTGGCTTCAAAAACTGACAGAGCACTCATTTTAAAAGACGGAAAAATATCTCGACAAATTATTAAACCTTCAGCTGATGAGCTCTACCAAGCACTTGAAAGTAGTAAAGATTAATTTGAGGAGGATATATTATGCTAAAATTAATCATTTACCAATTTCAGTACTCAAAAAGACAATGGTTAGGAACAATACCATTACTATTTGTATCTAGCCTGATTGTTGGAACATCTTTATTTGGTATTGCTAGTGCAATAAAGACTGCTAATATTAACGCTTCACAACTTTTTCAAATGCTAATAGTTTTTGGCGGGACTACTCTATTTTTCCTTATTTCAAATAATATAAGACTGCTAATAGATATCTTTAAAAAGGATTACCAATTATGGGCTACCCTAGGCGCAAGCAGAACTCAGCTATCTTTATTAGTATCTGGACAGTTTTATTTAATGGCAGTGATTGTTAGTAGTATTGGTACAATACTTTCATTTATCATGGCAGATAGTTACTACAAATTTTTACAAAATTTATTAGGAAGAGATGAGTTACCTGATTTAGTTATTACAGCCAACATTCAATCAATTTTATTGAGTGTTTTTATAGTCCCAACAATTGTAGGGATAGGGGCTTACTTTTATTCAAGTCGAATACTTAAAATATCATCAATATTAAAACCAAAAAAGAAAAAAAGAAAAGTTACAGTAACTGGTGTTATTAACATCTCTGTTCGTTTAATCCTATGGTTACTATGTATAGGTTTTATTGTTTCAGCAAGTTTTAGCAGAAATAAAGAAATAATTTCAACACAGTCAAGCATAATATTATTTTTATTAATTATTCACATCCTTATTATTCAATCACTATCTCCATCAATTCAAGTGTTTCTAATAAAATTTTTAATGAGGATATTTCCAACTGAAAATTATGTAATCAATACAGGCTTTTGGAATCTACTATCCAATCCTAGTTATTTGAAAAGTATACAAACTTCAATGAGCATGGGAGTAACTCTCATTTCTGGGTTTATTCTTTACACCCAAAATATGTATTCATTCATGAATAAAGCAAACGGTGTACTCGAAGCAAGAGCTTCCTTTATTGCTTATCTGTCTGCTCCAATTATTCTGATTATTACTAGTTCTATTTCTCTTACAATTTTATCTTCTAATAAAGATATTGAAGACATTAAACAGTTAAAGACACTGGGAGTGTCAAGATCACAACTTTTTAAAATACGTATAGGCGAGGCACTAATACATTCGGTGTTAATTTTATTAGTATCAGTAATTTTCAATTTAATTATTTTAATTTTAGTTAGCTTTATTGGCCAACTTTTAGGCCAAAGTGTAGTAGATAGATCGGGTTTTTGGCAACCGAGTCTTATAGTTATTTCTTTGTTAGTTGTTTTTTATAGTATTACAAAGGGATTCTATATATTTCGAGATAGATAAATTGGAATAGTTACTGATTCAAAAGAATACAGACACGTTTCAATCATGACTTCCATTATAAAAACCTCCTGTTAACTATTTGAACAATAGAACAAGAGGCTACTAGTAAGATATTTTCATGCTCAAGGCATATTCGAGTTATCTCATGACTCTTGTTCATGCAGTTTTACATACAGGCTAGGAAAAGCCTTATTAAAGATAACGGATTGGTATTGTTCACCTTCATTATAGGCTAAACATCTTTTTCTGTGGTGAAACTGTTTCTACACCAAGAGCAGGTGCCATTGTTTCTTTTGTAGGAGGTACACATGGCACACCAGCAGACTATTGTCATGTGGCTTTTGGAGAGAAAGTCTATGATGATGGTTCTTTCCTCGTGTTTTAAACCAACTATGGCGGAAACCCTAACTATACCTTTAGAAAAATCTCTCAAGCCGATAGCGCGATAAGTTTTGCCTATACGACAAGATAGAAGAGTTTACACTTGAAATTGTAGCTATTTAAAGATACAATATGCCTATAAATGAGTGGTCGACTCATGGTCAATTCGATAGCAATCTTGGACGTAAGGGCCAAGCGGTGGCAGACACCAGAATAAACCGACTGACTAGGTGGCTTACAGGTTCTGTAAGTCATCTTTTTTTCTTGGATAATATGAATGGGAAAAACTTGAATAAAATTCGTTAATGACATCTATTTTTAAAGAAAATGTAAAATTCTATTACTAATAATATTTTAGTAAAATATGTTGATAGATTACATAGAAAGTGATATACTTAAGTTATAAGAAACCGTTTTCAAAACGAGGAAGGATTAAATTTGTTGTCTTGGTGTTCAGGGTGTAATGGATTAAACTAGGAAAATAATTCTAAGAATTTATAAAACATAAAATCTTTGTTCTATAGGGTTATTCTCTTATACAAGGAGTCTACAATGAAGAAACTATTCATATTACTATCAACTTTTTTTCTCAGCTTTTTCTTTGTTTGGATTATTGTCTTACGTGCGCCACAATATTTATATGCAAGCTATGATTCCGTCTCCTTACTTCGTGTCAAAAAGGATACTCAGGAACCAACGCGTGAGGTATTTGAACAGGAATTAGAGAATTTTGCAAACTCAGAACAGAGTTTGATTGCAAGACGGATAGTAGAGCCGAGTAAGGATGGAAGCACCAACTTCACCTATGCGACCTATGGTCAGGGAGGCTTGCCAAAAGAGTTTCAAGCGGCTAGCCAAGAAAGCCGAGAACGGAGCGATCCTCTCAATAGTTACCTTCTCTTGTCTGGTTCATTGACCAAGGAAAAATTAGCTGCAAAATTAGATGATTTAGGTTATAAAGCGGTTGCAGACCGCAAAACCCCTCCGTATCTTTTAGCTTTTTGGATCGCTTTAAATCCGTTGTTATTGATTAGTTTAGCTATATTTGGATTAGCTTTCTTTGCTATGGTGATTATCACCCGGATTAAGGAGATGCGGGTTGCAGGGATTCAGCTCTTTTCAGGACAGACCCTCTTGTCCATTATAGGAAGCGCCTTATACGATGACGTCAAGTGGCTTTGCTTATCTGGGGGAGGATCCCTTATAGTGGGAGGTGCTGTCCTCCTCGGCCAAGGGCTCTTTTATCCCGTTTTTTTAGCAACCTTTAGTATCGGAGTCGGGCTTTATCTTCTCTTTTTATTGGGAATTTCGCTAGTACTGAGCCTGCTCTATTTGATGAGCTTGAGCTACAAGGCTTTGGTTCCTGTGTTAAAAGGACGTTTGCCTCTCAAACGTTTGATGACCTTGACCTTGCTATGTCAGTTGGTTGCTGTCTTTACAGTAGGTTTTGCAGTCAAGACTGGCTTGACTTCTTATCAGCGTTTACAGGAACTCCAGCTATCCAAGCAAGCTTGGGAAGATCGAGCAGATTATTACCAGATTTCCTTTGGGCTCGGTGATAGAGGAAAAAATGCGGAAAGTCAGAGCAAGTGGTATGCCTTTGCGAAGGAAGCAATCGAAGAAGAACAAGCCCTTTATGTAAAGGATAATCTGCTCCATTTTGCCAATCCACAAGGAAAAAATGAACAGGGAGAGACACTGGATACCTATAGTCCAGATGCTAATACGCTCTATGTTAGTCCCAGTTATTTGGAGAAGGAAAAGGTCGTGGTAGATGCTGAGACAAAACAGAAGTTAGCCCATCTCCAAAAAGGTGAGTTTGTCCTCTTGCTCCCAGAACATTTGCGATCTCGAGAAGCAGAACTAAAAAAAATCTTTGAAGAAAGCTTGAGTTATTATGGAAAATCTGGTGAGGAGGCAAGTGCTCCTTTGGATTATGAGATGAAAGCGCACGTTAGTTATCTTTCAATGGGAGAAAAGCGGTTTGTTTATAATAACGGTGAGAATCCCGTATCCACTCAGTATTTGACTGATCCGATTTTAGTGGTATTTACGCCGACTTCTACAGGTGATAGTTTTACATCCTTATCTAGTTGGTCTATCAATGCTGGTAAGAATATCTTTGTCAAAGGATATGAAGATGGAATCAAACTCTTGAAAAATGCAGGAATTTATGATCAAGTCTCCTACCTCAAGGAGGGGCGAAGTGTTTACCTCGCACGTTACTATGAGGTTCAAACAGAAACTCTAACCCTTATTTTAGGAGCTATTATTGGAATCGCGAGTTCTTTGCTTCTCTTTTATTCTGTCAATCTTCTTTATTTTGAACAATTTCGTCGTGAGATTTTGATTAAACGAATTTCTGGTTTGCGATTTTTTGAAACACACTCTCAGTATATGATTAGTCAATTTGCTAGTTTTGTATTCGGTGCGAGTCTCTTTATTTGGCGTAGTCGGGATGTGGTGATTGGATTGGTAACTTTATCGATCTTCCTCGTTAGTGCTATACTGACTCTCTACCGTCAAGCACAGAAAGAATCTCGTGTTTCTATGACCATTATGAAAGGAAAATAGGATGATTGAACTAAAGAATATATCTAAAAAATTTGGAAGCCGTGAGTTATTTTCAGATACTAATCTTCATTTTGAAGGTGGGAAAATTTATGCCTTAATCGGTACAAGTGGCTGTGGTAAGACAACCCTCTTGAATATGATTGGACGATTAGAGCCATATGACAAAGGGCAAATCATCTATGATGGCACCTCTCTTAAAGACATTAAGCCCTCTGTTTTCTTTAGAGATTACTTGGGATATTTATTTCAAGATTTTGGCTTAATTGAAAGTCAAACCGTCAAAGAGAATCTCAATCTGGGTTTAGTTGGTAAAAAGTTGAAGGAAAAAGAGAAAATCTCATTGATGAAACAAGCTTTAAACCGTGTAAACCTATCTTACTTGGATTTAAAGCAACCTATATTTGAGTTATCAGGAGGAGAAGCACAACGTGTTGCGCTAGCGAAGATAATTTTAAAGGATCCGCCTTTGATTCTTGCAGATGAACCGACCGCTTCGCTAGACCCCAAAAACTCTGAGGAATTACTTTCTATCCTAGAATCTCTAAAAAATCCGAATCGGACCATTATTATTGCGACCCACAATCCCCTGATTTGGGAGCGAGTGGACCAAGCCATTCGAGTTACCGATTTATCACATAGATGATATGGTAAGATTCAGTTAGAAGAAAGTTTTTGATTATATACAGCATAAATTCCGAATATCTGAAGTACTTGTTTATAATCACAACATTATTTGAGAACGCAGTTTTGGCTCGTTCTCTTTTTTGTTGTGATACTTCTTTCAAGGAATATTTGGTAGGATTGGAGTGAAAAAAGATTAACTAGGAAAGAAGG
>NZ_JAWERU010000058.1:0-8029 GCF_032481935.1 Streptococcus sp.
CAATATTTATCAATTTAGAATGAACAGTATATTTCTCTTAAACTATATGTCGTCAGATGAATAAAGTTTGATAAGATTTTACAATTTGTTATAATGTTAGCTATAAAATGATGTGAAAGGGTATGAAAGATGACAACTGTGATAAAAAAGGTTCTAGCTTCAACCTTGAAAGAATTGATGGAAGAAAAGTCACTAAGCAAAATCACTATCAATGATTTAACCCAATCTTGCGGTGTTAGTCGCCAAACTTTTTATAATAATTTCAGAGATATCTATGATTTGGTAGAATGGATTTATCTTCAGGATACTGAAATTTCGGTGGGGAAAGATGTAACTTATGATAATTGGCAAGATGCTCTTGCTTCTATTTTTCAATATATTGCTGATAATCGGAGTTTTGTACTGAATACCTATCGCTCATTTGGAAAGGAATATTTAGAAAAATTCTTAAATCAAGAAGTAGAACGTTTTTTGACAAATCTCATTTTTCAGGAAATCCAGGTTACGGGTGAAGAAGCACAACAAGTCGAGTTTTCAATTTCATTTTATACTTATGCTCTGGTCGGTATTGGTTTAGATTGGATTGAAAAACAGATGCCTAGCACTGCCGATGAATTAGTTGAAAAGATTGAAAGAGTTATGTTGGGGAGCATTATTTCAAATTTTTAAACCAAAATTAAAATATTACTTTACAAATTAGGGTGTTTGTCTAACCTTTTGACAAACACCCTAATTTGTAAATTGTGTTATTTTTTGATTAGATTTATAGTAATAGCATAGTAAATAAAACATCATTTATGGAGGCTATATTATGTACTATTCAAATGGAAATTACGAAGCATTTGCTCGCCCTAAAAAACCACAAGGCGTTGATCAAAAATCAGCTTACTTAGTTGGTTCAGGACTTGCATCCTTATCAGCCGCTGCTTTCTTAGTCAGAGACGGCCAAATGAAAGGAGAAAACATTCATATTTTAGAAGAACTTCCACTTGCAGGAGGAAGCTTAGACGGAATCTTAAACCCAACACGCGGATTCATTATTCGTGGAGGTCGTGAAATGGAAGACCACTTCGAATGTTTATGGGACTTATTCAGATCAATCCCTTCACTAGAAGTCGAAGATGCCTCTGTGTTAGATGAGTTCTACTGGCTTAACAAAGAAGACCCTAACTTCTCAAAATGTCGTGTGATTGAAAACAAAGGACAACGCATTCCGGATGATGGCCAATGCACTTTAAGCGATAAGTCAAGCGAAGAAATGGTGAAATTATATATGACCTCTGAATCTGAATTACAAGGGCTAAAAATTACCGATGTATTCAGTGAAGAATTCTTCGAATCAAACTTCTGGACTTACTGGGCTAGCATGTTTGCTTTTGAAAAATGGCATTCAGCGATTGAAATGCGCCGTTACATTTTACGTTTCATTCACCATATCGATGGTCTACCTGACTTATCTGCATTGAAATTTACGAAATACAACCAATATGAATCACTCGTTTTACCACTCGTGAACTACTTGAAAAAACATAATGTTCAATTCGAATACGATACAGTTGTTAAAAATGTGATTGTTGAACACGTTGGAAGCGACATGATTGCTAAAGAACTTGTGTTAGAAGTAGGTGGCGTTATAGAAACACGCAATCTTACAGAAAACGACTTAGTATTTGTGACAAACGGTAGTATTACTGCTGCAACAACATATGGGGACAACAATACTCCAGCTCCAATTTCAAAAGAATTAGGTGGAGCATGGAGCCTTTGGAAAAACTTAGCGAAACAAGATGAACGCTTCGGACATCCAGAAGTATTCTGTGAAAACTTGCCAGACCAAAGCTGGTTCGTTTCAGCTACAACAACTGTAAAAGATAAACGTATCGCTGAATACATTCAAAAAATCTCAAAACGTGATCCTTATGCTGGAAAAGTGGTAACAGGAGGAATCGTAACAGTTCGCGACTCAAATTGGATGATGAGCTATACATTAAACCGTCAACCACACTTTAAAGCACAAAGTAAAGATGAATTAGTCGTATGGATTTACGGATTATATTCTGGAATCAAAGGAAACTATGTGGAAAAACCAATTGAAGAATGTACAGGGATTGAAATTGCCGAAGAATGGTTATACCACATGGGTGTTCCAGAAGAATTGATTCATGAATTTGCTAGCGAAGGATGCAACACTGTCCCTTGCTACATGCCTTATATCACAAGCTACTTCATGGCTCGTAAAGATGGCGACCGTCCGCTCGTTGTTCCAAATGGCTCTAAAAATATTGCCTTCATTGGTAACTTCGCTGAAACTCCTCGCGATACTGTGTTCACAACAGAATATTCTGTTCGTACAGCGATGGAAGCTGTATATACATTGCTTGATGTCGATCGTGGTGTACCAGAAGTGTTCGCTTCAGCTTACGATTTACGCGTTCTTACAAAATCAACAAGTCGCTTGATGGATGGCAAGAAATTAGCCGATGTAAAAGTTCCGTTCTTAGTGAAACTATTTGAAAAACGTGCTGCGAAGAAAATCAAGGGAACATTAATTGAGGAACTACTTAAAGATGCTGATTTAATTTAGTTGATATAAATTGGTATAATCATTGAGATAATAGGATACGAGAAAGAGCTCAAATGTAGAGTTTTTTCTCGTGTTTTTATTTTAGAATTGGAATTTTGAGAGAAAATCATAAACCGTTTTTTTATAAAATTTTGTTAGCGGTAGAGAAGTTCGAATGATCAGTAATTGAAAATTATATTCTGATTTTAATAAATTTCAATGAAAATATAGAAATTAATACAATCAGTATTCTTGATAAAAGAAATGCTGTGTTAAAGATTCATCTTTTAAAGCTGAAGGAAAGAATAAAATTAACTAGAAATACTGTGGTTAGAAGATTGTATTGTTTTTTTGTTTTACTTATATAAAGTCGGGTTTACTTGATATAATGGAGCTAGATAAATTTGAATTTGACGGGAGATAATCAAGATGAATGAATTTAACCAATATGTCCATGACAGTTTTTCTGAGTTTGGTGATATTGTCATAAAATCCATGATGGCGGATATCTTGTCGATTTTAACGGTAAACTAATAGGGGAGATTTGCAATCGTGAACTGTTTTTAAAGAGAACAAGGATATCGGATAGACTTCTTGCAGATTCTGAATTGCGTTATCCATATGAAGGCTCAAAAACTCTTATGTACGTATTTGATAGTTTTGAGGACAGGGGACTCATTCTAGAACTTCTAAATGGCATGTACTCTGAACTTCCAGAAAAGAAGTGTAGGAAAGTTTGATGAGACAGTAAGAGTTATATTAAATATTGATCCATGTCAATGATTGGTGCTATAATGTAGTTAAAAAGTAAAGAAATTATAGGAGATATATGATGAACTCAACTTATATTATTGTATTTTTTCTTGTCCATTGGCTCTTGCTTTTTGTTGGATTTATGATTGTATATAGCAATAGAAAGAAAAAAGCTGTTAGCTTTGTTAGTGATAATAGTGATAAAGCTATTGTTCATTTATACTGTTCAAAAACTAAAATTAATGGACAGAATCTTGCTGACTTTAATCCAATAACTGGAGAAAACCTAGAAAAAGTAGTTGCTTTAGTTCCTGGAAGATATACAATCGAGGGCGTTTATAAAACGACTGAGACTCGATTGAACAAAACGATCAATATCAAATCAGAAAATATCAGTATGGATCTTGACTTGGAGGCTGGGAACACCTATTCAATAGCTATGCACCTATACTCTCCTGAAGAAAGACAAGAGTATGAGAATGACAAAACTGATGAAGTTGTTTTGAGTGTTCCGTTAACCATTGTCGTGGGTAGTGATTTCATCAAAGCATACATTATTTGCTACAAAGAAAAATGATTATCTAAGAGGCTGGGCTTAGGTTTGTTACTGGCCTCTTTTCATAAAATTAAGTCAAGCTATGTTCAGCATCATTTTGTTAAGTAGACTTGCCAATCAATCCGAATTTGTGGGGGAGATAAATGTTATGAAAAAGAGTACCCATAATATATTAACTAAGATTCCTATATATGGAGTTTTATTAAAACGATCGAGTAAAGGTGAAATGTGGCTATGCAGTCCATTCCTTCAAGATTTGGCGGAAGAAGGGATTAGACCAATTGAAATTTATGAGCTTCTAGAAGAGAAATATCCAGGTGAAGTGGTAACAAGAGAACGTTTTTATGAAGGTTATTATAAAATACTGAATTAAAGTTTAAGCAGGATATTAACAAAATTTAATGTCTTACTTTTATTTTTCAACAGAAGTAGCACAGGCTGAGATAGTAATAACGTAAAATGATGAGAACTAATAGAAACAGTTAAGATTAGAGGATGATAGATGCTTATATTGGAATTGTACCAAAATGATTATTCAAAAGATTTAGTTGCTTTTGATTCTTTAGAGGAGGGTAAAGCTTTTGTAGTTCAAATTCCTGGATACACTCTCGAAAAAGAAGATGGGTTTGAAGTGGAGTATGTGAACCCCAAACACTTGCCGGATTATATGGAGATTGTCTTCAACGGAAATATTGTCCCTTTATCTAGGTTTTCGTTTAATTCTGAGGAAAATGTGGATATTATTTGGAAAGAGATTTCGAATTTGTCCGTTAAAAACGATCAAGTAATCGAAGGGTATTCAAAAATAGATGCCTATGTCATTAACAACAATGAAGTCAAAGCTTATATCGAAGCAAGAGAAGCGAACTATCGCAAGGCAAAAGACTTCTTAGAAGGCAATGGATATGAAGCTGACAGAAGCTTTTTTGGGAGTGAAGACGGCGAAGCTATTGTTTATAGAAAAAAAGATACTGAAGATTGGCACTTCTTGTGTCACCTTGATCCTTCGTTTACAGAGATTGAAGATGTCGAAAAGTTTGTTAAAGAAGCAGTGGATGCTATTCAGTAGTCAACCAAAGTTCCTTGTTAGTGTGTAATATTACTTGTGCGATCTTAGTCAGTCAATAATAAAATAATATGTTTTAAGAAAAAATTATAATTTCGAAACGTGAATAAACTTGTTTAAACTTTATGTTTCTTTAGAAAGTGTGATAACTTCAAAGAACAAATTTTTTTGATGGGTGGAAATCCGCCGATAAAAAACCATACAATTGTTAATAAAATAGTGTCATCAAGTAATATCGAAAGAATTGTTATTTTTACAGTTTTTCGAGATAATTGGCAACCCTATATGAAAAAGTACACGGAAGTTTTCCAAAGTCAATTTCCTAATCTAAACACTGATTACTTACTTTTGGACACTGAGCACATTGATTTTGATAGCTATTTAGATGCTGATCTAATCATCATCGGTGGTGGAAATACGGAAAAGTATCTAGCTACTTATGTCAATCAGGAGTTCAAAAATTATATCGATCATATGCTTAATAAAGGGGCAAAAGTTATAGGGTTTTCTGCAGGAGCCCTATTATTAGGAGAAAAAGTATATGTCTCACCTAATGATAATTCAGATCATCAGATAAAGATAAAAAATGGATTAGGACTCTTTAGTCAGTTTTTAATTAGTGTCCATTATGATTCATGGAATGATAAAGCTAATAAGGATAGAGCTGAAGAACTCGTTAATGTTCCCATAATTCCACTAAATGATCATTCATGTCTTGTATTAGATAAACTTGGAAACATTATTGAGAAAATTGACTAGTTTCCATTATCTAAATCTTGATCTAGGTAACTAAAGTGTAGACGAACTGGATGGGTTACTAGTGAAAACTGCAAAAAGTGTTGTGAAATGAATCGGAGTGTGCTTGATGGATTTTTGTAGTAAGATAGCTATAAATAAAGGCTGGTCAGATGATAAAAAATATTGTGTGACAGATCAAAATCAGCAAAATTATTTCTTGCGTGTTTCTGATAAGAAGAAGTTAGATTCAAAAAAATTTGAATTTGATATGATGGAGAAAGTAGCTTCTCTTGGAGTTCCAATGTGTAAACCAATTAGCATTGAACTCTGCGGTGACGAAGTATATTCTTTACACGAATGGATAGACGGGAAAGATGCAAGAGAAACCATTTTAACTGTTTCGAAAGAACAACAATACACTTATGGACTAGAAGCAGGAAGAATTCTTCAAAAAATTCATTCACTCCCTGTAACAGGCGTTTGTGAAGATTGGGAAAGCTTTTTTAATCGAAAAATTGATGACAAAATCTCCAAATACAAAGAATGTCCCGTTCAATATGAAAATGGTCAGATATTCATTGATTTTTTAAATGCAAATCGAGAATTGTTGAAAGATAGACCTCAGGTTTTCCAACATGGAGATTATCATATAGGGAATTTCATGATTGGTGAAGATTGTAAAATTTATATCATTGACTTTGATCGATTTGATATTGGAGATCCTTGGGAGGAATTCAATCGTATTGTTTGGTCTGCTCAAGTCTCGCCTTCTTTTTCATCTGGTATGATAGATGGGTATTTTGATGGTAAGGTTCCAGATTTATTTTGGAAACTTCTTGCTATCTATATTATAAATAATTTAGTTGGATCACTTCCCTGGGCTGTACCTTACGGACCTGAAGAAATATCAGTAATGCAAAATCAAGCTAAAGAAATTTTAGAATGGTATGATGATATGAAGCAAATCATTCCTAGTTGGTACTTGAACAAGAAGAAGACTGAATAATATAAACGTTGGAATATTATCAATTTTGGAAAAATCATATTACGATTACTTGATAATTTTATTTCGAATCTAAATCGCTATAAACACTTCTCTTTTCTTGGATAAACTTGGAAACATCATAGAGAAAATTGACTAGTTTTCATTATGCAAATTATGCAAATTGGGATCTATAAAATCAAAGTATGATGAATATGATTTATTGATTAAAGTTTCATTCAACGAATATTAAATGATTAGAGAGGGAAATCCATGCTAAAATTCAATAAATGGCTATACATTGCTATTTTGTCCCCCTTTCTGCTTGTGAGTTTGCCCTTTTTCATCAATGGGAATTTAAGTAACGGTAATCTTCTATATAGCAACAATTCTAAGTTAATTCTTGATCATGAAGACTCAATCAAGAGTGAAATTATGACCCATTTGAATGATGACGGAAAATCCGTAAAGTCTGTGAAGATTTTACCGAATACTGCTCGAGGAGGCTATGATGATAGTGGAGATATGGGTGGTCATTATCATATTTATTTTTCAGCTTATGTCAATGATAATCCCAAGCAGTCCTTAAATGTCGAACTGTATTTTCCAGATGCAAGTATTCATGCTTTTACCGTTGTCCACCCCAATCCCTTTAAGGATAAAAAGAAGATGAAGCGATGGTTTATAGGTGATATTAAAATATCAGATGATCCTTCCTGGGATGGGAAGTAATAAATAATTAATTAATATTATCATGTGGTAGTAGTATCCTTGCTGTCAGAGAAAAGGTAGTTATAGTATTTTAAAGAAGGTCTATCATGAAAATGGAAATCGGGAAAACCTATCTTGTAAAAAAAGATATTTTCAGTTTTAGAAAAAATGAACTCTGGACCTTAGTAGATAAGGGATTTCAGGCTTATTTTGGAGAACATAACTTTATATTTGTCAATGATGAGAAAGTGAAGGTATTTGCAGTTTTACAAGATAGTTCAGAAGAAGATATACAAATTTACCATCATCTGGATGACTATTTTGAAGAAGTCGCTCATGTGAATTTCTAAAGAATGTGAGATGAAAGTTGTATCTGTGAGTTTTAAATTTTGCTTAGCCCCATCTATCACTACCAATTACTGGGAATTAATTTTGGGATAGACGTCCTTACAGTGGCTATTCCGATTATCAAAAAGATCTAGACTGAAACAAAGGTGAAAACCATCTGCTTCAGTCTTTTTTTCTGTTTATGTAGTATAATAAAGGGTGTAGGGATTCTATTTTTTATAGTCATTTAGTTTTAAAAAAGCACTCTAAACATTCAAAGATATTTGGGACTTCCCTTAATAAATTTGTCACTTTCTTTTTCAAGACAGCCCA
>NZ_JAWERU010000059.1:0-15451 GCF_032481935.1 Streptococcus sp.
CTACCACAAACGTCTCACACTTAATTCCACCATAAAAATCCGTTTTAGACTAATTTCCACTTTGGTCAGGAAAGTGGAAGTTACTTTGAGAAGTTACCGAGTAATTACCAACCCTTATGAAAGCGTAACTCAAACTAGTCAGGCGTAGGACTTTATGGTATAATATAGAAGATTCAAAAAGAAACAGGAGAAATGTTATGAACCTTATTTTAGCAATTGTATTGATTCTTTTAGCTTTTCTAGGAGGAGCTCTTGGAGGTATGTACTTGGTGCGCAAGCAAATCGAAAAAGAATTTGCGGATAACCCACGTTTGAACGCAGAAGCAGTTCGTACTCTGTTAAGTGCAAACGGTCAAAAGCCAAGCGAAGCTAAAGTACAACAAGTTTACCACCAAATCATTCGCCAACAAAAAGCAGCCCTTGCTAACAATAAAAAGAAATAAATAGGAAAAGTCTGGGATGAAAGTTCCAGACTTCTCACTATGTTTGACTGATATTTAGAGACAAGACTTTTTCCTTGCATTCTATTGATATTTGATTATGATTAAGAGGGAGACAGTCGGGAGCTACCCAGTCTGTCAGAAGTTTCAGGAAGAAATGTAATGATAATGAACTATCAATCAGAAAAATTACTAGAAAGAAGACTGTATGGATAATCGACCAATTGGTTTTTTGGATTCGGGTGTCGGGGGCTTGACGGTTGTGCGTGAACTCATGCGCCAGCTTCCTCATGAAGAAATCGTCTATATTGGAGATTCGGCACGGGCTCCCTATGGTCCCCGGCCTGCTGAGCAGATTCGTGAATATACTTGGCAGCTGGTCAACTTTCTTTTGACCAAGGATGTTAAGATGATTGTCATTGCTTGTAATACAGCAACGGCAGTCGTCTGGGAAGAGATTAAAGCTAAGTTGGATATTCCGGTGCTGGGTGTGATTTTGCCTGGTGCATCAGCAGCTATCAAAGCGAGTCAAGGTGGGAAAATCGGTGTGATTGGAACTCCAATGACGGTAAAATCAGATATTTATCGACAAAAGATTCATGATCTAGACCCAGATTTACAAGTGGAAAGCTTGGCCTGCCCTAAGTTTGCTCCCTTGGTCGAGTCAGGTGCTCTATCGACCAGTGTGACCAAGAAAGTTGTCTATGAAACTTTGCGTCCCTTAGTCGGAAAAGTAGATAGCTTGATTTTAGGCTGTACTCATTATCCGCTCCTTAGACCTATCATCCAAAATGTCATGGGGCCTAAGGTTCAGCTGATCGATAGTGGAGCTGAGTGTGTGCGTGATATTTCAGTCTTGCTCAATTACTTTGAGATTAACCGTAGCCGAGATGCGGCGCCCCTTCAACACCGTTTTTATACAACTGCAAATAGCCAAAGTTTTGCCCAGATAGGAGCAGAATGGCTGGAAAAAGAGATTCATGTGGAGCATGTAACATTATGACAAACAAAATTTATGAATACAAGGACGACCAGGACTGGTATGTTGGATCCTACAGTGTTTTTGGTGGCATTCGGACTTTGACGGATGATGACTTAGCGTTTCCTTTGTTTGATTTAGCCAAAATCTTTCGAGATGAGGAGCGAGGATTTCCGCTTTCAGTCACTGTTTTACGATATGGTTCAGCCTATCGCTTACTCTCTTTTGTGGTAGATATTCTCAACCAAGAAGCGGACCGAAACTTGGAAGTCATCCAACGTCAAGGTGCCTTGCTCTTAGTTGAAAATGGACAACTTCTACATGTAGAATTGCCTAAAGAAGGAGTGAATGTTGAAGCCTTTTTTGAGACAAATAAAGTCAGAGAAACCTTGTTGATTGCAACTCGTAACGAGGGTAAAACCAAGGAATTTCGTGCTATCTTTGATAAGCTAGGTTATGATGTAGAAAATCTCAATGACTATCCTGACCTGCCTGAAGTAGCAGAAACAGGTATGACCTTTGAAGAAAATGCCCGCCTTAAGGCAGAAACCATCTCTAAATTAACAGGCAAGATGGTTTTAGCTGATGACTCTGGTCTTAAAGTTGATGTCCTCGGTGGATTACCAGGTGTCTGGTCAGCTCGTTTCGCAGGAGTAGGGGCTACTGACCAAGAAAATAATGCTAAACTCTTGCACGAGTTGGCTATGGTCTTTGAACTAAAGGACCGTTCGGCACAATTCCACACCACCCTGGTTGTAGCGAGCCCAGGTAAGGAAAGCTTGGTTGTCGAAGCTGACTGGCCAGGTTATATTAACTTTGAACCTAAGGGGGAAAATGGTTTTGGCTATGATCCGCTCTTCTTAGTAGGAGAAACTGGCAAATCATCAGCTGAATTAACACTTGAAGAAAAAAATAGCCAGTCCCACCGTGCCTTAGCTGTTAAGAAACTTTTGGAGGTATTTCCATCATGGCAAAGCAAACCATCATTGTAATGAGTGACTCCCACGGAGATAGCTTGATTGTAGAAGAAATACGTGATCGCTATCTGGGGAAAGTTGATGCTATTTTTCACGATGGTGACTCTGAGCTTCGCCCAGATTCACCCCTCTGGGACGGAATCCAGGTCGTCAGAGGAAATATGGACTTTTATTCGGATTATCCAGAACGCTTGGTGACTCAACTAGGCCCTACCAAGATCATCCAGACCCATGGACACTTATTTGATATTAACTTCAATTTCCAAAAGCTTGATTTCTGGGCGCAGGAAGAAGATGCGGATATTTGTCTTTATGGTCACTTGCATGTTCCAAATGCTTGGATGGAAGGAAAGACCCTCTTTTTAAATCCTGGTTCTATCAGTCAGCCACGTGGGACCATCAGAGAATGTCTCTATGCCCGTGTAGAGATTGATGATAGCTACTTTAAAGTGGACTTTTTGACACGTAACCATGAGGTCTATCCAGGCTTATCCAAGGAGTTTGCTCGATGATTGCCAAAGAGTTTGAACAGTTTTTACTGGAGCAAGAGGAAACCTTTTTAACTCCTGCTGAAAATTTGGCTGTACTCATTGATAGCCACAATGCAGATCATGCAATTCTCCTCCTTAGCCAGATGACCTATACCAGAGTGCCAGTAGTGACTGATGAGAAAGAATTTGTCGGAACCATTGGACTAAGAGACATTCTGGCCTACCAGATGGAGCAGGGCTTGAGTCAGGAAGCTATGGCAGATACGGATATCGTGCATATGACCAAGAAGGACGTAGCAGTTGTCAGTCCAGACTATACATTGACGGATGTTTTACATAAGTTAGTGGATGAGTCTTTCCTACCAGTCGTTGACAAGGATGGTATCTTCCAAGGCATTATCACACGGAAATCAATCCTTAAGGCTGTCAATGCTCTCTTGCATGACTTTAGTAAGGAATATGAGATTCGAAGCAAATGAGAGAAGGAATTTCAGCATTTTTAGAAGAAAAACAAGGTTTGTCTGTAAATTCTAAGCAATCCTATAAGTATGACTTGGAGCAATTTTTAGATCTTGTAGGAGAACGAATCTCTGAGACAAGTTTAAAAATCTACCAAGCTCAACTATCTCAGTTTAAAATCAGTGCCCAAAAGCGTAAGGTTTCTGCTTGCAATCAATTTCTTTACTTTTTATACCAGAAGGGGAAAATTGCTACCTTTTATCGTTTAGAATTGCCTAAACAGGCTGAGAAAAAGCAAGTTCAGTCAGAACTTTTAGATCTCAGTTCTTTCTGGCAAGAAAGTACCTATCCAGAGGGACGCTTGTTGGCCTTACTGATAGTTGAATTGGGCCTCTTACCAAGTGAAATTCTAGCCTTAAAAACAAGTGATGTGAACCTAGATTTTCAAGTGTTGAGAATCAATAAAGCTTCTCAACAAAGAATCTTGAGCCTTCCCACAAACTTGCTTGCGGAGTTAGAACCCTTGATGGGACAGACCTACCTCTTTGAAAAAGCTGGGAAGCCGTACTCTCGTCAATGGGCCTTTCGTCAGTTAGAAGCCTTTCTAAAGGAAAAAGGTTTTTCAGACTTATCTGCCCAAGGATTGAGAGAACAGTTTATATTAAGACAGATCGAAGAAAAGGTTGACTTGTACGAAATCGCTAAAAAATTAGGATTAAAGACAGTCATGACCTTGGAAAAATATAGATAATGGATATTAAATTAAAAGATTTTGAAGGGCCTTTGGATCTTCTTTTGCACTTGGTTTCAAAGTACCAGATGGATATCTATGATGTGCCGATTACAGAGGTTATCGAGCAATATCTAACCTATATCTCGACCTTACAAGCTATGCGTTTAGAAGTGGCAGGCGAATACATGGTCATGGCTAGCCAACTTATGCTGATCAAAAGTCGCAAGCTCTTGCCGAAGGTTGCAGAAGTGACAGACCTAGAGGATGATCTGGAGCAGGACCTCCTTTCTCAAATCGAAGAATACCGTAAGTTTAAACTTTTGGGAGAGCAGTTGGAAGTGAAGCATCAAGAACGAGCTCGATATTACTCAAAAGCGCCGACAGAGTTGATTTATGAGGATGCAGAACTTGTGCATGATAAGACGACGATTGATCTTTTCTTAGCCTTTTCAACCTTACTGACCAAGAAAAAGGAAGAATTCTCGAAAAGTCACACAACAATCTTACGAGATGAGTATAAGATTGAAGATATGATGGTCATCGTCCGAGAAGCCTTGGTTGAAGGTGAGCAATTATGCTTGCAAGATTTGTTTAAAGAAACCAAGGATTTACAAGAGGTCATCACACTCTTTTTAGCAACCTTGGAGTTGATTAAAACCCAAGAAATTCTCTTAATTCAAAAAGAGAGCTTTGGAGATATCTATCTCCTGAAAAAGAATGAGGAAAATCAAGTAGAGCAGAGTCGATCTTGATAGAGAGGAAATATGAGTACTTTAGCAGAAATAGAAGCACTCCTGTTTGTAGCGGGTGAAGAGGGGATTAGGATTCGCCAATTGGCTGAGCTCCTATCGCTTCCACCGACTGGTATCCAGCAAAGCTTAGAAAAATTAGCCAAAAAGTATGAAAAAGACCAGAATTCTAGTCTAGCCCTAATTGAGACAGGAGGTGCCTACAAATTGGTAACCAAGCCTCAATTTGCTGATATTTTAAAAGAATATTCTAAGGCGCCAATCAACCAGAGTCTATCTCGGGCTGCGCTTGAAACATTGTCCATTATTGCTTATAAGCAACCTATCACACGTATAGAAATCGATGCTATTCGTGGGGTTAATTCGAGTGGAGCTTTGGCAAAGTTACAGGCCTTTGACTTGATACGAGAAGACGGGAAAAAAGAGGTGCTTGGACGCCCTAACCTCTATGTAACGACGGATTATTTTCTGGATTACATGGGTATTAACCATTTGGAAGAATTGCCTGTGATTGACGAGCTTGAAATTCAAGCACAAGAAAGCCAATTATTTGGTGAAAGGATAGAAGAAGATGAGAATCAATAAATATATTGCCCACGCAGGTGTGGCCAGTAGGAGAAAAGCAGAAGAGTTGATCAAGCAAGGCTTGGTAACTGTCAATGGCCAAGTGGTTCGTGAACTAGCAACGACTATCAAGTCAGGCGACAAGGTCGAAGTTGAAGGCCAACCCATCTATAACGAAGAAAAGGTCTACTATCTGCTCAATAAACCACGCGGAGTGATTTCCAGTGTGACAGATGACAAGGGGCGTAAGACTGTTGTCGACCTTTTGCCCAATGTGAAAGAACGTATTTATCCTGTGGGACGTTTGGACTGGGATACGTCTGGAGTTTTGATTTTGACCAATGATGGGGACTTTACAGATGAGATGATTCACCCTCGTAATGAGATTGACAAGGTCTATGTTGCGCGTGTGAAAGGAATTGCCAACAAAGAAAATCTTCGTCCCTTGACTCGTGGAGTTGAGATTGATGGCAAGAAAACCAAGCCAGCTGTTTACGAAATTCTAAAAGTAGATCCTGTAAAAAACCGTTCGGTTGTCCAGCTAACCATTCATGAAGGACGCAATCACCAGGTCAAAAAAATGTTTGAAGCTGTTGGTCTCCAAGTAGATAAACTTTCTCGAACTCGTTTTGGTCATCTAGACTTGACAGGACTTCGTCCAGGAGAATCACGCCGTCTCAATAAAAAAGAAATCAGCCAACTACACACCATGGCTGTAACCAATAATAAATAATGAAAAAAATCTTAATTGCGCCAGTGCGCTTTTACCAACGCTTTATCTCGCCAGCCTTTCCACCGTCCTGCAGATTTGAGCCTAGTTGTTCAAACTATATGATTCAGGCTATTGAAAAACATGGATTCAAGGGAGTTTTGATGGGCTTGGCTAGGATATTACGTTGCCATCCTTGGTCGAAAACGGGTAAAGATCCAGTGCCAGATCACTTTTCATTAAAGCGAAATACAAGAGAAGAAGGATCACATTTGTGATTCTTTTATTGTTATAAGAGTAAGTTACTTGGTAAAATGTTGATTTCCACTACCTTTCTCCTATAAAAAGTGGTAAAATGGTTGAAAGAAAGAAGGGATAGAAATGACAACATTATTTTCTAAAATCAAAGAAGTAACAGAACTTTCCGCTATCTCAGGTCATGAAGCACCTGTTCGAGCTTATCTTCGTGAAAAATTAACACCTCACGTGGATGAAGTCGTGACTGATGGCTTGGGTGGTATTTTTGGGGTTAAACACTCAGAAGTTGAAAATGCACCTCGTGTTTTGGTAGCCTCTCACATGGATGAAGTTGGTTTTATGGTTAGTGAAATCAAAGCAGACGGCACCTTCCGAGTAGTCAGCATTGGTGGTTGGAACCCTATGGTTGTCAGCAGCCAACGCTTTAAACTCTTTACACGTGAAGGTCGTGAGATTCCAGTAATTTCAGGTTCAGTTCCTCCACATTTGACTCGTGGCACAGGTGGGCCAACTATGCCAGCTATTTCAGATATCGTTTTTGATGGTGGTTTTGCAGATAAGGCTGAGGCTGAAAGTTTCGGTATCCGTCCAGGAGACACAATCGTTCCAGATAGTAGCGCAATCCTAACTGCTAATGAAAAAAATATCATCTCAAAAGCTTGGGATAACCGTTACGGAGTTCTCATGGTTAGTGAATTAGCAGAAAACTTATCAGGTCAAAAACTAGGAAATGAACTTTATCTTGGGGCTAACGTCCAAGAAGAAGTCGGACTCCGTGGTGCCCATACCTCAACAACCAAATTTGACCCAGAAGTATTCCTTGCTGTAGATTGCTCCCCAGCTGGTGATGTTTATGGTGGTCAAGGGAAGATTGGTGATGGAACCTTGATTCGTTTCTACGATCCAGGTCACTTGCTTCTCCCAGGCATGAAAGATTTTCTTTTGACAACTGCTGAAGAAGCTGGAATCAATTACCAATACTATTGTGGAAAAGGTGGTACAGATGCAGGAGCAGCTCATTTGAAAAATGGTGGTGTTCCATCTACAACAATCGGTGTCTGCGCTCGTTATATCCACTCACACCAAACACTTTATGCCATGGATGACTTCTTAGAAGCTCAAGCTTTCCTACAAGCCTTGGTTAAAAAATTAGATCGCTCTACTGTAGATTTGATCAAAAATTATTAAACTGAAAAGATGGAGGTGATAGGTATGGAAGAACCAAACCTAGAAACCTTGATACGGGACCTTTACAATCATGCCCGTCAAAACTTGAGTGAAGATTTAGTGGCTGCACTCCTAGAAACTGCTAAGCAGTTGCCCAGCACCAATGAACGCTTGCTAGCAGTCCGACTTTCAGGGCTAGTCACACTTGAACTTCTCAAGAATCCCAAGACTCCTGCGCCAGAGTTAGTCAATCTGGCCAGCTATATCCAAAAGGAAGAAGCTAGGTACAAGGGCGCAGCTGCCTCTTCCATTATGATTGGAGAACTATTTAAAATGCTTTGATTCGAACGAATCAAAGCATTTTTTTATCTTATACTCTTCGAAAATCAAATTCAAACCACGTCAGCTTCACCTTGCCGTACTCAAGTACAGCCTGCGGCTAGCTTCCTAGTTTGCTCTTTGATTTTCATTAGCCAAAACTTTTTCAGCAAGGTTCATAGCGTGGTCTGACACACGAGTGTAGTGTGAAATGATGTCGATAAAGTTGACACCAGCTTGGGTAGAACATTCGCCGTTGTTGAGACGTTTGATGTGAGTCTTACGAAGGACGCGTTCCATCTTGTTGATGGCTTCATGGCGTTCAATAAGAGCTTGAGCTTTTTCAAGGTCATTGTTTTCAACACTCTCAAGAGCATCTTTAACGAAATCGCTTGTTTGACGGTAAATATCTTCCAACTCTTCTAGGGCTGAGTTAGAGAATTGAACATTCTTGCGTTGTAAGTAGTCGTTAAGATTAATCAAAGCTTCAGCGTGGTCACCGATACGTTCCAAGTCTCGAGAAGAATCAAGGATGTTGGTTAAGACTTCACTCTCTTTTTGACTCAATGCTTCACTAGATAGACTAATGAGGTAGCGAGTTAATTTCTCATCGATTGTATTGATAGCTTCTTCAGTCTTGTGTCCTTTTTCTGCGACTTTTTCATTATAATTGATGATATAGTCGTAAGAGAGGTCAAAGGCTTTTGCAGCGTAGTTTCCCAAGTGTAGAAGTTCTTTTTTAGCATTTCCAAGAGCGATAGATGGAGCTTGTTTGATGAGTTGCTCGTCTAGGTAGAGAGCTTCGTATTTGACAACTTCATCTTCACCAGGGATGAGCTTGGTTACCATGAAGGCAAGCGCTCCGATGAATGGGAACTGGATAATGGTGTTGGTAATGTTGAAGGTTCCGTGGGCAAAGGCAATGGTCATTTCTGGAGACAAATGAAGAGTCGTTTCAAACCATTGAATCAAGGCTGTGAAGGGAACGAGGAAGATGATACAGATAACCGTTCCGATAACGTTGAAGGCCACATGGGCGCCCGCTACACGTTTGGCTGCGATATTTGCTCCAAGTGAAGCGATAATCGCTGTGATAGTAGTTCCGATGTTATCCCCAAAGAGCACGGGTAGGGCTCCCTGAAGGTCAATCAGATTGCTAGCGTAGAGATTTTGCAAAATACCGATGGTCGCTGATGAGGCTTGAATTAGAAGGGTTAAACCAGTTCCGACAAAGACTCCCAGGATTGGATTTTTACTTAGTTCTACCATGTAGTCTTTAAAGACTTGTAAATCCTTGAGGGGCTCCATAGCACCACTCATAAGATTGAGGGCGAAGAAGATACCGCCAACACCAAAGAGGATTCGTCCGATATTGTTTATCGAGCGATTTTTGGTAAAGAAGAGGCAGACAGCTCCGATAAAGAGCATAGGTAATGCGTAGTCTCCCAATTTAAAACCGATGATAAAGGATGTGACAGTTGTCCCGATATTGGCCCCCATGACAATCCCGATAGCCTGACGTAGGGTCAAAAGTCCCGCACTAACCAGACCAACCGTAATAACTGTAACCCCTGAACTAGACTGAATCAGGGCAGTCATTCCAATACCTACCAGAATACCAAAGAAAGGATTGCTGGTATATTTGTCAATGTAATATCGAAGACGATCTCCAGCTGCTTGTTGCAAACCGTCTCCCATGGTCTTGATACTATACAAAAATAGTCCCAGACCACCTAAAAAGTGAAAAATAATTTCCTGCCAATTAATGGACATTTTCTTTTTCCTCCGAAAAATAATCGCGGAATTTCTCCCATTCTATTTTAAAGGATAAAAGTAAATCTCACAAGTAGTAAATGCTCTTTTTTGAGAAAAATGTTGTTTTAATTCGAAAAATGGCAGATGATTGTCTAATTTATATTAATTCTTCACTTCTTTATAGTTCTTGAAGGGCTAGTGTTGACTCTTTTTCTAAATATCGTAAAATAAAAATGACCTGTTCTGTGTATTTTTTGGAACAGCTACTTTTTTAATTCAAAAATAAAGCGCTTACTTTCAGGAGAAAGTCAAAGGAGAAAAAGATGAAGAATCCATTTTTTGAAAAACGTTGTCGCTATAGTATTCGAAAATTGTCAGTGGGTGCCTGCTCATTGATGATTGGTTCAGTTCTATTTGCAGGTCCAGCTTTGGCTGAAGAGTCTGTCGTTCCAGAAAATGGGACAACAACTACAGCAGTAGCTTCAGAGCAACCGTCAACCACTACTCCAGCAGAAGCAACTACACCAGCACCAGAAGTATTGAAAGAGCTAGAAGCAAGAGAAGACAAGGCAAGTGAGCAACCAGTTTCAGAAGAAAAGCCAACCTTGGATCAATTGACTGCAGGTGATAAGGAAGCCACTAGTCCAGCTGCTGAAACTCCTAAGGTGGAAGAAGCGCCTGCTACTACAGAAAATAAGCCAGAAGAAAAAGCAACAGTCTCTGATGTTCCTAAGAAGGAAGAAAAAAGTCTTCGACCAAAAGAAATTAAGTTTGACACTTGGGAAGATTTGTTGAAATGGGAACCAGGTGCCCGTGAAGACGATGCTATTAACCGATCTTCAGTAGAACTAGCCAAGCGCTATCGTGGACATGTTGTCAATGAAAAAGCTAATAAGGATGCCAAGGTTGAAGCCCTTGCTAACACTAACTCTAAGGCTAAAGACCATGCTTCTGTAGGTGGTGAAGAGTTTAAGGCCTATGCTTTTGACTACTGGCAATACTTGAATTCCATGGTCTTCTGGGAAGGGCTGGTTCCAACTCCAGACGTGATTGATGCTGGTCACCGTAATGGTGTCCCAGTATTAGGTACTCTATTCTTCAACTGGTCTAACAGTATTGCAGACCAAGAAAAATTCGCTGCAGCCCTTCAACAAGACGAAGACGGAACATTCCCTATCGCTCGCAAGTTAGTTGATTTGGCTAAATACTACGGCTTTGATGGTTACTTTATCAACCAAGAAACAACAGGTGATATCGTAACGCCCCTTGGTAAGAAAATGCGTGACTTCATGCTTTATACCAAGGAATATGCTGCCAAAGTCAACCATCCTGTCAAGTATTCTTGGTACGATGCCATGACCTATGAATATGGTCGTTATCACGAAGATGGACTAGGCGAGTACAACTATCCATTTATGCAAAAAGAAGGAGACAAGGTTCCTGCAGATCACTTCTTTGCCAACTTTAACTGGACCAAAGAGAAAAATGACTATTCTGTAGCTATGGCAAAATGGCTAGAACGCAGTCAGTATGATGTTTTTGCAGGTTTAGAATTGCAACAAGGTGGTTCTTACAAGACAAAAGTGAAATGGGATGCCCTTTTTGATGAGAATGGCAAACTTCGCTTATCACTTGGACTTTTTGCCCCAGATACTATCACGAGTCTTGGGAAAACAGGTGAAGACTATCATAAGAATGAAAATATCTTCTTCACAGGTTACCAAGGAGATCCAACTGGTCAAAAACCAGATGACAAGGACTGGTACGGGATTGCCAACCTCGTAGCTGACCGCACACCAGCAGTGGGTCGTAACTTCACAACATCCTTTAACACTGGACATGGTAAAAAATGGTTTGTAGATGGTAAAGTTTCTAAGGATTCTGAATGGAACTACCGTTCTGTATCAGGTATCTTGCCTACATGGCGTTGGTGGCAAACATCATCAGCTGCTAAACTCCAAGCTGACTATGACTTTGAAGATGCCTACAATGGCGGTAACTCACTCAAATTTGCAGGTGATTTAGCCGAAAATACCAACCAAGATGTTCGTCTTTACTCTACAAAACTGGAAGTAACAGATAAAACAAAACTTCGTGTTGCCCATAAGGGTGGTAAGGGAAGCAAGGTTTATGTAGAATTTGCGACTCAGAAAAACTATACTTATGGTGGTGAGAATGCTCGTAAAGAACTGACTCTATCCGACGATTGGACAAAAGATGAATTTGACTTGAGTGCCTTGGCAGGTCAGACCATTTACGGTATCAAACTTACTTTCGAAAATACTGCTGCTCTTAAGGATTATCAATTTAACTTAGGTGAGTTGACCGTGTCAGATAATCAAGAGGCTCCTCAAGCACCAACAGCTCTTAAAGTAGCCAAACAATCTCTCAAAAATGCCCAAGAAGCGGAAGCCATTGTCCAATTTACAGGTAACAAAGATGCTGATTTCTATGAAGTTTATGAGAAGGATGGCGATGCTTGGCGTCTATTGACAGGTTCATCTGCTACTACGATTTATCTTCCCAAAGTTAGCCGTTCAGCTACTGCGACTGGAACCAGTCAAGAGTTGAAGGTTGTCGCAGTTGGGAAGAATGGCCTTCGCTCTGAAGCAGCAACTACAAACTTTGATTGGGGCATGACGGTCCAAGATACCAGTCTTCCAAGACCTCTAGCAGAAAACATCGTTCCAGGAGCTACTGTTATCGGAAGTACCTTCCCGAATACAGAAGGTGGAGAAGGTATCGAAGGTATGTTGAATGGTACGATCACCAGCCTATCTGACAAATGGTCTTCTGCTCAGTTGAGTGGTAGTGTTGATATTCGTTTGACACAACCACGCCGTGTCGTTAGATGGGTCATGGACCATGCCGGTGCTGGTGGAGAATCTGTCAATGACGGCTTGATGAACACGAAGGACTTCGACCTCTACTACAAGGATGAAGCTGGAGAATGGAAACTGGCTAAAGCAGTTCGTGGCAATAAAGCCCATGTTTCAGATATCACCCTTGATAGCCCAATCACTGCGCAAGACTGGCGCTTGAACGTCATCACGTCTGACAATGGAACACCATGGAAAGCTATCCGTATCTACAACTGGAAGATGTATGAAACTCTTGATACGGAGAGCCAAAATATTCCAATGGCTAAAGTTGCAGCGCGTGTTCTAACGGACAATAAGATTCAGCTTGGATTCTCAGAAGTTCCTGCTGGGGCAACCATCACAGTTTATGACAAGGCAGATTCACAAACTCCAATCGCTACCTTAAATACAGCAGTTGGAGGAGATTTGGCGACAGATCCATTGAGCTTTGAAAAACGTCCAAGTCTTCTTTACTACCGAACACAATTGCCAGGTAAAGAAATCAGTAATACTCTTGCTGTAACGATTCCTCAGGATGAAAGAAAGATTAAGGCTGTCAGTCTAGAAGTAGCACCTAAAAAGACAAGTTACCAAGATGGTGAGGAATTGAATCTCAAGGGTGGTCTTCTCCGTGTCAAATACGAAGGTGAAGAAGCAGATGAAGTCATTAACCTCAGTCATGCAGGTGTAGTTGTTAACGGCTACGATGCTCATCACCATGGTGAACAAGAGTTGACAGTGAGCTATCTTGGTCTTCCAGTTGCAGGAAGCTTCAAGGTTCAAGTGACTGGTGAAGAAGCTGGTCCAAAAGAAGTCGCAGCCTTGTATATTAGCAAACAACCGAAAATTGATTACTTTGTAGGCGATACTCTTGACTTATCAGAGGGACGCTTCAAGGTCTTGTATGATGATGAAACGGAGACAGAACATAGCTTTACAGACCAAGGAGTCGAAATTACAGGCTATGATTCTCAAAAAGCAGGCCGTCAAAAACTCCAATTGCACTATCAAGGACAAACTGTCGAATTTGATGTTCTAGTATCACCTAAGGCAGCCATTAACGACGAATATCTGAAACAAGAAATCACATCTGCTCAAGGACGCAAAGGAACGACAGCTTATACATTTGCGGATGCTGAAAAACAAGCAGCTCTCGTTGAGAAGATTGAAGCAGCAAAAGCTGTCCTAGAAAACTACGACGCTAGTCAAGAAGCAGTCAACCAAGCCTTGAATGACTTGAAACAAGCAGGTTCTGACTTGAATGGTGTACAGCTTTATCAAACAGCTAAGGAAGAGCTTGAAACTCTTCTAGGAAAAGTTCGTGAGAAAAATGCAGACGATCCAATCATCGCTCAAGCAGAAACTCTTATTGGCTCAACAAATCCAAGTCCAGAAGCATTTGCCAACCTCAAGGAAGAACTCAACAAAAAACTCCTTGTTAAAGAAAGCCATCATGTGGGTAGCTTAGAAGAAGGTGAAACTGCTCCAACAGTTGAAGCTCTACCTGAGCTAGTGGTTGAAACAGAAACTCAAGCCTTCGAACGCCAAGAACGTCCGTCAGGAGACCTCTTGTTGGGTGAACGACGTCTTGTTCAAGCGGGTGTAGAAGGTCAAATCCGTCATTTGATTGAAGTGGATGCCAAAGGCAACCGTACTCTTCTAAAGACAGAAGTAGTCAAAGAAGCAGTGGCAGAGATTACTGAGGTTGGTACTAAGATTGAAAGTAGTACTCAACCGCTTGACGGTCCAAAAGTCTTAGAAGTTAAGAAACCAAGCTTGGTTGTGGAAGAAGAAGTTCTTGCCTATGGACATGAAGAACGAGTAAATCCTAGCCTCCAAGTAGGAGAACGTCGCTTGGTTCAAGTAGGAGTTGCAGGCCTTCGTAGAAACCTTGTAGAGATTGATTCTGAAGGACATCGCAGTCTTAAGGGGACAGAAGTTCTCAAGGAAGCCGTAACTGAAATTGTTGAAGTCGGTACAAAAGTAGTTAAAGTACCAGGTGACAGACCAGTTACACCTGCTCCAGCGACTCAAGATACTAAGAAGGAAACTACAAAAACAGAACCTAAGACTGAAACATCCGTTTCTCCAGTTCAAGTGAGCCAAGTGGCGAAGCAAGAACCAGCAAAAGAAGAAGTGCAAGCACAGGCTGAAAAGACTGAAGGAAAACAACTTCCAAATACAAGTGCAGAAGTAGATGCAAACCTCCTAGCCCTTGGCTTGGTCGGAGTTCTAGGTAGCTTTGGATTACTAGCACAAAAGAAAAAAGAAGATTAAGATAGAGAGTGTATCTAACACTGACTTCATATAATAAAAAAGATTTGACTTTTAAGGGTCAAATCTTTTTGTATAGGGGAGGAGAATAAAAATGGCAAAGTATTCTGTCGTAGTTACAAGCACTGTCCTTAATTAATCGAGAAAAATTGTTGTGGATAAAAGTTTAAGGTTTTGCTATCTCTTTTATTGATTTTGTGATATAATTAACACGTAAAAAAAATTAAGGAGTCTTTCCAAATGGCAAAATTGACTGTTAAAGACGTTGAGTTGAAAGGGAAAAAAGTTCTCGTTCGTGTTGACTTCAACGTTCCTGTAAAAGATGGCGTGATTACTAATGACAACCGTATCACTGCAGCTCTTCCAACTATCAAGTACATCCTTGAACAAGGTGGACGTGCGATTCTTTTCTCTCACCTTGGACGTGTAAAAGAAGAAGCAGACAAGGCTGGTAAATCACTTGCTCCTGTAGCTGCTGACTTGGCTGCTAAATTGGGTCAAGAAGTTACTTTCCTTCCAGGTGTAACTCGTGGTGCTGAATTGGAAGCAGCTATCAACGCTCTTGAAGATGGACAAGTTCTTTTGGTTGAAAACACTCGTTTTGAAGATGTTGACGGTAAGAAAGAATCTAAAAACGATCCTGAACTTGGTAAATACTGGGCATCACTTGGAGATGGTATCTTCGTAAACGATGCATTCGGTACAGCTCACCGTGCA
>NZ_JAWERU010000060.1:0-7405 GCF_032481935.1 Streptococcus sp.
TCCAGCAACAAGTGGAGTTCCGACAACAGTGTTTTCACCACCAACAAGAACAACTTCGTTAAAAGTAACTTCTTGACCAGCTTCAACGTTCAATTTTTCCACGTAGACTGCTTGACCAACTTCAACTTTAACTTGTTTTCCGCCAGTTTTGATAATTGCGTATGTGCTCATTATGCACCTCCTATGATTTTTTGGGGTTTCCCCGTATTTTTGTGAAGACTCGCCTAGCATCGTGGGACGAACCACTTACACTTGAAAATCAAGCAACGATGTTCGTGCGGTTGCACAGGACTGTGCATAGTCAACTCTTCAAGTATAGCATGATTCCTAGTTTTTGACAAGTATTTATCATCGAATTTAAACTTTTTCTCTTATTTTTTTCCTCCAAGATGCAAAAAGCATACTTAGATAAAAAATACTCATCATGATTGGAATCCCTAAAATTGTTTTTTCTTCATAAAAAATACTCAGATAAGCTGATATAACAACCCCGAGCACAAAACTCGACAGCAAGCTAACAAAGATAAGACCTTCTCTTAAAAAAGGTGTATGTTTTGTGCGAACATATTCGCCAAATGCTAACATGGTTCGTTTGATATTTCCAGTCATAAAAGCATTGTTGTATGCAATTCCTGAAACTTCTCCGAATGCTGTTGTTACAAGTCCCATACAAAATGCTAACGGTGGTACTATATATATATTATCAACCGTCAAGGGAACAAATCCTATTATTAAAGATAAAATTGCTAGTGGAATAAGGGATAGAATTGGTTTTCTTACAATCCTCAACTTTTCTTTATAGACTGTCAAAAGGAAGACACCCACCATGAAGGAAATCAAAGTCATTACCTTGGCACTGGCATCTGAAACATTGTCTTGAATGAGACCAACGGAAAGGAAAACGACATTACCCGTTTGACCTGCAACTAGAGTATTCCCACGTATGATAAAGGTATAGGCATCTACATAGCCCGCACAAAAAGTCAAAAAAAGCGCCAATCTTTTTGAATGACGAGAAATTTTTCTCATAGGTAATAATCTCATACTACACTCCTATTTTTTCTGAATCTATTGTACCATTTTTTGATGAAAATTCGAAGTATCAAATAAAAGAATTGTCTCCCTTTGGCTAGTTTAGTCTATCTGTGATATAATGAAAGCAGTCATTACTTGTAGAAAAGGAGATTTCATGCTTAAACTCGGTATTATCGGTACTGGTGCAATCAGTCACCACTTTATAGAAGCTGCTCATACTAGTCAGGAATTCCAGTTAGTGGCTGTTTATTCAAGAAAGCTCACGACTGCTCAGCAATTTGCTAGTTCCTATACAGATGTTAGTCTATTTGATAATTTACAGGATTTCTTCCAGTCTGAATTTGATGTTGTCTATATCGCAAGTCCAAATTCTCTGCACTTTACTCAAGCCAAGGCCGCTTTATCTGCTGGCAAACATGTTATCCTTGAAAAACCAGCGGTGACTCAACCACAAGAATGGCAGGATTTAGTTGAAACAGCTCAAGAAAATCAATGTTTTATCTTCGAAGCAGCAAGAAACTATCATGAGGAAGCCTTCACAATTATTAAAAACTTCTTAGCAGACAAGCAAATTTTAGGTGCAGATTTTAACTATGCCAAGTATTCTTCTAAGATGCCTGACCTTCTTTCTGGAAACACTCCGAATGTATTTTCAGACCGTTTTGCTGGTGGGGCTCTCATGGACTTGGGAATTTATCCGATCTATGCTGCGGTTCGCTTGTTTGGTAAGGCACTTGATGCGACCTATCAAGCTCAACAACTTGACAACACCATTGATTTAAATGGAGATGGTATCTTATCTTATCCCGGTTATCAAGTCCATATCAAGGCTGGTAAAAATATTACTTCTAATCTGCCTTGCGAAATATATACAACAGATGGAACCTTGACACTCAACACTATTGAACATGTCCGCTCAGCTATTTTTACAGATCATCAAGGTAATGAAACACATCTACCTATTCAGCAGGCACCTCATACCATGACTGAGGAGGTCGATGCTTTTGCTAACATGATCAAGCAGCCAAACCCAGAACTTTACCAAGCTTGGTTAGAGGATGCATCACACGTCCATAACCTAATTTACACCATGCGCCAGACTGCTGGCATTAGATTTGAGGCAGAGAAATGAAAACCAAACTACCAACTGAATGGCTAGAACTCCTTGACCAACTCGGTTTCCAAGAATTCACTCCCATTCAAACTCAACTTTTTGATCCGATTTTAGAAGGTCAAACCCTCCTTGGAGTCAGTCCAACTGGTACAGGAAAAACTTTAGCTTATCTCCTGCCAAGTCTTCTCCGTCTCCAAAAGAAAAAAGCGCAACAACTTTTGATTTTAGCTCCTAACACTGAACTGGCTGGACAGATTTTTGAAGTAACTAAAACCTGGGGAGAAGCTATTGGCTTGACTGCTCAGCTATTCCTTTCTGGCTCGAGTCAAAAACGTCAAATTGAACGTCTTAAAAAGGGACCAGAAATTTTGATTGGAACTCCTGGGCGTATCTTTGAACTGGTTAAATTGAAAAAAATCAAGATGATGAATGTGGAAACGATCATTCTTGATGAGTTCGATCAGTTGCTAGATGATTCTCAAATTCACTTTGTTGAGAAAATCACTCACTACGTACCTCGTGACCACCAACTCATCTATATGAGTGCCACTACCAAGTTTGACCAAGATAAGATTGCACCTAACACGCGCATGATTGATCTATCCGATCAAAAGCTCGATAACATCCAACACTTCTACATGCAAGTAGACCAACGACACAGGGTTGATATGCTTAGAAAACTGGCACATGTCGAGGATTTCCGTGGCCTAGTCTTCTTTAATAGTTTGTCAGACCTCGGAAGCGCTGAGGAAAAATTGCAGTATCGCGATATTTTAGCTGTTTCACTAGCTAGCGATGTCAACGTTAAATTCAGAAAAGTTATTCTCGAAAAATTCAAAGATAAGCAACTAACACTGCTTCTTGCGACAGACCTTCTGGCTCGTGGTATCGACATTGATAGCTTGGAATGCGTGGTTAACTTTGACGTTCCTAGAGATATGGAAACCTACACTCACCGCGCTGGCCGTACAGGACGTATGGGAAAAGAGGGCTATGTAATCACACTTGTAACGCATCCCGAAGAAATCAAAAAGCTCAAAAAATTTGCAAGTGTACGTGAAATTGTCTTTAAAAATCAAGAACTCTATATCAAATAGAGGCTGGGACAAAAATCCCAACCTCATTTTTTATTAGCAAAAAAACTTTGACCTGCTAGTTGATTTAGAACTAGGAAATCGAAACTTTATCTACTGATTTCTCCTCCACTTTTTTATCCCCAGGTAATTTCTAAGCGATAGTCTGCAAATGGATTTCCTTCTTTGTTTTGTAGTTGATAAGCTAGTTCAATCTTTTGCTGATCAACTTGATAATGGCTTGTTTGAATGATAAACTCCTGTATCCCCATTGGTGTAGGAATATAGGCTAAACTATCAGCTTCCTTCAGAAAACGCATGATGGTCTTAGGGTTGGAAAATCGAGACATCACCAACTCTGTATCATTAAACTTGAGTACCACTTTTTCCTTCTCTTCATTGTAAAAAAGGAGATAGGAAAAATCACCTTTCTCACGTAACTCAACGTCATAAAGTTGGTCGACCACTTCCAATTGTTCATCAAATTGGATGGTATTTCTCATTCGAATCTTCACTTCAAGTCCTCTTTCTTCACTCTTATCCTACTATTTTACCAAAAACTGTGGCTTTTTGCTATAATGGTTTTATGAATGAAAAAGTATTTCGTGACCCTGTTCACAATTATATCCATGTTGATAATCAGATTATCTATGACTTAATCAATACCAAAGAATTTCAACGCTTGCGTCGTATCAAGCAACTCGGAACATCAAGCTATACCTTTCATGGTGGAGAACATAGTCGTTTCTCTCACTGTCTAGGTGTTTACGAGATTGCACGACGCATCACCGAGATTTTTGAGGAAAAGTATCCTAAAGAATGGGATCCTTCGGAGTCCCTCCTAACCATGACTGCAGCCCTCCTTCATGACTTAGGACATGGCGCCTACTCGCATACCTTTGAAAATCTCTTTGATACCGATCATGAGGCGATTACGCAGGAAATTATCCAAAGCCCTGAGACAGAAATTCATCAGGTTCTCTTACAGGTAGCCCCAGATTTCCCAAAAAAGGTAGCTAGCGTTATAGACCACACTTATCCAAATAAGCAGGTGGTCCAGCTGATTTCGAGTCAAATCGATGCAGATCGCATGGACTATCTCTTACGTGACTCCTATTTTACAGGGGCTTCTTATGGGGAATTTGACCTAACACGTATCTTACGAGTTATTCGCCCTATCGAGAACGGAATTGCCTTTCAACGAAATGGCATGCATGCCATCGAAGACTATGTTCTAAGTCGCTATCAAATGTATATGCAGGTTTATTTTCATCCTGCCACACGTGCTATGGAAGTACTTCTGCAGAATCTTTTGAAACGTGCTAAAGAACTTTATCCAGACAATAAGGACTTCTTTACTCTTACATCCCCGCATCTACTGCCATTTTTCGAAAAAAATGTTAGCTTAGCTGACTATCTGTCTTTGGATGACGGAGTTATGAATACCTATTTCCAGCTCTGGATGACTAGTCCTGACAAGATACTAGCAGACCTGTCACAACGTTTTGTCAATCGCAAGGTCTTTAAATCCATCACATTTTCACAAGAAGATCAAGAACAGCTTGCATCTATGAGAAAATTAGTAGAAGACATCGGCTTTGATCCCGACTATTACACAGCTATTCATAAGAACTTTGACCTTCCTTATGATATCTATCGTCCTGAATCTGAAAATCCACGAACGCAGATTGAGATTATACAAAAAAATGGAGAACTAGCAGAACTCTCTAGCCTGTCTCCTATCGTTCAATCCCTTGCTGGTAGTCGCCACGGAGATAATCGTTTTTATTTTCCGAAAGAAATGTTAGACCAAAACAGCATCTTCGCAAGCATTACCCAGCAATTTCTACACTTGATTGAGAACGATCATTTTACACCAAATAAAAACTAAAAGAGGAAATTTATGAGTATTAAACTAATCGCTGTCGATATCGACGGAACCCTTGTCAACAGTCAAAAGGAAATCACTCCTGAAGTATTTGCCGCTATTCAAGATGCCAAACAAGCTGGTGTCAAAGTTATGATTGCAACTGGACGTCCTATCGCAGGAGTTGCCAAACTTCTAGATGACTTGAAATTAAGAGACGAAGGGGACTACGTTGTTACCTTCAACGGTGCCCTTGTTCAAGAAACCGCTACAGGACATGAGATTATCAGCGAATCCTTGACTTATGAAGATTATCTAGATATGGAATTTCTCAGTCGCAAGCTCGGTGTCCATATGCACGCTATTACCAAGGACGGCATCTATACTGCTAATCGCAATATCGGAAAATATACCGTTCACGAATCAACTCTCGTCAGCATGCCGATTTTTTACCGTACACCTGAAGAAATGGCTGACAAGGAAATCGTCAAATGTATGTTTATCGATGAGCCTGAAATTCTCGATGCCGCTATTGAAAAGATTCCTGCAGAATTTTATGAGCGCTACTCCATCAACAAATCTGCTCCTTTCTACCTTGAGCTCCTTAAAAAGAATGTAGACAAGGGCTCAGCTATCACTCACTTGGCTGAGAAACTAGGATTGACCAAAGCTGAAACCATGGCTATCGGAGACGAAGAAAATGACCGTGCCATGCTTGAAGTCGTAGGTAACCCAGTTGTTATGGAAAACGGAAACCCAGAACTCAAAAAAATCGCCAAATACATCACCAAATCTAATGACGAATCTGGCGTAGCCCATGCGATCCGAACTTGGGTGTTGTAACATTATAATTCAGGAAGAATTTTAAAAAATAGTAGGAGTGTAAAAAAGTGGAAATATTAAAGAATTTTTTATCGTTAATAGTTTTAGTTTCAGCAGCTGGCATTTGGTACTTTATCAAAAAGCGCCCAAACACCAAATATAGAAATATTTCAATCGCTGTTCTGATAATCTGTATTTTTATCATTGGGATTTTCTTCAAAGAAAATAAAACAAAAATCGAAAGTACAAAACCAGCTACAACACAAGTTGCCTCGTCATCTTCGTCTGAGAGTTCGGAGAGTACAGAGAGTACAGAAAGTTCGAAAGAAGATAAAGTTAGCGAATCAAAAAGCAGAACAAGTCCATCAAAAGAAATTAAAAATGATGGTCCTGAATATACAGAAGCATCTAATACACAATTCGCTACACATTTGACTACTGAAATCAATAATCAGTTAGCTGATACAGACTATCAGGTTGTAACTAAACCAGTAGGAAAAAATGTCATATACTTGTATCTTCCTCAAGAAGCTAAATATTATTCTAAGGTAGAAATTCAACAAATTGCTGACAAGCTGTACCAAATTAAAGAAACTACTTTTAAAAATTGGGCAATAGAAAATGGTTATGATTTAAGTTTTGCTAACTCACCTAATCTATATGTAAAAGCAGAAGATAACACAACACTTGCAGAAGAAAATGGTATCATCAACAAATCGATGAAAGTCAAAGTAAATAACTAAACAAAAAAATCCCCACACTCGCCATCGCCAAACTTTGAGTGTGAGGAAATCCAGTATAGTAAAAGGCATTAAAAAGCCCTTTTTACTATACCCATTTTATCAGGAAATGAGGTAAAAATCAAATGGCATCATACAGAAAAAGAGAAAATGGCAAATGGGAATATCGCATTTCTTACAAAACTCATGATGGAAAATATAAAAAGGCTGAAAAAGGCGGTTTCCCAACAAAAAAAGCTGCACAAATTGCAGCAGCTGAAAGAGAAAAGGAACTACTCCTTCCATCCCATGTTTCATTTTTCATTAGAAGAGGCAACTAATTCAGAAGTAAGAGAGATATTTTCAAATTTAGGGGCGAATTTGGGGCGAAACATCTCAAACCCCTAGTAAAATCAATAGTTTATATGCCCCCTGCCGGAATCGAACCAGCAACTACTCCTTAGGAGGGAGTTGTTATATCCATTGAACTAAGGGAGCTAGAGAAAAACTCTGCCGAATGAGCAGAGTTTTTTGGTCGAATTAACGACGGATTTCTTTGATACGAGCTGCTTTACCTTGAAGAGCACGCAAGTAGTACAATTTCGCACGACGTACTTTACCGTAACGAACAACTTCGATCTTTTCAACACGTGGAGTGTGGATTGGGAAGATACGTTCAACACCTACACCGTTAGAGATTTTACGAACTGTGTAGTTTTCTGAGATGCCAGCACCTTTACGTGCAATAACAACACCTTCAAAAATCTGGATACGT
>NZ_JAWERU010000061.1:0-6692 GCF_032481935.1 Streptococcus sp.
AACAGCGTTAAATACGTCTGATACTTCTGAACGAGTTGCACGTGGTTTTTCAGTCATTGTTTCAAGCATGTTTGTTGCAGTGATAACAACTTTACCAGCAGCGTTCACTTTAGTGATGATCATTTTTTGGTAAACTGGAACCATTTCAAATGGTACTTCGATACCCATGTCACCACGAGCGATCATGATACCATCAGCAGCTTCAATGATTTCGTCCAAGTTATCGATACCTTGTTGGTTTTCGATTTTAGCGAACAATTGAACGTGACCGTTACCAGTTTCTTCACAGATTGCACGAACTTCGTTAACGTCTTTTGCAGTACGTACGAATGAGATCGCGATGAAGTTGATACCTTGTTCAAGACCGAAGCGGATATCAGCGTTATCACGTTCAGCAAGAGCTGGGAAAGGAATTTTAGTGTTAGGGATGTTTACACCTTTTTGTTTAGCGATAACACCGTCGTTTTCAACTTCAACGACAAATTCACGAGTTGCATCGTCTTTTTCTACAACACGAAGACCAAGTTTACCATCGTCAACCAATACTTGGCGACCAACTTCAACGTCATCATAGATGTCAAGAGCTCCAGCAACGTTCAAAGCAATCACTTCACGAGTTGATTTGATACCTTGTTTAGTTGCAACACGGATTTTTTCACCAGTTTTGTATGAGTACTCTTTAGCTTCACCTTCAAACAATTCAGTACGGATTTCTGGTCCTTTAGTGTCAAGAAGGAAACCAACTTTTTTACCTGCAAGTTTTTCTGCAAGTTTAACAGTTGCCATACGGTCACCTTGTTCTTGGTGGTCACCGTGTGAGAAGTTGAAACGGAAAGTGTTAGCTCCTGCTTCAATCAATTGAGCAATGTTTTTAGCTGAAGCTTCAACGTCAAGTTTTTCACCCCAATATCCGTCTTCACCGAATTTTTTACCACCACGGATTTCTACCGCAGGACCCAAAGTTGCAACGATTTTTACACGTTTGTTCATGATTTTTGTGACTCCTTTATATAATTTGACCTTTTATGGTCATTTTACCAGTTTAGTTAAAGTTGATTATGACAAGCTCTTGTTCAAAGCAGAAAGTTCAAGGTCAGCTTTATGAGGATTGTTAACAACAATCTTACCATCAGCTGTTAGGCTAAACAAAGCTCCTTCTTCTGCAGTTCCAAGAATTGGATTTTCAACCATTTTCTCGTTACGGATACCAACAGCGACACCACCGATTCCTTGTTTAAGAAGTTTAACAGCGTGTGCTCCCATACGTGACGCCAATACACGGTCACGAGCAGTTGGAGATCCACCACGTTGGATATGACCAAGTTCAGTTACACGAAGGTCGCTTGTATCTCCAGCTTCTTTTAGTTTTTGACCAAATTCAGCCGCTGACATAACACCTTCTGCCAAAACGATAATGTTGTGTTTCTTACCGTGTTCATATCCAGCTTTGATACTTGCTACGATGTCTTCCATCTTGAAGCCTTCTTCAGGGATGATAATTTCATCAGCACCAGTGGCAATACCAGCCCAAAGAGCGATATCTCCAGCATTACGTCCCATAACTTCAACTACGAAAGTACGACGGTGACTTGATGAGGTATCACGAATCTTATCGATGGCATCCATTGCAGTTGTAACTGCAGTATCAAATCCGATTGTGAAATCAGTACCTACGATATCGTTATCGATTGTTCCTGGAAGTCCAATAGCAGGGAATCCATGCTCAGTCAAGCGCATTGCTCCGTGATAAGAACCGTCACCACCGATAACTACGACACCTTCGATACCGTGTTTTTTCAACTGCTCAATCCCTTTAAGTTGACCTTCGAGTTTTGCAAACTCAGGATAACGAGCAGAGTGAAGGAAAGTACCACCACGTGAAATGATGTCTCCCACTGAAGCAGCATCAAGTGGATAAATTTCGCCTGCAACCATACCTGCGTATCCATCATAGATGCCAAAAACTTCCATTCCTTCTGAGATTGCTTGACGAACTACTGCACGGATGGCAGCATTCATACCAGGGGCGTCTCCACCACTAGTCAAAACAGCAATACGTTTCATTTGGTTTTGCTCCTTTTTCTTTTAACATTCTAACTGATTATACCATAATTAAAGTTAAAATTCTTTTATTTTCATTGATTTTTAACGATAAATCGTTTTCATAGTTATTTGACTCAAAGATTCCTGCAAACTAACATCTTTTGCAACAAAATAACCCGGCAAAAGAACATTTTTTTGTTCATTTTCGTAGCGAATAATGACTGGAATTTGTCCCTTGTATTGTTCTAAAATATGATAAATTTCAGAATCATGTTCATGATCAGCAGCCTGAATCCAAAATCGTTCACTCACTGCTTCTTTTAGATTATTTAATACTAACTGAAGGCGACCGTCTCTTGCCTGCACTTTTCCATTAAGGTAGTAAAATCTTCCTTCATGTAAGAGATTGTTAAATTGACGATACTGGTCAGAAAAAACTGTGACTTCAAGCTTCGTTTTACTATCACTAACTTTCAGAAAAGCCATGTTTTCACCTTTTTTAGTACGAATGACACGAATGGATTCTATCTCAACGAGTACTGTAGCTGTCTGTCCTTCAGATAGTTCAGACAAACTCACAATTGGATAGAGGGGATTCTTTGCTAAAACCAGTAAGGGATGCGGACTGATACCAACTCCAAGCCACTCCTGTTCCTTACGAAACTTCTCGACTTGCGTAAAATCCTCACTCTCAAGCCAATTGTAGCTATTATCTGCAAACAAACTCCCCAATTCTTCCACAAAAATAAACAAAGTAGGTAAATTGGATAAGATTTTTTGGCGATTTTTTTCAAAACTATCGAATAAACCAATCTCGACTAGGGGAGTTAAAAGACTCAACTTCTGATAATTTTTAGGCAAGCGAGTGACAAAATCTTCAACACTACTAAAAGGACGACTCTCTAAAATCCAATAGGCAAAATCTCGAGGCATCCCCTTGATACTCTTAAGTCCCAAGTAAATAGTCTTGTCTGTCAATTTATCCTGATATGGGATTGTATTGATAGAGAGTGATATCAGTTCAAAACCCATTTCAAGGGCATCGAGAATATAATCTCCACTGGCATAGTTGAGCATGACTTGATAAAAGATTTCTGGGTAATGTGTTTTAAAGTAAGCAAGTTGAAAAGCTAAAGCCGCATAAGCATAAGCATGTGATCGGTTGAAACCATAACCAGCAAATTTTTCCATGACAGCAAAAACCTGCTGAGCCTGTTCCTTTCCATGACCTTTTTCGAGTGCACCTTGGATAAAACTCTCTTCCATTCGGTGCATCTCAGCTGCGTTCTTTTTACCCATGGCACGACGTAAAATGTCGGCCTTCCCAAGGCTAAAACCAGCATATCGCTGAGCTACTTGCATCACCTGTTCTTGGTAAAGCATAATTCCATAAGTTGGAGCTAAAATATCTTCCAAAACTGGGTCCAGAACCGTCACCTTTTCTTTACCATGTTTTCGAGCCACAAAGTTATCAATATAGTCGCTCGCACCTGGTCGGTTTAAAGAAGTTGTTGCTACTACTTCTTCAAAGTTTTGTGGCTTCACTCGTTTCAATAAACGGATAGCTCCAGGTTGTTCAAATTGAAAAATCCCCTTGGTCTTTCCAGCTGCAAAGAGGGCTAAAGTTTCCCTATCCTCAAGGTCAATTTCCTCAATCCTTAGCTGAATTCCTTGAGTTTCAAATAAGAGATCCTGCATTTTTTGAGCGAAAGTTAGGTTTCTTAAGCCCAAGAAATCCATCTTGAGCAAGCCATTTCCCTCGACTCCATGAGCATCATACTGGGTAATGAGCATATCCTCACCATACTTAAGAGGAATATAGTCCGTCAGATTTTTATCACTAATCACGACACCAGCAGCATGGATGGAGGTTTGACGTGGTGCTCCTTCTATTTTCTTGGCAATTTCAAAAGCCTTTTGGTACTCAATCTTACCTTGAATCAGTTGTCTAAAGCCTAGATTACCTTCATAGGCACTTGTTAAGGTATCTTTGAAACCGATTTTTTTGGTAATAGCCGTTAACTCATACTCAGGTACACCATACCGTTTAAAAACATCTCTGACGGCCTGTTTAGCACCAAAGGTTGAGTAGGTGACAATCTGAGCAGCGTGAATACTGCCATAGCGGTCACGAACATAGCGAATAAACTCTGGACGATAGATATCAGGAATATCAATATCGATATCGGGCATGGTATAACGTTCACGATTTAAAAAGCGTTCAAAAATGAGATTTTTAGCTACAGGATCAATACCAGTGATATCTAAGGCATAGGCCACTAGACTTCCAACTGCAGATCCACGCCCCATACCCATATAATATCCTTGAGAACGACCAAAACGTAAGAGGTCCCAGACAACCAAGAAATAGTCATCGAATCCCATGTCATGAATCACAGATAGCTCTTCTTCTAAACGAGCCTGATAAACTGAATCTAGTAAGCCTTTCAGTTCCAAGCCCTTAATAGCCCTTTCGCGCAACTCTTCAACAGCTGGTCTCTCTGGATTGAAGCGTGGAAGCTTGAGACTACTATCAATCTCATAGGAAGCTTCCTTGATTAATCTTGCAAGATTTTCAAGCGCGAGTGGAAATTTCTCTACAAAAATCTGTTCTAGACGGTCAGTAGGTAAAAACAAGCCTTGTTGCGATTGAACATCTACCTCTCGCAAGGTCACATTTTCCTTAATCGCCTTGAGCATTTGGAGCGTTTCTAAATCCTCAGCTTCGAAAGAATTAACACGATAAAGAGGGAGAATGGGGTGAGAAAAATTTGATTGAGGTGTATCTGGATAAACCCCGATATAGTAATCGTGTCCTAAATCTAAGTCATTCATTCCAGAATAATAGGGAACAATAACACAAACATCTTCTAGATAGGGAGAAAAATCAGTCCATTCCTTTTTACCTGTCATTTTTTGACTCGAAAGTTTCATGAGATTTCGATAACCATGATTTGATAGGGCTAGAAAGCGCAGATTAATCAGTTCTGCCTTATGATGAACGGTCACCTCAAGACCTAATAAGGGCTGAATCCCTTGCTTTTGGCACTCTTTGATAAAATAATAAGCTCCATAGAGATTATCAATATCCATGATTCCAAGTGCTGAGTAGCCGTATGCTTTCCCTTGGTCAACATACTTCTGAATGGAAATCATACTCTCCATGAAACTATAAACCGTTTTTGTATCAAGTTGTGCAATCACTCGCTATCACCTCCCTTTTTCTACTTATATTATACCATTTTAGAAAATAGAAAAACAATTTCTTTCTTCCCTTGTAGAAAAAAGAACCACAGTTGAATTAACCGTGATTCCCATTCATTATTCTACCTCTAGGATAGGATTTGTAGCTGTCAAGTGGCTGATCTTACCACTGATACCAAAATATTCCTCAATTTTAGTATGTAATTCTAGCATTGCTTCCCGAGCTCGTGATGCCTGTTCTTCATTGATAGCTTCAATGACTAAAACAGCATCTTTGGTTTCTTCTGTTAACATGGTTCTTTGGGCTTCACGCCAGTTTAAACACCGACAAACCGCACCTTGTTCATCAAAATAAATCATTTCATCAGCTAAGGCAGGAGCATCACTTTCAGCCCCTAGTGGAAAGAAGGATTCATTCCCTTGAGCTCTTCCAAGACATAAGTCACCAACAATCTTAGCTAAATCCTCTCCCCCCATACAAGGAACTGTGTAAGAAAGTGAAACGCTATTATAGACATCTACCAAAGGATTTATTAGATTAAATTCTCTTCCTTGACTCACACATTTTAATAAAGCCTCAATAGAAGAACGAGCACCTTTTTTTGTTTTGAGTTAAGTGAATGCCTGACGCCATTCTTTTTCTTTCATTCTACTACAAATTCAAAAAACGAGTAGCCTACAAGCTACTCGATAGGAACTATAATGAATTTTCACGAATCACTTCTACCTTGTATCCATCTGGATCTTTGATAAAGTAATAGTTTGGTTGAGTCCCTGGAAGTCCATTAGGTGCTGTTACTTCATAGCCTTTGTCGCTATGTTCTTTATGAAGAGCCTCAAGGTCAGGTGTACTTAGGGCGATGTGAGCAAAACCGTCACCGACAACATAAGATCCGTGATCATAGTTGTAGGTCAACTCCAACTCATAATCATCACCTTCAAGTCCAAGATAAACAATAGTGAAAGCATAGTCTGGAAAGTCTCTACGACGTAATTCCTTAAAACCAAAGGCATCCTGATAAAAAGCGATTGATTTTTCAAGATTTTCAACTCGCAAGCAAGTGTGTAGCATTTTAGAAGCCATTTTTTTCTCCTTTGTTTAAAAAAGACTGGGACAAACTTGCACCAGTCTTATGAATAATTATTTACCAAGTTTTGCTTTAGCTGCATCTGCAAGAACTGCGAAAGCTGCTGCATCGTTAACAGCCAAGTCAGCAAGCATTTTACGGTTAACTTCGATCTCAGCCAATTTCAAACCATGCATCAATTGTGAGTATGAAAGTCCGTTGATACGAGCTGCCGCATTGATACGTGTGATCCACAATTTACGGAAGTCACGTTTCTTTTGACGACGGTCACGGTATGCATAGTAGTAAGAGTTCATTACTTGTTCTTTTGCAGTACGGAACAAGATGTGTTTAGCTCCATAGTAACCTTTTGCTAAT
>NZ_JAWERU010000062.1:0-5846 GCF_032481935.1 Streptococcus sp.
GCGCCTCGGGAGTTTCCAAAGTGCCTTGTGACTTGTGAAATTCTACTAGCATATCAACGATTTTTGGGTCTAATTCGTTGACATAATCAGGATTTGACCTGACCATTTCGGCACGTTGCTTGCTTTTTGCCGCCTTTTTTGGGCGTTTTGGCTTGTTGTTCAGCTTTCTGACTATAGTTGACCTCGTGGAATTTTCGTGCGTTTTATTTTACTTCGTTATTCTGTAATTAAGTTTTGTTCAGCCTATAGCTGCACCACTAGTAAAGTTTTACGAATGCTATTGTCTGTGGGCTTTTTCATTGTAAGTCTCAGAAAGTTAAGGTGGCTAAAAGTCTGATTTTGCTTGGGAAAATCAAAGAGTAAACTAGAAATTTAGCCATAGATAGCTCAAGATATTGATTTGATATTGAAGTTAATGACAAGTTCGCAGATAGATTTAGCATAAAGCGAGGATAACTACTGTTGCGTTTTGAATTTTTGAAGACTATTATTGTTGGTTTCTATATAAGTAGAATTATTAAACTCTATCTTCTATTTAGAAAAAAATGTGTTGTTTGATTGGATATGTCGTAGGAGACTTCTTATTAATTAGATAATTAAAAATTTTAAAATTTCAGTTGAATTGAATATATTTGTAAAAAAAATTAAAAATAAGTAAGGAGTTTTATTTCTGGGAATAGATTATTAGGAGTATAAGTTAGCAGATCGACTTAATATATATATATATATATATTAAAATAGATGTTTGTTTATTCATTTCGGACTGGTAATTGATGTACATATCATATTGACCTTAGTTCAGAATTAAAGTATACTAAACAAGTATGATTAAACTTGGCAATAGTTTACACTTTTATCTGGAAAAGGAGTAGAAAATGTTTTTTAGACGTCAGAATGGTAGGTTCAGAGAAACAGACCGTGTGACACGTTATAAGTTAATTAAATCAGGAAAGCATTGGTTGAGAGCTTCAACCTCTCTTTTGGGCTTGTTCAAGGTCATGAGGGGCGGTGTTGATACGACTCAAGTTATGACTGAAGTGGTAGAAGATAAAGTTAACCATTCAATTACAGGGTTAGATATTATCCGAGGGGTCGTGACCACAGGAGCCGTTTTAGGTGGTGCTGTTGCGGCGCAAACCAAAGTGTTTGCAAATGAAGCAGTAGCTTTGGAAAAAACACTAGATAAATCGGATGTTTTAGTAGCAAACGATACGGTAGTTTTAGGTACGACAAATGCAAGCAATTCAGAGAGCTCTAGTTCTCTTAGTGAAAGCGCTTCAAAGTCGGAATCGGTTTCTAATAGCACCTCAGCAAGTGTTTCAGCTAGTACATCAGCTAGCCTTTCTGCAAGTACTTCGACTAGTGAGTCGGTCAGTGCCTCTACTAGTACTAGTCAATCAAAAAGTGAGTCAGAAAGTTTTTCTGTAGCGTCAAGTTCATCAGTTGAACAGAGCACATCTGTAGCAACAACTGAACAGTCTTCCTCACCTTCAAAAGAATCAACTAATCTTAAAATTGATTCTGCTGTACTGAAGGCTACTGAGATTGATGGAAAGGCTGGTGTGAATGTTGCTCAAGCAACTTCTGACACAACGAGTTTAGTAGGAGTGACTGCTGGTGCCATAGCAACAACAGAAGTTTCAGCTAAACAACAAGATGAAAATCGTAAGAAGTTAACCAAACTTTCAGCTGAAATGGGTGAGTACCTAGCAAAAGCTGTAGGATTGCCGAATGTGGACTCTGCTATTACCAAAGTGAATGTTGCTGTTACGGAGATTGAAAAAGCCTTGGCAGATCCAACTAGTGATTTGACATCAGTAGTACAAAAAGCGACTCTAGCTCGTAATTCTATTGTCAATGCTGTTTTAGGTGCACATTCAGGTCAACATGATAGTCGTAATGGACAAGCGATAGAGAGAGGAACGTCTCCTAGAGCACCACTATCTAGCCATGGAACGATAGCTTCAATTGAGTCTGGTAGGTATGATAGAAATAGTAACGAAGTTGTTTGGCGTATCAATATGCACGCGAACAATGCCTTGCATCATGTAGGGCTGATTGCGGACGTGGATCCTAATACAACTATTACTCGTGTGACCTTTAATGGACAAGAAATGGAGAAACGTGGTGGTTCAGGAAATGAGTATGTTTATGATATACGCCATGATAAACAAAGAAACCTAGAAGCAACGCTTGAAGTTTATGCCACTGTAAATAATCAGTCGCGAACTGCAACATTGGATGCAAGAGTTGGTACAAGTAGCCAGCCATTTACAAGTGCGGATACTTCTGGGAACTATACTTCTTCTATGCATCATGAAGTAGCTACTAGAGTGTCGCATCCACCACGTATGAGTAGAAGTATAGCAGTTCCTAATCGTGCAGCAGGTCAGAGCCGTGCAGCCTCTAATCCGCCTACGATTACGATGCCATCTGATGTCACTTTTTATAATGATGATGCAGTCACTAATTTTCAGATACGATTACGTGATGATAGAGGGATGGATACAATCACTGCTTCTGGATCTAATAAGGAGATTACAGGTGTAACTTCCCCAAACTATCCTGCTACTATTAGAAGAGGACTAGGGGATTTGTGGACCTATGATTATCAAGGAAGGCGAACAGGATATCAAACCTCCCGCAATATTGATATAACAGGGACAGTTGGTCGTAAAGGTACTGCTTGGGAACCGTATAAACCAGGTACTTATGTTCTTGAATATACAGTTAGAGATATTGATGGTCAGACTGCTACAGCCCGTACCAATTTCCATGTCAAAGGATTTAATGAGCGACAAGACCCTGCGAAAGGTACTAAAGTCGTAGTTAATGACAAGGCAAATCTAAGTCCAAAAGAAAGAGAACAAGTCTTGGATAACTTTAAGGCGGCCAATGCTAGTCTTCTTTCAGGTACAGGATCAGGTGTAGGCTCAACTGACTATAAAAAAGGAGCTGAAGAGGGTTCAATCAGTGTAGCTAGTAATGGAGATGTTACCATTACTTATCGTGATAAAACCACGGATACAGTCACAAACAATGTTAAGTATGGTGTAGAGAAAACAACTGAGCACTTTTATGCAGTTAGCGACGAGCCTTTATCTAATATAAATCCAAGAAGTCTTGTGCGTCCAGTTGGCGGAGCTTCTGACTTCCCTAGTGGGACAAGATTTGCATGGAAACAAGGGCAAGCTCCTACAATGACAGCGATGGGGGACAGAGAGAACCCTAGAACTGCAATCTTAACGGTAACTCACCCAGATAACACTACTACGGATTTAACATACAATTACAGAGTTTACCAAAAGATTGAGACTAAAACCAATAATAGAGTTACTGGTCAATTTTATGCCTTTAAAGCAGCTTCAGGTGATAGAACTGTTGGCGGTAGCTATGCTAATAATATAGGTGGAGATTCATATCTTTATATCAATAATCCATCTCTTCCTTCAGGAACAACATTTGCTTATGAGTATCGTCTGAATAACAATGCAAGTGCACCACTAAATAATCGAACTGGGTCACCTAAATTTAGTACTGTCTGGCATACAACTGATTCTGAAGCTACGACACACCGTACAACCTATACTGTAAAAGCAACTTATCCAACAGGGCGCTTTGGAACTCCGTCTGCACAAGATCGTGCTTTGACAAGTGAGACAAGCTTTACTTATACAGTAGTGGATCCAGTGGCTAAACAAGAGTATGTTACAACAGTTGGAAATACAACTCCACTAAATGATATTATTGCCAATTCTGGTAATGCACTTAAAAATTCTGATTCTAGAGTTGTGATTCCAAATGGGACAACTTATGAGTGGGTATCCAGACCTGATGCTTCAGCTCCAGGTATCTATAAGAAAGAAGTTAAAGTTACTTTACCACAAGGTTCCGCAGATAAAGCAGGCAACAGTACAAATGTTCCTGTAACTATCAAAGTTAGACCGAACCCACCACGAATCGCAGATAGTCAAGTGAAGCTACAAGGAGGTCTGCCAAATCGTAGTATTACAGTGACAGATGTAATACCAGGAGCAACAGTCACTTTAACGATTGGGACTCAAACCTTCCCTAAAAAATCTACTGGAACAAGTGTGACGTTTGAACCGTCTGAGTTGAAACGGGTTACTGATACCAATAATGGTTTGTTGCCTACAGGAAATGTAACGGTTAAACAAGAAATGGTTGTTAGGGATCCAAATGGTAGCAATGTAACTCTTCAATCTGACACATCTTCTAATATAATTACTAAAGAAAATGTATCTCCAAACCCTGAATTTGAAATCTATGTCAAGAATAATGGTAAGTGGGAAAAGCTTTCTCCGAAAAATAATGTCCGTCCTGGTACGAATGGATACGAGATTTTTGCAGGAGATGAAGTTAAGGTTGTCTTAAAAGGTTCAGATAATAGTGGTAAACTTAGAGACTTGAAACTTTACGATGGTACATCAGATAAAGATAAAATATTCTCAGATGACTATTCTTCGAATGATAGTGCACCAGGATTCAAGAATAAACCAACGAATGCCCCTGTTACTTTAGAGTATACAGCTACTTATAATCCTAATCAGCCACATGCAGATGGAAATAGATGGACACTTGGTGTAAAAGCTGTGGACTTGTCTAATAATGAATCGAGAACTCCAACAGTAGTTGTCGCCCAAGGGAAGTTGAATGAGAAATTCCCTGGTAAGAAGCCGTCAGTAGTCTTCCAAGTTAAACATCCAAACGCTCTGAGTCAGCGTGAGAAAGATGAAATCTTAGATGCTGTGAAAACAGCGAATCCAGAGACTGCAAACCGTATCAGAAGTTATTCTATTGCAGAGAATGGAACGGTAACCATTACTTATAAAGATGGAACGGTAAATACGGTAACGCCAAATATATCTGACTCAGATTACCGTGCATCAGTGTCAGCAAGCACAAGTGCGTCAGTATCAGCGTCAACCAGTGCCAGCCAAAGTGCTTCAACGAGCGCGTCTAAGTCCGCATCGACCAGCGCCAGTCAATCAGCCAGCACGAGCGCGTCTAAGTCCGCATCGACCAGCGCAAGCCAATCAGCCAGCACAAGTGCGAGTCAATCGGCATCAACAAGCGCAAGCCAATCAGCCAGCACGTCAGCTAGTCAGTCAGCATCAACAAGTGCAAGTCAATCAGCCAGCACGTCAGCTAGCCAATCGGCATCAACAAGCGCAAGCCAATCAGCCAGCACGTCAGCTAGCCAATCGGCTTCAACAAGTGCTAGCCAATCGGCTTCAACAAGTGCAAGCCAATCAGCCAGCACGTCAGCTAGTCAGTCAGCATCAACAAGTGCAAGTCAATCAGCCAGCACGTCAGCTAGTCAGTCAGCTTCAACAAGTGCAAGCCAATCAGCAAGCACATCAGCTAGCCAATCGGCTTCAACAAGTGCGAGCCAATCAGCCAGCACGTCAGCTAGTCAATCGGCTTCAACAAGCGCAAGCCAATCAACCAGCACGTCAGCTAGTCAGTCAGCATCAACAAGTGCAAGCCAATCAGCCAGCACGTCAGCTAGCCAGTCGGCATCAACAAGTGCAAGCCAATCAGCCAGCACCTCAGCTAGTCAATCGGCATCGACAAGCGCAAGCCAATCAGCCAGCACGTCAGCATCTGAATCGGCATCAACAAGTGCAAGTCAATCAGCCAGCACCTCAGCTAGCCAGTCGGCATCAACAAGTGCAAGTCAATCAGCCAGCACGTCAGCTAGTCAGTCAGCATCAACAAGTGCAAGCCAATCAGCCAGCACAAGTGCGAGTCAATCGGCTTCAACAAGCGCAAGCCAATCAGCCAGCACATCAGCTAGCCAATCGGCTTCAACAAGTGCGAGC
>NZ_JAWERU010000063.1:0-5794 GCF_032481935.1 Streptococcus sp.
TGTGTCCCTCTTTGATGTAATTTAATGCTCGTTGTTTAAAATCTGTACTATATGCCATAGCTTTATTATAACATGTATTTTATAAACTAAGTAACTATATTGAACACTAAGTAGGAATTCGAACAGAAATTTATATGTATATATTAAAAGTCTTTCGTTATTAAATATTCTTCTAAAATGCATATTATACATTTTGGGGATAGAGTTTTAGAGCATCGTTATTCTTGCTATAAATCCTTTAGTATGGTATACTGGTAGCGTTACTAGTAATGTGGGGAAGTCCATTTTTTTCTGGAAAAAGTCAACAAACTTACATATTATTAGTTAAAATGTTTAAAAAAGGAGAACTTATCACATGATAAGAAGAGAGCAACAACGATTTTCTTTAAGAAAATATAAAGTTGGGGTCGCATCAGTTTTTTTAGGAACGACCCTTAGCTTCATGATGGCTAATGGTGGTGCGGTAAATGCTGCTGAGATTGTAGCACAAACAGCAGCTTCTGCTGGGAATACTGAACAAGTCGAAAAGGAAAAGTTGACAGAGGCATCCACGGATGTAGCAAATTCGGCTGTTTCTGAAACTTCAGAAGGTAAGCAAGAAACTTTAACATCTGAAGCTAAGCCTGAAGAAGTAAAATCAGAACCAACTGAAGTAAAATCAGAAGAAACAAAAGCTGAAAAAACTGAGGAAAAAACATCTCTTAGTTCGGAGGCAAAATCAGAGTCTTCTAAACCATCAGCAACTGATTCAAAAACAGTAGAAACTGTAGTAGCTAAGCCTAAGGCAACAGAAAAGTCTGAAAATAAAACTGAAGAAAAATCAGAGTCTAAAGCAGAACTTTCAGCTGTAACCGAGGCATCTAGCCTTGATACAAATGCTAGTGCAACTAATGTTGAAGCAAAATCACTAGTAGATACAGAAACACTAGCTTTGGCAGCTGAGAATACTGTAAATGCCGGTGCTTTAGCTACAAATGGTGGTCGTCGCCGTAATCGTCGTGCTGCAACTGACCATAACACAGAAGCAATAGCAACTACAACTACACTTAAAGATGGTGAAACAGCAGATCCAGATATGTCAGATCCTGTTGGTGCAACAGTTAAGTCCCAGGATGTACCTGCTGGTTATGAAAGAAAAGCTGGAGATTACTATACATTTAGTATCTTAGATCTTACAAGATTTAATAAACGTTACAATACCAACTACTACGTTCGTATCTATAAGAACTTTAGTGACTCAACTGATTCTGTCGTTGAACTAATCGATAAGAATACAGGTGATATTGTAGAAACAAAGACAATCACTGCAACAAGTGGTGTTCAGCAGTTCTCTACAACAACAGCTAAGTCAAACTCTGAGTTGACCTTCCAAGTTGACTATCAGACTTCTACAGCAGCAGATAAAACAGTTCAGCCTTTTCTACAAACAGGTTATAAGGTGGCTGATAGAATTGCATCGCTAGTAAATCCAGATCATGAACTTACACCGACAGAACAAGCACTTTTGACAGCTGTTTATAATGCTCGTACAACTACTGATGTTATGAACGTAGTAGAGCCTACCTATAATGGACGCACGATTACGGATAGTAACTTCAAAATTCCACGAGTTGTTACCAAAATCACTCACTATAAAGTAGTTGACAAAGCTAATCCTACCTATAATGCTAGTAAAACAGATACAACTGTTCAAGATTATGAGGCGAATGGTAATGAAGTTGAATTAGCTAAGTATACATTGACAGCTACAGAAGGTCAAAACTTCACTGCTTCAGGGAAACGTCAGTTTGCAGGTTACAAACTCTATCAAGAAGCTCCTGCTGATAGTATGACGGGTTATGTTTCTCGTCCATATGTTGTTGGGACTAAATTCATGGATGCGGAGCGTGCGGGTATCAAGCGTATCAAAGAAATCGTCGGAGAAGATGGTTCAGTTGTCGTTCGTGTCTATCTTCTTGATCCAAAGCAACAAAGCAAGCGTTCTGACGGTTCCTTAAGTACAGATGGCTATATGCTCCTTGCAGAAACCAAGCCTATAAAACCTGGAAAGGTAAACACAGAAGATTTAGTTGTTAAGAAGACACCTCTGTACACGATTCCTTTTACTGATAAAAATGGAGTAAACTATCCAAACGGTAAGGAAACTGCATTTGACTTCCAAAGAGCTGCAGGATACACACCTAAGAAAACAGTCTTTGTTCCTTTCCTTGGAGATAATATTGGACACCTTTCTCCAAACGAACAATTAGTAAGGGGAAATAACGGTATTGGTACCAACGTTGACTTGCTTAATGGATTGACGCCATATACGGAAACAGTTTTCTACTATGAAAAAGTAGATCCAGTAACCTACACTCCTGAAGTAAGTAAAGTTCTTGAAGGACGTACTTTAAATGATGGTGATTTTAGCTTTACCCTTAAACAAGAAGGTGGCACACATCAAGAAACAGTTACCAACAAAAATGGTAAGGCAACCTTTAGCCAACTAACATTCGAAAAACCAGGTACCTATACTTATAAGATTACGGAAGTTGCTGGTTCGGATAAGGACGTTGACTATGATGGTATGGAGGTTACTCTCACAGTTACCGTTACTCAAAATGCTCAGGATAAACTAGAAGTTGAAGCAGTTTATACATCAACAGGTGGTCATGCTGAGGGTGAGAATGACAAGGTCTTCAACAACTATGTTGTAGCTCCAGTTAAGACTAAGTTTGACTTTAGCAAGGCTCTAGCAGGTCGTGAGTTGAAAGCTGGCGAGTTTAGCTTTGTTCTTAAAGATTCAACAGGTAAGGTTCTTCAAACTAAGACAAATACTAAAGAAGGTGTTGTAGCCTTTGATGACTTGACATTTGACAAGACACAAGTTGGAACCCACAAGTATATTGTAGAAGAAGTTCAAGGTTCTGAATCAGGAATGACTTATGACCCAATGAAAGCTGAAGTAACGATCACTGTTACTAAAGAAGGTCACGTTCTTAAAGCAACAAATACACTTCCTGCAGATACAGAGTTCAACAATACCTTCACACCATCTCCTGTTAAAGTAAACCTTGAGTTTGATAAATCACTCTCAAATGGAGCCTTGAATGCTGGAGACTTCAGCTTTACCTTGACTGGTGCCAACAATGTTAGTGAAACAGTCACTAACAAGGCTAACGGTAAGATTAGCTTCAGTGAATTGTCATTTGACCAAGCAGGTGAATACAACTATACTGTTAAGGAAGTGAAGGGCAATAAAGCCGATGTAGACTACGATGCAATGACTATCGCAGTGAAAGTCACTGTTACAAAAGATGCAACTACAGGTCTTTTGTCAGCTAAGACTGAAATGACCTCAACAGGTGGTGAAGCAACTGGTGAAGATGATAAAGTCTTTAACAACCATGTAGTGGCACCAGTAACAGCTCAATTTGACTTCAGCAAAGCTCTTGCAGGCCGTAAACTTAAAGCTGGCGAATTCAGTTTTGTCTTGAAAGATTCTGAAGGAACTGTTCTTCAAACCAAGCAAAATGATGTTGATGGTAAAGTTAAGTTTGATGCTTTAACATTTACAAATGCTCAAGTTGGTGATCACAATTACACTGTAGAAGAAGTTATCCCTGAAACAAAAGAAGCTGGTATGACTTATGACACCATGAAGGCTAACGTGACAGTTACAGTTACCAAATCAGGTCATGCTCTTACTGCTGTAGCAGCACTTCCAGCAGATAAAGAATTTAACAATACCTTCACACCTGCTGCAGCACAAGCTCAATTCAAGTTTACTAAGAAACTTGAAGGTAAAGAGCTTACAAAAGATGCCTTCACATTTGAATTACTTGAAAATGGTAATGTCATCCAAACTAAGAAGAATGCGGCTGACGGAACTATCCAATTTGATGCAATCCCTTATGCTCAAGAAGGTACGCATACTTACACAGTACGTGAAGTAGCTGGAGCTGACACAAACATTGACTATGATTCAATGAATGCGGTAGTAACAGTAACTGTTACTAAGGATGCTACAACTGGTCTCTTGTCCGCAAAAGTGAGCATGCCAGAAGATTCAGAATTCAACAACTATGTAGTGGCACCAGTAGTTACTAAGTTCGACTTTACGAAGAAACTTGCAGGTCGTGCACTTCAAGCAGGTGAATTTAGCTTCGTATTGAAAGATTCAACTGGTAAAGAAATTGAAACTGTTACTAATAAAGAAGATGGAACAGTTACTTTCACTGAGTTGTCATTTGACAATACTAAAGTTGGTACACATACCTATACTGTTGAAGAAGTAATCCCAGCTTCAAAAAAGCTTGGAATGACTTATGACACAATGAAAGCAACCATTACAGTTGAAGTGTCTAAGAAAGGTCATGCCTTAACTACTGTAACGAATGTAACATCAACTGGCGGTGTGGATGCTGAGGGTGCATCAACTGATGGAACTGCTGATAAAGAATTTAACAACAAGGTTACTCCACCAGAAGCACCTCAATTCCAACCAGAGAAATTTGTTCTTAATAAAGAGAAATTTGACATTACAGGAACAAAACTTGTAGACGATGATGATGAATTGACTGACGAGTACACTGCTACAAATGCTAACCCATACGCAGATGGAACTTCAAACAACGAAGCAGAAAACATCAATACTAAGACTGTTGAACGTGGTGATAAATTAGTTTACCAAGTATGGTTGGATACTAAGAACTTCACTGACAAAAACAACATCCAATCTGTTGGTATCTCTGATACTTACGATGCAGATAAATTAACTGTTAACGCTGCTGATATTAAAGCATATGACAGTGAAACTGGGGATGACGTAACAGACAAGTTTGACATTAAGGTTGAAAATGGTGTCATTACAGCAACATCTAAGACTTCTGTAAACAAATCACTAGGTGATGTTGATAATACACAAGTTATCGATACAACTAAATTTGCATTTGGTCGCTACTATAAATTTGATATCCCAGCAACTGTTAAAGATGACGTTGCGGGTGGAGTGGATATTGAAAATAAAGCCAACCAAATCGTTCATGTTTATAACCCAGTAAGCAAATCTGTTGAAAAACCAGAAAAACCAACTCAAAAACGTGTAAACTCTGTACCAATCACTGCAGAATTCAACTTCACAAAACGTTTGGAAGGTCGTGAGCTTAAAGCTGGCGAATTTACATTCGAGTTGAAAGACAGCGACAATATTGTGATTGCGACTGCAACCAACGATGCAGATGGTAAGATTAAATTCTCTCCGGTAGAGTACACAAATAAAGCTGGTGAAAAAGTCACTGCCCTTAAATACAAGAAGGGTCAAGAAGGTACTTACACTTACTCTGTAACAGAGGTGAAAGGTACAGACGCAACTGTCACTTACGATACTATGAAGGCAGAAGTAACTGTAACAGTATCTCATGACGGTACAGCTAAAGCATTGGTTGCTAACGTAACTGAACCAGCTGATAAAGAATTTAACAACCGTGTAACTCCACCAGAAGAACCTAAGTTCCAACCAGAGAAATACGTTGTTTCTGAAGAAAAATTCGATATCACAGGCGATAAGCTCGTTGATGATGATAAAGAGTTGGCAGATAAGTACGCAGATACAAATGCCAACCCATATGCGGACGATGCCTCAAACAACGAAAAACAAAACATCAATACCAAGACTGTTAAACGTGGCGATAAATTGGTTTACCAAGTTTGGTTGGATACAACTAAATTTGACGCAGCTAACAAGGACAACATCCAATCAGTAGGAATCTCAGATGACTACGATGAAACTAAGTTGGATCTTGATTCTACTAAG
>NZ_JAWERU010000064.1:0-5710 GCF_032481935.1 Streptococcus sp.
CTTTAGATAACTCTGTAGTTAGCCCTGCTACCAGAACTCCAGTTTCCTTATCAGTCAAAATTCGAACCTCTTCGGCTGGTTTAACAAGACTTGGTGCAGCCTCATTTCCTGTTGTAGCTACTGTTCCTGTGTATTCTGGTAACTCGTTTTTAGCGGCTTCTACTTCATTGACACCACCCTTGAATTCTGGGATTTCTACTACTGGAGCTGGCTCATCGCCTACTGTGCCGATTGCCTCTGTGTACTCTGGCAATTCATGTTTAGCGGCTTCTACTGCATTGACTCCGCCCTCAAATTCTGGAACTTCTACTACCGGAGCTGGCTCATCGCCTACTGTGCCGATTGCATCTGTGTACTCTGGCAATTCATGCTTAACAGCTTCCACAGCATTGACTCCGCCCTCAAATTCTGGCACTTCTACCACTGGTGCTGGCTCGTCGCCTACTGTGCCGATTGCATCTGTGTATTCTGGCAATTCATTCTTAGCGGCTTCTACTGCATTGACACCACCTTCAAATTCTGGGACTTCTACTACTGGCGCTGGCTCGTCGCCTTTACTTATTGTCGGTGCTGGCTCGTCTACCACTTCTTGATAGAAGGTAGTCATTTCGTAGAACTCTGGTTCTCCACCTTCCCAAGAAACTTTTACATCGAGAATCCGTGGATTTTTTCCTGAAAGGGCAAAGGTTTGGAAACTTGATCTGACTTCACCCAAGTTTTTCCATACTGATTCACCAGCATCATTCAAGGTACGAACTTGGACATTTACTTTTGCACCTTCTGGCAAGTCAGCAATCAAGCGAATATGATTGACCTTGGTTTCTTCAGATAAATGATAAACAAGCTCTCCTTTATCTTCAGTAGCTGCATAGCTAGTCAATACATTACCGTCAGTCATATTTTTCTTCAGGTTATCCGCTGCTTCTCTACCATTTCCTGTCACTGTAGGATTATTTTCAGGATTGATAAATTCACCATCATTAATCACGATTTCGCTAAATCCTACAAAACGAGCATTATAGTCCGCTGTAAATAGAACACGCATAAACTTAGCAGTTACAGGTTGATCCAGAATACCTTCAATATAACGATTTCCTGGGTTGGCAGAATCATGTGTCCAGCCGTCGGTCAAGGAATTATCACGAATTTCATTTTCCACACCATCTCCGACTGTTACAACATCCGTCCAATTCTTACCATCTTCACTGACTTGAATCTTTCCATCACGCAAATAATTACGCTGAGCATCCTGAATATAGGCACGAATCTTCTTGATGTGACGAATTGTGCCTAGTTTCATGACAATTTCCCCGTTTTTACGTTGGTAATCGGAAAATTCTACAAAATTATTAAAGTCCCCATCAAACAGTTGACCTAAATTGTGAACGCGACGAACATCATTAGCACCATAATATTGGTGAATACCCATAGTGGTTGATAAGAGTTCAGTTGGATCCACTTCTTTTGTCTTGACGACTAATTTTCCAGTAGGAAGCGCTTGATCCTTATCTGTCTTGTTCACGATGCGTACATAGCGTACCAAGGCGTATTCTGGAAGTTGGTCAGCGCTCATCCATTCCACTTCATTTGCTGAATATTCCAGTGTCAAACCTGTTTCACCTGCACCTTCAAGTGCAATTGAACTAGCTTCATGGAGGCGATCCAATTTCAAGCCAAGATAGCCATTTGCTGGAAGATGATTCCCTTGAGGTAAGGTCATTTCATAACGACCACGACTGTCCACTACTGGCGTTTCCTTCAGGCTGTCGACATTGGTGACGGTCAAATCAGTATTTGGTGTATCGACGTCAACTCTAAAGTCCGCAATTCTCCACCATTTGCTGAGAAGCTGTGTATTACGAACACGAACGTATTGTGCTGTGAAGTTTTGGCTAATATCTGAAATTCGATCCCCAGCTAAGGTCTGAAGTGTCTTCCAGTTTGTACCGTCTGTAGAATATTCGATGACACCAGCTGCTAGTTTGTCACTTTCCCCTTGAACTAGATGAACATGTTTCACTTTCTTAGCTCCACCCAAGTCCATTTGAACCCAAGCATTTTCTGGAGTCACATTCGTTTGATTGGCATGAGCCATCATAGATTCGGTGTTATCTTTGCCATCTTGCATTTGAAGCACACTGGTTCCATACTTGTAAACCAGGTTTGGACTTAGAGTAATGGTCCCTTTTACCTTCTTGCTTCCAAGTTCGAGCGGTCTATTGACAGCAATCTCACGCATGGCAAGCCAAGCATTATCCTTCTTAGCAGTGGCACGCATACGAACTGCTTGTGCCGTAATATCAAGATTAGTAAATTCAAGCGTACGTTCTCTACCTGTGTAGGCTGGACTTGTGAGAGCTACCCAGTCGCCCTGTTCGTTTTGATACTCGACAAGGGCATTTCCAAAGGTATAATTATCGGCTGTCTTTGTTCCTGTAGCAAAACCTAGCGTATGGACCTTAATGGCTTTATTGAAACGTAGTCCTACATAATCATCTCGTTCAATAACGGTTGTCGTCTTGACAATCGCATGAGTATCCAAGTCGCCATCTGTTACTTCTGCAAGACCTCCTTCAATCCCCGCACGGTTGGTAATAAAGGTGGTCACAAGTTTATCTGGATGCAACATGGTCTGGATATGTGTTGCCAAGTATTCCTTTAAGTTATTGATAAATGGACGAATATGTTGCACTCCAAACTCTGCCCGTTCATAATGGTCTACATAGAAGAAAGAGTAGCTAATAGACTGATCGTAATACTTAACCCCAGCATAATAATGCTCCCAAACCTTAGCATCATTCTTTTCAGCCAGACCTTCTGTCGCTGTCAGCAAGGCTTCTAAAGCATCCATCTGATCCACTGTATTGTCTAACCAGTAGTGGATTTGGTCAATAAGCTTCTTGTCCCCTTTTTCTTTCAGAAGGAGGGCGTCAGCCTTCAAGTTTGCAAAGATACCCTTTAATTCTTTTCTCTCTGCGTCTACGTTTTGACCAGTCTTCAATTTGTTATAAAAGTCTGTCAATTTAGGTGCAAGCTCAACAGATTCTTCCAATTTTGTGACATGGGGAGGACGGTTTTGGTTGCGCATATGCTTACCAAGTTCACGAAAGGCTTTTGATACATCACTTTCCTCAAAATTTCCATTGACCACATAGTTAAAGGCCATATCATTGATTTTTTCAGCTTCTTCCGCACTTCTCCATTGTTTCCAACCATACTGAGCCACATCAAAAAGGGCTACCTTTGAAGCTTCGGATTGTTGCATCGGATTTAGCATGATGCCCTGCGCCAAGGACAAATCAACCTTGGGATGTAAGAATTTTTCACCACCACCTAGAATCAAGTGTTGCTTGGTATTATCATTACAAGGCCAGTTAATCCAGAAATGAATCGGACGATACTTCTTGCCACCTTCTGTCAAATTCTTCTTCAAATTTGTTAGGAAGGTTTGGTCAACTGCACCCCATACCTTACCCCCTGTTAGGGTTAAATGAACCGTTTCTGGAAGGCGTTCGTTGAGCGTACGAAGTTCATCTTCTGTCCCTTGTCCCATATACCAGGCTGGAACGAAAATCATATCTTTACGAAGGCCACTGTATTTTGTTTCTTGTTCAGTTAGCCAATTTGTCAGGTCGGTCATTAACCGAACATAACTATTATAGCCACCAACAGGCCAGGCCGCATCATCAGCTAGAACCCCAAATTCACGCACACCTGCATCCAGCAATTGGGTGAATTTCGCTTTAATGACATCTAAATCTTGTTTATATAATTCATCCGTGTCAAAACGCATCTTGTTATGCATAAATGGATGGATGGTCCATACATAGCGAGTCTTTGTTTCATTCCCCACACGAGCTAGATCACGAATCTCTGCCATTTTTTCTTCTGGGTAGAGTTCACGCCATTTAGCATTGTGATAGGGATCGTCTTTTGGCGCAAAAAAGTACTGAGTTAGCTTTAAGTCGCCACCATAGCGCATCAACTCCTCACGGTTTTCCTTAGTCCAAGGATTTCCATAATAGCCTTCGATAAAGCTACGATTCTTCACTTCTGCATAATCTTCTACTGTCACATCTCGAAGAACTGGGACAGGACTCTCCTTCAGCATTTGTTTCAAAGTTGTTAGTCCAAAGAAGACAGCATCGGTATCCTTTCCGACGATCGAAATCTTATTGTCCTTCACGCGCAAGACATAGGCATCAATTTTATCGTATAATTCAGACGAAATATCTTGGACTTCTTTTTCTGCCAGAGGAGCTTTCCCACGCACTCCAAGGAAAATGTTGGTCGCCCCTTCTGTAGCTTTTGTACTGGTAGTGTAAGATACATTACTAGCTTGGAGAACTTCTTTGGCACGGTTACGTGTATAGATATCTAAGCCATCGCTAAAGACAAGGTTTACCTTTCCTTCCAGAGCAGTAACCCCATCGCCATAAGTTACCTTTTGAGGTCTTGGAAATACCGTATATTCCTTTTTAGCTACTTTAGATTTTGCGGCATCAATTTCTGCTTTACTTGCAGGTTTATCTGCTGTAAATGAATCAGCTTTCTCCACCGTTCCATTTACTTCACCTGGTTTCGTAGGTTCTGTTACTGCATTGGTTTCAGTAGGAGCTACTTCTGTAGAAGCATTTTCTACGGTTGTACTTTTCTCCTCTACTGTAGAATTTTTAGTTTCTACTGGTTTTGAAGAAGTTTCTTCGGTAGCTTGGGACTTAGTAGCTACCTCTTCCACTTTAGTCTCTGAAACAAAGGTTGCCTCTGCACTTTTAATAGCGCCTGCCAAATCTGGTGATAACTTATCCTCTGGTGGAAGCTGTGTAAGACTTGTTTCTGCTTCTAGTGCGGGCTCTGTCTCTGCAGCTTGTACCATGCTGGCTCCAAAGATACTCGCACCAACCATTACTGAAGCTGCTCCTATTGCAAATTTTCGAATGCTATAATGACAACGTTTCTCAAAAAATTGATGATTCATCTTTCTTCTATTCCTTTCCTCCAACCACTCATCTAAGCGATTTCATCCCTATTTTAAAAAACGGAGAGAACCTAAAGGTCCTCTCCATATGGTTGTAGCATTTTTCGATCCTATCCACTGGGATAGTTCAAGTATTTCTACAATCAATCAGCAATGTAGAGTTCCAAACTCTATTTTTCTTTACGTTTAACAGTTAGTAGAGCCACTGATAAAACAAGACTGAGACTTGCTAGGAAGGCAGCTGTATCAGATCGACTTTCACCTGTTTCTGGAAGTCTTGCTGAATCTACTTTCTCTGAAGTATTTTCAAAGTTTTCTCTATTAACTGCTGGTTCATGAGCTTGTTCTACTGGTTCTTGGTTTTGTTCTTTATAGACAATCGCATAAAGTCCTAGATCTTTGGTGACAAATTCAACTGTGTCACCTACAAACGTCACCTTTTGAACCTGTAAGCCTTGATCTAAGCTCATATGATAAACTCCTTGAACCTGTCCCTTAACTGGTAATCTCACTAGAACAGCACCCTTGAGTTCAACTTCTTGGTTGTCCTTATCTAGCAATTTCACTTGATATGCATCATAGTGTTTACCAGCTAATTCTTGACGTAGAACCTTTTGAACTTGAAGCTTGAGATCTTTAGATAACTCTGTAGTTAGCCCTGCTACCAGAACTCCAGTTTCCTTATCAGTCAAAATTCGAACCTCTTCGGCTGGTTTAACAAGACTTGGTGCA
>NZ_JAWERU010000065.1:0-5266 GCF_032481935.1 Streptococcus sp.
AAAGTTGCATTTAATTTTAATGAAAATCCTCCATATTCATCATCTTGGCGAATAGGTTCTAGCTTATCTACTGAAAATGAAAATCCATCAGTTTTAGAACAAAGAATCTCTTCAAAGATATGAATCAAATTTTCTTTGCTCATTTCGGTTCCCTTCAGAGTGACATCTAAATCCATTGTGGTTCGCTTATCTAGTCCAATCATTTGACCTATTAGATACCCTCCTTTTACAATGAAGGAATCTCTATAAGAACTAGTAGAAATCAGTTTTAACACTTGCTCAATTAAATAATGTTGTTGTACTTGTTGGGCTGGAATTCCCTTATCTTTTGAAATGTTTTTGATTTTTGCTTTAAAGCTATTCGCATTTGAAAACATTAAGATAGTACCTCCGTATAAGATTGTAACTTATCAGTTACTTTAAATAGCTGGGCATAATAAAATAATTTGTGTAAATAAATTTTATTTTGTTGAAAATATTTTTTAAACGCTGGTGCAATAATTTGAAGATCCACCTGATGAACTGGTCTTAGACACTCAACCAAAACTCGTTCAACTTCATAAACTTTAATAAATTGGCCAGGAAGACGCTCTATTTCAATAATTCCTTCACTATAGTGAGAGCGTAAAATAATAGGACGTATATCTGCTTCCTTAATGTTTTTGGTATTCGTACCATAAGGAAAACTCATCGTCATGTTAAAAGGGATAGTCAAAGATAAACCATGTAACCAAAGTGCTGTCTCCAAAGAAAAGATTCCCTTTGGAAATCGATACTGAAGAACAAACCACTCATCTAAATAAATATCAGGTAAGCGATATAAGCCTTTTTCTGCAGCATCGATTTTTCCTTCTGTAACCATTTTTAATAAGGTTTTGTAGTGTAAATTTTCATCTATCACTTGTTTAAAAGTTAAAAAACCATACTTATTGAAAGAGTTCATCAGTTTCTCTCTTTTATCAACCATATCATTCTCCTTTCTTTAGAAATAAAATGCTAACATCTACTATATATGTTAGCATTTTATTTCCTTAAAATCAATTCATTTAGTTTTTTTATTTCAAAATTAATCCATACGTAAGACAGACCAGCTATTATTAAAGAAAAAATAAGACATAGACTGATAGGTTCCACACTAAATGTAGACCCATACTGCCCCATAAGTCAGATTTATAGCGTACAAGCCCTAAAAACATCCCAAGTGAAACATATAAACACCAACCTAGAATGGTTCCTGGATGATGTGCTAAGGCAAATAAAACACTTGTCAAAGCAACTCGAATATCTAATTTTCTAGCCAAGTTCCATAAAATTTCTCGATACAAAAATTCTTCAACCATACTCGCATTGATTAAGAACAATAAAAATGAAAACCAAGGAACTTGATGTTGAAGCCCAATTAAGTTTGCTTGATTCGTGCTTCCTTGAGCATGAATCAGACTAAAACATAGACTTATAATCAGTAGGCTAACGAATCCAATACCAAGCCATTTCATCCTAGTTTTCATATTGACCTTGACAACTTGTTTTCGTTGACCATACATCCATAAAAAAGAAATGAGCGACGCACAATAGAGAATCTGTAGTATGGTTAACTCACTAATACAAAGCAATTTCAGTAAGTATAGGGATACCAATAAAACATTTACTTGTTGGAATATATACACTGGAATTATTCTTTTCATAGTTACCTCCGAAATAAATCTTCATAATCTAAATCTAATACCTGCACAATCCTTTCTACCCATGGACTTTGAGGCATTCGTTGTTCCATCTTGTAGTGGCGTATCTTTTGATACAAACGATTCAATTCACTTGGATAGTGAAACTCTCCCGCAAACATTTTTCTGGTTAACTCAATCCAGCTGATATTTCTTTCAGCCAAAATAATGGACAAGTTCTCCCAAAATCGTTCAGCCATATTGCTTCTCCTTTAACTAGATAAATAATGTGTTTGTTCCATGTAAATCAATTGTTTCGTGTCTCTAGGCAATAGAGCTCTAGCCTCTTCCAAATTCAAATTTGGATAAACTCGCTTATTTGAAACTGCAAGAGGAAGTCTGATGGTTAGTTCAGGATTTTTTAATATCATCTCAATGAAATCCGTTAATCTTAGATTGTCACGGTTCTTAAATCGTAATAAATTGGGAGATAAAAACTCAAAACAATCTGAAGAATAGCTCATCATCTCAATTAATTTGTCCTTTGTCATTTCAGAAATCGAATGGCAAGATACCTCAATACCGTAGTTTTGAAAGAAATCTAAAAGAAGTTGATTTCTATGGTTATTTTTACTTAGATAGAGATCAATCATGGGAGACCTCCAACAAATTTGCTTCCATTTGATATTCTGAGACGATTAAGGAATCTAATAACTTTGAGAAGTTAATTGATTTCTTGTCTTCATCATAAGCTTTTACAGTTACTTGGGTTGTAAGTATTCCCTCTTTTCCCTCGGCTTGATAACCTTGTCCATATAAAACAAAAACAAGATTTTGATTATCATCTACAAAGGCATCAACTCCGTTCTTTATATCCTGACTTTCAAGGAATTCCATAACGTTTTGAAGATAGGATTCATAAAATAATGGGTAATTATGTTTTTTATGGTAATCATCTAAAAATGTCACCTCAAACTCACATGGATAATTGGGCATCAAAAATATTTGTTCATCCAGCTGTTTGATTTCTGCAGCATGTAATTCTGTTTCTAATTCATCACAATCTAGTATTGACTCTTTATTTAAAGCTTTCATCTTTTTCCTCTATTTCTTTTAATTTCTTTGCGATTGCAGCAATCACAGGAACGGTTACACTATTACCAGCTTGTTTATAGAGTTGACAATTACTAGAGACTTTTCTCGCAGCTTCAAAAGCCCAATCAGGAAAGCCCTGTAGGCGAAAACACTCTTTAGGAGTGATTCGTCGTATTCTCAGACGGTAAAATTGTCCATCTATTAAAACACCAGCTACATGGTAAACTTGCTTATCTTCTCCTTCATAGCTAGCCACTACTACTCCCATTTGACCACTAGTTGTCAAAGTATTCGCTATACCTTTTCCAACTCTACCACGCCGATACTGTGAACTTGGTCTTTCCAAATTGATTGAATCTCCAATCTCTGCTTGAGCATATCCTTTCTTAGTTGCCTCCCGGACTTTTAGAAATTGGATTGGTTCTGGAATCAGTATTTTGGGGATTTTATCTCCTCCTTGCATCGTAGTCAGTGTTGGAGATAAGCCTTTGCTTCCATATACGCGACCTGTCTCCTTAAAGCTAGTCGGTAAATCTCCAACAACGACAATACCATGACGATCCTGAGTATTTAAAGTAAACATCGGCTCTTGGTTTTCCTTAAAGCGTCTCCCATTTTGTCTCTTGTCTAATCTATCTGGTGTCATACAAGGAATAGCAACCTTGAATCCTTCTCCTTTTCCACTAACTAAGGTTGGTGCAAGACCTTCTGAATAATAGACTTTACCGCTCATTCCACTTTTTGATGGATTCAAATTCCCTAGTGTTTTTACAGTCTCAGAGTTAGTTGTTTGACCTTCTCGTCTGAAAGGAAATAAGAGTCTGGTACCTTTCTTTCTAGAATGTCCGATAATAAACACCCTCTCTCTGTTTTGGGGAACGCCAAAATCCTTACTGTTAAGCACCTGCCACTCAACATCAAACCCCAACTCATCAAGTGTGGTAAGGATTGTGGTGAACGTCCGTCCCTTATCGTGATTGAGTAGGCCTTTAACATTTTCAAGAAAAAGAAAACGTGGTTGGATTTGTTTGGCCGCCCGAGCAATTTCAAAGAACAAAGTTCCTCTAGTATCTTCAAATCCCAATCGTCTTCCTGCGATTGAAAATGCTTGACAAGGGAATCCCCCACAGATGATATCGACTTTCCCTCTAAGTTTTTTAAATTCATCATCTGAAACATCTCGTATGTCATGAAATTCTATTTCCCCTTCCGTTTGAAAAATGGATTTATAAGATTCTCTAGCAAATTTATCAATCTCACAAAATCCAATACACTCATGTCCGACACTTTCCATTCCAAGTCGAAATCCTCCGATACCTGAAAATAAATCAATAAATCTCATTTCTTTATCACCCCTTTCTGATCGACTATCAATGTCCAAAGTGTCACACCACTTGAAATTAAAATGAGCATAACTAATATCCACTCGATTGGCGACATTTAACCACCTCCTTTTCTAACACGGTTATTCCAAACGGAATATAGACCATTAAACACAAATTCAGCAAGTACTTCCGCTCGTCTCACAAAGCGAACATTGTCAAGAGCATACTGATAGATTCTCTCAAAATCAGTCATAGCAATTTCACTGGCTGTTTCAGAAAAACCCTCTCGTCTAAATTGATCTTGTACCAATCCCCAAATATAATCTCGATCATATTTTGTGACCTTTTCTACTTTTCTTTTCAAGATAGGTTGAGTATTCCTCTCCTCCTCATCCTCAATAAATAAAGAATCAGTCTCACTATATTTAGTCTCACTAACTTCAGTCTCACTAGGGGCTAAATGTGAGACGGGGGCCGTTTCATTTTCATCCTGCCCTAGTCTTTTTTTAACACTAGGCCTGTTTGAATTAGCTACTGGGGTAGAAGATAATTCCCCTAAATAAATCTTATTAGCTAGTCTTCCTTTCTCACTTGAAGACTGTTGGACTTCATCAATTAAGTCATATTCTTTAAGAATTTTTTTGATGGACAATAATTTTGACTTCGAACAACCTAACAGCTTCATCAGTTTAGAATTAGAAAATACTAAATAGACTGCTCCTTCTTCATCTATCCAACCACGACTAAGAGATAATTCTAAACGATCTTTTAAAATAGAGTAAGCCACCTTTACTTCTAGTTTCATATCCATATATTTCTCATCCTCAAAAAGAATTTTAGGCAATTTATAATACCGTTCTGAAGTTTGATATTGATTTGCGGTAATTCGTTTCATAGCGCTCCTCCAAGTTCTTTGAGTATTAAATCTCCACTTGATTCCAAGCGAACCAACCCACTTTTTTCCAATTCAGCCATAAGAGATATGGCCTCAACAATATCTATTCCCATTTCACGTACTAAAAATGAAATGACAATATAGCGTGATGATTGTAATTCTTTTGTCATTTTCCCTCCAGAAAATAAAAAAGGCTCTATAATATTTGTAGTGGGTAAATCCCCTATGGATATTATGGAGCCTATTTTTGTGTAGAAAAAAAGTCCCATAAGATCTATAATGAAAAGCGA
>NZ_JAWERU010000066.1:0-6086 GCF_032481935.1 Streptococcus sp.
ACCCATACGTCCTGCAAGGTTTTTACCTTTGAATACGCGGTTAGGTGCAACAGGTCCCATAGAACCTGGACGACGGTGGTAACGAGAACCGTGAGCCATAGGTCCACGTGATTGTCCGTGGCGTTTGATAACACCTTGGAAACCTTTACCTTTAGAAGTACCAGTTACGTCAACAACATCTCCAGCTGCGAAAGTTTCAACTGTGATTTCAGCACCAACTTCCAAGCCTTCAACGTTTTTGAATTCACGAATGAAGCGCTTAGGAGCCGTGTTAGCTTTTGCTACATGTCCTTTAGCAGGTTTGTTGCTCAATACTTCGCGTTTGTCATCGAAACCAACTTGGATAGCGTTGTATCCGTCTGTTTCAACAGTTTTAACTTGAAGAACAACGTTTGGAGTTGCTTCAATAACTGTTACAGGGATCAATTCGCCAGCTTCAGTGAAGATTTGAGTCATTCCCACTTTTTTCCCTAAGATTCCTTTTGTCATGAGAAAATAGTTCCTTTTCTATATTTTTATTCAAAAAGTTTTTAACGAGCGTTTTTTATGCTCAAGTGATCAAGCTTTAAATTAAAGTTTGATTTCTACGTTTACACCACTTGGAAGATCCAATTTCATCAAAGCGTCAACTGTTTTTTGAGTTGGGTTAACGATATCGATCAAACGTTTGTGTGTACGCATTTCAAATTGTTCGCGAGAGTCTTTGTATTTGTGAGTCGCACGAATGATTGTGTAGAGGCTACGCTCAGTTGGAAGTGGGATTGGACCCGCAACTTGTGCACCTGTACGAGTAGCTGATTCTACGATTTTTGCAGCCGCTGTGTCAAGCGTACGGTGTTCGTAAGCTTTCAAACGGATACGGATTTTTTTGTTTGCCATCTTTTTCTCCTTTTCGTCTATTTAAGATAATAGGCTAGCTCCACAAGAAAACCGACGCGAGAAAACCGACGCGCGTTGCGTGGCAATGCAACCGAGCGTGTCGCAACCTCTTGCATCAAAGCTAAAGCTGTAATTTACAGCACCATAATAGAATAACACAAAGCCCCTGCGATTGCAAGGGATTTGACAGGTTTTTTTAAATTTTTTAGATGAAACTGTTTTCTTATTCCATTTTAATGAATTTGCATATTTAAGTGCTGGATTTTCTGACTTTTCTTCTATATATTGTTAGTTTTAATTTGAAATTTATCATCTGATTGATCTACCAAGATATCAGCTCTTGACTCGGTTTCTTTATAGTATTGTAGATACTGCTCTCGTCTCATCTGCTGACTAGCCAATATAATGGATGCATCGCCATTTCTCACAGTCGTATCTCGAGCTAGTCGTCTCTTTAATTCAGTCTCCTCATCTGTGTAGAAACAAACAGTTTTATCAAAGAGTTCCTTGGGTAGAAAACCCACAGACATCCCTTCGACTATCAGAATCGGTTTTTCCCCAGATAAGACCTCACTGGCTTTCCAGGGTTCCTCAATTGTTAAGATATCCATACCCGCTTGCAGAGCAAGAATATCTCTTTGTAAACTTGCCAGCTCATGCGCTACTGGTAAACATGCTGTCACCTTTTGGTCTGGTGTCTCTTTAGGTACCACTAAATGTCGTCCCGAAGTAATATAGGGATCTGTCTCTAGTAAATTTACCTTTTCAGCATCCAATACTTGGTATAATTCTTGAGCAAAAGTTGATTTCCCTGAAGCGCCGTGGCCGTAGATACCTAGCGTCCTAATTCTTCCTGAGTCTATTTCTGATACTAGTCTTTCTATTAACTCTTTTTTCTTCATTCTCTCTTCACCTGTTCATAGCTTTCTTTTCCATCGTTAAGCTTGTCCCAAATGACTACCTTTCCACTTTGGAGAGACTTTTGTACATCGATAATTCGTTGATTGGAAGAGCCGCGGAATTGAAGCATAAGATTTCTCTTGCTCCGATCATAGCGACCATCGACCAGGATATCAATCATAGATAAAAGCTCTAGCTTATCTGGAGTTTCCAGCATCATTTCTTCCCAAGTGTAGCCTGTCCAAGACCAGATGTCTTTTTCTGGCAATTCCTTTCGAATGCGTTTTACAAGGGGCAAAAGAATACCTGTATTGAGGAATGGCTCTCCTCCTAGCAAAGTCAATCCTTGAACATAGGGCTGGGCTAAGTCTGCCATGATTTGTTCTTCTAACTCTGGCGTATAGGGAATGCCTGCATTAAATGACCAGGTCGCCACATTGTAGCAACCTTCGCAATGAAACATACAACCTGCTACATAGAGAGAGTTTCGTACCCCTTCTCCATCGACAAAGTTAAAAGCCTTATAGTCAATGATGCGTCCTTGGCTGAGCTCCTCACTCTTCCACTCGCCTGGTTTTGGTGTATTCCATGTCATGCTTTCAACTCCAACTCTATCCAGTAGCGCTCCGTTCCATTTCGAACATCCTCTAACTGCCCACCATTAGCTAAGATAACAGCTCGGCTGGCAGGATTTTCTGTGCTACAAGTCACAAGCGCTCGTTTGATATTCTTTTCTTTAGCAATTTTTAGACCTTGATGGAGAGCTTCCTTAGCATAACCTTTGCCTCTTTCAGATGGGCGAATAGAATATCCTATATTCCCTGCATAATTCAGCAGTCCCTCATTCAGTCTCAATCGTAAATTTAAAAAACCTAAAGCATGGCCTGATTCATCAAACAATACGAACTGAATTGATGGGACGCAATTTTCAGGCAAGTTTATTCCCATTTCTTTATTAAGGTTAGTTTCTAGCCAATTCTCGTAAGAAAAACCCTCAGTATCCCAAAATCCGCCATCGTGGGCTGATTGGCTTTTTTCAAATTCTGCCATCATCTCTAAAACTGTTTCTTTATCTGCTAATCTTGGTCTGCGTAGTTCCATATTCCCCTCCCCGCTATAAGAAAAGCGAGAGGCAATTCTCACTTTTTCTTTCTAATTTCTTACTTCATGTCCTGCTGTTTTGATAGTAGAACCGTTCATGTGTTTGACACGCGCAGCAATTTCCTTATGACGTCCGTTGACCATCGGCCGAGCTTGTGGGTTTTCTAGATATCCACAGGTCCGTTTGACAACATCTACTGTTTAAAGTTTAAAGCCTTATAGTCAATGATACGCCCTTGACTAAGCTCCTCACTCTTCCACTCACCTGATTTTGGTGTATTCCATGTCATGCTTTCTACTCCAACTCTATCCAGTAGCGCTCCGTTCCATTTCGAACATCCTCCAACTCTCCACCATTAGCTAAGATAACAGCTCGGCTTGCTGAATTTTCTGTGCTACAAGTCACCAGAGCACGATGGATGTTCTTTTCTTTAGCCACTTGTAGACCTTGACGGAGAGCTTCCTTGGCATATCCTTTGCCTCTTTCGGAAGGGCGGATAGAATAGCCAATATGGCCAGCATGATTCAGCAAGCCCTCATTTAGTCTCAGCCGTAGATTCAAAAAACCTAAAGCATGGCCTGATTCATCAAACAAAACGAACTGAATTGATGGAACGCGATTTTCCAGCAATCCTATTCCCATTTCTTTATTTCGGCCAGTTTCTAGCCAGTCCTCGTAAGAGAAATTCTCAATATCCCAAAATCCGCCATTGTGGGTCGATTGGGTCTCTTCAAACTCCTCTATCATATCTACAACAGCTTCCTTATCTGCCAATGTTGGTCTGCGTAATATCATCTTTACCTCCAGCTAAGAGAAAAGCGAGAGCGGACTCTCACTTTTTTTTATTCTTATTTAAAAATTGCTCTCTTAGGCTAGCCACTCGGTCTTTTTTATTAACTCCACCCTTTGAATGCTTTTCGTGGAATCGTTGAACCAAGGCCTTGCCCTTATCATCTAATTGATATTTTCCCATTCTATCTCTTTCTAATTTCTTACTTCATGTCCTGCTGTTTTAATAGTAGAACCGTTCATGTGTTTCACACGCGCAGCAATTTCCTTGTGGCGTCCATTAACCATCGGACGCGCTTGCGGATTTCCAAGATAACCACAGGTCCGTTTAACAACATCTACTGTTTTAGGGTCACTATTGCCACAATTAGGGCAGGCAAAACCTCTCTCAGTTGGATCAAAATCTCCTTCAAAATCACACTTGTAGCAACGATCAATCGGAGTATTGGTTCCTAGATAACCTACACGATCATAAGCATAGTCCCAAACAGCTTCCAAGGCCTTTGGATTTTGTTGAAGAACTGGATACTCACAGTAGTGGATAAAGCCACCTGACGCACCCGCTTCTGGATAAACCTTCTCAAAATCCAATTTTTCAAAAGGAGTTGGATTTTTACGCACATCATAATGGAAGGAATTTGTGTAGTACTCTTTATCCGTTATATCTGGAATAGAACCGAATTTCTCTGTATCCAAGCGACAGAAGCGGTCTGTCAAACTTTCAGATGGCGTTGAGTAGATAGAGAAGTGATAGCCATATTGGTCTGACCACTCTTCTACTCGATGTTTCATGTCTCGAATGATATCAAGGGTGAATTCTTTAGCTTCTGGATTGGTTTCCCAATTGTTACCAAAGAATACTGCTGCCACCTCATAAAGTCCAATGTAGCCAAGCGAAACAGTAGCACGGCGATTCTTAAAGAGCTCGTCAACACTTTCTTCTTTACCAAGGCGACGGCCAAAAGCTCCGTATTGATAAAGGATAGGCGCATTAGCTGGAGTGGCTTCCTTGGTCCTCTCCACACGATAAACTAGAGCATCTTCAGCGATATTCATACGCTCATTGAAGATTTCCCAGAACTTGTTCAGGTCGCCTTCAGACTCGAGGGCGATACGAGGAAGATTGACTGTTACCACACCTAGGTTCATACGGCCAGAGTTAACTTCAACTCCATTTTCATCCTTCCATCCTTGAAGGAATGAACGACATCCCATCGGAACTTTGAAAGAACCTGTCAACTCGACAATCTTATCGTAAGACAAGACATCTGGGTACATGCGCTTGGTTGCACACTCGAGAGCCAATTGTTTAATATCGTAGTTAGGAGAACCTTCCTCTAAGTTAAGACCTCTTTTAAGAGTAAAGATCAATTTAGGGAAGATAGCTGTACGGTGTTCTGAACCAAGCCCCTTGATACGAATATTCAAGATAGCCTTTTGAATTTCACGTTCAAAACGATTGGTTCCTAGACCGAAACCAAGAGAAGTAAAAGGTGTTTGTCCATTTGATGTAAAGAGGGTGTTAATCTCGTACTCTAGAGATTGCATGGCATCATAAATGTCTTTTTGAGTTTTCTTCCAAGCGTACTCCTCACGCTTGTCAGGTAGGACCCATTCCTCAGCATCTTTAAGGTGTTTTTGGTAATTTTTCTCTGCATAAGGAGCCAAAACTTCATCTATACGGTCTGCCGAACAGCCTCCATACTGACTTGATGCAACGTTGGCGATGATTTGCGATATCTGAGCAGTCGCAGTCTGAATAGACTTAGGACTCTCTACCTCAGCATTCCCAATCTTAAAACCATTTTTCAACATGCCCTTGAAATCAATCAGACAGCAGTTGGTCATAGGCGTGTAGGGGCTGTAATCCAAATCGTGATAGTGGATATCCCCTTTTTGGTGGGCATTAGCCACATGCTTAGGAAGCATTTGAAGACCGATTGATTTCCCAACAATCCCCGCTGTCAAATCACGCTGGGTATTAAAAACATCACTATCTTTATTAGCATTCTCATTGACAACTGCCTGGTCTTTGTTGAGAAGTTTATGGATACTGAAGTTGATATCTGTTGCTTTTGAGCGCTCAAAATCCCTTTGAGTCCGATAGGTGATATACTCCTCAGCCAGAGCATATTCTTTAGCTTCCAACAATTCGTGCTCTACGATGTTTTGGATTTCGTAAATCTTAACTCCCTGTGGAAAGCGACTATGAATTTCTTTGACAATACGCTCAGTCAGAGCATTAAGGCGCTTTTCGACTAAGGGTGTCACATCCATAACCTTGTCTGCCGCCTTGTGGAGAGCCTTGTCAATCTTGTCCACATCAAATACAACACGTCTCCCATCTCGTTTCTCGACGAAGAGAGTTGGCAAAATTGTAATTTTTTCTTCTAGTGCAATCATATGCATGCTCTTT
>NZ_JAWERU010000067.1:0-4629 GCF_032481935.1 Streptococcus sp.
TTTTGATAAATTTCATGCCTTTTGTTTTGGATTTTTAGTACTAATAATCGTCATTACAGTTCCTTATACGATTAACCATGGGGATTTTTTTCAAAATGAATCTGCATTGATTATTGTAAGTCTTCTAGTAACCTCGCTGAGTGTTGTTTATGCTAGACAGTTTGAAATGATTTCTTTTGGGATGTTAAGCAAGAAACAACTTTTGCTTTTCATTGCAATCTTTCTTCTAAGTGTGCTTGAGACGCTAGTTTATATTCATTTCTTCGCTGTTTCTTCTGGCGCAGGAGTTCAACACTTGGAGGAAGTCAGCAGAGGTATTTCTCTGTCTTTGATTTTGACTACCTCAGTTTTTGGACCCATCCAGGAGGAACTCATTTTCAGAGGACTTCTTCAAGGTGCGGTTTTTGAAAATTCTTGGTTAGGGCTTGTGCTAACTTCCTCTCTCTTTTCTTTCATGCATGGACCTTCTAATGTCCCTTCGTTTATTTTTTATCTACTTGGGGGCTTGTTACTGGGCTTTGCTTATAAAAAGAGCCAAAATCTATGGGTTTCTACTCTAGTCCATATGTTTTACAACAGTTGGCCACTCTTATTTTATTTATAAAAATCATGAAAGGTAAGTAGGAGATTGTGCTTACCTTTTTCTTTTAACAAGATTGGATAAAGGGCTTTTATTTGAGAATCAGGTCTGGACTGGTTGACGAATAGCCTAAAAACTAGTAGAATAGTAAGGAAACTTTATACGGAGGAAAGAAATGGACTTGGGTGATATTGAGCTAACGCTGACCCCTATACCTGGGAAAAGCGGAAAAGCTTATATGGGAAGCTATCCTGATGGGAAGCGCGTCTTTATTAAAATGAACACCTCTCCAATCCTACCTGGTTTAGCCAAGGAACAAATCGCTCCTCAATTATTATGGACTCGCCGTTTATCGGATGGGCGTGATATGTGTGCCCAAGAATGGTTGAATGGTAAAATTTTGACCCCTTATGATATGAATCGCAAGCAGATTATCAACATTTTGAGCCGCTTGCATCGTTCGCGTCCTTTGATGACGCAATTGACTCGTTTGGGCTATTCTTTAGAAACACCTTTTGACTTGCTTCAGGCTTGGTTAAAAGATGCTCCAGAATCCTTGAAGAACAATCAATATCTAAGAATGGTAGTAGAGGATTTGCGAGGAAGCTTGCCAAACTTTAGGGAAGATTATGCAACGATCGTTCATGGAGATGTACGACATAGTAATTGGATTGAGACAGAGAGCGGTCTTGTTTATTTAGTGGATTGGGATTCCGTTCGTTTAACGGATCGCATGTTTGATGTAGCGCATATGCTATGTCACTATATTCCAGACTATCAGTGGAAAGAGTGGTTGACTTATTACGGTTACAAATACAACCAGACAGTCATCAACAAACTATTTTGGTATGCTCAATTATCCTTCTTGAGCCAGATTGCCAAATATTATACAAATGAAGATCTAGAAAATGTCAATCGGGAGATTTATGCCTTGCGTATCTTCCGTGACAAGTATGGAAAGAAGAGATGAGAGTTAGAAATCGTAAAGGGGCAACAGAATTACTAGAGGCTAATCCTCAGTATGTTGTCTTAAATCCTTTAGAAGCCAAAGGGAAATGGCGAGATTTATTTGGAAATGACAATCCTATCCATGTTGAGGTTGGTAGTGGTAAGGGTGCTTTTGTGACAGGTATGGCCAAACAAAACCCTGACATCAACTACATCGGGATCGATATTCAAAAGTCTGTTTTGAGTTATGCCTTGGACAAGGTCTTGGAAGTCGCTGTACCCAATATTAAGTTGTTGTGGGTTGATGGTTCAGATTTGACTGACTACTTTGAAGATGGTGAGATTGATCGTTTGTACCTGAACTTTTCAGATCCGTGGCCTAAAAAACGCCATGAAAAGCGTCGTCTAACCTATAAGAGTTTCTTGGATACCTTCAAGCGTATCTTGCCTGAACACGGTGAGATTCATTTCAAGACAGATAACCGTGGCTTGTTTGAATATAGCCTAGTGAGTTTTTCTCAATATGGCATGAAACTTAATGGCGTTTGGTTGGACTTGCATGCCAGTGACTTTGAAGGAAATGTCATGACAGAATATGAGCAAAAATTCTCAAGTAAGGGTCAAGTTATCTACCGAGTTGAGGCAGAATTTTAAGAAAAAGCTTAAAATCAAGCCTTCTGAGTGCTTATACTTTACATAAGTAGTCAAAAGTGCTATACTGTAAGTAAGAATATGAGAAAGTGAGGCGGGGAAATATCTTCGCCTCTTGCTTATGAGGAGGTGGACGCAATCGCAACTATCGTAGAATTAGTCAGAGAAGTCGTAGAACCTGTCATTGAAGCTCCCTTTGAACTCGTTGATATCGAGTACGGAAAGATTGGCAGTGACATGATTCTTAGTATTTTTGTAGATAAACCAGAGGGAATTACCTTGAACGACACAGCGGACTTGACAGAAATCATCAGTCCTGTCCTAGATACTATCAAGCCAGATCCCTTCCCAGAACAATATTTCCTAGAAATCACCAGTCCAGGCTTAGAGCGTCCTTTGAAAACCAAGGAAGCAGTCGCTGGAGCAGTTGGGAAATACATCCATGTTGGACTTTACCAAGCCATCGATAAGCAAAAGGTCTTTGAAGGAACCTTGTTAGCCTTTGAAGAGGATGAGTTGACTATGGAATATATGGACAAGACACGTAAGAAAACAGTCCAAATCCCATACAGTTTGGTATCAAAAGCACGTTTAGCAGTAAAATTATAGTAAAAGAAAGGAAGCTTTTGAAGATTCAAAAGTGAATAGAAGATGAGTAAAGAAATGCTAGAGGCCTTCCGCATTTTGGAAGAAGACAAGGGAATCAAAAAAGAAGACATCATTGATGCAGTGGTGGAATCACTTCGTTCAGCCTATCGCAGACGCTATGGGCAGTCTGACAGTGTAGCCATTGATTTCAACGAAAAAACAGGTGACTTTACAGTTTATACTGTTCGTGAAGTTGTTGATGAAGTATTTGATAGCCGTTTGGAAATCAGCTTGAAAGATGCTCTTGCCATTAACTCAGCTTACGAGCTTGGGGACAAGATTAAATTTGAAGAAGCACCAGGTGAGTTTGGTCGTGTAGCAGCTCAGTCTGCCAAACAAACCATCATGGAAAAAATGCGCAAGCAAACACGTGCTATCACCTACAACACTTACAAAGAGCATGAGCAAGAAATCATGTCAGGTACAGTGGAGCGCTTCGACAATCGCTTTATCTATGTCAACCTTGGCAGCATCGAAGCTCAATTGTCAAAACAAGACCAAATTCCTGGAGAAGTCTTTGCTTCTCACGATCGTATCGAAGTTTATGTCTACAAGGTTGAAGACAATCCTCGTGGTGTGAATGTCTTTGTAAGCCGTAGCCATCCAGAAATGATCAAACGCTTGATGGAACAAGAAATTCCAGAAGTCTACGACGGAACAGTTGAGATCATGAGCGTGGCTCGTGAAGCAGGTGACCGTACCAAGGTTGCTGTTCGTAGCCACAATCCAAACGTGGATGCGATCGGGACAATCGTCGGACGTGGTGGTGCTAACATTAAGAAAATTACTAGCAAATTCCACCCAGCTCGCTACGATGCTAAGAGCGATCGTATGGTTCCAATCGAAGAAAACATCGACGTTATCGAATGGGTAGCCGATCCAGCTGAATTTATCTACAACGCTATCGCTCCTGCAGAAGTTGACCAAGTTATCTTTGATGAAAACGACAGCAAACGTGCCTTGGTCGTTGTGCCAGATAACAAGCTTTCTCTTGCGATTGGTCGTCGTGGACAAAACGTTCGTTTGGCAGCTCATTTGACTGGCTACCGTATCGATATCAAGTCTGCAAGTGAGTTTGAAGCCATGGAAGCAGCAGAACAAGCTGACCAGGTAGAAACAGACGAATTGGTCGAAGAATAAAAGCTGATCAGAGGAGGGAAGGATGAAAACTAGAAAAATCCCTTTGCGTAAGTCTGTTGTGTCTAACGAAGTGATTGATAAGCGTGACTTGCTCCGTATTGTCAAGAACAAAGAGGGACAGGTCTTTATCGACCCGACAGGCAAGGCTAATGGTCGTGGCGCTTATATCAAGCTAGACAATGCAGAAGCCCTTGAGGCCAAAAAGAAAAAAGTCTTTAACCGTAGCTTTAGTATGGAAGTTGAAGAAAGCTTTTATGACGAGTTGATTGCCTATGTCGATCACAAAGTGAAAAGAAGAGAGTTAGGACTTGAATAAACAAAAAATTGCCAATCTCTTGGGGCTTGCTCAGAGAGCAGGGAAAATCATCTCGGGTGAAGAAATGGTGGTCAAGGCCATTCAAGACCAGAAAGTAAAACTGGTATTTCTCGCCCATGATGCTGGTCCCAACTTGGCCAAGAAGATTCAGGATAAAAGTCATTATTATCAAGTAGAAGTTATTACCGTGTTTTCAACACTGGAATTAAGCATAGCAGTCGGAAAATCAAGAAAAGTTTTGGCTGTCACAGATGCTGGATTTACAAAGAAAATGAGGTCTCTTATGGAATAGAAGAGGAGGACATGATTTGTCTAAGAAAAGATTGTACGAAATCGCAAAAGAACT
>NZ_JAWERU010000068.1:0-4390 GCF_032481935.1 Streptococcus sp.
GCTGGCTGAGTTTTATTCGAAAGAAGGAAATATGAATACAAATCTTGCAAGTTTTATCGTTGGACTCATCATCGATGAAAATGACCGTTTTTACTTTGTTCAAAAGGATGGTCAAACATATGCCCTAGCTAAAGAAGAAGGTAAGCATACAGTTGGTGATACGGTCAAAGGTTTTGCTTACACAGATATGAAGCAAAAATTGCGCCTCACTACTACAGAAGTGACTGCAACTCAGGAACAATTTGGTTGGGGAACCGTAACAGAGGTTCGTAAGGACCTTGGGGTTTTTGTTGATACAGGATTACCAGACAAGGAAATCGTTGTGTCACTAGATATTCTTCCTGAACTTAAAGAGCTCTGGCCTAAGAAGGGTGATCGTCTATACATCCGTCTAGAAGTGGATAAGAAGGATCGTATCTGGGGAATCTTAGCTTATCAGGAAGATTTCCAACGATTGGCACGTCCTGCCTACAATAACATGCAGAATCAAAATTGGCCTGCCATTGTTTACCGTCTCAAATTATCAGGAACTTTTGTCTATCTACCAGAGAACAACATGCTTGGATTTATCCATCCAAGTGAGCGCTATGCAGAACCACGTTTGGGGCAAGTGCTAGATGCGCGTGTCATTGGTTTCCGTGAGGTTGACCGTACTCTTAACCTTTCTCTAAAACCACGTTCTTTTGAGATGTTGGAAAATGATGCGCAGATGATCTTGACTTATTTGGAAAGCAATGGTGGCTTCATGACCTTGAATGATAAGTCATCACCAGATGATATCAAGGCCACTTTCGGTATTTCAAAAGGTCAATTTAAAAAAGCACTCGGTGGTTTGATGAAGGCTGGCAAAATCAAGCAAGATCAGTTCGGCACAGAGTTGATTTAGGAGGCTTATGAGAAAATCATTTTATACTTGGCTGATGACCGAGCGCAACCCTAAAAGCAATAGTCCCAAAGCAATTTTAGCGGATCTGGCTTTTGAGGAGTCCGCCTTTCCGAAACATACAGATGATTTTGATCAAGTGAGTCGTTTTTTAGAGGAACATGCTAGCTTTTCCTTTAATATGGGAGACTTCGATCGTATCTGGCAGGAATATTTAGAACATTAAGGCTACTAGATGGGGTTGGGGATAGTAATTTCTCAGCCTCTTTGCTATAATATAGTCATTCAGTTATCTTTTATGAGGATTTTACTTATTTTGGCAAGTATCGTTTACCATTACGAATTGTCAGAGTGATAGGATTTTTGAAAGTTATTTCATACTTAAAAGAAAACAAAATGATAAAACGAAATAAGAGATTAGAGAGGTTCTTTGTTTGAAGGAACATTCAATAGATATTCAACTGAGTCATCCAGATGACCTATTTCATCTTTTTGGGTCCAATGAGCGCCACCTTCGATTGATGGAGGATGAATTAGATGTCATCATCCATGCCCGTACAGAGATTGTACAAGTCTTGGGAGCAGAGAATGCTTGTGAGGAAGCCCGCCAAGTTATCCAAGCCTTAATGGTCTTGGTTAATCGTGGAATGACTGTTGGAACTCCGGATGTGGTGACAGCCATTACCATGGTTAAGAATAATGAAATCGATAAGTTTGTTGCCCTCTATGAAGAAGAAATTATCAAGGATAATACAGGTAAACCAATTCGTGTGAAGACGTTGGGTCAAAAGCTTTATGTGGATAGTGTCAAGCAACACGATGTGACCTTTGGTATTGGGCCGGCAGGAACAGGTAAGACCTTCTTAGCAGTGACTTTGGCCGTGACAGCTCTCAAGCGTGGACAAGTCAAACGTATTATCTTGACACGCCCTGCAGTAGAAGCAGGCGAGAGTCTAGGATTTCTTCCGGGAGATTTGAAGGAAAAGGTAGACCCTTACCTTCGTCCAGTTTATGATGCCTTGTACCAGATTCTTGGGAAGGACCAAACAACCCGTCTTATGGAACGTGAAATCATTGAAATCGCTCCTCTGGCCTATATGCGTGGGCGTACCTTGGATGATGCCTTTGTCATTCTCGATGAGGCGCAAAATACGACCATCATGCAGATGAAGATGTTCTTGACCCGTCTTGGATTTAACTCGAAAATGATTGTCAATGGGGATATTAGCCAGATTGACCTACCTCGTAATGTCAAGTCAGGTTTGATTGATGCTCAAGAGAAACTCAAGAATATTCATCAGATTGACTTTGTTCATTTCTCAGCCAAGGATGTGGTTCGCCACCCAGTTGTAGCTCAAATTATCAGAGCCTATGAACCCCTACCTGTCAAAGCTGAAGAAAGTGAAGAAGAAACAGAATAAAGAAAAAGGTTGGCCAAAAACTAGCTTTCCAATAAAACCACACAGTGATTCCAGTCTTGAATCAAATCAAGCTGAAAGAAACACTGTGTGGTTTTTGAATAGTGGATGTTTTAGAGGCTAGATTCTTGGCCAATTTGGTGAGATACATGAACATAAAGATGAAATCCTATTTCTGTTGCGACAGCTTGTTTACCTCTGACATGCACTCTGCGCACGCCAAAAACACTCTTCAATCTACCAAAACGGGTTCAACATTAATTTTCCGTTTGGCATAGATCGAGAGCCTTCTTCACTATGTAATGTTTGCTTAAGGAGTTCCTTAAAGTAATTCCAAGTTGGATTATAATGGATTGGTTTCTGATTCCCACTATCTGTTTTAGCCAACTGTTCTAACTCAGGAGTATCTTGAACTTTATCCGCCTCATAAATCTTGAAATCACGTTGGAAATCATACTTATCGGTTTGACTAGAGTAGTTCTTAAAGGAATAAACTATGCCATCGGGCTTTATAAACTAGTCCGTGTCCTCAAGATATTCCCAGTTCATTGGGTTATATGTGCTCGTTTAGTACTTTTTAGTCAATTTTGATTAGGTTGTTGGCATGTTTACTTGAGTGGAAGTTATTAATCGTTTTATAGCTAACATAGGTATCTTGCCTCAACCATTTCATAGGAATGACTTCTTCGTTCATTTGAACGATTTTACGTCCAGAGAACACTTGACGAGTATAAGCGAACAGGGTCATCTTCATGAGCATGGCTGGATGAAAGGCAGGGAGGCCAGTGTAGGAGGTCTCTTCCAATAGAACTTGACTAGGAATACTGTCCACATAGAGGCTAATCATTCTCGTTCGTGAATTAGTGGAATATCGTAGGCAAGATTCATTTCCAAACTTAACTGAGTTTTTGGTGGTTTTAGTAGTGGTTCAACTTGATTCCTACTATTCTTGATGGTGTGAATTTGCTTATAATGTATTCCAGTTAACCACGAAAGCTTTGGATTTTATAAAATTAACACGGGTTAAAAAATAAATTAATGTGTGTTAATTTTTTCTTGACTTAAATTTTTTTAATTGATATACTATTTTTCAGAGAGCTAACAATTATATATAAATGTACTACTCTATTTCCTAGATAAAACTTCATAAAACTTTTTATAACAAAGGCTAGCAAAGTTAAAGTTTTCTATCTTTAGGAAGTTAAATAAATATGTAAGGAATTAAAATGAAAAAAAGTACAGTATTGTCATTAACCACAGCTGCAGTTATTTTAGCAGCATATCTCCCTAACGAGGTAGTCTTAGCAGAAACATCTAGTTCTGAAGATGCTGTAACTATCTCTGATACAGAAAAAGTAGCAGTAGATAAGGAAACAGAAAATAAAGAGAAACATGAAGATATTCATAATGCTATAGAAACTTCAAAGGATACTGAAGAGAAGAAAACAACAATTATTGAGGAAAAAGAAGTTGTTAGTAAAAATACTGAGATAGATAATAAAACTAGCAATGAAGAAGCAAAAATCAAAGAAGAAAATTCCAATCAATCCCAAGGAGATTATGCGGACTCATTTGTAAATAAAAACGCAGAAAATCTCAATAAAGAAGATAAAGTTGTATATATTGCCGAATTTAAAGATAAAGAATCTGGTGAAAAAGCAATCAAGCAACTATCCAATCTTAAGGATACAAAAGTTTTATATACTTATGATAGGATTTTTAATGGTAGTGCGATTGAAACTACCCAAGATAATCTGGACAAAATTAAACTAATAGAAGGTATCTCATCGGTTGAACGATCACAAAAAGTCCAGCCAATGATGAATCATGCTAGGAAGGAAATTGGAGTTGAAGAGGCAATTGATTACCTAAAATCTATCAATGCTCCATTTGGTAAAAATTTTGATGGTAGAGGTATGGTCATTTCAAATATCGATACCGGGACAGATTATAGGCATAAGGCCATGAGGATTGATGATGATGCTAAAGGCTCAATGAGATTCAAAAAAGAAGACTTAAAAGGTACTGATAAAAATTTCTGGTTGAGTGATAAAATCCCTCATGCTTTCAATTATTATAATGGTGGTAA
>NZ_JAWERU010000069.1:0-5862 GCF_032481935.1 Streptococcus sp.
TGAAGCAGTTGGTACAATCGCTGCCCAATCTATCGGGGAACCTGGTACACAGCTTACAATGCGTACCTTCCACACGGGTGGGGTTGCCTCAAATACCGATATCACTCAGGGTCTTCCTCGTGTCCAAGAAATCTTTGAAGCCCGTAATCCTAAAGGGGAAGCGGTTATCACAGAAGTTAAAGGACAAGTTACTGCTATCGAAGAAGATGCTTCAACTCGTACCAAGAAAGTCTTCGTTAAAGGTGAAACTGGAGAAGGCGAATACGTGGTACCATTTACAGCCCGTATGCGTGTCGAAGTTGGAGACCAAGTTTCTCGTGGTGCAGCCTTGACAGAAGGTTCTATCCAACCAAAACGTCTCCTTGCTGTACGTGATGTCTTGTCAGTTGAAACCTACCTTCTCGGTGAAGTACAAAAAGTTTACCGTAGCCAAGGGGTAGAAATCGGAGACAAACACATTGAGGTAATGGTTCGTCAAATGATCCGTAAGGTTCGTGTTATGGATCCAGGAGACACAGATCTTCTCATGGGAACTCTTATGGACATTAACGACTTTACAGATGCTAACAAGGATGTTCTCATCGCAGGTGGAGTACCAGCGACAGGTCGTCCAGTCCTTATGGGAATCACCAAAGCCTCACTTGAAACAAATAGTTTCTTGTCAGCGGCTTCCTTCCAGGAAACAACTCGTGTCCTTACAGATGCGGCTATCCGTGGTAAGAAAGACCATCTCCTTGGTCTTAAGGAAAATGTTATCATCGGTAAGATTATCCCAGCTGGTACAGGTATGGCACGTTACCGTAACCTTGAACCACAAGCTATCAATGAAGAGTCTTACCTAGCATCTTCTCAAGAAGAAGCTTCAGTAGATACGACTGTAGAAGAAGTCGTTGAAACTGTTGAAGTAAGTGAATAAAATAATGCTTAAACAAAAAGAGGGTTATCCCTCTTTTTTTGTATTAAATATATAGAAAATGTATATTAATTTTTATATGATTTACTGAATAATTTGAACTATAAAAGTAGAAAGTTTTTTTCAGAAAAATTGAGCAAAATGCTTGGTATTCTAGGGCTGGCATGATAAAATATAACAGCGAGTAGTTTACGAAATATAATGAATAGTAAATACATATTTATTCTAAACTAAGTTAAATTTTATGCAACTTGGAGGCAATATTAGTGAAAAATGATCTGTTTAATGATCGTATCAGTCGATTTTCGATTCGTAAGTTAAATGTAGGAGTCTGTTCAGTTTTACTAGGAACTTTAGTTATGCTTGGAACTGCTACAGGAGTAGCAGCCGAGGAAGTCGCTGAGAATAAGCAAACTGACGAGATTGCTGTGACGACTGAAAAGGAACAGCCGGAATCTCTTTCTACATCTCAAGCTGAGAAAGAAGATGCTACAACTTATCAGGCAACTCCAGTTGTCCCAGTTGCAATTGAGACTAAGCCTGAACTAGATCAAACAAAATTACAAGCCTATATTGCTGAAATCGAGACAAACCTGACAAATGGTAAATATAGCAATAAGACAGATGAAAGTATTGATGCTTTAAAAGTAAGTCTTGTTAATGCTAAAAATGTTCTTGTCTCTGCTGGAAGTCAAGTTGAGTTGGATGCTGCTTATCAATCACTGGTAACAATGGTGAATGCAAAACTTAAAAATAAGGTAGTAGCAGAATCTAAACCAGTTGTTGAAGATAAAGCTGAAGTTACTGAAAAACCTGAATCAAGTATCGGTAAACTAGCAACAAACACTCAACCAGCAGAAGGTACAAATGCAATCCCAAATACAGGTCAGAATGATCCTCGTAATGGCAAAGAAATTAATAAAAATACAGCCTTTCGTGCGGATACAACAACTTCTGGGATTGGTGCAGATGTTGAAGATGCAACTTCTACACCAAAGATGGATAAGCCAGGTTTTACAACAGATATTAAAGCAGCAGACTTGGCAAGTCTAATCTCTTGGTTAGACTTTGGAGATACGGCTAACTGGACAGGGACAACAACTACATCAGATGGCAAACTTGCACTTCAAGTTGGGGCTACCTATACTAAGGAAATTATGCCGGGTTATGTGGTTACCATCAAGGTTAAATCTTTGAAACCCTTCCAGGCGACAGAACTTTATAAAAAACGCCTTGAAGACCGAGGAGCAACAGAAGCTGAAAAAGCGACCTATGATCCAAATGCAAGAAATGGTTATGGGAATGCGACTAATACACCTGCTACGAGAGTAGCTTTTACTGCTGGTGAAGAAGCTAAAGTTATTGCCGAAGCTCAAAACCGTTGGACTGAAATTAAAAAAGAAGGTATTGACACTGGTACAACTAAGAAAACTACTATCAGTTCAGAACTTGAAGGTGGGAATATCGGTGTTCAGTTTGAAGTTTCTGCGACCTTCCGTGGAAAAGTGGTCAAACCTGCCATTGTCATGGCGGATGGTGAGTCCGCTAACCCTGGTGAAATGGTTATGTTCACCACAAACGGAGAAGGTTGGCAACATATTGGGGAATGGCCCAAGGGCAATAATAAAACTTATATTCCACAAGATACAGACAATTTATTCGGTCCAAACCCTGCCACTAATATAGATGGCATGGGCTACTATAAGTTGAACCTTGACCTACTTCGACGTTCAAATCAAGTTGGGCCAGATAAAAAAGCGGTTGCTTGGAAGTACTTTGGAAGTGCCGATTTAACAACTGGAGGTCTCGGAACAGGGGTCTTTGGACCAAATATTTCAAGTATTGCTGCTGTTCCCCTTGTTATGACACGTGGAGCGTCCGAAGTTGGCTTGTATATCGCATCTTCAGGTAAACAATCAGCTATGCTTGGATTCTTCCCACTTGATGAAGGGGATGCTCCAGAAAGTTATGGGAAAGTTTATCATGCTCTTGGTACAGTTGATGGGATAACGGGATCTAAAGTTGCTCAACCATATTTGGGAAATGTTAGTCCCGATATGGATGAGAATAATAGAGGAGATTGGTTTGGAGATGACGATTCAGTTACTGCTGACGAAGGAATCGATCAGATTTTGCCGGACGAACTCAAGGGTGCGACTAATGATATGATTAAGTTAGACCGTACTCGTCCAGGGAACTACTCATTAACAATCGAAGCCCATACTGATGGTGCACCTAAGGCCTATATTTATGGTTGGATTGACTTTAACCAAAATGGTAAGTTTGATGATAATGAACGCTCTGAATTAGCTACTATAACCAAAGATGGCAACGTTGAACTCAAATTTAACAATGGTGCAGCAATTGTAGATCCAAGCGTAACAGAGCTTGGTGTACGTGTACGTATTGCAAAAGAAGCAAAAGAGATTGAAAAACCAACGGGTATGGCCTTTTCAGGTGAAGTAGAAGACTTTAAATCGCAAGTGACCCACCCACCAAAAGGGGAATTAAAGGAAACGACGGGTATTCAAGGTGCAAAACAAACAGCAACGGTTGCATTTACGGCTCAAGGTTTGTACAAATACAGTCGTACAGAACTTGCTAAAATTGACGAAAGTATCGCACCTTATATCGTCGACAAAGATGGAGATCAGGTAACTTTAGATAAAGAGGGTTACTACGTTGTTGCCGGTCAAGGTAAGTATAAGGTTACTAGTAATGGAACATCGGTTGATGTTGAATTTATTCCAGAGGATAATTTCCTTGGTACTGCAGATGGGATTTCTATTCGCCGTACGGATAACAATGGTTATGACACTGGTTGGACAACAAAAGATCCTACTAAAGAACCGATTGTAGACACTCTTCTAAACACTATGGATGGCCTTTACATCCCGACTGTAACTCCAAAAAATTTGGAAGGTCTTGATAAAACTTCAACAGACGTTCAAGGAGCTAGTCAAATTGCTACTCCAGAATTTGCTCTTGAAGGAACAAATAGTAATGGTGAGGAAGTTAAAATCACACCTGATTTTGATTATCCGGCTAAGTTTGTGAGTCCTACGACTGGCAAAGTTATCAATGATCCTGTTGTGACTGTAGAAGGGGAAGGAATTTACTACTTAGATGATTTGACTGGGAAAGTCACCTTTGTGCCGGAACCAGGATTTACTGGTACTGCTAAGGGAGTAACAGTTTCACTTACTGCACCAGTTGGACGAGATAAAAATAAACAAGTTCAACCAGAGTTTTTAAAAACAGCTACAGCTAAGTATATTCCAACTGTAACGCCAGTTACAATTGCACCTACTAATAAGGTTTCTGAGGATGTTCAAAACGTTCCTCAAACTCAAACACCTACATTTGAGTTAAGCAATGACAAGGTGACAGTAGCAGGCGAAGGAACATATGCAATTGATCCTACTACAGGAGCGGTTACCTTCACACCTGAAAAAGACTTTGTTGGAACTGCTACGGGTGTAAGAGTTCAAGCAACTGCAACCATTACAAATGCGAACGGTAAGAATTCAACGATCACATCTGATGCGACTTATACACCAACTGTTGTAGCAGCTGTTCCAACGGCAAGCCCTGCAACTTCAAAAGATATCCAAGGTGCCACTCAAACAGGTACACCAACCTTTGCAGGAACAACTGTTCAAGTGAACGGCAAAGATAAAGCTATTACCATTAAAGATAATAGTTACACACTTTTGGATAAAGATGGCAATGAGGTTACAAGCACACCTGCTTATGCCGCTAATGGTACAACTGAAATTGGTACTTTCACAATTAATCCAGCCACTGGCCAAGTGACTTTCACACCGACTGATAAATCATACACTGGTGCTGTAACACCAGCCAAGGTTCAAGCTGAAAGCTCAAACGGTATTAAGGTGGATACAACTTATAGACCTGAAATCGTTCCAGTAACCCCAACAGCGACACCAGCTGAAACAACTGATATTCAAGGTGCAACCCAAACCGGTAAACCTGAATTCAAGGGTGGAACAGTAACTGTTGATGGTGTTGAGAAAACAGTAGCTATCAATGAAGCTGTTCCAGCAACATTTGATAATGGTTTAACGACTAAGAAAGTAGATGGTGTTGGTACATACACAGTAGCCGCAGACGGAACTGTGACATTTGTTCCTGAGAAATCATTTACAGGAACTGCTCCGGCAGTGACGGTTGTTCGTGAAGATAAGAACGGAACTAAGGCTTCAGCAACATACACCCCAACTGTAACTCCTGTTACTCCAACTGCAACACCAGCTGAATCAACAGATGTTCAAGGTGCAACGCAAACAGGTAAACCTGCATTCACCGAAGGTGATAGCCGTGTGCCGATGAACGATGTTGTTCCAGCTAAATTTGATGATGGTTCAACTACGAAGACAGTGGATGGCATTGGTACATACACGGTAGCATCAGATGGAACAGTAACCTTTGTTCCAAAACCAAGCTTTACAGGCACAGCCCCAGCAGTGACGGTTGTTCGCGAAGATAAGAATGGAACTAAGGCTTCAGCAACCTACACACCAACAGTAACGCCTGTGACTCCAACAGCAAGTCCTGCAACTTCAAAAGACATCCAAGGTGCTACACAAACTGGTAAGCCTGTATTCACTGAAGGCGACAGCCGTGTGCCGATGAATGATGATGTTGCCGCAACATTTGACGATGGCTCAGCAACTAAGACAGTTGATGGTGTCGGTACCTACACAGTAGCAGCAGACGGAATGGTGACATTTGTTCCAGAACCAAGCTTTACAGGCACAGCACCAGCAGTTACAGTCGTTCGTGAAGACATGAATGGTACTAAAGCTTCAGCGACCTACACACCATCGGTAACGCCAGTTACAATTGCACCTACTAATAAGGTTTCTGAGGATGTTCAAAACGTTCCTCAAACTCAAACACCTACATTTGAGTTAAGCAATGACAAG
>NZ_JAWERU010000070.1:0-4104 GCF_032481935.1 Streptococcus sp.
TTCGAGAAGTGACGTGGGAGATGAAAATCGATTGAACCACTTACAAGGAGAATAGAAAATGGCTAAAAAAAGCAAACAACTTCGTGCTGCTCTTGAGAAGATCGACAGCACAAAAGCATACAGCGTAGAAGAAGCTGTAGCTCTTGCAAAAGAAACTAACTTCGCAAAATTTGATGCAACTGTAGAAGTTGCTTATAACTTGAACATCGACGTTAAAAAAGCTGACCAACAAATCCGTGGAGCAATGGTATTGCCAAACGGTACTGGTAAAACAGCTCGCGTTCTTGTATTTGCACGTGGTGCAAAAGCTGAAGAAGCTAAAGCTGCTGGTGCAGACTTCGTTGGTGAAGACGACCTTGTTGCTAAAATCAACGACGGTTGGTTGGACTTCGACGTAGTTATCGCTACACCTGATATGATGGCTCTTGTTGGACGTCTTGGACGTGTCCTTGGACCACGTAACTTGATGCCAAACCCTAAAACTGGTACTGTAACAATGGATGTTGCTAAAGCAGTTGAAGAGTCTAAAGGTGGTAAAATCACTTACCGTGCAGACCGTGCAGGTATCGTACAAGCTATCATCGGTAAAGTTTCATTTGAAGCTGACAAGTTGGTTGAAAACTTCAAAGCATTCAACGAAACAATCCAAAAAGCTAAACCAGCTACTGCTAAAGGAACTTACGTAACAAGCTTGACAATCACAACTACTCAAGGTGTTGGTATCAAGGTTGACGTTAACTCACTTTAATTAGTAATAATTTAACATGAAAGGTTGAAGACAAGTTTGTCTCAACCTTTTTTCTATTAAAAAAATAAAAATACGTATAAACTTTCTAATCTATTTGATATTGTAAAGTATCTAGATAGAAAATTCAGAAAATTTGCTCTTTTCCCTTGAAAATTTTTGAAAAAATGGTATCATAGTAACAAGCTATTTTTAAGAGAAGAGAAAGGGGAACGATGGAGAAAATCATTTTAGACTCACCTAAGTCGGGATCGGATCTTGTTTTGGAAACACTTCGTGACTTAGGAATCGATACGATTTTTGGTTATCCTGGTGGAGCGGTACTTCCTTTATATGATGCTATTTATAATTTTAAGGGAATCCGCCATATTCTAGGTCGCCATGAGCAGGGCTGTCTTCACGAAGCTGAAGGTTATGCTAAGTCAACAGGAAAACTGGGTGTAGCAGTCGTCACAAGCGGACCAGGAGCTACAAATGCCATTACAGGGATCGCAGATGCTATGAGCGATAGTGTTCCCCTTTTAGTCTTTACTGGCCAAGTGGCACGTGCTGGAATTGGGAAAGATGCTTTTCAAGAAGCTGATATCGTTGGTATCACCATGCCAATCACTAAGTATAATTATCAGGTTCGAGAAACTGCAGATATTCCACGTATTATTACAGAGGCGGTACATATTGCGACCACAGGTCGTCCAGGGCCAGTCGTCATTGATCTTCCAAAAGATGTTTCTGCGCTTGAGACAGACTTCGTTTACTCTCCAGAGATAGATTTACCAAGTTATCAGCCAACACTTGAGCCAAATGATATGCAAATCAAGAAAATCTTGAAGCAATTGTCTAAGGCTAAAAAGCCAGTCTTGCTAGCTGGTGGTGGGATTAGTTACGCTGAGGCTGCAGCAGAGTTAAATGAATTTGCAGAGCGTTATCAAATTCCTGTTGTTACCAGTCTTTTGGGACAGGGAACAATCGCAACTAGCCATCCACTGTTTTTGGGAATGGGTGGAATGCACGGTTCCTTTGCAGCCAATATTGCCATGACTGAGGCTGACTTTATGATTTCTATTGGTTGTCGTTTTGATGACCGTTTGACTGGAAATCCTAAGACCTTTGCTAAGAATGCAAAAGTAGCGCATATTGATATCGATCCTGCAGAGATTGGTAAGATTATCGCAGTTGATATTCCGGTTGTTGGAGATGCGAAAAAGGCCTTGCAACAATTGCTTGCAGAACCAATTGTTCGTAACAATACTGAAAAATGGATTGAAAAAGTTACCAAAGATAAGAACCGTGTTCGATCTTATGATAAGAAAGAACGTGTGGTTCAACCTCAAGCAGTTATTGAACGTATTGGTGAGTTGACCAAGGGTGATGCCATTGTCGTAACAGATGTTGGACAACACCAAATGTGGACGGCTCAATACTATCCTTACCAAAACGAGCGTCAATTGGTAACATCAGGTGGTCTAGGAACCATGGGATTCGGAGTCCCAGCAGCTATTGGTGCTAAGATTGCTAATCCAGATAAAGAAGTTGTTCTCTTTGTCGGAGATGGCGGTTTCCAGATGACCAATCAGGAATTGGCAATCTTAAATATTTACAAGATTCCAATCAAGGTCATCATGCTTAATAACCATTCACTCGGGATGGTTCGCCAGTGGCAAGAAGCCTTCTATGATGGTCGAACTTCAGAGTCGGTCTTTGATAGCCTTCCAGATTTCCAATTGATGGCTCAAGCCTATGGAATTAAGAATTATAAGTTTGATAATCCTGAAACTCTTGAGAAGGATTTGGAAGTCATCATGGAAGATGAACCAATGTTTATTGAAGTAGACATTTCTCGGAAAGAACATGTTTTACCGATGGTCCCAGCTGGTAAGAGTAATCATGAGATGTTGGGGGTGAAGTTTAATGCGTAGAATGTTAACAGCCAAACTTCAAAACCGTTCAGGTGTTCTCAATCGCTTCACAGGAGTTTTATCGAGACGTCAAGTCAATATCGAAAGCATTTCTGTTGGCGCAACGGAAAATCCTAACGTATCACGAATTACCATTATCATCGATGTTGCCTCACATGATGAGGTGGAGCAAATCATCAAACAACTTAATCGTCAGATTGATGTAATTCGTATTCGTGATATTACGGATCAGCCCCACTTAGAACGAGAAGTAATTCTTATAAAGGTTTCAGCGCCTGCTGAAAAACGTGCAGAAATTTTGGCTATTATCCAACCTTTCCGTGCAACAGTAGTCGATGTAGCTCCAAGTTCCATTACCATTCAGATGACTGGGAATGCAGAAAAGAGTGAAGCTTTGATTCGAGTCATTCGACCTTACGGTATTAAGAATATCGCTCGTACGGGTGCAACTGGATTTACCCGCGACTAATACTCTTCGTAAATCTCTTCAAACTACGTTAGCGTCGCTTTGCCGTAGGTATATGTTACTGACTTCGTCAGTCTTATTTACAACCTCAAAGCAGTGCTTTGAGCAACCTACAGCTAGCTTCCTAGTTTGCTCTTTGATTTTCATTGAGTAAAAGAATCCAACTTAAATTTGTTAAACTAGCCTAACAGGCAATAAAAATAGAAAAGAGAGAAAAAACTATGGCAGTTCAAATGGAATACGAAAAAGATGTAAAAGTAGCAGCACTTGACGGTAAAAAAATCGCCGTTATTGGTTATGGTTCACAAGGACATGCGCACGCTCAAAACTTGCGTGATTCAGGTCGCGATGTGATCATCGGTGTACGTCCAGGTAAGTCTTTTGATAAAGCAAAAGAAGATGGTTTTGACACTTACACAGTAGCAGAAGCAACTAAATTGGCTGATGTTATCATGATCTTGGCACCAGATGAAATCCAACAAGAATTGTACGAAGCAGAAATTGCTCCAAACTTGGAAGCTGGGAATGCTGTTGGATTTGCACATGGTTTCAACATTCACTTCGAATTCATCAAAGTTCCTGCAGATGTTGATGTCTTTATGTGTGCTCCTAAAGGACCAGGACACTTGGTACGTCGTACTTACGAAGAAGGATTTGGTGTTCCAGCACTTTACGCTGTCTACCAAGATGCAACAGGAAATGCTAAAAACATCGCTATGGACTGGTGTAAAGGTGTTGGTGCAGCGCGTGTAGGTCTTCTTGAAACAACATACAAAGAAGAAACTGAAGAAGATTTGTTTGGTGAACAAGCAGTTCTTTGTGGTGGTTTGACTGCTCTTATCGAAGCTGGTTTTGAAGTCTTGACTGAAGCTGGTTATGCTCCAGAATTGGCTTACTTTGAAGTTCTTCACGAAATGAAATTGATCGTTGACTTGATCTATGAAGGTGGATTCAAGAAAATGCGTCAATCAATTTCA
>NZ_JAWERU010000071.1:0-3967 GCF_032481935.1 Streptococcus sp.
GCAGAGAAAGGGGGAAAGAGGGGCTTTGGTTTCTGTCTTGTGTTTTTTCAAGTCCAAAGTGTATCAGGAAGTATGAATACTGACATGTGAGAGTAAAAAAAGACAACTGTTTTCTCTACAGTTGTCTTTGTTTTGTAGTTTTAATTGACGAAATTTCCAAAAAAATGTCCGATTAAAGTTCTGCAATCTGGTTAAGATTTACTTCTGCAACTGTATCGTTACCAAACATTGAGATAATCATCTTGACTTTATTGTTATCAATTTCTGTAATCTTACCTGTGTAATCTGCGAAAGCACCATCAATGATGCGAACAGTTTGACCAACTTCGACATCAATATCAAATTCTTGGACAGTTTGACCCATAGAAACTAAAATATCACGAATTTCTTGTTCCAAAAGTGGAGTTGGTTTTGATCTATTACCGTGTGAGCCTACGAATCCTGTTACGTTTGGTGTGTTACGCACAACAAACCATGCTTCGTCGGTCATAACCATTTCTACAAGAACATAACCTGGAAAGCGATTTTCTTCGATTTCTTTTTTCTTTCCATTTTTTTCTACTTGCACTGTTTGTGTAGGAATTTCAACACGTAGAATATTTTCTAGCATATTGTATGTTTGTGCACGTTGCAATAGATTTTCTTTTACTTTATTTTCGTAGCCAGAATAAGTTTGTAGCACAAACCATCCTTTATCAAAACTATCCATGTTTTTTCCTTTCCTAACTGAAGAATTTCAGCGACTAGATCTTTTTCTTAGCTTATTTTAAAAAATATTAATAAAACGAATCAATCCGCTAACAATCAATTGGTCAAAAATATAAATCATCACTACAAAGAAAGCAGTGTATTCCATGATAGATTTAAAATCTAACCAACTTTCCTTGCGAGTCGGCCAAGTTGTTTCTTTAAGAAGTTTAAAAATGTCCTTAATAAAACGCATCGTTTTCTCCTATCTCGTTTCTCGGTGTGTGGTGTACTTGCCACAGTGTTTACAAAATTTATTTACTTCTAAGCGTGTTGGTTTTGGATTTCCACTAATTTTGATTGAATAGTTTCTAGAACCACAAACCGCACAGGCTAGACTTGCTTTTTTAAGTGCCATAACGCCTCCATCTTACCTATTATAACAATAAACCTCTGCTTTGACAAGTTAAATTCTTTTTTGAATTCTTAAATCTTGAACGGTAACTTCTCAAAGTAACATCCACTTGTACTAACGGTAAAACTTAGTTTGGGAATTCAGCCTTCCAAAATCTCAGCTCAAGTTTTCTTCTACCTCAGACTGTATGTTTCGAAAATCAAAAACCTAGGAATCATCCTAGGCTTTATGATGTTTATTTTCCAAGGTAGTATTCAGAAACTACGTTCAATTTTTCGTCAAATTCGAATACCAATGGTGGGAAGTTAGGGATTTCTACATCCATGATTTCATCGTCTGACAAACCTTTGATGTGTTTTACAAGAGCACGGATTGAGTTACCGTGTGCTCCTACGAATACGTTTTTACCATCTTTAAGAGCTGGAGCGATTTTATCTTCCCAGAATGGAAGGGCACGTTCCAAAGTAACTTTCAAGTTTTCAGCATCTGGGATAACTGAGTCGTCAAGTGAAGCGTAACGACGATCAGTGTGAGCTGAGTGCTCATCGTCGCGATCCATTGCTGGAGGCAATACATCGTATGAACGACGCCAGATGTGAACTTGTTCATCACCAAATTGTTCAGCTGCTTCAGCTTTGTTTTTACCAGTCAAACCACCGTAGTGACGTTCGTTCAAGCGCCATGATTTTTCAACCGGAACCCACAATTGGTCAGATGCTTCAAGAGCCAAGTTAGTTGTTTTGATTGCACGTTTCAATACTGAAGTGTAAGCTTGGTCAAACTCGATACCAGCTTCCTTGATCAATTTACCAGCGTCAATCGCTTGTTGTGTTCCTTTTTCAGACAAATCAACATCAGCCCAACCAGTGAAAAGGTTAGCTTTGTTCCATTCAGACTCACCGTGGCGAGCAAAAACCAATTTTACCATTTGATGGATACTCCTTTTATTTTCCGAGGTTTCCCTCGTTTATCTATTCTATTTTACACAATTTTTCACAAAAAAGCTAGTCAAAATCAATCAAAAAAGAGAAGAGACTTCTTGACTCTTCTCTTTTAATATAGAACTATCCTTCGATTTGGAAATGTTTTAAGCTTGACAAGTATAGCGCTCCACCAATGATGAGAATAATTCCACCGATCCATCCCAAGAACGGAATCAATGATACTACCGATCCAACGATAAATAAGATAGATGGAGCAAGTGAGATACGCTTGTCATCCTTGTAGTAGACAAGAGTGAGAATTCCTAGGATTAGAGTTGCGATTTTTACTAAAGTAAAAACAAGGAAAACAATTCCCAAAACAACTCCCGCAAAATCTTCATTTTCAGAAATAGCTGCAATCATAACGATAACGACTGGTAAAATTGCTAAAACAGCTCCTGCAATGATCCCAATAATTCCATCAACTTGTGCAAGTGTTTTTGTCTTCATAAATGTCTCCTCAAAATTCTATTTAATCGTTATTTTACCATATTTTAGTTTTTATTTAAAGTTTTTACCAGCCTGGTATGGAATTGATGATTCCTTTACTGGCTCTCTATACGAATCAAACTAGTGATATTTCAAGTTTTATAGTTCTATTTTTTACTTGTTATTTTACATTATGTTCAGTCATTCAAGTAATCCACTTATTTTTTTCATAACCTCGTGAAATATTCTCACTCAAATCAGAAACTATATCTAACTTACCTCTAATTAGTAGAGAAGTATTTATCATTAGATTTGTTGCTAATCTTTAGTATTACCCATTTATTAGTTTAGGTTATACTCATCATTTATTTTTTGATTATTCTATTATTTTTGAGGTTAACTTTAGTTACAAGTCAGTTTCATTCTCAATCTTGATTACCTTCTAAATTTTCTAACTGTTTATATTTTCTATTTTGGCGGTTTAAACCCTTATGTAAGGCTATCTGAGTTAAATATCCGTTTTCTTGTTCTATGCCTTACTCAGATTTAATTTAGTGTTCTTGATTGTTTCTGATAGAACTATACAACTACAGTGGATTGAACCTAGAATAGTACGACAAGGATTCTAAAACGTCTCTATAAATTAATTTGACTTTCCTAATCTCTTTGTTCACATCTTATTTCAATCCACTATAGTATTAATAAATTGTTGACTAATTTACATTCTGCAATTTTTCCGAGATATCGTTATCAGGAAAAAATTTTATTTATCTGACTTCAAATAATAGTAAAACTAGCCTTAAAATCAAAAAACCGTAAGAATTTCTTCTTACGGTTTTTCTAGCAGTCTCAAAGAATAATCATTCTCAGTTTTGCTTTATTTGAGCTTTTTATTTACTCTTCTTCCTCGCGTTTTTTAGCGATGAGGAGTCCTCCTGTCGCTGCTGCAAGAAGTGCTAGAGCAAGTGAAGCGCTAGATTGTTTTGTACCAGTGTTTGGTAATTCTTTAGCACCCGCTTTCTTAGCTGGTTCTTGAGCAGGTGACTCTTTAGTTGCTTCCTTAACAGCTTTCTCACTTGCAATTACTGCTACTGAGCCATCTGCAAAGGTTACAACTACTGATCCATCATTATTAACCTTGATATCTTTCGCAGTTGGGTTAGCTTTCTTAACTTCGTCGGCTACCTTAGCTTTTTCTACATCAGTCAAGTTGCTTGGATCTGTAACTGGAGTTACTGTTGGATTCTTAACTCCATCTGATTCCTTAACTTTATCATCTGATTTCTTAACTGTCTTATCTGCTGGGATAACGGCTGTGGTGCCATCTTTAAAGGTTACAACTACTGATCCATCGTTATTAACCTTGATATCTTTCGCAGTTGGGTTAGCTTTCTTAACTTCGTCGGCTACCTTAGCTTTTTCTGCATCAGTCAAGTTGCTTGGATCTGTAACT
>NZ_JAWERU010000072.1:0-3953 GCF_032481935.1 Streptococcus sp.
GTTTCACGATGAATACCTCCTCATAGATTTTGTATTCGTTTAGCCGGCTATAAAGTGATCAGTTACTAAACATACTTTACTATTCTATCTGATTCTTTCGCATTTGTCAATAGCTCTGACAAATGTTTCCAGCTTTTTTGCTATGAAAGCCTTATCTACGATACTGCTTCAAGAAACGGGTCATCTTTTCTTGGATTTGGGCTAACTCATCTACGCGTGGCAGATAAACGATACGGAAGTGATCTGGCTCTTTCCAGTTAAAGCCTCGTCCATGAACCAAAAGCACCTTTTCTTGCTTCAAGAAATCAAGGACAAACTGTTCATCATCATCAATACGATACATATTGCGGTCAATTTTAGGGAAGATATAAAGACCCGCTTTAGGTTTAACCGCTGACAAACCTGGAATATCTTGAATGGCATTATAAATAAAGTTTCTTTGTTCATAGATACGACCACCTGGCAAGAGCAACTCATCCACTGACTGGTGACCACCTAGTGAAGTTTGAACAACCTGTTGAGCAAGCACATTCGAACAAAGTCGCATGTTTGAAAGCATGTTGAGACCTTCAATGTAGCCCTTTACATGATGTTTAGGTCCAGACAAGACCATCCAACCAACACGGAAACCAGCGATACGGTGAGATTTAGACAGACCATTCATGCTGACACAGAAAAGGTCTGGAGCCAAACTTGCGACTGGTGTGTGGACATTGCCATCCATAACCATACGGTCGTAAATTTCATCCGCAAAAATAATCAAGTCATTTTGACGAGCAATCTCGATGATATCTAGTAAGAGTTCTTTAGGATAGAGAGCCCCCGTTGGGTTATTCGGATTGATCAAAACAATGGCCTTGGTATTTGAACTAATCTTAGACTTGATATCATCTAGGTCTGGATACCATTCCGCTTCTTCATCACAGACGTAGTGAACGGCATTTCCCCCAGCCAAGCTGACAGCAGCAGTCCAAAGAGGATAGTCAGGCATAGGAACCAAGACTTCATCGCCGTTGTCCAAGAGACCTTGCATAGACATAACGATTAGCTCACTAACCCCATTTCCAAGGTAGATATCATCAATATCCACATTGGGGAATTTCTTTAGTTGGCAATACTGCATGATGGCCTTACGAGCTGAAAAGATACCTTTTGAATCTGAATAGCCTTCACTATCACGGGCATTCATAATCAAGTCGTGGATAACCTCATCTGGAGCTGTAAAGCCAAACTCAGCTGGGTTCCCTGTATTCAAACGCAAAATCTTTTCACCATTTGCTCGCATGCGCATAGCTTCTTCCAAAACTGGACCACGGATATCATAAGCCACATGCTCTAATTTTATTGATTTGTTAAATTCTTTCATTCGAGTTCCTCTATTCATCAGGATAGTTAATATTATACCACTCCAAAACGAAATCGTAAATTTCTCAGTACTATTCCACAAAAAAACCTTGCTTAACGCAAGGTAACAGGACAAATCCGATTTCTTTCTATTTTTGGAGAAGAAAGAGTAGATATATTTCTCTAAAAAGCTGGACAAATTGGACCAAAATCTTTGTAGAGAAACTCTGGTGATCGAAAACAAAGTCATTGTAAGGGATGGTAACTGCATGAACAAAAGAATTTCAACTTCTATTCAGCAAAACGCAAAGAAAAAATAAGTAGACTGACCAACATTAGGAATAATGTTAGACTATGCCAAGTCTAGTTGTAAAAATACCATCTCACTAACTTATTTCCTTGCCCTGTCAATTCATATTATACACTAAAACCTTTGCATTTTCAAACAAGTATACATATAAAAAGAGCTCAATATTTAAGCTCTTTTTATATGCTATTTTGCAATTTCTGCCAACATTTTTTCAATATGTTGAATTGATTTTTCACGTCCAAGCAAGTAGATGGTATCTGGCAATTCAGGACCATGCATTTCACCTGAAACGGCAATACGGATTGGCATGAAGAGATTCTTCCCTTTGATACCTGTTTCTTTTTGAACTGCTTTGATTTGTGGGAAGATATTTTCTACCACAAACTCGTCATCTGACATAGCTTCAAGTTTGGCTTTGAAGGCTTCAAGTACCGTTGGCACTGTTTCACCAGCCATGACTTCTCGTTCAGCTTCTGTCAATTCTGGGAAGTCTGAGAAGAAAAGGTCTGTCAATGGAACGATTTCATCCACTGATTTCATTTGTGGTTTGTAGAGTTCCACCAATTTTTTAGCCTTGTCTGTCAAACGTCCTGCTTCTTCAAGGAATGGTTTTGCCATTTCAAAAATAGTCTCAAGGTCTGCATTCTTGATATAGTCATTGCTCATCCAATCAAGTTTCTTCTGGTCGAAGGCTGCTGGAGACTTGCTAAGACGGTTTTCATCAAAGAGCTTGATGAGTTCTTGGCGAGAGAAGATTTCGTCTTCTCCACCAGGGTTCCAGCCAAGAAGAGCGATAAAGTTAAAGACTGCTTCTGGCAGGTAGCCCTTCTTACGGTAGTCTTCGATAAATTGAAGTGTATTAGTATCACGTTTAGACAACTTCTTACCAGTTTCAGAGTTAATGATCAAGGTCATGTGACCGAACTCTGGAGCTTCCCATCCGAGTGCTTCATAAACCATAAGCTGTTTTGGTGTGTTAGCAATGTGGTCGTCTCCACGAATGACGTGAGAGATTTGCATGTCGTGATCATCGATGACAACGGCAAAGTTGTAAGTTGGGTAGCCATCTTTCTTTTGGATAACCCAGTCCCCACCGATATTGCCACCTTCAAATTCGATATCACCTTTGACCATATCATGCCACTTATAGATACCAGACTCATTAACTGCCAAACGAACCGTTGGGATAATACCTGCGGCTTCACGTTCTGCAACATAAGCTGCTTTTTCTTCCTCGCTCATACCAAGGTATTCGTTAATGTAACGAGGTGTTTCACCAGCTGCTTCTTGGCGTTCACGTTCAGCTGCCAACTCTTCTTCAGTGACGTAAGATTTGTAGGCTTTCCCTTCAGCAAGCAATTGGTCGATATATTTTTGATAGAGTTCCAAACGCTCTGATTGGCGGTAGTTTTCATGAGTTTCTGGACTTTCATCCCAATCCATGCCCAACCAACGAAGGTTTTCAAGCTGTGAACGTTCTCCGTCTTCGACATGACGTTTGCGGTCTGTGTCTTCGATACGGATGATAAAAGTTCCACCATGGTGGCGTGCATACAAGTAGTTAAACAATGCTGTACGGGCATTTCCGATGTGTAGTAGTCCTGTTGGACTTGGTGCATAACGCACACGAATATCTTTTGACATATCTTCTCCTATAAAGTCTCTAGGCGTCTGCCTTTTTGCTCTCTATATTATATCACAAGTCGTGCCAGAGTCCAATTTCTCTTTTCGAGAAATAGTAAAAAGAGTGGTAAAACCACTCTCTTTTCAGCTCTATTATAGACGAGCGTTGAGTTCTTTGCTCAATTCTTCAAATCCTGGTTTACCAAGAAGGGCAAACATGTTACGTTTGTATGCTTCAACACCTGGTTGGTCAAATGGGTTGATGGCATTCAAGTAACCTGAAAGGGCGATTGCCAATTCAAAGAAGTAGATTGTGTAGCCAAGAGTGAAGGCATCTTGCTCAGGAAGAGTCACGTACATGTTTGGCACGTCACCGTCAGTGTGGGCAAGAAGAACACCGTCAGTTGCTTTTTTATTAACGAAGTCAACGTCTTTTCCTTGAAGGTATCCAAGTCCATCAAGATCTTCTTCCAAAGTAGGGATGATTACGTTCTTACGTGGTTTGTCAACACGGACAACTGTTTCAAACATGATACGAGTTCCTTCTTGGATAAATTGACCTAATGAGTGCAAGTCTGTTGAGAAGTTAGCTGAAGTTGGGTAGATACCTTTTTGGTCTTTTCCTTCTGATTCACCAGCCAATTGTTTCCACCATTCTGAGAAGTATTGAAGTGAT
>NZ_JAWERU010000073.1:0-3914 GCF_032481935.1 Streptococcus sp.
TGAAAAATTAGTTTTATGTGGTATGCAGACAGAATATTGTGTGGATACCTCTGTCAAGGTTGCCTTTGAATATGGCTATCAGCTTATTATTCCAGAAGGAACTTGCACGACGTTTGATGGCGATGACATTCCAGCAGAAACGATAAATGAATTTTATGAGGGCATTTGGGAGGGGCGCTTTGCAGATGTCCTAGATTACAAACATATTTTCTAGAAAGAGGATTAAATGAACGAAAAAGAATTACTAGAACTAGTCGTGAAAGCGGCTGATGAGAAACGTGCTGAGGATATTCTTGCACTTGATGTACAAGAATTAACCAGTGTGACAGACTACTTTGTTATCACTAGCTCAATGAACAGTCGTCAGTTGGATGCTATCGCTGACAATATTCGTGAAAAAGTAGCGGAAGCAGGCTTTAAAGGCAGCCATGTCGAAGGTGATGCAGCTGGAGGCTGGGTCTTGCTAGACCTCGGCAGTGTCGTTGTGCATATCTTTTCAGAAGAAATGCGTGCCCACTATAACCTAGAAAAGCTATGGCATGAGGCTAATTCTGTAGATCTCTCAGAAACTTTATAGTCTTTTCCTTTATCTTTTATTACGGCGTTAACTCATTTTGCCTAACTCTAGTTATGCCTGCAATTCGTTGCCTAGTACTAAAAGCAAACGAAAAGACTATAGCGTTACAATTGAACTCAGTTGCAGTCAACTGGGTTTTATTTGCTTATTTTAGAAGAAAATTGATTGAAAGGTAAAGGGCGAGTGGTGTTTGCCATGGACGCTCTTGGTATCATGATTATGGCAACTTATGAAACTTTTGCGGCGGTATATGATGCGGTCATGGATGATAGTTTATACGACAAATGGACGGACTTTTCGCTACGCCATTTGCCTAAAACCAAGGACAGAAAGAAACTCTTGGAATTGGCTTGTGGGACAGGGATTCAGTCTGTGCGCTTTTCTCAAGCTGGCTTTGATGTGACTGGGCTTGATTTGAGTGCGGATATGTTGAAGATTGCTGAGAATAGAGCTACTTCAGCCAAGCAAAAGATTGATTTTATTGAAGGCAATATGCTGGATTTATCTAAGGCTGGTAAATACGATTTTGTCACTTGTTATTCGGACTCTATCTGCTACATGCAAGATGAAGTGGAGGTTGGAGACGTCTTTAAGGAAGTGTACAATGCCCTCAATGAAGATGGCGTCTTTATCTTTGATGTGCATTCGACTTACCAGACAGATGAGGTCTTCCCAGGTTATTCTTATCATGAAAATGCGGAAGACTTCGCTATGCTTTGGGATACCTATGAGGACGATGCTCCTCACTCTATCGTGCATGAACTGACCTTCTTTGTCAAGGAGACAGACGGTTCCTTTAGCCGTCATGATGAAGTCCATGAAGAGCGTACTTATGAAGTCTTAACCTATGATATTCTGCTGGAACAGGCTGGCTTTAAATCCTTTAAACTCTTTGCAGACTTTGAAGACAAGGAGCCAACAAAAACCAGTACCCGTTGGTTTTTTGTGGTGCAGAAGTAGGAGATGGATATGGTTCGATCAAAATATTCTTGGGAAGAAGTTTCGCAGTTTAATCGTATCCGTCAAAATGGAACGCTTTGGGAAAAAGATGGGCAGTACTTCTATGTTCAGGAAGAAGGGACCGTGTTTTCAGAGTTAGTCGTTTACGATATGTCTAAGAAACTTTTTGATATGTTAGTAAATGGAATAAAATCAGAGGATGATATCCGACATATGCTGATGTATGGAACATGGCCAATGACGGTTGCTGGATGCCATAGACCAACAATGTTGATAGCTTATCCTGAGTTACAAAAAAATTATAGCAACGAACAACTGGCAGAAATCCTTCCAGTAGGAGAAAAACAATGGCTTAACTGGAGAGGAAGATTGCCTGAGCGGTATCGTAGATTTCGTCATTAGATAGGGAGAACATCATGACTATCACAGGTATTATCGCGGAGTTCAATCCTTTTCATAATGGCCATAAATACTTGCTGGAACAGGCAGATGGCCTGAAAATTGTGGCCATGTCTGGGAATTTTGTTCAACGTGGCGAACCTGCTATTGTGGACAAGTGGACACGGGCTCAAATGGCACTAGAGAATGGTGCAGATTTAGTTGTAGAATTGCCCTTTTTAGTCAGTATTCAGGCGGCGGATTTTTTCGGCCAAGGTGCAGTGGCTATCTTGGCTCGTTTGGGAATTGATACCTTAGCCTTTGGGACAGAGGAAGTTCTGGATTATCAGAAAATTGCTGACCTATACTCAGAACGTGGTCAAGAGATGGAGAAATTTGTGGATAATTTACCTGATTCTCTTTCTTATCCCCAGAAAACCCAAGCTATGTGGAAGGAATTTGCAGGTCTTGATTTTTCTGGTGATACGCCCAATCATGTCCTTGCTCTTGCCTATGCCAAGGCAGTCGCGGGGCGCAACATCAAACTTCATCCAATTCAACGTCAGGGAGCGGGTTACCATTCGGTGGATAAGGATGTTGACTTTGCCTCAGCGACAGCTCTTCGTCAGCATCAAAATGATCAAAATTTCTTAGAACGTTTTATGCCTTCGGTTGCTCTTTTTGAAAATGCTAGCAAGGTAAACTGGGAAGATTATTATCCTTTGCTTCGCTATCAAATCTTGTCAAATCCAGATCTAACAACCATCTATCAGGTCAATCAAGAAATGGCGGTGCGCATCAAGGAGGCTATTAAGATGTCACAGAATTTGGAAGAATTGGTAGAGTCAGTTGCCACTAAACGCTATACCAAAGCACGTGTCAGACGCCTCTTGATCTATATCTTAGTGCAGGCAAGAGAAAGTAATCTGCCAGAAGCCATTCATGTCCTTGGATTTACTGAAAAAGGCAGGCAACACCTCAAGTTTCTGAAAGGGCAGGTTAGTCTAGTCAGCCGAATTGGCAAAGAACCCTGGGATGCCATAACCCAAAAGGCAGACCAAATTTATCAACTGGGACACCCAAGTATCGCAGAACAAAATTTTGGTCGAGTGCCAATTAAAATTGAATCAAACTGAGTCTACTTTGAGGTAGGCTTTTTTAGTTTTTTTCGAATAAAATAAATAGATAGAAAAGGAAAAATCTTGTACAAGTTCCTGACAATTTTATTCTTTTCGTGTATAATAATGGAAAAGAGGTAAAACGAGGTATGGTTATGGAAGCAGTTCTTTACTCAACATTCCGAAATCATTTAAAGGACTATATGAAGAAGGTAAACGATGAGTTTGAACCTTTGACAGTGGTCAACAAAAATCCTGACGAGGATATTGTCGTCCTTTCAAAGAGTGAGTGGGATAGTATTCAAGAAACCGTGAGAATTGCTCAGAATAAGGAGCTTTCTGACAAGGTCTTGCGAGGAATGTCCCAAGTTCGTGCAGGACATACTCAGGTTCATGTGATTGAGGAGTGATGGATGCTACTCAAGTTTACAGAAGATGCCTGGGCGGATTATTGCTACTGGCAAACTCAAGACAAGAAAACGCTAAAAAGAATCAACAAACTAATCAAGGATATTCAACGCGATCCTTTCACAGGCGTAGGAAAACCAGAACCGCTCAAGTATGAGTACCAAGGAGCTTGGTCGCGTCGTATTGACGCAGAAAATCGCTTAATCTATATGATTGATGGAGAAAGAGCGGCTTTCTTGTCTTTCAAAGATTATTATTAAGTCTACTTTGAGGTAGGCTTTTTAACTTATTTTTTTCTAAAAAAATCTTTAAAAATTTGGTTAGTAACAATAGCCTAGTTTATCAGGGAAAATAAGGATTTTAATCCCCAAAATAATGCTAAATTCCCAAACTAACTTCCATCGCCAATAAAAGTGGAAGTTAGTCTGATAAAAATCGTAAAAACCAGTGGAAATCCGTGTCAGGGTAAGTTC
>NZ_JAWERU010000074.1:0-3901 GCF_032481935.1 Streptococcus sp.
ACGAATTTTCATCGCTCTGAATATAAAAATGGAGAGGACAACGATTGTCCTCTCCAGATGTTAGCTTTTATTCAACCCACTACAGTTGACAAAGAGCCAGAAAAAGCGACGAGATTGTTTCTTATCTCGTCGCTTTGCTATTTTTCAGTGGTCAAGCTCATGTCTTTGTTAAGTTTGTTTCCAACTTTTCTTCTCGTAAGACGATAACTCTTTACCCGAGGATTTGCTCAACTTCCTTAACCTTATCTTTCATAGTTTGATATTGACTGGCTAGTCTCCATTATGATATTGAAACTTCTTTCTCCCACCGTCTAAGCACATCTTTTAAAGGCTCATCTAGATATGTATAGACCTTTTCCTTAATCCAATCAGGAATTCCATAAGCTGCCTCTGCTATACTTCCTGTGATGGCAGCAAGAGTATCACTATCCCCACCAAGGGAAATCGCATTTCGAATCGCATCTTCAAAATCTGTACTTTCTAGAAAGGCAATGATTGCCTGAGGAACTGTATCCTGACACGTTTCATTGAAACGATACGTAGGACGAATTTCATCTAGTGATTGAGAAAGGTTATACCCATACTCTTGCTCTATGTGTTCCTTGATGCGTCTCTTGCACTCTATAGGGTTATCATTGATTGGTTGTTCATAATCCCCACAGTAACCTCCAAAGTAAAATCGACACATAAAGATAGCATCAGCGGTCGCCATAGCTCCCTTGACACCCTCTGGATGGTTATGAGTCACCTCTGCAGAAAGTCGTGCGAGAAATCTTCTAGAAGGCCAGGCTCCTGTTCTGGCACAGAAACTACAATCCATGACCCAAGCACAGGGAGAAACACGCATGGCAGAACCATTTCCAAAACTATTATATGGTTCTCGATCGTTACCCTCAACCCAATTACTAAATCTTGCACCGTAACCTGCATCAGGATACATCCTACCATATTTCTTCATGGCGTCAATAAAGTTATCCTTCTGACCGCCATTCATAATGGCTTCTGCAACAGCACAGGTCATAACCGTATCATCAGTGAAAAAACAATCATCACGAAATAATGGAAAATCTTTCGTTTTAATATTGTCCCATTCGTAAACAGAACCAACAATATCTCCAACTATTGCTCCTAGCATAAGATTCCTCCTTATAAGATTTCGGGAATTTGACCATCAACTATAGTTTTAAAATCATCTATTATCGAAGTTCATACATTTTATAGGTATCCATCTAATCAAATTATAATTCAATAACTTTTTTGATTCCACTATGTACTACATCTTCCTATTATACCTAAAACGGAAGCACACCAGCCATCAGACCTTGAGCAATATAACATCTATTATTTTGAAAGTCTGAAAAATAGGTATCACTTATAAAACTGTATAAGCTATCAACGGGATTATTGTACCAATCCTTGTAAACATAGTTCATATTATATATCAATAAAGCTTGTCCATCTTGACTATAGCCCTTAAAAGTTATTGAAAATGTATCTCTATAACCAATAACTATATCATTCTTATTTGAATTGTTCCCCTTTCTATATTTCTCAAAATCAATAAGTCGCGTATATTTCATGAGTTTAGATAAAGCTTTTTCGGATAGTTTCTGACTATGTTCAAAAACGATCATTCCAGTATTCCCACACTCTTGGTAGGACAGTTCATAATTCATCAGATTGCACTCAAAATAACCAATAATTTCGCAACCACAATAAATAATAAATTCAATTTTTGAAAAATATTCCTTATTCCATATCATCTTTTTTCCACCCTAGGTAGCTATATTAGATAATTTGTTTTAAACTCACAAATCAACTTAGTAAGTAATGAATTTGTCTTCTAGATATATTACTAGATATTTCCTACTTTAAAAGCCTTGCCTTCACGCATTTCATTATCCCTTTCTTTCTCTTTTAAGAGCAGAGAAACACACTTAGCGGTTCGGACTTATAAGATTCCCTCTCCACTCTACGACAGCTATTCCCTACTTAAATAAAATCCACTCTGCCTTTGAGAAACAGGTTATATGTTCTGTACGAAGAACACCTTCCAATGCGCATGGAACCTTCTCTTTTGTATGATGATAACGGAAGCCACATTTCTCCTGAACCTTCTGTGACTTTGTATTGCCGTCAAAATAACCGCACCACAATTTCTCCAGATTCAAGTCATCAAATCCAAGTCTCATTATCTCACGAACTGCTTCTGGTATAAGCCCCTGACCCCAATACGGAACTCCTATCCAGTAACCAATCTCCGCCTCAGTATCAGGAATAGCTTTATCACTTTCAGAGCCGATCATCAATCCTATGCTACCCACTGGCTGCATGGTTTCTTTTAAAACGATGGCGTATATTTCAGGTGCTGAAAAATAATTTTTTATAATCTCCCTACTGTTTTCAACACTGGTATGTACAGGCCAACCTGCAATCGGACCAACCTCTGGATTACTGGCATATTGAAATAAATCATTGGCATCTCTTTCTTCCCATGGGCGAAGAATCAATCTCTCCGTTTCTAAAGTCATTTTTCTCTCCTTAAATTCCAACTGCTTATAAAATTGTTTCAGATGAAAGTTTTTACGATTTCACCAACAATCCTACACATTCGACATGGAACGAGTGAACACCAAGTATGTCAAGTAGTTGAGTTGTATGCGGAAACATATCCACTAAACTATTTAACGATAGCTTGAGGTTATCGTTAAAAGGTATTACCTCGACAAACTGGAATTTTCCAGCTCAACAAGCTGGTTTTTAAGCTTTAGTTATTGGAATCCAAAGTTCCATTTTGTAGTCTTTGCTGTGCATATCACCTTCATAGTAATATTCAAAGTCAGATTTTCCTGAATGAATATAGCCATGCTCAGGGAAGAATACTTCCATTGCATATTTCCACCCGTTATGAATGCACTCCGGAACACTTCCTACTAATTTTACAACTGCATATTCTGCTTCTTCCACTTCCAAAACATCTAAGCCCATACTTGTGGCTTTGTCTACATCATTAACGATATAACCAGCCATATAATTTATTGTGCTTGGATTTTCCACATCATGGCAAACGCCCATACTTTGACCGCTTCCTAAACTTGCAAGTTCATCGTGTCTATATTTTTCATATAGCTTATCCCAAATACTCGGACATAATGATGAATTGATGTTTTGTTCATTGATTCCTGCAACTGTAAATGCTTTTTTCTTTTGAATTGTAATATTCATGCTTCTTCCTCCTCTTACACTTAGTGCTAATTGCACCCGTGAAACTAATTAAATGGTTTCCCGTTTCTCACCTCTGAAGGAGTAAATCCATGAAAATTCTTAAAAGCAGTTCCAAATGAATCCGATGACTCGTATCCGAATTTGAAAGCAACATCAATAATTTTTTCATCCGTATTTCTTAATATAACGGCTGCTTCCGTCAATCTTCTGCTTCTTATATATTCTGATAGCGTTGTTTCGGTTAGAATAGAGAACAAGCGGCTGAACATAGAATAAGAGTATCCGGATAACTGAGTTACTTTCTTTTCGTCAATTTCATCATCAAGAACTGTTTCAAGATAATCAATCGTATTGTTAAACGACTTAATAATATTCATTTTGATTCCCCCTTTCTTTTGGTTTATTTTAGTATAGAGGAAGATTTCTTTTCTTACCCTACAGTATCCGTACAAATTTTATAGGCTTCATCTCATAGAAACTTATACCTTGCTAAGTTCAACAAACTGAAGCTTGTTTGTCTCATTTGGCTTTCTTGGGTTTCTTTTCTGGCAGTTCCGCATACATACCTTTCAGTAGTTCAGTAATCAAATCCATATCCTCAAATCTGTCGAATGCATACATCAATGTCTTTGAACCCTCATACGGATAACGCAATTCTGAGTCTGCAAGAAGTTTG
>NZ_JAWERU010000075.1:0-3900 GCF_032481935.1 Streptococcus sp.
TTTCTGGTTGAGTGATAAAATCCCTCATGCTTTCAATTATTATAATGGTGGTAAAATTACTGTAGAAAAAGCTGATGATGGAAGCGATTATTTTGATCCACATGGGATGCATATTGCAGGGATTCTTGCAGGAAATGATACTGAAAAAGATATTAAAAACTTTAACGGAATAGATGGAATTGCGCCTAATGCACAGATCTTCTCTTATAAAATGTACTCTGACGCAGGATCTGGGTTCGCAGGGGATGAAACAATGTTTCATGCTATTGAAGATTCGCTCAAACACAATGTCGATGTTGTTTCGGTATCATCTGGCTTTACAGGAACAGGTCTTGTAGGTGAGAAATATTGGCAAGCTATTAGAGCATTAAGAAAAGCAGGCATTCCAATGGTTGTAGCTACGGGTAACTATGCAACTTCTGCTTCAAGTTCTTCATGGGATTTGGTGGCAAATAATAATCTGAAAATGACCGACACTAGAAATGTAACACGAACTGCAGCACATGAAGATGCGATAGCAGTTGCTTCTGCTAAAAATCAAACAGTTGAGTTTGATAAAGTTAAGATTGGAGGAGAAAGTTTTAAATACAGAAATATAGGGGCCTTTTTCGATAAGAATCAAATCATAACAAACGAAGATGGTTCAAAAGCTCCTAGTAAATTGAAATTTGTATATATAGGCAAAGGTCAAGACCAAGATTTGATAGGATTGGATCTTAAGGGCAAAATTGCAGTAATGGATAGAATTTATACAAAGGATTTAAAAAATGCTTTTAAACGAGCAACGGATAAGGGTGCACGCGCCATTATGGTTGTAAATACTGTAAATTACTACAATAGAGATAATTGGACAGAGCTCCCAGCTATGGGATATGAGGAGGATGAAGGAACTACTAGTCAAGTTTTCTCAATTTCAGGAGATGATGGTGTAAAGTTATGGAACATGATTAACCCTGATAAAAAAACTGAAGTCAAAAGAAATAATAAGGATGATTTTAAAGATAAATTGGAGCAATACTATCCAATTGATATGGCAAGCTATAATTCTAATAAACCGAATGTAGGTGACGAAAAAGAGATTGACTTTAAGTTTGCATCTGACACAGACAAAGAACTGTATAAAGAAGATATCATAGTACCAGCAGGATCCACATCTTGGGGGCCAAGAATAGATTTACTTTTAAAGCCTGATGTCTCAGCACCAGGTAAAAATATTAAATCTACTCTTAATGTCATTAATGGTAAATCAACTTATGGCTATATGTCAGGGACTAGTATGGCAACTCCAATCGTAGCAGCTTCTACTGTTTTGATTAGACCCAAGTTAAAGGAAATGCTTGAAAGACCTGTGTTGAAAAATCTTAAGGGAGATGACAAAATAGATCTTACAAGTCTTACAAAAATTGCCCTACAAAATACTGCACGCCCTATGATGGATGCGACTTCTTGGAAAGAAAAAAGTCAATACTTTGCATCACCTAGACAACAGGGAGCAGGTCTAATTAATGTTGCCAATGCTTTGAGAAATGAAGTTGTAGCTACTTTCAAAAACACAGATTCTAAAGGTTTGGTAAACTCTTATGGTTCTATTTCTCTTAAAGAAATAAAAGGAGATAAAAAATACTTTACAATTAAGCTTCACAATACATCAAACAGACCTTTAACCTTTAAAGTTTCAGCATCAGCGGTAACTACAGATGCTCTAACTGATAGACTCAAACTGGATGAAACATACAAAGATGAAAAATCTCCAGATGGGAAGCAAATTGTTCCAGAAATTCACCCAGAGAAAGTAAAAGATGCAAATATTACATTTGAGCATGACACTTTCACTATAGGCCCAAATTCTAGCTTTGATTTAAATGCGGTTATAAATGTTGGAGAGGCTAAAAACAAAAATAAATTTGTAGAATCATTTATTCATTTTGAGTCAGTGGAAGAAATGGAAGCTCTAAACTCCAATGGGAAGAAAACAAATTTCCAACCTTCTTTGTCGATGCCTCTAATGGGATTTGCTGGGAATTGGAACCAGGAACCAATCCTTGATAAATGGGCCTGGGAAGAAGGTTCAAAATCAAAAACAATGGAAGGTTATGATGATGATGGTAAACCAAAAATTCCAGGAACCTTAAATAAGGGGATTGGTGGAGAACATGGTATAGATAAATTTAATCCAGCAGGAGTTATACAAAATAGAAAAGATAAAAATACAACATCCCTAGATCAAAATCCAGAATTGTTTGCTTTCAATAACGAAGGGATCAACGCACCATCATCAAGTGGTTCTAATATTGCTAAAATTTATCCTTTAGATTCAAATGGAAATCCTCAAGATGCTCAACTTGAGAGAGGATTAACCCCTTCTCCACTTGTATTAAGAAGTGCAGAAGAAGGATTGATTTCAATAGTAAATACAAATAAAGAGGGAGAAAATCAAATCGACTTAAAAGTCATTTCTAGAGAACACTTTATTAAAGGAATTTTAAACTCTAAGAGAAATGATGCAAAGGGAATCAAATCTTCTAAATTAAAAGTTTGGGGTGACTTGAAATGGGATGGACTCATTTATAACCCTAGAGGTAGAGAAGAAAATGCACCAGAGAGTAACGATAACCAAGATCCAGCTACTAGGATAAGAGGTCAATTTGAACCAATTGCAGAAGGTCAATATTTCTATAAATTTAAATATAGATTAACTAAAGATTATCCATGGCAGGTTTCCTATATTCCTGTAAAAATTGATAACACAGCACCTAAGATTGTTTCGGTTGATTTTTCAAATCCCGAAAAAATTAAGTTGATTACAAAGGATACTTATCATAGAGTAAAAGATCGGTATAAGAATGAAACTCTATTTGCGAGAGATCAAAAAGAACATCCTGAAAAATTTGACGAGATTGCCAACGAAGTTTGGTATGCAGGAGCCGCTCTTGTTAATGAAGATGGAGAAGTTGAGAAAAATCTTGAAGTAACTTACGCAGGTGAGGGTCAAGGAAGAAATAGAAAACTTGACAAAGACGGAAATACCATTTATGAAATTAATGGTGCAGGAGATTTAAGAGGAAAAATCATTGAAGTCATTGCATTAGATGGTTCTAGCAATTTCACAAAGATTCATAGAATTAAATTTGCTGATCATGCTGATGAAAAGGGGATGATTTCCTATTATCTAGTAGATCCTGATCAGGATTCATCTAAATATCAAAAGCTTGGAGAGATTGCCGAATCTAAATTTAAAAATTTAGAAAATAGAAAAGAGGATAGTCTTAAAAAAGATACAACTGAGGTAGAACATCATCATCATGAAAATGAAGAAGCTATCGAAGAAAAATCTAGCTTGACTATTCATAAAACTATTTCAACAATTAGAGATTTTGAAAGTAAAGACTTAAAGAAACTCATTAAAAAGAAATTTAGAGAAGTTGATGACTTTACAAGTGAAACTGGTAAGAGAACGGAGGAATACGATTATAAATACGATGATAAGGGAAATATCATTGCTTATGACGATGGTAGTGCCTTACAATATGAAACTGAAAAACTTGACGAAATCAAATCAAAAATTTATGGTATTTTAAGCCCGTCTAAAGATGGACACTTTGAAATTCTTGGAAAGATAAGTAATGTTTCTAAAAATGCCAAGGTATATTATGGCAATAATTATAAATCGATAGAAATCAAAACGACCAAGTATGATTCCCACTCAAAAACGATGACATTTGATTTATACGCTAATATTAATGATATTGTGGATGGATTAGCTTTTGCAGGAGATATGAGATTCTTTGTTAAAGATGATGGTCAGATAAAAGCTGAAACGAAGATTAGAATGCCTGAAAAAAATAAGGAAACTAAAACAGAATATCCCTATGCATCAAGTTATGGGAATGTAATAGAATT
>NZ_JAWERU010000076.1:0-5741 GCF_032481935.1 Streptococcus sp.
ACGTTTACGAGCTGCTTCTGATTTACGTTTACGTTTTACAGAAGGTTTTTCATAGAATTCACGTTTGCGTGTTTCTTGAAGAGTACCAGCTTTAGTAACTGCACGTTTGAAACGACGAAGAGCATCGTCAAGAGATTCATTCTTACGTACTACTGTTTTAGACATTTTTTTCACTCCCTTCAAGTTCAAGATCTATTCTATTTTACACGGAATAAAGAAAATTGTCAAGAAAAAAATGAAATTCCCCCAAATCATTCAATTTAAATTTTACAAAATTTACACCTTACACCTAACCTAGTTCCCCACTTATAAAATTCATTCCAGACGGCCAAATAATTCATTTATTTCACACTCAATGGAATCTAGATATTCCCCATAATCTGACAGTAAATCAGAAATGATATACAGATCCTGACTATCAAAATGCCAGACAAGATGTTTAAGTATCTGCTCTTGAATAAAATGTAAATCCTTTAGTTGAGCTAAACTGATAGCTTCTATCTTTGCTAAATACTGACAAAAAGCAGAAAGTGCAGAACAATCAAATTTGTCTTCTTCATATCAATACCTATAACATTTCTTTTTCAAGAATTGATAATTCTCAAAAAATGAAGATTATATATTCTTCTTTTCAAGGGAAAATCTATCATACACCCTACTATCAGAACTATTGTACCACTTTCAGAAAAACTGTATTCATTTTTGAACATATCCAGACCAAAAAACCACCCAATCCATAGGATCGAATGGTCTTTAATGATAAAAATTTTATTTCTTTAACAAGCTGAGTGCTGCTGCATCTGCGATAATGGTCACATCTGGATGGTTTTGTAGGCTACTTGCCGGTAGACTTTCTGTCACAGGGCCTTCAACAGTTCCAGCGATAGCTTCTGCTTTTGATTCCCCATAAGCAAATAGAAGGATAGACTTAGCATCCAAAATGTTTTTAATCCCCATTGAAATAGCTTGAGTTGGAACATCTTCAATCTTCTCAAAGAAACGTGCGTTAGCTTCGATAGTAGACTGGTCAAGTTCTACAAGATGAGTTTGACTGTCAAATGGTGTGCCTGGTTCATTAAAGCCAATATGACCATTGCGACCAATTCCTAAGATTTGTAGGTCAACTGGATGGTCAGCAAGAATTTGGTTGTAGCGTTCTACTTCTGCTTCTGCATTATCCTTGACACCACGTGGCAAGAAGCTTTCTTTAAATGGTTTCTTATTGAAAAGATTTTCTTGCATGAAGTAACGATATGATTGAGGATTGTCCCCATCAAGACCTACGTACTCATCCAAGTTCACACTTGTAAGATTTGAAAAATCAAGATCGCTCTCAACGATTTGTTGGTAAAACTCCAGAGGGCTACTTCCTGTTGCAAGTCCCAATGTTTGTGCACCGTTTTCCAATTTTTCTTTTAAGATATCAAAAGCAACTTTTCCACCTTCAATTGGATTTTCCACTTGAATAACTTTCATAATTTTGTCCTCCATATTCTTTATTTTATTATATGGTATAGACCAATTTTTGTCAAGTGAAAACGGTTTATTTTTGTTGAAAATATAAATATACTAAAGAAATCAATTGATAGGTCTACCTACTCTAAAAAAGAGAGGAGTTTGACGTCCTCTCTTAAATCATCTATCAGAAACACTTCCTGATTATATTTTGGAAAATGTTTCTTTTTCTTATATTATTTTTTACGTTTGGCAACCAAACTTAATCCAACTAAACCAAGTGCTACTCCTAAAACGATTAAGACTGTAGTTTTCTGTTCACCTGTTTTCGGTAACTCATTATCCTTTTTCTTTTCAGGCGTTGACGATGTTACTGGTGCTGGAGGTGTTACTGGGCTTGGAGGCGTTACTGGGCTTGGAGGCGTTACTGGACCTGGAGGCGTTACTGGACCTGGAGGCGTTACTGGACCTGGAGGTGTTACTGGACCTGGAGGCGTTACTGGACCTGGAGGCGTTACTGGAAGGCGTTACTGGACCTGGAGGTGTTACTGGACCTGGAGGCACTGGTGGTTGATAAGTGTTAATCAAGACTAGGTTCGTTTCGTTTTCTCGAACTGTTTTTGATACATATCCCTCAGGAACATTGACTTCACTAATTGTATAGCTAATCATTTTTCCTGCTATATATTTCGGAAGATTTGTAAAAGTATGAGTCCAATTATTATCTTCGTTTAAAATAACTTCTTGCCCTACTTTACTTCCATCAGCATGGAGTTGTACCTTAATGCTATTTGGGCGTTTTTCTGCTTTATTATCAGCATCCTCCCAAAGCTTGCTGATTTTTAATTCTGTCATTTCAGGAATATCAGGAATATTAGGGACATGTGTATTAGTGATAATATAGTTTTTCTGATCAATAACAGTCGTATATCCTGCAACTTTATCTTCTGCTACAGTATAAACAATTGTATTTCCTTCAGCATCATTTTTAGGTAGCTGCTCAAAGATAAAGTTCCAATTCTCTTCTGATTTTACTGATTTACTTGCTACTTCTTTACCATTAGCCAAGAGACGAACAGTTATAACATCGGGACGGATGCCAGCTTTATTATCAGCATCATCCCATATTTTCTTACCTTTTATACTTGTAGTTCCTCGGTAAATATTGGTAAATGTAGTTTCCTCTTCACCGTAAGACACTGTTCCCATTTTGATACCATCATCATCCGTTACTGTTACAGTAACCTTTAGTTCATGGCTATCATAATCGTAATTATCAGTGCTTTCAGGAAGAACTTCACGAATGATATAGTTGTAAACTCCTTCTTTTTTATACTTAATAGCATTGAAGGTTACACTTCCATCTTCAGCATTTTTTACAATTTGAAGAGGTTCACTAGGGTTTGCAGCATCATAAAGTGCAAAGTTAAACTGATCTTTTTCTAGTGTTTTCCCTTTTAAAGTTTTGTGAGCCTTTAAGATAACTGTTTCTGATTTTTCAGCGTTACCAAAACCTGATCCTGACTCTAGACGGACTTCACGTACCATACTACGTGTCTTAAAATTTGTGGCAGACCATGCCAAATTATTCGATACTAATGAACCTGCAGGAACTCCATCTGGTAATTTAGTAGAGTATTCAATATACATTGCCCAATGATAGTTATCTCCTAATGGAATCGTAAAGCCTGTGATTCCTCCTTGAGCATTTTTAGTGAATACTGCCTTGTTTGAAAAATTATCTGATGGCTCTAACGTGAGAATATGAGCCTCATTACGAATTTTTGTAGGTTGTGTATCATAACGAACAGCTCTAAATGATTCAGGAATTAAGGTTTGTCCATTACCAAAAGTATCCGTAATTGTCATTCCACGAATCATATCTTGATTGGCATTCAAGAGAATACGCCACTTAATAATACTTGGATCTGTATCATCTTGATAACCGTATTTCATCTCATAGTCGCCTGCTTCACCACTATCTTGTTTGTACTTGAAGCTATAAGTCTTATGACCAATGGTAACAGTAACTGGTTGACTCTCCTTAACGACTTCTCGATTAATCGTTAAATTAAACTGTAAAGAAAGCTCTTTATTCTCAGGTCTCTTAGAAAAATAATCTGTAAAAGTTACCGTAACTTTTCCTGTACTAGGATCTGTATGAGCAACACCAACCTTCGTACCCTTACTATTTGTAACTTCAAAGGTCAAATTTGTAATCAATCTGAGCTCTCTAGGAATATCTAAAATCAATTGATCATTCTCAGAGATATTCTGATTATCTGGAAAAGTTAATTGATAAGTTGCGATTAAACGTTCCCCAGCAATAACTTCCACATTATCACTCAATTCAAGGCCAGATCTCTCATGAATAATCTTAGTATCAAGATTATAACCCGTCACCGAATCCGCTTGAACTGTTTTTGATAATTTAACTATTGATAAGCCTATTAGCAAAAACATTAAAAAAAATGTTAAACATTTAGACAATTTATGCTTCATAATAACCTCCTTTACGATTAGAAAACATTTGATTATCCAATCAAATTATACCATACTTATTTAAAAAAATGTACAATTACTGACCATTTGTTTAATTAATTTTAAAGATTTATACTTATTCAAAGTTTTCGTTTTCTTAAATAAATTATAAAAACAAAAAGAGAGGTATTAACCTCTCTTCTTGCGATTACATACACTTATTTAATAAATGTATAACCAACTTTAGAATATCTTTGGTTTAGATACTCAAAGATAAATCTTGAATCATTCTAGAAAACTAGAAATATTAAGCTTCATCTTCTTTTTTGCGTTTCGCAACCAAACCTAGACCTACAAGACCAAGTGCAGCACCAAGTACAGCAATTCCAGATTTAGATTGTTCACCAGTGTTTGGCAACTCAGGACCTTTAGGTTTTTCTGGTGTTGGTGGTGTTACTGGTGTTGGTGGTGTTGGTGGTGTTGGCGGTGTTGGCGGTGTTGGCGGTGTTGGCGGTGTTGGTGGTGTTGGTGGTGTTGGTGGTGTTGGTGGTGTTGGTGGTGTTGGTGGTGTTGGTGGTGTTGGTGGTGTTACCTTGTTGTTAAACTCAGTATCTTCAGGCATTTGTGAAGTAAGAGTCAACACTTTACCATCCTTAGTTACAGTAACTCCAACAGTCGCTACCATCTTATCGTACTCAACTCCAGCCTCTGTACCCTTCACTTCTTCTACATGATAGATATAAGTACCTTCTTGACCACGTTTGAATTCAAGAGCTGAGAACTTGATCTTACCTTCAGCATCATTACTTACGGTTTCAATCACGTTACCATCTTTGTCTTTCAATACGAAGCTGAATTCACCAGCTTTCAACGCACGACCTTCCAATTTCTTCGTGAAGTTGAATTCAACTTTCACTGGAATATTAACAACACGTTTTTCAGTTGGTTTTTCTGGTTTTTCAACTGATTTCTTAGTTGGATCATATTGGTGAACAATTTGAGAAGCTGTATTTTCAATATCTACACCTTCTTTAGCAGTTCCCTTGATACGTGCTGGAATATCAAACTTGTAGTAACGTCCAAATGCTAATTTAGCAGTGTCGATTACTTGAGTATTTTCTGCATCTCCAAGTGACTTAGTCAAGTCAGCCTTAGATGTAGCAGTAATGACACCATCCACAATTGAGATATCAAACTTAGCTGTTACATCTTCACCAGTTACTGAATCATAAGCCTTAATTTCAGATACGTTAACATCCAAGTTTTCGCTATCATATTTATCTGTAATACCAACAGATTGAATATTGTGAGCTTCAGTGAATTTAGTTGTATCTAACCATACTTGGTAAACAACCTTATCACCCTTATGGAGTGTTTGAGTATTGATATTTTGCTTTTCATTATTATCAACTTTGTCCACGTATGGATCTTTGTTGGTATCAGCTACTTTATCAGTCAACTCTTTATCATCATCAAGGAGTTTATTTCCAGTGATATCGAATTTCTCTTCATTAAGAATATATTTCTCTGGATTGAACTCAGGAGTTTCTGGTGGAGTAACCTTGTTGTTGAACTCTTTGTCTGCTGGATCAGTTACGTTAGTGATGAGAGCTTTCGCTGTTCCGTCATGTTTAACTTCTACAGTTACTACTGCTTTCATCTCATCATAAGTAACAGTTCCATCAGTACCTTTCACTTCTTCAACAGTGTAGTTGTGAACGCCTGCTTGTTCTTTCTTGAATTCGATAGCTGAGAACTTAACGTTTCCAGATGCATCGTTCGTTACAGTTTCAACAACTTTACCT
>NZ_JAWERU010000077.1:0-3502 GCF_032481935.1 Streptococcus sp.
TGAGGAGGATAAGCGTGTCTGGATCAATCCTTATTTTGATGGGAAATACAATACACAAGTTTTGGGTGAATATGAGGTACGTAATTTTAATGGAGGAACTCTCAATGTTAAGGGAGTATCAGAAACATTAGCTACTGACATAATGAAAGCATTAGAGAATGTGGAAGCACCTAAACAAATTGACAATTCTTTGAAAGCACCTGTTTTTATCCAAGAAGAAGTGGATAATTCTATCCCAAGTCGTATACGTGAGGACTTAGCGCTCTATTCTTTTGGATATGAGGGAAATCAAATTTATTATCGAGATACGCATGGCATTCGGAAAAGTTCAAAAGTAGACGAAATTAGTTATTATGTAGATGAGAAGGGAGATTTTAAAGCTTGGGACAGTTCTTTGTCTGAACATAAAATAGATCGATTCGTGCAACTTCATTTGACAGATGAGGAAGCACTAGATGTATACAAGTCAGAAGAAGCGAGTAAAAGAGGGAAATATAAGGGACTGTTCAAAAAAACTGTCTTTTATGAAAGTCCCTTATCGGATAAGGACATTAGTCGTATTAAGAGCATGGTTGATTTGAGAGAGACCTATCAAGCCTTAATTGAAATTCAACGCCATCCAGATTATAGTCGGGCTGATTTTCAGGAATTGCTTGGCAAATTGAATCATGACTATGACCGCTTTGTAAGTCAATTTGGATACTTGAATGCCTCAATCAATCGGAACTTATTTGATAGTGACGATAAGTATTCTTTACTAGCAAGTTTAGAAGATGAATACATCGATTCTAAAGATCAGAAAGTAAAATATAAAAAATCTTTAGCTTTTGAGAAAGCATTGGTTAGGCCGGAGAGAGTGATTGCAAGAGTTTCAACAGCTCTAGATGCCTTAAACTCCAGTTTATCGGATGGTAGAGGAGTTGATTTAGACTATATGGTATCCATTTATCCCGAACATAGCCAAGCTGCTATTTTAGATGAGTTAGGTGACCAGATTTTAATGGATCCAGAAAGCTATTTAAGAGGGGAAAGAAAATACCTTTCTAAGAACCAGTTTTTATCAGGAGATATTCTCAACAAGATAGAAGTAGTTCAACTATTAGTAGAGGAAAACAACCAAGAATATGATTGGAACCATGCTTTAGATTTGTTAGAATCTGTTCGCCCTCCACGGATTCATCTGGCAGATATTGAGTTCAAAATAGGGTCACGTTGGATTCCTCAATCTGTTTATGGTAAATTTGCCTTTGAATGTTTCACCAATCGTGAATTTGAACTGTCTTCGCCAGATGTTGAACAAGTCATTGAAGTGAATCCTGTCGATGGCCAGGTTCATTTAAGGACATCATTTGCTTATCGCTATCCAAGTGCCAAAGATAGTAGTCTTGGAGTCAGTGGGTCACGTTATGATACAGGAAGAAAGATTTTTGAGAATTTACTAAATTCAAACCAACCGACGATTACTATGACTGTTACGGAAGGAGAAAAGAAAAAGACCATCACAGATTTGGAAAAAACCTCTGTTCTAAGAGCAAAAGAGCAGCATTTACAAGAGCTCTTTCAAGAATTTGTCTCACGGTATCCAGAAGTCCAACAAGTCATTGAGGAAAGCTATAATCGTCTTTATAATCGGACGGTTAGTCGAGAGTATGATGGTAGCCATTTAGTCATTGATGGCTTGGCACAAAACATCAGTCTTCGTCCTCACCAAGAGAATGCCATTCAAAGAATCGTAGAAGAAAAAAGAGCCTTGTTAGCTCATGAGGTAGGTTCAGGAAAGACCTTGACCATGCTTGGTGCTGGGTTTAAATTAAAGGAGTTGGGGATGGTTCATAAGCCCTTGTATGTAGTACCTTCTAGTTTGTCTGCTCAATTTGGTCAAGAAATCATGAAATTTTTCCCTACTAAAAAGGTCTTTGTGACCACTAAGAAAGATTTTGTGAAGGCGAGAAGAAAACAATTTGTGTCACGTATTATTACAGGAGATTACGATGCCATTGTCATTGGGGATTCTCAATTTGAAAAAATCCCTGTCAGTAAGGAAAGACAGATGAATTATATCGAGGATAAACTTAATGAACTACGAGAGATTAAAACACATTCTGAAAATAAGTATACCGTTAAAGAAGCAGAGCAATCAATAAGTGGTCTAGAGAAACAATTGGAAGAACTGCAACGCTTTAATCGTGATAGCTTTATTGATTTTGAGAACTTAGGAATTGATTTTCTCTTTGTGGATGAAGCACATCACTTTAAAAATATTCGTCCGATTACTGGACTTGGGAATGTAGCAGGGATTACCAATACAACCTCTAAGAAGAACGTGGATATGGAAATGAAGGTTCGAAAGATTCAGGAAGAACATGATTTTAAAAATATTGTCTTTGCGACAGGAACACCTGTCTCCAATTCTATTAGTGAGTTATATACTATGATGAACTACATTCAACCCGATATCTTAAAACGCTATCAAGTTGATTATTTTGACTCTTGGGTAGGTGCTTTTGGAGAAATTCAAAACTCTATGGAATTAGCTCCTACAGGGGATAAGTACCAACCTAAGAAACGATTTAAAAAGTTTGTCAATCTACCTGAGTTGATGAAAATCTATAAAGAAACAGCCGACATTCAAACACAAGATATGTTGGATTTACCTGTTCCAGAAGCTCATATTATCCCTATTGAGAGTGAGTTAACTGAAAAACAGAAACTCTATCTAGAAGAATTAGTTATGAGGTCAGATATGGTCAAATGTGGAACAGTTGATCCGAGTCAGGATAACATGTTAAAGATAACAGGTGAGGCACGGAAACTAGCAATTGATATGCGTTTATTGGACTCTAGTTATAGTCTAGCAGACAATCATAAACTGCTTCAGGTAGTGGATAATGTTGAAAGAATTTATCGTGAGGGAATGGGAAATAAGGCTACTCAGATGATTTTTTCAGATATTGGCACACCTAAGAAAAAGGACAATGGCTTTGATGTCTATTCTGAGATTAAGGCTTTATTAGTTGATAGAGGAATCCCTAGTAAGGAGATTGCCTTTGTACATGATGCCAATAGTGATGAAAAGAAGAATAGCTTATCTCGAAAGGTCAATGCAGGAGAGGTGCGGATTCTCCTTGCCTCAACCGAAAAAGGAGGAACAGGTTTAAATGTTCAGAGCAAGATGAAAGCAGTTCATCATCTGGATGTCCCTTGGAGACCAAGTGACATTCAGCAACGCAATGGACGTATTATCCGACAGGGAAATGAAAACAAGGAAGTGGATATTTACCACTACATTACAAAAGGTTCATTTGATAATTATCTATGGGCAACTCAGGAGAACAAACTCCGTTATATTAAGCAGATTATGACTTCTAAGGAACCGATTCGTGCTGCGGAAGACATTGATGAACAGACTATGACAGCTTCTGATTTTAAGGCACTAGCAACAGGTAATCCTTATCTCAAATATAAGATGGAACTAGAGAATGATCTAACTCTATTAGAAAAT
>NZ_JAWERU010000078.1:0-3239 GCF_032481935.1 Streptococcus sp.
AAAAGTAAGCCTTCGGCCTATTAGTACCAGTCAACTCCACGAGTCTTCAGTCCCCGCTTCCATACCCGGCCTATCAACCTCATCATCTATAAGGAGCCTCACACACCAAAGTGCCAGGAAATCTCATCTCGAAACAGGCTTCCCGCTTAGATGCTTTCAGCGGTTATCCCTCCCGAACGTAGCCAATCAGCCATGCACCTGGCGGTACAACTGACATACCAGAGGTTCGTCCGTCCCGGTCCTCTCGTACTAAGGACAGCCTTTCTCAAATTTCCAACGCGCGCAGCGGATAGGGACCGAACTGTCTCACGACGTTCTGAACCCAGCTCGCGTACCGCTTTAATGGGCGAACAGCCCAACCCTTGGGACCGACTCCAGCCCCAGGATGCGACGAGCCGACATCGAGGTGCCAAACCATGCCGTCGATATGGACTCTTGGGCAAGATCAGCCTGTTATCCCCGAGGTACCTTTTATCCGTTGAGCGACGGCCGTTCCACAACGTACCGCCGGATCACTAGTCCCGACTTTCGTCCCTGCTCGACCTGCCAGTCTCACAGTCAAGCTCCCTTGTGCACTTACACTCAACACCTGATTGCCAACCAGGCTGAGGGAACCTTTGGGCGCCTCCGTTACACTTTAGGAGGCAACCGCCCCAGTTAAACTACCCATCAGGCACTGTCCCTGAACCAGATCATGGCCCGAAGTTAGACATCCAGATTGACCAGAGTGGTATTTCAACAACGACTCCACACAAACTAGCGTCCATGCTTCACAGTCTCCCACCTATCCTACACAAGCCAAACCAAACACCAATACCAAACTATAGTAAAGGTCACGGGGTCTTTCCGTCCTGCTGCGCGAAACGAGCATCTTTACTCGTACTGCAATTTCGCCGAGTTCATGGTTGAGACAGTAGGGAAGTCGTTACTCCATTCGTGCAGGTCGGAACTTACCCGACAAGGAATTTCGCTACCTTAGGATGGTTATAGTTACCACCGCCGTTTACTGGGGCTTAAATTCTCAGCTTCGCCCAAAAAAGGCTAACCAATCCTCTTAACCTTCCAGCACCGGGCAGGAGTCAGTCCGTATACATCGTCTTACGACTTCGCACGGACCTGTGTTTTTGATAAACAGTCGCTTCCCCCTGGTCTCTGCGACCCATACACGCTCCAGGCAGCAAGTGCCCATCACGCTCAAGGTCCCCCTTCTCCCGAAGTTACGGGGGCATTTTGCCGAGTTCCTTAACCATGATTCTCTCGATCGCCTTAGTATTCTCTACCTGATCACCTGTGTCGGTTTAGGGTACGGGCGGCTAAAACCTCACGCCGATGCTTTTCTCGGCAGCATAGGATCACCAAATCCCCCAAAAACGGGGTCCCATCACGTCTCAGGCACACAGCCGGCGCATTTAACAACCGACAACCCTACACGCTTAGACCACGACAACCATCGCGTGGCTTGGCTACCTTCCTGCGTCACACCTGTTAACACGTTTACCTCCAAAGATCGGGTCCCACAACCCACACAACACACAAACAAAAGCCTGCACATCATGCTTCGCATGGTTAGCATCACAATATCAGTATGGGCGGTTTTTCACCGGTACGGGAATATCAACCCGTTATCCATCGACTACGCCTGTCGGCCTCGCCTTAGGCCCCGACTAACCCAGGGCAGATTAACTTGACCCTGGAACCCTTGATCATCCGGCGGATGAGTTTCTCACTCATCTTTCGCTACTCATGCCTGCATTCTCACTCGCATAGCCTCCACCACTGGTTTACACCGCAGCTTCAACGGCCACACGACGCTCCCCTACCCAACAACCCCAAAGGGTCATTGCCACAACTTCGGCGGTGTACTTGAGCCCCGCTACATTATCGGCGCAGAATCACTTGACCAGTGAGCTGTTACGCACTCTTTCAAGGATGGCTGCTTCTAAGCCAACCTCCTGGTTGTCTAAGCAACTCCACATCCTTTCCCACTTAGCACACGCTTAGGGGCCTTAGTTGGTGGTCTGGGCTGTTTCCCTCTCGACAATGAAGCTTATCCCCCACTGTCTCACTGCTACGCTCTCACTTACCGGCATTCGGAGTTTAGCTGACGTCAGTAACCCGTGAAGGCCCATCGGCCATCCAGTAGCTCTACCTCCGGCAAGAAACACGTAACGCTGCACCTAAATGCATTTCGGGGAGAACCAGCTATCACAGAGTTTGATTGGCCTTTCACCCCTATCCACAGCTCATCCCCTCCATTTTCAACTGAAGTGGGTTCGGTCCTCCACGACGTCTTACCGTCGCTTCAACCTGGCCATGGATAGATCACTCCGCTTCGGGTCTAGGTCATGCCACTCAAACGCCCTATTCAGACTCGCTTTCGCTACGGATACCCCACACGGGTTAACCTCGCGACATAACACTAACTCGCAGGCTCATTCTTCAAAAGGCACGCTGTCACCCCAAAAGGCTCCAACGGCTTGTAAGCACACGGTTTCAGGTACTATTTCACTCCCCTCCCGGGGTACTTTTCACCATTCCCTCACGGTACTGATTCACTATCGGTCACTAAGAAGTATTTAGACTTACCAGGTGGTCCTGGCAGATTCACACGAGATTCCACGAGCCCCGTGCTACTCGGGTGGCCACACCACGGACAGAACAATTTCGATTACGGGACTCTCACCCTCTACGGCCGACCATTCCAAGTCGTTCACCTACCATCCTGAACATCATGCCGGCAGCCAGTTAGAACTACCACTGTGACTCCCACAACCCCCATGATGCAACGCCTAACCGCTATCACACACCACAGGTTTAGTCTCTTCCGCTTTCGCTCGCCACTACTCACAGAATCATTACTTTATTTTCTCTTCCTGCGGGTACTGAGATGTTTCACTTCCCCGCGTTCCCCCCAACCAGCCTATACATTCAGCTGGCGGTAACTCACCATGAAGATGAGCCAGGTTTCCCCATTCGGAAATCCTCGGATCACAGCCCAGTTATCGGCTCCCCGAGGCTTATCGCAGATTCACACGTCCTTCATCGGCTCTTAATGCCAAGGCATCCACCGTGTGCCCTTAATAACTTACACACAATCAAGAAAAATAAGAATCTAAAATCAACAATCAAACCAACACAAAAGCATTGATTCAACGCAAATTCCAGAAGATGCTCGCGTCCACTATATAGTTCTCAAACAACAACCCACAACACAACAACAACACAAACAAAAACACTTG
>NZ_JAWERU010000079.1:0-5423 GCF_032481935.1 Streptococcus sp.
GCCCGACGCTTCTCAAAGATACGAGAAGATACAAGCAGCAAGCCGGTCGCAAATTTCTTCTTTCTGTCTTTTCTCCCCCGTCAAGGACACACGCGCATTCTTGACCTCTGCAACCTCAACCTCCTCAACAAAAGAAGACCAAGACCCACAGTTTGGACAGTGCCCTAAATACTTAGGGGAATTATACTCACAATTTTGACACACAAATGTCGCCTTTTTCTTTGCGATAATAAACCTCTTTCTATATCTCTATCTCACATTCAATCACTTGGCAAAAATCAATCTTATCATTTGGCACAAACTGGCGCATGAGCATTCCGTGAGTTACAATGATAATAGTTTTATAATTTTTATACTTTTCCAAAGCTCTTAAAAAACGATGACGCATCTCTAGATCAGTTTCATAGCGATAGGGAGAATCTTCAGATAAACCTCCTTGATGTTTTAGATAATATTCATGAGCTACCAATACACTAGTTAAATCAGAGTTAGTGCCATCTAAGTCTGGACGCCACTCATGAAAACGGCTCCACAAATAAGTCCAATCCTGTTTCAACTGCTATATAATGTGCTGTTTCTAAAGCCCTCGTCACAGACGATGAAATAATAATCTCTGCCTTTCCAAAACATGCAGTTTTAGCAGCTTCTTTTGCCAGACTGCAACCTTTTCCTGTCAATGGTGCTAAATCACGACCAAAACCACTATAGAGTTGCGGATTTTCAAGTTTATCAAGCATACTATAATCTGGCTCCCCATGACGTACAAAGATAATCTTCATCTTAGTGCCCAGTTGATCCAAATCCACCAGTCCGCACGCCATCTGCCGCATCGCCATCCGCAATCAAAAATGGAGCAAAGACAGCCTGAACCACACGTTCCCCAACTTCAAGAACAACTTCCTGATCGGTAATGTTTTTCATCTGTGCAAAGATATGTCCTTCATTTCCTGGGTTACCATAATAATCTCCATCAATGACACCCACAGAGTTAATCAAAACCAAGCCCTTCTTACGAGGGTTTGAAGAACGATCATAGAGATAAAGCACTTCTGTCGGTTGCATATAGGCCTTAACCCCTGTTGGAACAAGGACAATCTCTCCTGGAGCAATAACTGTGCGCACAGCAACCTTTAAGTCGTAACCAGCTGCATGTGCTGTCTCACGCTTGGGTAGCAAACTCTCATCTGTAAAACTAGAAACTAATTCAAAACCACGAATTTTCATATTTCCCTCTTTTTAATCTTTTATTCTAGGCTATTTTATCTTATTTATTCGAAAAAAGCACGAAAAATCTTCTATATAAAATAAAGAAAAGTGTCCTATCAAAAAGCAAACAATAAAATCATACAAAAAAATTTAAAGATATTTCAAATGTCCCTTATTTTCCCTTTTATTAACAAACTCATTCCTATTTAGCCACACTTAAACTATTTTCTTTAAAGCACAAAAAAAGAGCACACAATTCACTTCGCTTAGGGCTGCTGGATTCCTCCCCTGACCCGCTTCACGCAGAACTGTTGCTCCATTAGTTATTATACCACATTCCCAAAGATTTTAAAAGAGAAATTATTTTTTCCGTCGATTTCTAAAAAATTCCTGCATAATACCTGCACATTCACTCTCTAAAATCCCCGTCTCAACATCCACACGATGATTAAGACGCTCGTCTGTCAAGATATCATACAGACTTCCAGCTGCACCAAATTTCTGATTTTTAGCCCCATAAACTACCTTAGGGATACGAGCAAGCCCAATCGCCCCGCTGCACATCACACAAGGCTCAATAGTCACAAAAAGTGTGCAATCCAACAAACGCCAGCTCTCTTCCCTCAGATTCGCATTCTCGATGGCCATAATCTCAGCATGCATAACCGCACGTTGCAACTCCTCGCGGGCATTGTGGCCCCGACCAATGATTTCTCCATCCTTTATAATTACGCAACCTATTGGGATTTCATCATGCTCTAAAGCAATCTCTGCCTCCTTCAAGGCCTCTCTCATAAATGCTTCTTTTTCTTCAACTGTATAATCCATAGCTTCTCTCTTTTCCTGCTTATTATCTTTTAAAATCTCTTCCAAATATATCAGAATTCCCTTAGCATTAATGTAATACTAACATCTGCAACTTCAAAATAATATTTTTATCGATTCATAACTAATTTACTCTTTAATTTTCACTGACTATCATCAATTTTATCATTATACCATGTTTCACTACATAAAAAAAGCCACCGAATGCGGTGACTTTATAGGGAGATTATTATGAAAAAGAAAAGTTTAGGATATTTGTTACAACAAGTTAGGAGGTCTTCTTGTAACTCTATAGTATAGCTGAACTATCTTAAACAAATCTTAAAAAATCTCTTATGACCAAACACTTTCTAAAATATTTGTTTGTTCACGACCAGGACCCACTGAGAAAGTAGAGATACGAACGCCAACCAATTCGCTAACACGACGAACATAGTTACGTGCATTTTCAGGAAGATCTTCCAAAGTACGTACTCCAGTGATATCTTCTGACCAACCTGGTAATTCTTCATAAATAGGTTTACAACGTTTCAATTGTTCAAGACTAGCTGGATAGTAGTCAATGCGTTGACCGTCAAGATCATAAGCAACACAGATTTTAACTGTATCCAAACCACTCAAAACATCGATAGAGTTCAAAGATAAATTTGTAATGCCAGAAACACGGCGACTATGACGCATCACAACTGAGTCAAACCAACCTACACGACGTGGACGACCTGTTGTAGTACCATACTCATGACCTACTTCACGAATGCGTTCTCCCACTTCATCAAACAATTCAGTTGGGAATGGACCATCACCAACACGACTTGTATAAGCTTTACATACACCTACAACCTTGTCAATCTTGCTTGGACCAACACCAGAACCAATTGTCACACCACCAGCAACAGGGTTTGAAGAAGTAACAAACGGATAAGTTCCTTGATCAATATCTAACATGACCCCTTGTGCACCTTCAAAAAGAACACGTTTGCCATTATCAAGTGCATCATTCAAGATAACAGAAGTATCTGTTACATATTGCTTGATTTGTTGGCCATACTCATAATATTCTTCAAAAATATCATCAAATGAAATAGGTTCGCTATCATACAATTTTACAAATTGACGATTTTTCTCAGCAAGATTGCGTTCTAAACGTTCACGGAAAATCTCTTTATCCAAAAGATCTGCGATACGGATTCCAACACGAGCAGCCTTATCCATATAAGCTGGTCCGATACCCTTGATAGTAGTACCAATTTTATTTTCACCCTTAGCTTCTTCTTGCAAACGGTCTAACTCGATGTGGTACGGCAAAATAACATGCGCACGATCAGAAATACGTAGATTATCTGTTGTAACACCTTCATCATGAAGATAGCTCAACTCTTTCACAAGTGACTTAGGATTTACAACCATCCCATTCCCAATGACAGAAATTTTTTCAGGGAAGAAAATTCCAGAAGGAATCAAGTGCAACTTAAATTTCTTTCCATCGATCACAATTGTGTGACCAGCATTATCGCCACCTTGGTAACGTGCAATCACTTCTGCATTAGCTGAAAGGAAGTCTGTAATCTTCCCTTTACCTTCATCACCCCACTGGGTACCTACAACAACAACTGAAGTCATAATCTTGTCTGAGCCCTTAGGCTCTTCCTTTCTCACATACATGGCAGGAATCTCACCTGCAATTATATCTTACAATTTATTATAATAAAGATTCTCAATTTTTTCAAGACCAAAGACCAGAAACATTAGGGAATTAAAGAAAATTAGAAAATTAATATTAAAAAAATATTGTAAATTTATATTATGAAAAGAAAAAACTATAAAATCGTTCGGAAATATGAAAATTATAAATTATCCCCCAACCCAGTCATTTGAAATCAATAACTGTTCAATGTACAAACGGTAGCAAGCTCTATAGTGGTAAGAAAATAAAGGATGCATAATATCAAGCTTGTACCGAACTAAATAATAGAGTAAAAATCGAAGATGAAAAACTTCCCATTCTAAATCATTATCTACTAAATAACTATATTCCTTTTCAATAACATCATAAAAATCAAGATATTGTTCATAAATCTGTTCAATCATTTTATTTGACTCCATTTCTATTGATAAAATGAGTATAACAAAAAAATAGAAGAACCAGGGAGGATACTTCTATCATGTACTATAATGAATATTCAAATAAATAACAGATAAAAAAATTAACAGTTCAGGTCAACAATCCTACATTTCAAAAAATATCTAAAATTTCTGTAATGAAAGGAAATCACTGTAGGAATTATTCTAGTTTATTTTATTAGATAAATTGTAAAATATATTGCACAAAAAACTCATAGCATATCATTGGTGTAAACTGTAGGTAACCACACAAACAGAACCCGAGGAAAAACTATAAGCTACTCCCATCCTACCATAACTGACCGAATAAAGATAGAAACTTACTTGGATTTAGGTTTGAAACCCTGCCAAATTGCAAGTAAACTTGGCGTCCATAAGTCTACCATTTTAAGAGAGTTAATACAATGCCAAAATGGTTATTCCGCAGTCTTAGCACAGAAACAGAACAACCACAGAGCTAAGCAAAAGGGCCGGAAGTCTTGTTTAACACCAAAATTGAAAAAGGAAATTGAGAACTGTTTAAAATCTTCCTGGTCACCTGAACAGATTTATAACCCCTATCAACTTATACAAAAGCCAATAGTAGCTTTTAAAACCATCTATAACTGGCTCAATGCAGGTTTGATTGATCTAGATTTAAGAGTCCTTCGTCGTAAAGGAAAAACTTGACAACCCAAAGAAACACGTCAAACATTTAGGATTGACACGCCGATTGCTAAACGTCCTAAAGAGGTCCGAATTCGTGAGAGTTTTGGTCACTAGGAGATCGACTTCCAGAGGCAAAAGCAAGGGCTATTTAGCGACCTTGCTGGAGCGGAAAAATCGCTTTTACTTAACTTTCAATATACCAGATAGAACAGCCAAAGCCATGTTTTCAGCCATCGAACAACTTTGTAGGATATTTCCAAATGTTGCACTTATTCTAGCAATTTATCTCATTAAAAAACTCATCTGAACTATGATTGCAACATAGCAAAATCCATTAATGAATTACTTATAAAATATATTAAATATTAATAAAGAGCTAAATAAAAAAAGGATCAAGATGATCCCTGAAAGACAAATAAAAAAACGTTCCTTAGAACGTTTACATACTCCGCCAGTAGGACTCGAACCTACGACATCATGATTAACAGTCATGCGCTACTACCAACTGAGCTATGGCGGATTAAAGCTAAGCGACTTCCTTATCTCACAGGGGGCAACCCCCAACTACTTCCGGCGTTCTAGGGCTTAACTTCTGTGTTCGGCATGGGTACAGGTGTATCTCC
>NZ_JAWERU010000080.1:0-3047 GCF_032481935.1 Streptococcus sp.
AGTCGCTTTTCATTATAGATCTTATGGGACTTTTTTTCTACACAAAATAGGCTCCATAATATCTATAGGGGATTTACCCACTACAAATATTATAGAGCCCTTTTTCTTTATTTAAAGTTAATGTTGCCATGGATTCATGTTGCACTATACAGGTATTTACTCAGATTTTTGTTTATTCAAGAGGAGGATACAAGTCATTACTGCAATACAAGATACAAGAATTAGATACCACAGGTTTTCAAGACTAAAATCATTCTCTAGCATCAATCTGTATCCCCAATAAGCTGGGAAAACTCGCCCTAATATTTGGAGAAAATCGGGTAGTAAGCTAATAGGAAACATAATCCCCGAAAGCATAATTGAAGGTAAAAATACAAGTTGCGCTATCATGGTCAGCTTTGCTTGGTTTTTTAAAGTAAGCCCTAGTAAACTACCAATACATAATGACACAATCATGTAGATGGACAGCGCAAGAAAGAATAAGGGAAGTTGTGTCGGCAGACTTGCTTCAAATAAAATAGGGGCCAGTAGCAGGATTACAATGCAGGTCATCATCAGATGAACAAAGGCAGAGAGAAGTATGCTCACCAATCCTAAATAAATAGGGACACCATTAGCATTATAAATCTTTTTAATGTCGCTTCCATAAATTTCGACCAATGAAGATGGCAAGCCAAGAAAGGCTCCCATTGAGACACTCATGACTATCATAGATTGTATGAGCGTACTTCCCATTTCAGGCATAACAGAAGTAAAAATACCACCCATGATGAGAAAGAAAATAAGCGGTACAATATAGAAAGTAACCAAGAGAGATTTGCTTCGTATATCTAATTTCCACTGTAATACTAGACTATATAAATAACAGTTCATTCTGATTACCTCCTTGCCATTTTTATGAAATGCTGTTCCAAGCTGCCACGATCAACCTTAATATCCAATATCTGAATTTTTTTCTGCTTACATTCATTCAATAATGAAATTAAGGTATCCTCAATATTGGTCGTTTCAAAAGACTTCTCTGCTTCTTGAGTCTTCAAATGGATATAATATCTTCTTCCAACCTTGTCTGTCAGTTCTGAAGGAGTGCCACAAAAGACAATCTTTCCACTGTTCAAGATAGCAATGCGGTCACATAAGACCTCAACTTCAGCCATATCATGACTTGCCAAAACGATTGTTTTCCCTTGTGATTTGAGATTCCGTATTTGTTCGTGGAGGGCTAGTCTTGCTTCAACATCAAGTCCCGCTGTCGGTTCATCGAGGAAAATAATATCGGGATTTCCGATAAGAGCAAGGGCGAGATGTAGTCTTCTTTTTTGTCCTGTGGATAATTGCAGATATTGTGATTTCTCAATTTCTTTTATTCCAAGAGCCTTCAGCATGGCATTATCAATGCTTGTCTGATTCCATTTTGCAAAGAGCTTTATCGCCTCCATAGGTTTGATATGAGCTGGCAAAGAAGATGACTGCAGTTGAATTCCCATTTTGCCGTTTACAACAATAGTGCCTTCATCATATTTTTTCAGACCTTCAATACATTCAAGCGTTGTTGTTTTCCCAGCACCATTCACACCAAGTAAAGCGAAAATTTCTCCCTTTACGATTTGAAAATTAAGACTTTTTAGGACAATCTTACTTCCGTATTTTTTCTCTAATCCACGAACCTCTATTGCGTATTTCATGGCTACACCTCCTCAAAGGGATTGGTTCCAAGTCTTGAAAAATAAACTTGCAAAGCGGGTTCTAAATATGAGTTAACGATTTTTTGCTTTTCCTCCCAAGCGTTAGTAGCGGTATCAATATTACCGACTTCCATCAACTTCGGAAGCATAGTCAAATCTCCATTTGTAAACTCCATGATCAAGCTCCAGTATTCTTGTACAACTTGTTGGCACTGTTCACTTTCAGCGGGCACCTTTTCTTTTTGGAGTCGCACAATCTCATCACTTAGGCGATTAAATCTGTCCATAAAGTCTACTCCGCTTTTCTTATCAAATCGACTGCGTATCTGGTCGAGCGTATCATCATCAAAGCGCTTAATGAGAGAGTAGGAGTCATTCTTCATCTGTAGATTGACAATAATATCTGCATACTTTTTAAAGTCAACCGTCTGTATTTGTAAAACTTCAACTTTTAACTGCTCTATTTCTGATAATGAAGTCTGAAGTTGTTCTATTTTTTGGCGAATATCATCTGCTTGCTCTGTAAGAGCATTTGCAACTTCAGCTGGAGTTTTCAAAGAGTTCAAACGCCCCTTTATGTCCTTCAGAGAAAAACCAAGTGATTTCAAGGATATAATCTGATGAAGCATAACTAGATCTTTATCGGTATAAAGCCTACGTCCTCCCTCACTTTCTGCAGACGGGGAAAGCAATTCTTCTTTATCGTAGTATTGTAGAGTTCGGACTGTAACTCCCATTTTATTGGCAACTTCCCCAACTGTCATAAACCCTTCTGGGATTGCTCTGAATTTTGCCATCATTCTCACCTCCTAATATATATTATACATCATGACGTAAGGTCATGAGCAAGCGCTTTATAAGAAATATTAGAAAAAAGATAGAGAAATTTAATTCCATTAGCTGCAAATGAATTGTGAAACATAATGGATATCAGTTTATGAGACTATCATATTAAAAGTGTTAGAGAGTTGTATTATTTTTGTTCAAACTATCTAGAATTGAATTTACTTGATATAATAGAGTTAGATATAAGAAGAGCTTGATGGTTGAAATATTGAAAGTAAAAACAGAAAACAAGTTCATAAGTTGGCAAGCAAATTGATTTGATGAGAAATCTCGGTCTAGTTGGCCAGATATAACTTCAAGCTAGCTCCTCTTGTTCGTTCTATCATTTAAAATATTTCCAATACTAGATGGATGTGATAACAAGTGATTCATCTTAGACATTATCAAAATAATAATGAAATTTTTTTAATAGCTTTGAATCCAATATTTATCAATTTAGAATGAACAGTATATTTCTCTTAAACTATATGTCGTCAGATGAATAAAGTTTGATAAGATTTTACAATTTGTTATAAT
>NZ_JAWERU010000081.1:0-2989 GCF_032481935.1 Streptococcus sp.
CAGATTCCTTGATTTTGGTCGTGATAATTTCATGCTTGGTTGCCATCCCTTTCCCAGCTCCAGATGTTCCTAAAATCAGACCAGACGGTGTATTTAATAGGCTGCGATCAATGGTAATAATATTGCTTGAGATTTGATTGATACCGTAATATTTCCCACTACGGTCTTGTAAATCTACTGAAGTCCATGGAGAGTTCACTGCTATATTGGACGTTAATAAACTCCGTGATACTCCCTCTAAAAAATCACAACCAAATGGCAGCAAACTATTAAAGGCTGCTTCTTGCATATATGGAAGTTTATCAATCATTAGGTCATTTGAGCCGGCCACTTGTTGAATCGTGTCTAGGGCTTGTTTGAGTTCTTCTTCATCCTGACCAAAAACACCAATCAAGAAGACCGTTTGAAATAGTTTATCTCCTGTCTCGGTCATGGTTTTTAATAGTTCCTCAGCTTCATCGATATTGCTTTCTAATACATGACCTACTTTTTCCAAATAGATACCTGTACGAGCTAGTTTTTGTTGTTCCCCAATCTTTTGAGATTCCATCAAGGTCTTCTTTGTTCGTAGTTTCTTCATAGCATCTGCCTTAGTCGAACTTTGAGCATGAAGGCTTACAATCAATTCCAAATCTCCTTGCATGAGATCTCGAATAAACTGATCCCCTAATTCCATGCCGTAGTCTCTCACATAGACAATCTGCAATAAACTGTCATTGATTTGTAGGTAATTCTTGTTTTTAAAATCCAAGAGATTAGGTGCTATGAAGTGACGAGTTGTCTGACCCGGTCTCGTTAAATCACGGTAAGAAAAAGGAAGATGGTGTTCTCCTCTAAGCATATCCGCCAACAAGTTGACACGTTCTTCACCAGCCAAGGATTCAAAACGTGCATCAATTTCTGAGAAACCACTCTTGAAATATTCTCCAATTTGAGACAAGGAACGATAGGCTTGTTTGGGATTAGAATCCTTTCTACCAAAGCTAATCAGTTTCACAGCTGAAAAATTATTTTCACCACTGTCTAAATTCTGATTCATCATCCGATTCAATTCTTTACGATAGCTATCATACCCATCTTCTTTTTCCTCATACAGAACACTCTGTCTAAACTTTTCTAAATTCAATCTTTTATTAAAGATGGTCAATTGGAAGTTGGTTTGATCGTCTAAAGCGTTAATCAAATCAGAATACTTCTCAATGATTGCGCCCTTATCTTCTAAACCAACAGTTTGATAATTGACATCACCAAGTAAGTAGCTTTGTGAGAAATAATCTTCTTTTACCTGCATCAGACCATTTTGATACAGGGCTTGATAGGAAAGAGTATTAGCCGTAGAAGGTAACACTTCCTCTTTTTTCCCTTTAACTTCTTCCTTTTTATTAGTCATTGAAGTTTTTTGTTTCTTTAATGTATTTGATTTTCTTTTCATGTTCAGGTCCTTTCTTTCCTGTAATTGTGCGTAGGGGAACCGTTAATTCAAAATGAAGACGGTATTTCAAATAATGTTCAAAATATAAATCATTGGGTTTATAGACTCCAAAAAGCAAGAGGGGGATGGTAAAAGCAAACACAAAACCGTAAACAAACCAATCTCCAAATTGCCAGAAAAAGAGATTCAAGCCCAAAACAATAATTGTGACAATAAAGGCTGGTAAAACAAAGATGATTTGTCTTGTGGTGAAACCTAACCAAGCCCTGTGTTGGTATTTTGAGATGTCTTTAAAGACACGTGTATTCATGACTTTCCTTTCTAAAAAGGCTAAGAAGCAACCACTTCCTAGCCTTTATCTAATTACATACCTAAGATTGAGCGAGCCGTACGTTGAGAACCAACGAGGGCAATAATCAGTAAGATAGCTTGTACCAAACTACCAAACATAATCGCAAGTGATTGCAGGACTCCTGCACCATTTGAAACAGCTATTTTCCCAGCAGATTCAAACAAAGGAACAAGAGAAACAATCAGAAAAATAAGAACCCCTTGTACCGCATAGACCATAATATTTTTTAAATAGCCAATACCAATAGACTTCCATTCATCACTTAAAAATGTTGGAATCGTAAGAGGTGCAAATGGAATCATAAGGTAGAGTTGAATAAATCGAATGGATACCAAAAGATTGACCATGGCTGCACTTACTATCCGAACTAGCCAAATGAGGAGGGCGAAAAAGCCCACAATCATCCGGCCAATAAATCCTGAACCTTTTAATCCAGAGAGTGTATCATACTTTGCCCCACCGTGAGCCACAATCGAGGCCACTTGTTCAATGGCGTGACTCGCAATACCGATGATAGCTTCTACAATAACGGTAGTATTGGTAATTACAACTGCGACCATAATATAACTAATCAACATCGGCGCTAATGCTTCAAAGGTCATCGCTCCACCTGAGTTAGCAATTTTCTTTGCCATCTTCGAAAATTCTAAGATGAGAACAACTGATAAAATCGCAACTCCAAGAGGCTGCATGACACTTTTAGTAATACTAGACATATAAGTCCAAACAGTTGGATTGTAGCTAGATAGAGATTTAATCAGATCTACTGTAGATTGTAAATCCACATTAAATCCTTCAAATAAATTTTCAGCTGATATTTTTTCAGATGCAAGGTAAACAAAGGGTGAGACTAAACTAAGATTCATGTCATTGTTTATCCTCCTAAATTGAAATCTGGGTTACAAAGGCTCCAGCAGCCCCTACCATAACACCACCGACAATTTCAAGAATGGCATTCCGAACTCCTGGTCCACCATCTTTAATGTTGGTTGCAAGATTGACAATCCCAACAACAACGAGAAAGGCACCAACCGCAATCAATCCCTTCTGTAACAAAGACATAGCTTGTGCAAACATAGCACTTGCGTCTACTCCATAAACAAAACCTTTAAAATGCGTAATCATCTATTTCCTCTTTTCTATTTTTATTTTAAACTAGATTCAAAAGTTAAATCACGAATTCTAAGGCCTTCAAGATGATTTTC
>NZ_JAWERU010000082.1:0-3076 GCF_032481935.1 Streptococcus sp.
TTGCTTTTTTTAGCCATTTTCTATTCTCCTTGTAAGTGGTTCAATCGATTTTCATCTCCCACGTCACTTCTCGAAATGATGAAGTCTTGCGGGTTATATAGGGATGTTATTGATTAGTCAACAACAGTGAATCCCATAGAACGAGCAGTACCTTCGATCATACGCATTGCAGACTCAATGTTTGCAGCGTTCAAATCTGGCATCTTAGTTTCTGCAATTTCTTGTACTTGCGCACGAGTAACTGTAGCAACTTTAGTTTTATTAGGTGTACCTGATCCTTTTTCAACACCTGCAGCTTTTTTCAAAAGAACAGCAGCTGGTGGTGTTTTTGTAACGAAAGTAAATGATTTGTCTTCGTATACAGAGATAACAACTGGAATGATCATACCAGCTTGGTCAGCAGTACGAGCGTTGAACTCTTTTGTGAATCCCATGATGTTGATACCAGCTTGACCAAGAGCAGGTCCAACCGGTGGAGCTGGTGTAGCTTTACCAGCAGGGATTTGCAATTTTACAAGTTTTTCGACTTTTTTAGCCATTTTTAAATCCTCCTTTGTGGTTTTGGCGGTAATTCCCACAAGTATGCTTTACGCATACTCATCTATTATACACTATTTTTTAAAAAATGCAAGAGAAATTTTTATTTTTGATATTTCTTTCTGTTACAATTTTTTGGTGAAATCAATCTTTAGAATCTTCTATCACGATGGAGTGAATTCATTCAATCAAAGTCAGTACAAAACTCACTCCATTTTCAGTAGTACCACTTTCCACAAATCCAAGAGACTCAAAACATCTTCTAGAGATACGGTTGAAAGTGTAGATTTCTTGAACTTTCAATTGTTTCCAACCCTTTTGTCGAGCTAGATCAATCAAAGTCTTCAATACCTTGCGTCCAAGTCCCTGATGTTGGTAAGTTGGATTGCCAATCACAATAGGAAGATTCTCCTGAGATAAGGTTACATCCCCAATTGGAAGCCACTCTCCCTTTTCTCGAAACTCAATCCAGAACAAATCCCCGTGACTCTCTAAATAGGAATACATAGCATTTAATTTTTCTGAACTATAAGGTATTCTAATACCGTCTACAAGTTCCACCAAATCCACATCTTGATACCAGGCCAAAGCTACATCCTGATGATCTGCTAAAAAATAGGGAACTAAACGTAAGGAATCATCTATCTGAATGATTTTTGTCATCATTTTCTACTCCTAATACTAGCTCCGCTGCTTGATTAAAACCATCACACCAGTTATACCATTTTGCTTCATACTCATCTTGAGGTAAGATATAATTTTTTAAATCCAGAACAGAGTATATCTTTCTTTTCTCACAAGCTTGCGCATAGAGATGATATAGTTCGTCACCTCCATCTCTATCAAACTCAGCAGAAATTGTATCCTGGCCTACCAACAAAGCCTGATAAGCCCTGTGATGGCCATCTGTAATCAAGAAGCAATTTCCAAATGCAAGAACGCTAATTGGATTGATATTGGGCTTTTCTTTCGACTGATAAAGCATCTGGATATCTTGTAACTTCTTTTCTGATAAGTATAGTTGAGTCGGATGAAGATCTTTTATGTTGACTTCCATTTTATCTCCTCAAGAAGGGGCAATTCCTACTTCTGCTTTCCTTTGAAGCGCCATTGAAAACGCAGTTTATCGTAGAAAGGAAACTCCATAAACAAAACTCCTAGGCCTACACAAAGGCTGGCAATCACATCTGATGGGTAGTGAACTCCCAGATAGACCCTGGATACCAATACACTAACGAGATATAGACTTAGCAAGATTTGCACTACTTTTCTCCAAGTTGTATTCTTAATCCGTTGGCTCAAAATCACAATCAAAGTTCCAACCATAATCGTTACTGCCAGAGAATGTCCACTAGGAAAAGAAAAACCTTTTTCCTCTACTAGATGTACTATTTCTGGTCTAGGTCGTTGGTAGATATTTTTAAAGGTTACGATTAAGATTCCAGCTAAAGTCAAATTCCCCAGCATGAGATAACTTTCCAGTTTCCATTGCTTACGGTAAAAAATAAAAGCTACAATGAGAACCCAAGTGATAATGACTGGGATATCAATTAAATGTGTGATTGTTCTGAAAAGAACGGTCAAGGAAGCAGGTAAGTCACCTCGAATAGCAGTCTGGATTGGTTGATCAAAGCCAATCAGCATATTAGGGTAAAACTTGACAATATAACCTAAAATTACAAAAAGCAAAAGGGCAAAAGAGCCCTTCATCAAATATGTTTGTTTATCTTTCATAGTATTTTAAAGTTGGTTTCAAAAGGACAAACAACAACCAGAAAGAGATGGCAAAGATAATACCTTCAATCAGATTAAAAGGCAAGACCATAGTCATCAGGTAGTTGCTCAATCCTAAGATTTTCTCAATATCAAAATTAGCAAACTTAGCGTACAAAGGAACAGCATAGACGTAGTTCAGAACTAGCATAGCTAGAGTCAAACCAAGCGTACCAGCTAGTGAAGCTAGGACGAAACGCATGGTTGTTCGCTCTTTTTTCCAAATCAAACCAAAAGCAAGCACAAAGACTCCCAAGGCAACAATATTCATCGGTAAACCAATATAGGTACTAACCCCTTGATTGTTCAAAAGAATTTTCAACAAGGACCGAAGGAAAAGCACTCCAAAAGCTGCTGGTAAATCCAAGACTACCAAACCCACAAGGACCGGTAAAATACTGAACTCAATCCTCAAAAAGGATGCCGCTGGCAAAAGCGGAAAGTCAAAGTACATCAACACAAATGAAAGCGCTGATAGAATTGCAATGGTCGAAAGTCGACGTGTGTTTGTCATAACAGGTTCCTCCAATTTTCTATAAAATCAGAAGAAGTTGGAAAGGATTCCTCTATCTATCCTTTATTTTTATATTCCAAAAGTTCCCCCTCACTCTTTTTTAGCAAGCGGTTGCAATTTACCTATAAAAAATCAATTAGAATAGACAAAGCCATTCTTTCGTCTTCTCCCATCCAGACTATACTGTCGGTTGTGGAATCTCACCACATCAGCTTGCGCTCGCGGACTTATTTGGCTAAGATATTTTAGATT
>NZ_JAWERU010000083.1:0-2554 GCF_032481935.1 Streptococcus sp.
GGTTACTTGGTGTGGTGCAAGCCATGTTGGGAAGGCACCCTTGTAGTTCTCAATCAAGATAGCTGTGAAGCGTTCCATAGTTGAGATAACCCCACGGTGAATCATAACTGGACGGTGTTCTTCACCATCAGCTCCGATATATTTAAGGTCGAAGCGTTCTGGGAGCAAGAAGTCAAGCTGGATAGTAGAGAGGGTTTCTTCTTTTCCAAGAGCTGTCTTCACTTGGATATCCAATTTTGGTCCGTAGAAGGCTGCTTCCCCTTCAGCTTCAAAGTAGTCAAGTCCCATGTCATCCATAGCTGATTTCAACATACGTTGAGCATTTTCCCACATCTCATCATTATCAAAATATTTGTGAGTATCTTTAGGGTCGCGGTATGATAAACGGAAACGATAGTCAGTTAAGTTGAAATCTTCGTAAACATCGATAATCAATTGAAGCGTACGTTGGAACTCATCTTTGATTTGTTCAGGTGTTACGAAAGTATGACCATCATTAAGTGACATTTCACGTACACGTTGAAGCCCTGTGAGAGCACCAGATTTTTCATAGCGGTGCATCATACCGATTTCAGCAATACGGATTGGCAATTCACGGTAAGAGTGAACGTGGTGTTTAAAGACTTCGATATGGTGAGGACAGTTCATTGGACGAAGAACGAATTCTTCCCCGTCTCCCATATCCATAGTAGGGAACATATCTTCACGGTAGTGATCCCAGTGCCCAGAAGTCTTGTAAAGTTCTACTGAGGCAATTGGTGGAGTGTAGACGTGTTGGTAACCAGCAGCGATTTCCTTGTCGACGATGTAGCGTTCCAATTCACGACGGATAGTAGCCCCATTTGGCAACCAGAATGGAAGCCCTTGACCAACTTCTTGAGAAATCATAAAGAGATCTAGTTCTTTACCAAGTTTACGGTGGTCACGTTCTTTGGCTTCTTCACGCATTTGAAGGTAGTTCTTCAAGTCTTTCTTGTCAAACCAGGCAGTACCGTAGATACGTTGCATCATGGCATTGTCGCTATTTCCACGCCAGTAAGCACCAGCTACGTTAAGAAGGTGGAAGATTTGGATACGACCAGTTGAAGGGACGTGTGGGCCACGGCAGAGGTCCACATATTCACCTTGACGGTAGATGGTCAAACCACCTTCGTCTTCTGAGTGTTCTTCAATCAATTCTAATTTGTATGGGTCGTTTTTGAAAATTTCACGCGCTTCATCTTTAGTCACTTCCTCACGAATAGATGGGAAGTTTTCCTTAACGATTTTTTGCATTTCTTCTTCGATACGAGGAAGGTCTTCGTTAGAGATTTGACCAGCTTGGTTATCTGTATCGTAGTAGAAACCATCTTCGATAGCTGGACCAACACCCAAGTGAATGTCTGGGAAAAGGCGGCGAGCGGCTTGAGCAAACAAGTGAGCAGCTGAGTGACGCAAGATTGGAAGGGCATCTTCGTGATCAGGTGTCACGATTTCGATGCTACCGTCTTCAGTGATAGCACGAGTAGTATCGATGAGTTTGCCGTTAAATTTACCAGCAAGAGCTTTTTTAGCTAGGGAATTGCTGATGGATTGAGCAATTTCAAAAGTTGTAACGCCAGATTCGAATTCACGAACAGCACCATCTGGGAAAGTAATTTTAATCATGGTTTTCTCCTTATATTGATTATCCATTATTTCTAAAGTAGAAGTGTTTCCCTATTTTGCAGTCTTAAATCAAGAAAAACAAAAAGCGACATCCTAAAAAGGACGTCGCAACGTGGTTCCACCTTCATTTATGTTCCTCAAAAAAGAGGGACACCTCTGATTGGCTCTAACGTGGCCACCGTTTTATGTTTGCATAAAAGTCAGTAGAGTAGTATCAGTATAGTCTTTCTATGCGTTCTCAGCAACCACGCACTCTCTGGTAGAAAGGGGCTAAGTGACTTGTCTCTATGCATTATTATAGCATGATTGTGAGATTTTTCAAGGATTTTGTGAAAGTTTTTTGTTTTTCAGTTTTTGCATTAGATACCTGATAGCGGCACCAATAACTGTACCTAGTAGAATAAGAATTTCATAGGCTAGGAAATAAACAATAATAAATTCTCTGAAAGGAATAATAGTAAATCCATAGAGCAAGCAGCTACCTAGAAGCCAATGCAGTGAAAAACCAAAACGGTAGCTATAAAGAAGAGAAACTATAAAAACTATGATGGGCGAAATGATGAATATATTTAGAAGATAGAGCTCCGTTAGTTTTGGATTCTGTAATAGTAGTATAAATAATCCATAAAGTGGACAATAAAAGAAAAATACGACCAGATAGTAGGGGAGATATTTAAAGAATTTACGCATGGTAATCACCTCGTTATAAAACTATCAACTTAGATATCCTTCCTATGAATATTATAGCATATTTGCAGTAAGAATAGTAAATCAGTTGACAAAGAAGTTAGTTATTGGTAGAATAGAAATTGTCGTAAAGACAAATAACTTCTTCTTGGTTACAGGCATGCCAACCTGTCACTCGGATGAAGCCAAATAAAAAGGAGAAACATCATGGCAATCTCAA
>NZ_JAWERU010000084.1:0-2551 GCF_032481935.1 Streptococcus sp.
TTTGTGTTCGGTAAAAATAGCTTGAATTTCAGTTTTAAGCTTTTGATCCTTATCTGGTTTGTCTAGCTGTTTCAAATGATAGTAGTAGGTCGAACGAGCTAGTTTAATGGCTTTTAGAAGAATATCTAACGAAAACTCAGTCATTAATTCTTGAACAATTTCTGTCTTTCTTCTTTCTCTTTTTCCTCCTTCAATCGGAGTTCTCTCAACTTTTTTAGAATGTCATTCTCCGCTCTCAGGTACTCATTTTCTGCTTGAAGACGTTCTAATTCTGTCCTCTCTTCAGGTCTCGTTTTTGGCTTACGTCCCATTTTAGGTACTCTCCCTCTTGTTTTCTCAACAATAGTATACCCGTTTTTCTTGTATTGTGCCATCCAATTTGGAAGAGCATATTCGAGAGAAACTCTATCTTGAGACCAGTTTTCATGTAGGACTTTATCAATCATTTCTTGTTTTAATTCAGGAGAATAGTAACGATTTTTTCCTTTTTTGACGAACTCTATTCCGTAACGATCAATCAATTTAATCATGTACCTAATATTAGAATTGTTTATCCCAAATTTATTTGAAAGCTTCTCTAAGCTATATCCTTGTTTTCTAAGTTCATAGATCTGAACTTTATCATTATAAGTTAATTTCATAATAAAACACCCCAAAAGTTAGATTTTTTCTGTCTAACTTTTGGGGTGCAGTTCAAAATTACCGTTTTTTATTTGAATTCTATTACTATTAACTACCTAATACTACTACTACCAATATTACTAATATTACTACTAATTACCCTGAGGCCATCGTTTATAAATTGACCCAAAACGTCAAATCCGTCATAAATTCCTTTATAAATAAAGAGTCCCAAAATTATAGATGAAATAATAATACTTGCACAAATAAAATATGTACGGTTTTTTTCATTCATAAGATCAATCCTCCTTTTATTTGTATTCGCTTACATTTTATCATATAATGTTATTGTAGTCAAGAAAATGTGCTATTATGTTAAAAAATATTTTTCAAAATATAGATGGACTGATTTATTTTGGATTGTATTTGTTATTTTGACATGCCTCTATATAGGTAACCATGATTTGTTTCCTCTCAATCATCAAGAAATCTCTCTTCGAGGTAGTTTCTGGGGGTCTGTACTTACCTTATTTCACTTACTATTTATTGATAAGTTTGTTATCTCGAATCGAAAATAAAGATTAGAGCTATGCTTGACGGTGTACGTTTAGGATTGATTTTGGAGGGAAGATTTTGTCTCTATTATTTATTATTTTAAATTTGTTTATCTTGTACAAGATCTATTCTTTAAGGCGGGAAAAATCGAAATACTTGATTTATACGGCCTATATCATATTTGGGGTAAATGTGCTATATGGTATTCAATGGTTATTAAAAGAACTGGTTTCAAAGATTTCCTCTTAATGTGTATAGAAACTCCAGCGATTTTTGCATAACAAAACGCATAGGATTAAGGTTTGTGTACCTGTTCTTATGCGTTTTCGTAATATTGAAGATTTTCGGTAAGTTTTATACCTTTGGGAAGTCTAGTTTAGAATGCTCTCCCAACTAGAATCTCTGCTTCAATAGTAATCTCTGTCAGTTGGCTCCAGTCAATCTTGCTCTGGTCGATGTGAAAGAGGAGAGGAGTCATACTGAGTAGGGCTTGGAGCTGTTCTGCTGTGATAGTTTTAGTCAGAGAGGCAGTTTGACTAGATAGGATGGTAAAGTGTTCTTGGAAATGATTTTTGATATCTTGGTTAGAATAATCCTTGTTTGTCAGCTGGTCTTGTACCTTCTGACGGATTTCCTTGAGGTGATTTTCAGTTGGAATAACCTTTATCAAGATGCCGTCTTTGGATAAAACGCGACGAAATTCTCCATAGTTGGCAGGGGAAAAGATATCAAGTAAGATATCCATGCTAGCGTCTTTTATAGGAAGACGAGCCAAGTCACCAACGAACCAATTGACTGCCCAGTTGGGTTCGCTCTTGGCAGCGATTTGGACAGAATCTTTGGAAATATCAAAGGCATAGAAGGTTTTGTCAGGATGGCTTTCTTGGAGTTTACGAGAGTAGAAGCCCTCGCCACAACCGACATCTAAGACTGTGGTGCTAGTTTCTGAATTTGCTAGCAAGTCCGAAATATCTTCTAAAATAGCCTGATAAAATCCAGCTTCTAGGATTTGTTGACGATTTTGGAAATTTTCCTTGTCGTAGTTGGCGGATTGCTTGATTTGAGGGGCTAGATTGACATAGCCGAATTTTGCTAGGTCAAAAGAATGGCGGTTGCTACATTTGAGACCGCTCTCTACCAGAGTTAGATTTTCTTGACAGTTAGGACAGGCAAAGGCAGTCACAGAAGCAAAACGCTGAAGTTTGGGTTTGAGATTTGTATTCATAGTTTAAGTGTATCAAAAGAGGCAAATGAAAGCAACTTTAGGAATAAGTAGATGGGAGATTCAGTAGAAATAAAACTAATTCTCCAATTTATAGAATGAAATTGCTTTTATATCTAAATTGCTATATAATAATGATAAGGAGGAAATAAG
>NZ_JAWERU010000085.1:0-3542 GCF_032481935.1 Streptococcus sp.
GGTTCGATTACAAACTTGCCATAATCTTTATTTTCATCAATTTTTGTTATATTTGGTTTTTCAAACTCGATCATTTAGTTACTCCCTCTTAAACGAAAAGCAGTGTAAGGTTATGATTATACACGGCGACGTTTTGGAGGACGAGCACCATTGTGTGGCACTGGAGTCACATCACGAATTGCTGTTACTTCAAGACCAGCGGCAGCAAGAGCACGAATAGCTGACTCACGACCAGAACCTGGACCTTTAACAGTAACTTCAACTGACTTAAGACCGTGTTCTTGTGCAGATTTAGCAGCAGCTTCAGAAGCCATTTGAGCAGCAAATGGTGTAGATTTACGAGAACCTTTGAAACCAAGAGCACCAGCTGATGACCAAGCAATTGCATTACCATGCACATCAGTAATCATAACAATAGTGTTATTAAATGTAGCGTGAATATGAGCAATACCAGATTCGATATTCTTTTTCACACGACGTTTACGTGTTGGTTTAGCCAAGACTTTTACCTCCTATATTATTTTTTCTTACCAGCAATCGCAACAGCTTTACCTTTACGAGTGCGAGCGTTGTTTTTAGTGTTTTGTCCACGGACAGGAAGTCCACGACGGTGACGGATACCACGGTATGAACCGATTTCCATCAAACGTTTGATGTTCAAGTTAACTTCACGACGAAGGTCACCTTCAACTTTAATTGCATCCACTTCACGACGGATAGCATCTTCTTGATCTGGTGTAAGATCGCGAACACGTACATCTTCTGAAATTCCAGCAGCTGCCAAGATTTTCTTAGATGTTGGAAGTCCGATACCGTACACATAAGTCAATGAAATTACTACGCGTTTGTCATTTGGAATGTCAACTCCAGCAATACGAGCCATGTTTTCTCCTTTCTATCTTATCCTTGACGTTGTTTGTGTTTTGGATTTGCTGGGCAAATTACCATAACACGACCATTACGACGAATTACTTTACAGTATTCGCAAATTGGTTTGACCGATGGTCTTACTTTCATTTCTTATCCCTCCAAGTTTTTCGATTATTTAAAGCGGTAAGTGATACGTCCACGTGTCAAGTCATATGGACTCATTTCGACAGTAACACGATCTCCCGCTAAAATACGAATATAGTTTTTACGAATTTTACCAGAAACTGTTGCTAAAATCTGATGTCCATTTTCAAGTTCAACCGTAAACATTGCATTCGGCATACTTCAATCACATCGTCTTTTGCCACGCAAAAGTACCTCCATAAATTTCGATTTGATGCCTCTAGACACAGAGACAACAATTATAAGTCAGACTAACTCAGTATAACATTTGTAGAGACATTTTGCAAGCATGAAAAACGCTTTTATTTCAATTTTGTCAATACTTTTTCGATATCTGCAAAGACATCATTGATATCTTGGTTACCTTCGATATCATGTACCAAACCTTTTGCACGATAGTGGGCAATAATTGGTTCACCTTGGGCAATATTAACATCCAAACGACGTTTTACTGTTTCAGGTTTGTCATCTTCACGTTGGTAATAATCTTCTTCTTTGTAGTCAACTGGTGGATTGAAAACTTTGTGGAAAGTTTCGCCAGTTTCACGGTGAATGATACGACCACTCAAACGCTCCAAAAGACAATCTGGATTTACTTCGATGTTAATAACACCTTCAAGCTCAATCCCTAATTCAGCTAAAGTTTTATCCAAGGCATGAGCTTGTTCAATTGTACGTGGGTACCCGTCCAACAAGAAACCAGTTTCTTTAATGTCATCTTGTGAGAGACGCTCTTTCACGATACCATTTGTAACTTCATCTGGAACCAACTCGCCTTTGTCGATATAAGACTTAGCTAAGACACCCATTTCAGTTTGGTTAGCCATTGCCGCGCGGAACATATCACCTGTTGAGATATGAGCAACATGAAATTGTTCAACAATTTTTGCTGCCTGTGTACCCTTACCTGCACCAGGTAAGCCCATAATCAAAAGATTCATGATTCAAACTCCTTTTTTGTTTTTAAATAGAAGCAAAAATTCATTTCAACTCCTATTTAAAAACAAAATAGAAGAGAGGAGATAAAAATCTGACAAGGTCTTTGATTTTTAAACTCCACTCTCTGAGCAATAGTGAATTTTCTTTTCTATTACAATTATTCTGTTGTATTCATGAAACCAACATACTTACGTTTCAATAAATAACCTTCCAATTGTTTAATTCCTTCAATACCTGTTGAGATAATGATCAAAAGACTTGTTCCCCCAAAAGCAACGACTTCTGAAAGACCGAATAAATCCTTAGCTACAATAGGTAAAATAGAAATGACACCTAGGAAGAGGGAACCGACTGTTGCGAGACGACGAAGAAGTTTTGACATATACTCTTCTGTCCCTTTACCAGGACGGACACCGTGGATATAAGCACCGCTCTTTTGCAAATTTTCTGCTGCCTTCTCTGGATTAATCTGTACAAATGTATAGAAGAATGTAAAGAGGATAATCAACAGAGCGTACAAAGCGATACCTGTAGGGGCTGTTGTAGATAGCAACTCCTGAGCACTACGTACCCAGGCCCAATCAAGACCAGATGCACTTACAAATTGTAAAATTGCCGCTGGTGCTGCAGTAATCGAGCTAGCAAAGATAACTGGAATAACTCCTGCAGGGTTAATCTTCAATGGAAGATAGGAACTTGACGGTGCTCCTTGTGCTACCTTGGTATACTGAATTGGTATCTTATATTCAGCTTGTTGAACATAAGTTGTAAAGTAAACAATCAATAAGACTGCTACAATTAAGATAGCAACAAAAATGAGGGATGAAGTCAAGCGACTGCTTGGTACATTGACAAAGTAGTCAACATAAATTCCCTTGATCATATCAGGAATTGAAGCAACAATCCCCGCAAAGATAATCATGGAAACACCATTTCCATAACCCTTATCAGTAATTTGCTCTCCCAACCAAGTTACAATCATACTACCCGCTGTTAGGATTGCTCCAATCACAAGGAAAACTTGTGGTGTTAAAGGAACAGTCAAAAGTTTGGCTCCAGATAAAGCATTAAAACCAGCAGTAATTCCGATAGATTGCACGAATGCAAGAACAAGGGCAATATACCGAGTTGCCTGGTTCAACTTTCTACGACCAACTTCCCCTTGTTTGCCCCACTCTACAAACTTCGGTAATAAATCCATTTGTAAGAGTTGGACAACGATAGAAGCAGTAATGTATGGACTAACACCAAGTGCAAAAACTGAAAAGTTTTTCATGGCATTACCAGACACCAAACTTAACATATTTAGAAAAGATAGACCACTCAAAGCATTCAAGCTATTGGCATTCACCCATGGAACCGTAATGCTAGTCCCGATACGGAAGACAAAGACGATAAAAATTGTAAAAAGAATTTTTGATCGAACTTGCTTGACTTTGAAGGCTTCTCTCAATAATTTAAAAAACATAGGTCACCTCTCTTAGATGACTTCTACTGAACCACCTTTAGCAGTGATAGCTTCTTCAGCTGATTTAGAGAATTTAGCTGCT
>NZ_JAWERU010000086.1:0-2191 GCF_032481935.1 Streptococcus sp.
GGAATCATGTGATTCTCCTATTTTCGTATAGATGAAAGGAGCGAGTATGGAAGTAATGCAATTATTGGCTATGTTTCGTGGAACAATTCCAAAAGATAGAGAAAACATGAACCTATTTCTTCGTTATCAAGCGCAACATTTTGATGAGAAATGGCAGGATTTGGTAGAGAGTTTTTTGACTGAAGAGGGCAAGATAGAAGAGATACCTCATGTCTATTCGTTTCATCAAGATATTATTTCTTTCCTAGAGGCTAGTTCTGAAAATAATGACCAAGATTTAGAAAGTTACACCAGAACTTTTGGACAAGCGGGTCTAGATAAATTATCTCAATTAAGCAATTGGGAGAAAAACTTGGTTCTAGAAGTCGCAACCTATAACCTTTCCACTCGATTTTACATCCAATCTGAAAAAGAAAAGCTAGAACAACTAAGTGACCTTATTTTTCATCAGAATCAGGATGTCAATTTGGTTAATGTCTATCGGGTTTCGAATAATCTATCTGACCGCATTAGTAGAGATATAGAGGAGTTTCTTCTAATGGTTGATTCCAAAGAACTAAAAAAAGAGGTTCTTGAGATTCATTTTGAAGAAAAAGAGGGAGATGTTCTAGCCTATTTGGGTTCTGAATTGATGGCTACTTTAGATACCGTTACAGATCTTGTCCATCATGAAGAAAACTACCAACAACTCCCACTGACACAAAAGCTGAAGATTATTACTCATTTTGATGATGTAAAGGCTAGAAGTGAAAAGTCTAAGCAAGTAGAGGAATCCTTATCTCCTTCAACTGATATTGAACAGGAAATGGAAGAAACTAACTCCTTTTCTAATGTCGATAAAATTGTAAAAGAAGCTTTGAGGGATTATCCAATCGGTTCACAAGTAAGTTATAAAGGACAAGTATTTCAGTTGGTTTCGATTGAAAATGCACAGTTAAATGACTTGGTTCGCCTAGAGCTATTCAGTGATTCCAACCAGTTGTTTGAAGAAAATCCTATCTTATACTTGAACAGTTTGGAAGAGATTGAACAAGTATTGTCTCTTTTAGAACTTGAAAAAGAAGATTCAGAGATTGAGATTGAATCATCAAGTGAAAGTCAGGAAATAGATTTGTTTTCCTATCTGGAAGAAGAAAATGAAAAGGAAAAAGAAAAGGATAAGGAAACAGAAACGCTTATTTCAGATATAGAAGAGACGGCTGTCCCCGTTCAAGATTATGTTTTTCCAGATGATTTAGAGGACTTTTACCCTAAGACAAATCGAGAAAAAATTGAAACGAATATCGCCGCAATTGATCTTGTTAAAAGATTAGAAAAAGAGGGACGACAAGCAAGTCCAGAAGAACAAGAACTACTAGCCAAGTATGTTGGATGGGGTGGTCTTGCCAATGAATTTTTTGATGAACTCAATCCAAAGTATGAATCAGAACGTTTAACTCTCAAGAGTTTAGTAAGTAAGTCAGAATACTCCACCATGAAACAAAGTTCCCTCACAGCCTATTATACAGACCCAATGATTATTCGCCAGATTTGGCAAAAATTACTGGATGATGGTTTTGAAGGAGGAAGGATACTAGATCCTTCTATGGGGACTGGGAACTTCTTTGCGGCGATGCCTAGAAGTATACGAGAGAAATCAGAATTCTATGGGGTTGAATTAGACAGTGTGACAGGCGCAATCGCAAAACAACTCCACCCCAATACCCATATTGAAGTGCGAGGATTTGAAGAAGTTCCCTATCAAAATAATAGTTTTGATTTAGTCTTAACGAATGTTCCTTTTGGAAATTTTCGCATTGCAGATAAAAACTATGATAAACCTTACATGATTCACGACTACTTTGTCAAACACTCACTTGATTTAGTAAGAGACGGAGGACAAGTTTCGATTATCTCATCTATCGGGACAATGGATAAGCGGACAGATAATGTCTTACAAGAGATTAAAACCAACACTCATTTTTTAGGGGGAGTTAGGTTGCCAGATACGGCTTTTAAAAAGATTGCAGGTACTCGAGTGACCACAGACCTCCTCTTCTTTCAAAAAGATCAAGCAAAGAATCTTAATGAAGAGGAACTTGTTTTTAGTGGTTCTATTCCCTTTGAGGAGGATAAGCGTGTCTGGATCAATCCTTATTTTGATGGGAAATACAATACACAAGTTTTGGGTGAATATGAGGTACGTAATTTT
>NZ_JAWERU010000087.1:0-2449 GCF_032481935.1 Streptococcus sp.
ACAGCAACTACGCGTTCTTCTAATTCAACTGCATTGTCTTTAAATGCCATTTTCTAGTGTCCTCCTATTAGAATTTCAATCCGTTTTCACGAGCTGCATCAGCCAAAGCTTTCACACGTCCGTGATATAGATATCCACCGCGGTCGAACACCACTTCTGAAATACCTTTAGCGTTTGCACGTTCTGCAACGAGTTTACCGACAGCAACGGCTTGTTCAGTTTTTGTTCCTTTTGAAACTTCTTTGTCAAGAGTTGAAGCACTTGCGAGCGTTACACCCGCTACGTCATCAATAACTTGAGCGTAGATGCCTGTATTAGAACGGAATACGTTCAAACGTGGGCGATCAGCAGTTCCAGAGAGTTTTCCGCGAACGCGACGGTGGCGTTTTTGGCGGAGTTTGTTTTTATCTGGTTTGGCGGAGTTTGTTTTTATCTGGTTTAGAAATCACAGTTTTCACCTCTTTAGTTTTAAATCGTGTGCTATGCACAAAGTTGGAAATGATATTGGTGGCTGAAAATCAACCACTCAATATTATTTACCTGTTTTACCTTCTTTAAGACGAACATATTCGCCAACGTAACGGATACCTTTACCTTTGTAAGGTTCTGGTGAACGAAGGCTACGTACGTAAGCAGCTGTTTGACCAACTACTTCTTTTGAAATTCCGCTAACAACGATTGTTGTTGGGTTTGGAAGTTCAAAAGTAATTCCTTCTGGAGCTTCAACTTCGTCTGGATGTGATTTACCAACAGCCAAAACAAGTTTTGATCCTTGAAGTTGTGCACGGTAACCAACCCCACGCATTTCAAGTTGTTTCTTGAATCCTTCTGATACACCAATAACCATGTTGTTCAAAAGAGCACGAGTAGTTCCGTGGATAGTTTTCATTTCTTTTGAATCGTTTGGACGGTGAAGAGTTACTTCAGTACCTTCCACACGAATTTCAATATCTTTTGAGAACTCACGAGTAAGTTCTCCTTTAGGTCCTTTTACAGTTACAACGTTGTCATTGTTAGTGATTTCAACACCAGCAGGCAACACGATAACTTTATTACCAATACGTGACATGTTTTTATTCTCCTGTTAAATTGTCAGGCCTTGTCGACCAGTTTTCACGGGGTTAAATCGATTTCTCGATTTAAAGGAACATTTAGGTTTCAACTTCAAAGTGAATCTAGGCATCGTCTCGCAGACATAACTTTGGGTTAGGCAAGAGACGATAACGACGAGTCACAAAGAAATTGGGAGCTAAATATTACCAAACGTAAGCGATAACCTCTCCACCAACGTTCTTTTGGCGTGCTTCTTTATCAGTAAGCAAACCTTCAGAAGTTGAAAGGATAGCAATTCCAAGACCGTTAAGTACTTTTGGAAGGTCTTCACGTTTTTTGTAGACACGAAGTCCTGGTTTAGAAACACGTTTCAAGTTTGTGATAACTTTTTCACCGTTTGGTCCGTATTTAAGGAATACACGGATGATGCCTTGTTTGTCATCTTCGATGATTTCTACGTTCTTAACAAAACCTTCGCGTTTAAGGATTTCTGCAATCCCTTTTTTGATGTTTGATGCAGGTACTTCAAGTACTTCGTGTTTTGCTTGGTTAGCGTTACGAATACGAGTTAGGAAGTCTGCGATTGGGTCAGTCATAACCATTTTATTTTTCTCCTCTTACTAGTAGTTTGCAAGTTGCACTTGCTAGTTAATACATGATACAAAGAGCGTAACAGCAAGAGCAAAAATAGGCAATTTGATGCAGGAGCGATGCTCCAAAGCAAATTGATCTTTTTTGCCAAAGCTGTAGCTCGTGTTCAAATTGGCAAGCCCAACTGAACCCGGGCTAAACTCTGTGTGAAAAAGATAAACTTTTCTAGAAACTAAAGTTTCTTCGTCAAGTTTCCTATTTTCACTTGGAGTTTTGACGCCCTTGATATCTTAAATTACCAAGATGCTTTTGTTACACCAGGAATTTGTCCTTTGTAAGCTAATTCACGGAAGCAAACACGGCAAAGTTTAAACTTGCGGTAAACTGAGTGTGGACGTCCACAACGTTCACAGCGAGTGTATGCTTGAGTAGAGAACTTCGCTGGGCGTTTGTTCTTAGCAATCATAGATTTTTTAGCCATTAGTTATACCTCCTATATTATTTTGCAAAAGGCATTCCAAGGCCTGTAAGCAATGCACGTGACTCTTCGTCAGTGTTAGCAGTAGTTACGATAACGATGTCAAGACCACGAGTTTTGTCAACGTCATCAAAGTTGATTTCTGGGAAGATCAATTGTTCTTTCACACCAAGTGTGTAGTTTCCGCGTCCATCAAATGATTTTGTTGGAACACCATGGAAGTCACGCACACGTGGAAGTGAAACTGAAACCAATTTATCCAAGAATTCGTACATACGTTCACCACGAAGGGTAACTTTTGCACCGATCGCAACACCTTCACGAAGA
>NZ_JAWERU010000088.1:0-1816 GCF_032481935.1 Streptococcus sp.
ACGTGCAATAACAACACCTTCAAAAATCTGGATACGTTCACGGTTACCTTCGACAACTTTCGCGTGTACACGAACAGTGTCACCAGGACGGAATGATGGGATATCAGTACGAAGTTGACCTTCTGTCAAGCTTTGGATTAATGGATTCATTTTATTCTCCTATCTTTGTCAATCTTGAGGAAACTTCCTCAGCGGATAAACTGTATTTTTGTGCGTCCATTACACACAAGATACAGTTTACCAAATTTCCTAGAAAAAGTAAAGAAATTTACAGTAAAATTCCTAAAAAAATAGCAAGCAAACCACCTAAGTAGGTCAAGAGAAAATATCTGTAAAAGACCTTCTTATCAGCTAAGAGTTTTTGGAGTTCATCATTCAAGGTTGAAAAAGTGGTTAGACCTCCACAAAATCCTGTAGCAAGGATAAGATAGACTTCTTTAGACTCCACATGATTGTAAAATAAGCCAATCAAAAAACAGCCCAGTAGATTAGCTATGAGAGTTCCTAGAGGCAGTACTGAACCCTGATTATAACGTGAAAAGAAATAACGCACAAGGGCACCTAGTCCACAAGCAAGCGCTAGATATAATACTACCATTTCTTCCTCCCTAAACAATAAGCCAATAAAAGTCCACCACCAATGCTCAGAACTAGATAGATTACTAGACTTAGGTAAGAACCTCTATCCAGCAATTTCACGCCATCTAACATGAGGCTTGAAAAAGTCGTTAATCCTCCACAGAAGCCAGTTCCAAGCGCTAAAATGACACCTTTACTGCTTCCCTTATAAACCAAATAACCTTTGACAAGATAGACTAAGCAGAAAATTCCTACATAGTTAGCAAAGAGAGTTCCCCATGGAAAGTCTGGACTGGCTGGCAACCATCTCGAAATCTGATATCGGACAAGTCCTCCCAGCATGGCAGCTAGAAAGATTCCTAGTGGGTAAAATTGTTCTTTTTTCATTTGATGTTTTTATCCTGATAATCGCGCGAACGTTTGAGAATATCAGAAAAAGTCTCAACGATTGTCTCTTCGTATTTTTTATTGCTGACGTGATTTCTGACCTTCTCAAAGATAGCTTCTTCTCTTTTAGTATCTAGAATAGCTTTTCCTGAAGCTTTTTTATAAGCAACTACCCCCTCAACTAGATGCATTCTTTCTTCTAAGAGTTTTACGATTTGGTCATCAATTTGATCGATTTCTTGTCTAATAATATCTAAATCCATAGATCCTCCTTCTTAATTTGAATCAATTTATAAAAAGCTTCTAAATGGGCTAGTTCATTCCTAGGGAAAACTAACAAAAACTGCACTGACAACTTTCATCAGTGCAACTTCATGCTTATCCTACTTTAGCAGCTAATTCTTCTGCAAATTGTTCCAAGCGTTCGATATCTTCTTCTTCTGCAGAGAGATCCACTTTGACACACTCTGATCCCTTTTCAGCTCCTGTTGCCACAAATACACGATCAAAGTCATCAACAGCTTTACAGAACTCATCATAGAAAGTATCGCCTGATCCTACCACACCGTAGATTTTACCACTCAAGTTAAGATCTGCTAGGTCTTCGTAGAAGTCCATCATCTCATCTGGTAACTCTCCATCACCGTAAGTGTAGGTTGCAACGATCGCGATATCTGCTTCAAGAAAGTCAGATGCGTCAACAGTTGTACACTCATCAACATCCACCTCTAAGCCCAATTCACGCAATTTATCTGCTACAATATCTGCAATTTCTTCGGTATTACCGGTCATACTGGCAAATACAATTTTTGCTAATGCCATATCGTCCTCCTCAATTTATCTTTCTCCA
>NZ_JAWERU010000089.1:0-1810 GCF_032481935.1 Streptococcus sp.
TGAAACTGATTCAGATACGGATTCAGAAATTGATTCGCTTACTGATTCTGATACTGATTCAGAGATTGATTCAGAAATTGACTCGCTTACTGACTCTGAGACTGACTCAGAAATTGATTCACTTACTGATTCTGATACGGATTCAGAAATTGACTCGCTTACTGATTCTGATACGGATTCAGAGATTGATTCAGAGATTGATTCAGATACTGATTCAGAAATTGACTCGCTTACTGATTCTGATACAGACTCTGAAATTGATTCGCTTACTGATTCTGATACAGACTCTGAAATTGATTCACTTACTGATTCTGATACTGATTCAGAGATTGATTCGCTTACTGACTCTGAGACTGATTCAGAAACTGATTCGCTTACTGATTCTGAAATTGATTCAGAGACTGACTCGCTTACTGATTCAGAAATTGATTCACTTACTGACTCTGAGACTGATTCGCTTACTGATTCTGATACCGATTCTGAAATTGATTCACTTACTGACTCTGAGACTGATTCGCTTACTGATTCTGATACCGATTCTGAAATTGATTCACTTACTGATTCTGATACCGATTCAGAAATTGACTCGCTTACTGATTCTGATACTGACTCTGAAATTGATTCACTTACTGATTCTGATACGGATTCAGAAATTGATTCGCTTACTGATTCTGATACTGACTCAGAAATTGACTCGCTTACTGATTCTGATACGGATTCTGATACGGATTCAGAAACTGATTCACTTACTGATTCTGAGATTGATTCACTTACTGATTCAGACACTGACTCAGAGATTGATTCGCTTACTGATTCTGATACGGACTCAGAAATTGATTCACTTACTGATTCAGATACTGATTCGCTTACTGATTCTGAGACTGACTCAGAAATTGATTCACTTACTGATTCTGAGACTGATTCAGAGATTGATTCACTTACTGATTCTGATACTGATTCTGAAATTGATTCAGAAATTGACTCGCTTACTGATTCTGATACTGATTCAGAGATTGATTCGCTTACTGACTCTGATACTGATTCAGAGATTGATTCGCTTACTGATTCTGATACAGACTCAGAAATTGATTCGCTTACTGATTCTGATACTGATTCAGAGATTGATTCGCTTACTGATTCTGATACTGATTCAGACACTGACTCAGAGACTGATTCAGACACTGACTCAGAAATTGATTCAGAGACTGACTCAGAGATTGATTCAGAGACTGACTCTGATACTGACTCTGATACTGATTCGCTTACTGACTCAGAGATTGATTCAGAAATTGATTCACTTACTGATTCAGACACTGACTCTGATACTGATTCGCTTACTGACTCTGATACTGACTCAGAAATTGATTCGCTTACTGATTCAGAGATTGATTCACTTACTGACTCTGATACTGATTCAGAGATTGACTCGCTTACTGACTCTGATACTGACTCAGAAATTGATTCACTTACTGATTCAGAGATTGATTCAGATACAGATTCTGATACTGATTCGCTTACTGACTCAGAAATTGACTCGCTCACTGATTCTGATACTGATTCAGAAATTGATTCACTTACTGATTCTGATACTGACTCAGAAATTGACTCGCTTACTGATTCTGATACCGATTCAGAAATTGATTCGCTTACTGATTCAGAGATTGATTCAGAAATTGATTCAGAAATTGACTCGCTTACTGATTCTGATACTGATTCAGAAATTGACTCGCTTACTGACTCAGATACGGATTCGCTTACTGATTCACTTACTGACTCTGATACTGACTCAGAAATTGATTCACTTACTGAT
>NZ_JAWERU010000090.1:0-1693 GCF_032481935.1 Streptococcus sp.
AGCCACAAATTGCCAGTTAAATGTAAATTCGTAAAACGTGAAGCAGAATAAGGAGAAGGCATGAAACTTAATGAAGTAAAAGAATTTGTTAAAGAACTTCGTGGTCTTTCTCAAGAAGAACTCGCGAAGCGCGAAAACGAATTGAAAAAAGAATTGTTTGAACTTCGTTTCCAAGCTGCTACTGGTCAATTAGAACAAACAGCTCGCTTGAAAGAAGTTAAAAAACAAATCGCTCGTATCAAAACAGTTCAATCTGAAGCGAAATAATAGACTAGGGAAGGAGAAATTTCAATGGAACGCAATAATCGTAAAGTTCTTGTTGGACGTGTTGTATCTGACAAAATGGACAAGACAATCACAGTTGTAGTTGAAACAAAACGTAACCACCCAGTCTATGGTAAACGTATTAACTACTCTAAAAAATACAAAGCACATGATGAAAACAATGTTGCCAAAGAAGGCGATATCGTACGTATCATGGAAACTCGTCCGCTTTCAGCTACAAAACGTTTCCGTCTTGTAGAAGTCGTTGAAGAAGCGGTTATCATCTAATCAAACCTGAAAGGAGAAAACTGAAATGATTCAAACAGAAACTCGTTTGAAAGTCGCAGACAACAGCGGTGCACGCGAAATCTTGACTATCAAAGTTCTTGGTGGTTCTAAACGTAAATTTGCGAACATCGGTGATGTTATTGTGGCATCTGTAAAACAAGCTACTCCTGGTGGTGCGGTTAAAAAAGGTGACGTTGTTAAAGCAGTTATCGTTCGTACTAAATCAGGTGCTCGTCGTGCTGATGGTTCATACATCAAATTTGATGAAAACGCAGCAGTTATCATCCGTGAAGATAAAACTCCTCGCGGAACACGTATCTTTGGTCCAGTTGCACGTGAATTGCGTGAAGGTGGCTTCATGAAGATCGTGTCACTTGCTCCAGAAGTACTTTAATTTTCACAGAGCAAAAACAAACAAACACAGTCCCCTGGCTTAGCCAGGGTGCCCATTGGGCGTAAGAATAAAAGGAGAAAAAAATGTTTGTAAAAAAAGGCGACAAAGTTCGCGTAATCGCTGGTAAAGATAAGGGAACAGAAGCTGTTGTCCTTACTGCCCTTCCAAAAGTAAACAAAGTTATCGTTGAAGGTGTTAACATCGTTAAGAAACACCAACGTCCAACTAACGAACTTCCTCAAGGTGGTATCATCGAGAAGGAAGCAGCTATCCACGTATCAAACGTTCAAGTTTTGGACAAAAACGGTGTAGCTGGTCGTGTTGGTTACAAATTTGTAGACGGTAAAAAAGTTCGCTACAACAAAAAATCAGGCGAAGTGCTTGATTAATCACGAAGGAAAGGAGAAGTATAATGGCAAATCGTTTAAAAGAAAAATATCTTAATGAAGTAGTTCCTGCTTTGACAGAACAATTCAACTACTCATCAGTGATGGCTGTGCCTAAAGTAGATAAGATCGTTTTGAACATGGGTGTTGGTGAAGCTGTATCAAACGCTAAAAGCCTTGAAAAAGCTGCTGAAGAATTGGCGCTTATCTCAGGTCAAAAACCACTTATCACTAAAGCTAAAAAATCAATCGCCGGCTTCCGTCTTCGTGAAGGTGTTGCGATCGGTGCAAAAGTTACCCTTCGTGGTGAACGTATGTACGAATTCTTGGATAAATTGGTTTCAGTTTCACTTCCACGTGT
>NZ_JAWERU010000091.1:0-1490 GCF_032481935.1 Streptococcus sp.
ATATCGGTGTGGTGATGAATGAGAGTGCAGATATTTCTAAGCAGATGAGTGATATCTTATTGTTAGATAATCGCTTGGATTTCTTCCAAGAGTTGGATTCGCTATCATCATCTTTGCAAACACTCATCAAGAAGAATATTCAAGATACCGTTGTCGTAAATAGTAGTTTGATTGGCTTTGGCTTGTTTAACTGGCTCAGCCCTTCAAATCTTTCTATCTTACATAATCTAACAACCTTACGCATTGTACTGCGTAGCCTGTCTATTAAGGGATAGGTGGGGACTATTCACAGCAAAAAGGAGTTACCTTTATCGAGGTTAACTCCTTTGTTTATAGGTAAATGTTGAACAATTTAGTAAGTCAATACAAAATATTTTTTCTTACCGCGACGGATAACGGTCAATTCATTTTCTAATTTATCGCTATCGCTCAAGACATAGTCAAGGTCTTGGATGCGGTCGCCGTTGACGTAGATGGCTCCGTTTTGTACGTCTTCACGGGCTTGGCGTTTTGAGTTAACCACGCCAGAAGATACGAGAAGTTCAACGATGTTGTGATTTTCGTCTGCTTGTACTTGGTAGTTTGGTACACCACGAAGTCCTTGTTTGAGTTCTTTGACAGAAAGGTTTTTGATATTTCCAGCAAAGAGTTGTTCAGTGATGTTAAGAGCTTCTTTGTAAGCTTCTTCTCCGTGAACAAGTGTTACGACTTCACGAGCGAGGACTTTTTGAGCCAAGCGTTCGTGTGGAGCTGCTTCAAATTGTTTGCGGATGTCTTCAATCTCATCAAGTGACAAGAAAGTAAAGATTTTCAAGAAGCGAACAGCGTCAGCGTCCATAACATTCATCCAGAATTGGTACATTTCGTATGGAGAAGTCTTTTCAGGGTTAAGCCAAACAGCGTTCCCTTCAGATTTACCAAATTTCTTACCAGTTGCGTCTGTGATGAGTGGAACAGTTATTACGTGACCAGTCTTGTCAGCCTTACGACGAAGCAATTCTGTACCAGCTGTCATATTTCCCCATTGGTCAGATCCACCGATTTGGAGGGTTACATTGTGCTCTTGGTTAAGGACGAAAAAGTCGTACCCTTGCATGATTTGGTAGGCAAATTCTGTGTAAGAAATCCCTGTTTCAATCCGTTTTTTAACAGACTCCTTGCTCATCATGTAGTTGACAGTGAAGTATTTTCCGATATCACGGAGGAAGTCAATGAAGCTGATGCTGCCAAACCAGTCGTAGTTGTTGACCATGACAGCTTTATTTTCACCATTTTCAAAATCAAGAAAGCGAGAAAGTTGTCCTTGGATAGACTTGACCCAGCCATCTACTGTGTCTTTTGTTTGGAGACTACGCTCAGCATCTTTGAAGGACGGATCTCCGATGAGACCAGTAGCACCGCCAACGAGCGCATAAGGTTTGTGACCTGCTAACTGCAAGCGACGACTTGTCAAGATTGCGACAAGGTGGCCTAGGTGAAGGCTGTCAGCA
>NZ_JAWERU010000092.1:0-1386 GCF_032481935.1 Streptococcus sp.
TTTCGGAGCTTATTTAATTTAGAAATGAGGTGTGAATTTATGTCGGAAACTACTTTAGTTGTCCAGCTTCCTAAAGAATTAGAGAAGCAATTACGTGCTCACTATGATGAGATGATTTCAAATGTTGTAGCAAGAGTATTTGAAGATAAAGAACTTTATAAACCCATGGTTCGTATGTCAGGTTTATCTAGGTGGTTAGATGTATCTACGACAACAATCCAAAAATGGACGAAAGAAGGAATGCCAACCATGGTGATTGATGGAGTGACTTTATACGATAAAAGAGCAGTAACACGATGGTTGAAGCAATATGAAAGATAGGTACTAGTATGAATGGTGTTCAGTGGATCAAGATAACAACAGATATATTTGATGATGAAAAAATTCAGCTAATAGAATCAATGCCAGAAGGAGATACTCTTATTGTAATATGGTTTAAAATTCTGGTGCTTGCAGGAAAGCAAAATAATAGTGGCATATTAAGTCTAGGGAACAAGGTTTATTACACAGAAGAGATGCTTTCAACAGTGTTTAGGCGAAAGGCTACATCTGTAAAATTAGCTCTCAGCATGTTTGAAGAATTTGGCATGATAGAAATCATAGATGGCGCTATTACCATTCCAAAATGGGAGAAACATCAGAATATAGATGGACTAGAAAAGATTAGAAAACAAACTAGGGAACGTGTTGCTCGTCATAGACAAAAACAAAAAGCACTAATTACAGGCGAGCCACAACTCGTTTTAGACTGTAACGTTACAGTAACGGATGAAAATGATAATGTAACGCAAGAGATTAAGAACAAGAGTAAGAATAAGAAAGAGATTGAGAATATACTGGATAATAGTTCTAGAAAGCCTGAAACTTATATTCCACCCAAATATTATTCTTTGTTAGAATCCATTTCTTATAAGTACAATGATAGATTTTTGTATCCTAACAATTACACTTTAACACATGCTCAGAAGATGAAGATAGGCGAGTATTTGGCTAGTGGGTATGTAACTAGTGATGAAGTCATTAGCATGATTGAACGGATTCCTGAGGATGCGACGTCTCCTTTGGCGTATTTATTTAAGTCTATGGAGAATTTAAAGCAGGAACGTATGCTGGAGTGCAAAGCTATTGCCCATGAAAATGCCCGAAAGAAGTATATGATAAATGAGTAGATATAGGACTGTTCTAAAGAAATGTTATATCACTGAAGAGCAAAATGAAATAGTGAATAACTTGATTGAAATGACAAACCATCTAAATTTTTCCTCTTATGCTAGGAAAATGTTGTTTAAGAGTTCGCCTATTTATCTTCAATTTGATTTTGAATCTTATCATGACTTTATATTTCAAGTTAGAAGAATTATCAATAACTTACGTCAGTTAGAAAGA
>NZ_JAWERU010000093.1:0-2745 GCF_032481935.1 Streptococcus sp.
AACACCTACATTTGAGTTAAGCAATGACAAGGCTACGAAGATAACTAGCAAGAAATTAGTAGATCCAGCTACTGGCCAACCAACTGATGAAACAAGTGTAACGGTAGCGGGCGAAGGTAGCTATACAATTGATCCTACTACAGGAGCGGTTACCTTCACACCTGAAAAAGACTTTGTTGGAACTGCAACAGGTGTAACAGTTCAAGCAACTGCGACTATTACAACTGCGAACGGTAAGATTTCAACTATTACTTCCGATGCAACTTACACTCCAACTGTTGTAGCAGCTGTTCCAACGGCAAGTCCTGCAACTTCAAAAGACATCCAAGGTGCCACTCAAACGGGTAGACCAACCTTTACAGGAACAACTGTTCAAGTGAACGGTGAAGATAAAGCCATTACCATTAAAGATAATAGCTACACACTTTTGGACAAAGATGGTAATGAAGTGGCAACTACGCCAGCTTATGCGGCTGACGGTACAACTGAAATCGGTACTTTCACAATTAATCCAGCCACTGGCCAAGTGACTTTCACACCGACTGATAAGTCTTACTCAGGTGATGTCGTTCCGGTTAAGGTTCAAGCCAAGGATGCCAACGGCACTCCAGCTGAAACAACCTACACACCTGATGCAACATCGACAGATATTCAAGGTGCAACCCAAACCGGTAAACCTGAATTCAAGGGTGGAACAGTAACCGTTGATGGTGTTGAGAAAACAGTAGCTATCAATGAAGATGTTCCAGCTACGTTTGATGATGGCTCAACTACCAAGAAAGTTAACGGCGTTGGTACCTACACAGTAGCAGCCGATGGAACAGTAACTTTTGTTCCAGAAAAATCATTCACAGGTAAGGCACAAGCTGTAACGGTTATTCGTGAAGATAAGAACGGAACCAAAGCCTCTGCGACTTATACACCAACTGTGACACCAGTAACTCCGACTGCGAAAGATACAACATCAACAGGTAAGCAAGGTCAAACTCAAACAGGTAAGCCTGAATTTATTGAAGGCGACAGCCGTGTACCAATGAATGATGACGTTCCAGCTACGTTTGATGATGGCTCAACTACCAAGAAAGTTAACGGCGTTGGTACCTACACAGTAGCAGCAGACGGAACAGTAATCTTTGTCCCAGAAAAATCATTCACAGGTAAAGCACCGGCCGTAACGGTTGTTCGTGAAGATAAGAATGGAACCAAAGCATCTGCCACTTACACACCAACAGTAACTTCAGTTACTCCAACTGCAACTCCGGCAGAATCAACTGGTCCTCAAGGTCTTGTTCAAACTGGAACCGTAACCTTCACAGAAGGTGACCCAGTTGCACCAATCGACAAAGCTACCATTACCCTTCTTGATGAAAATGGTCAACCTGCTGAATCAGTAGATGCGAAATCACCAGAAGGCAAGGTTGTTGGTACATTCACAGTTGATAAGGATACAAGTGTTGTAACCTTCACACCGACTGATAAGTCTTACTCAGGTGATGTCGTTCCGGTTAAGGTTCAAGCCAAGGATGCCAACGGCACTCCAGCTGAAACAACCTACACACCTACCCTGCAACATCTACAGATATCCAAGGTAAAACTCAAACAGGTACACCAAGCTTCACATCTGGTAACCCTGCAATCCCAATGGATGATGATGTTCCAGCAACCTTTGAAGATGGATCAACTACGAAGACCATTCCAGGCGAAGGAACTTACACAGTTGCTCCAGACGGAACTGTAACCTTTGTACCAGAGAAATCATTCACAGGAACAGGTACAGGCGTAACAGTGAAACGTGTTGATAAGAACGGTACTCCAGTTACTGCAACTTACACACCAACTGTAACACCAGTTACCCCAACTGCTGATCCAGCAACATCTACAGACATTCAAGGTCAAACGCAAACAGGTACACCAAGCTTCGCACCTGGTAACCCTGCAATCCCAATGGATGATGATACACCTGCAACCTTTGAAGATGGCTCAACTACGAAGACAATTCCAGGAGAAGGTACATACACCGTTTCTCCAGATGGAACCGTAACTTTCGTCCCAGAAAAATCATTCACAGGAACAGGAACAGGCGTGACTGTTAAACGTGTAGATAAGAACGGTACACCGGTAACAGCTAAGTACACACCAACAGTAACTCCTGTAACACCAACAGCGGAATCAGCTACAACTATTGGATCAAAAGGTAAAGAACAATCTGGTAAACCAACATTCAAGGAAGGCGATAGCCGTGTTCCAATGAATGATAATGTACCAGCAACCTTCGAAGATGGTTCAACAACGAAGACTATCCCAGGTGTTGGTACTTATACGGTAGCAGCAGACGGAACAGTAACCTTCAAACCAGAATCTGAATTCACAGGTACAGCTCCATCTGTAACAGTTGTTCGTGAAGATATGAACGGAACAAAAGCTTCTGCAACATACACCCCAACCGTAACACCAGTTACTACATTTGTAGATAAAGAAGGCAATTCAATTCCAGGCTATCCAAGTGAAGATGGCGAACAACCGAAGAAAGCTATCCCAGGTTATCGCTTCGTAGAGACTAAGAAACTTCCGAACGGAGATACCGAGCACGTCTACGAACCAGTTACGACATCATTCAAGGATAAAGAAGGTAATTCAATTCCAGGATATCCAAGTGAAGATGGCGAACAACCGAAGAAAGAAATCCCAGGTTATCGCTTCGTAGAGACTAAGAAACTTCCGAACGGAGATACCGAGCACGTCTAC
>NZ_JAWERU010000094.1:0-1196 GCF_032481935.1 Streptococcus sp.
CGGTCATACTGGCAAATACAATTTTTGCTAATGCCATATCGTCCTCCTCAATTTATCTTTCTCCATTATATCACATCTTTTTCATTTTAAAAATAAAAACTCTTGTGCTACAATGAAATAAGAAAGAATTGAGGTCACTTATGGAAATTTGCCATCAAATTTTAGAAAAAATTAAAGCATACGATACCATCATCATTCACCGTCACATGAAACCAGATCCTGATGCCTTAGGAAGTCAGGTTGGACTCAAAGCACTTCTGGAACACCATTTCCCAGAAAAAAAAATCAAGGTAGTTGGTTATGATGAGCCAACCCTAACATGGCTTACAAAGATGGATCAGGTAGAAGACAAGGATTATCAAGGTGCGCTTGCTATCATCTGTGATACAGCAAATACCGCTCGTATCGATGATAAACGTTATACTAATGCTGAAACCATTATTAAAATTGATCACCATCCAAATGACGAAGTCTATGGAGATCTTGTTTGGGTAGATACCAACTCTAGCAGTGCCAGTGAGATGATTGCTCTCTTTGCTGAAGCAACTAACCTAGAATTATCCGACTACGCTGCTAAAATGCTCTGCGCTGGAATTATTGGCGATACCGGTCGTTTCCTTTATCCGTCTACTTCTGCTCGTACCCTTCGAATTGCTAGTAAACTAAGAGAACATAACTTTGACTATGCTGAATTAACACGTAAAATGGACACTATGAGCTTTAAAATTGCTAAACTTCAAGGTTATGTCTATGATCACCTAGAAGTTGATGAAAATGGTGTCGCACGTGTCATACTGACTCAAGAAATTCTAAAAACATATCAAGTAACAGATTCTGAAACAGCAGCCATTGTTGGAGCTCCAGGCCGTATCGATACAGTTAATCTTTGGGGAATATTTGTGGAACAAGCAGATGGCCACTATCGCGTTCGACTTCGCAGTAAATTCGTTCCAATCAATGGTGTTGCAAAAGAACATGATGGTGGAGGTCACCCACTTGCAAGTGGTGCTAACTCCTATAGCCTAGAGGAAAATGAAGTCATCTACCAAAAATTAAAAAACTTACTGAAAAAATAGATAAAAAGCTTGCCAAACTTATCAGAATCTGATAGACTAGTATGGTAACAATCTATGGCTCGCAAAGAGACCATGGCAGAAAGGAAATATTGCAAAATGAAAAAAGATATCCATCCAGAA
>NZ_JAWERU010000095.1:0-1144 GCF_032481935.1 Streptococcus sp.
AACACTTGAAGTAGAAGTTTACACTGAATCAGGTGCTTTCGGACGTGGTATGGTTCCATCAGGAGCTTCTACTGGTGAACACGAAGCAGTTGAACTTCGTGATGGTGACAAATCTCGTTACGGTGGTCTTGGTACACAAAAAGCTGTTGACAACGTAAACAACATCATCGCTGAAGCAATCATCGGCTACGATGTACGTGACCAACAAGCTATCGACCGTGCTATGATCGCACTTGACGGTACTCCTAACAAAGGTAAATTGGGTGCTAACGCAATCCTTGGTGTGTCTATCGCTGTAGCTCGTGCTGCTGCTGACTACCTTGAAATCCCACTTTACAGCTACCTTGGTGGATTTAACACTAAAGTTCTTCCAACTCCAATGATGAACATCATCAACGGTGGTTCTCACTCAGATGCTCCAATCGCTTTCCAAGAATTCATGATCGTACCTGCTGGTGCACCAACATTCAAAGAAGCTCTTCGTTGGGGTGCTGAAATCTTCCACGCTCTTAAGAAAATCCTTAAATCTCGTGGTCTTGAAACAGCTGTAGGTGACGAAGGTGGATTTGCTCCTCGTTTCGAAGGAACTGAAGACGGTGTTGAAACTATCCTTGCTGCTATCGAAGCTGCTGGTTATGTTCCAGGTAAAGACGTATTTATCGGATTTGACTGTGCATCATCAGAATTCTACGATAAAGAACGCAAAGTATACGACTACACTAAATTCGAAGGTGAAGGAGCTGCTGTTCGTACTTCTGCAGAACAAATCGACTACCTTGAAGAATTGGTAAACAAATACCCAATCATCACTATCGAAGATGGTATGGACGAAAACGACTGGGACGGTTGGAAAGCTCTTACTGAACGTCTTGGTGGTAAAGTTCAATTGGTTGGTGACGACTTCTTCGTAACAAACACTGCTTACCTTGAAAGAGGTATCGCTGAAGGCGCTGCTAACTCAATTCTTATCAAAGTTAACCAAATCGGTACTCTTACTGAAACATTCGACGCTATCGAAATGGCTAAAGAAGCTGGTTACACTGCAGTTGTATCACACCGTTCAGGTGAAACTGAAGATTCAACAATCGCTGACATCGCAGTTGCAACTAACGCAGGACAAATCAAGACTGGTTCACTTTCACGT
>NZ_JAWERU010000096.1:0-1139 GCF_032481935.1 Streptococcus sp.
TCCAGTTGAAAAAAGAGAGTCTGATTTGGTTTGTGCAAATACAGTATTAGAAACTGGAGAGTTACGCATTCGTGTAACCGATAATCAGATGAACAGCCGGATTTTACAACTGATTGAGTTGATGAAGAAATCTGAAGAAAACAAGAAAACGAAACAACGCTATTTCATCAAAATGGCGGATAAGGTCGTCAAATATAATTTCTTGGGGGCTGGTCTGACTTACCTATTAACAGGTTCTTTTTCTAAGGCTATTTCTTTCCTATTGGTCGATTTCTCCTGCGCTTTGAAAATCTCTACTCCTGTAGCTTATTTGACAGCTATCAAGGAGGGGTTGAACCGTGAAATGGTGATTAAGGATGGGGCTGTTCTGGAGAAATATCTGGAAGTTGATACTTTCTTATTTGATAAGACGGGAACAATCACAACTAGCTATCCGATAGTTGAAAAGGTGTTACCTTTTGGAGACAATAGTGAGGAAGATATTCTCAGAATCAGTGCCTGTCTTGAGGAACACATTTATCATCCTATTGCTAATGCCATCGTCAAGCAAGCCGAGATAGAGGGAATTGAACATGAGGAAATGCATGGGAAACTCCAATATATCGCAAGTAAGGGGATCAAATCTCATATAGATGGCCAACCAGTTCTTATTGGGAATTATGTCTTGATGCAGGATGAGCAGATTCATATCAGTTCAGAACAAAATGCTTTAATTGAAGAGTACAAGAGTCACTACAATCTCTTATTCTTAGCCTACCAGAATGAATTGATTGGAATGTTCTGTATTCATACTCCTTTGAGAAAAGAAGCAAAAGCAGCCTTGGAGAAACTTAAGGCACAAGGGAAAAAATTGATTCTGGCAACAGGGGACACCCTGGTTAGGACAGAGGAATTAGTCAAAGATTTGCCCTTTGATCAGGTCTATACAGACTTGAAACCTGATGGGAAATTTGAGTTAGTAGAGGAACTGCAGAAAGCAGGTCACACTATTTTGATGGTTGGAGATGGATTGAATGACTCAGCGGCTCTAACCCTATCAGATATCGGTGTGGTGATGAATGAGAGTGCAGATATTTCTAAGCAGATGAGTGATATCTTATTGTTAGATAATCGCTTGGATTTCTTCCAAGAGTTGGATT
>NZ_JAWERU010000097.1:0-1132 GCF_032481935.1 Streptococcus sp.
GGTAACTTCTCAAAGTAACTTCCACTTTCCTGACCAAAGTGGAAATTAGTCTAAAACGGATTTTTATGGTGGAATTAAGTGTGAGACGTTTGTGGTAGAAATGAGGCCTACTATGACCAAACATAAACACCTTACCCTTTCAGACCGTAATGATATCCAATTAGGTTTAGAGCGCGGTGAAACCTTCAAAGCTATCGCGCAACTTATTCTAAAAGACCCAACTACTGTTTCCAAAGAAGTCAAACGAAACAAACAAATTAGAGACTCTACCTCTAACAACCTTCCTTGCCCTCTACTTGATAAACCTCCCTTTGTCTGTAATGGGTGCTCTAAAAGAAGACAAAACTGTGGCTATCAGAAAATCTTCTACCTCGCTAAGCAAGCTCAAAAGCAGTACGAACAAACTCTTGTCGAAGCTCGTGAAGGAACTCCTCTCAATTCTCAAACTTTCTGGGACATGGATAAAATCATTTCTGAGGGGGTTAAAAAGGGACAACACATCTATCATATCCTCAAAACTCATAACCTTGATGTCAGCTCCTCAACCGTCTATCGACACATCCGAAAAGGTTACCTGTCTATCGCTCCTATTGATCTAACTAGAGCCGTTAAATTCAAAGAAAGACGAACAAGTAACCTACCTTCCATCCCTAAAGAAGCGAAAAAAGGCCGTTCCTATGAGGATTTCCAAAACTATTTAGCACTTAATCAACTAAACTCTTGGCTGGAAATGGATACAGTTATGGGCAGGACTGGAGGCAAGGTCCTACTCACCTTCAACCTGTCCTTCTGTAACTTTATCTTCGCTAGGCTTCTGGAGAATAAAACTGCCCTTGAGGTTACCAAACACCTCTATGACATCAAAAACACTCTTCACGAAGCTGACAAAGATTTCTTCCAACTCTTTCCTGTTATTCTGACAGATAATGGAGGAGAGTTTGCCAGGGTTAAGGACATCGAAATGGATATTCGTGGTGAAATAAAACTCTTCTTTTGTGACCCTAATCGCTCTGACCAGAAAGGGAGAATTGAGAAAAATCACACGCTGATTCGCGACATTCTACCTAAGGGAACTTCCTTTGACAACTTAACTCAAGAGGACATCAATCTCGTTTGTTCACATGTCAATAGC
>NZ_JAWERU010000098.1:0-1131 GCF_032481935.1 Streptococcus sp.
TACCTGTTCTTTGAAAATTGAATCCACTCCGTCTTGATTAGCGTGCCTGTGTAAGTAGGGACTGAGAGTATTTCCCTGTGAAGGGCAACTGGCACAAGACGTGTGTGAGAATTTTCTAACAGACACGGAGTTTATCGTTACCAGACTTAAACGATGCGACAAACTAGATAAAGGAGTTAATCATGAAGGTAGTAAACTTGTATGATTTGAAACAAATGGGAAATAAAGGTGGTTGTACCATCCAATTGATTCATCACTTTCCTTTTGGTATGGGCTTAGGACATCTCAAAAAAGACTACATTGAATTTAAACGTGTTGGTATCTTTAATGGGAAAGCAGTAGAAGTTACTCTTCGAGAACCTTATTCGAGAGATCTACTGAAGGTTGTCAAGTCGATTAAGCAACGTCAGAAATTGATAGCTTACCGTTATAAAGAAGGAAAGCTGCTATTTGTGAAGAAGGAGGCATCAGATGTCCTCTGAACAACAGGAACGAATGGCAGTTCAATATGCTGAGCGTAGTCTTTTATTCACTGTCAAAAGTCTTTTAAAGATTCTAGAATGGTCTAGACGTCAGGCTTTAGCACAGGATTCCGCCTATAAGATAGGGGTGCAGAAATTAGAAGAATTGCTACAATCTCCTTATTCGATTGATACGATTAATCTGAAAAAAGATTTTTTAGACAAACCAATTGATATAGAGAAATTTAAAGCTTTTTTAGAAAAAGAAGAGATTCCTTTAGCCATCGCTTGGCAAGGGGATTCTCTACATTTCTACACGAAAGACCGTTCGATTCTAGACAATCATTTAGACCATCTGTTAGAAAAAATGGTTAATGATCCGGAGAAATTAGCTGATTTTACCATGGATAAGTCATTAGACGATGCAATTGATGAGGCTAAATCCCAAATTACCTTTAGACAAGAAGGAGCCGTCAAACAGAAAGAGATGGTGAGATGATGTACAGTGGAAAGAAATTCCTACTATTCTCACTGTTAGGTATCTTACTAGGCTATCTTTTTCATCGTTTGACGCTTTTGTATGATTCCTATACTGGAAATAGCTTAGATAAATGGACTCATCTCCTGATGGAAGGTCAAGATGAAGTTCTTCAGTCGCCATGGAATGTTT
>NZ_JAWERU010000099.1:0-1103 GCF_032481935.1 Streptococcus sp.
TATTACGGCGACCGTTTGTTGTTGGTTTATAAACACGAATTCCCACGATATTTCCTCCTTAGATTATTCAGCTTCAGCAGCAAACAACTCGATTGCTTTTGAATCAGCTGTAAGTGTGATGATAGCTTTTTTAGTTTTGTTAGTAAAACCAGTGTAACGTCCAACACGTTTAGCTTTAGGTTTTACGTTGATTGTGTTAACATTTGCAACTTTAACACCTTCGAAAGCAGCTTCAACAGCTTGCTTGATCAAAAGTTTGTGCGCACGAGTGTCAACTTCAAATACATATTTGCCTGCTTCAAGTTGAGCCATTGAGCTTTCAGTGATAACAGGTTTTTTGATAACATCATACAAATTCATTATGCAAGAACCTCCTCGATTTTAGAGATAGCTGCTTGAGTAACAAGAAGTTTGTCACTATTTGCGATGTCAAGAACACTTGCAGTTGTAGCAGTCGCAACTTTCACGTTTGGAAGGTTACGAGCTGAAAGAGCTGCGAATTCGTTTCCTTCTTCAAGAATAACAAGGACTTTAGAATCGATGCTCAAAGCTGCAAGAACTTTTGCAAATTCAGCAGTTTTTGGAGCTGTAAATTCAAGAGAATCAACGGCTACAAATTTGTTTTCAGCAACTTTTTCTGAGTAAACAGATTTTAGTGCAAGGCGACGAACTTTTTGAGGAAGTTTGTACGCATAGCTACGTGGAGTTGGTCCGAAGACGATTCCACCACCACGCCATTGTGGAGAGCGGATAGAACCTTGACGTGCACGTCCAGTTCCTTTTTGACGCCATGGTTTGCGTCCGCCACCTGAAACGGCTGAACGGTTTTTAACAGCGTGAGTTCCTTGACGAAGGCTAGCACGTTGGCTGATGATGACATCAAACACAACAGATTGGTTTGGTTCGATACCAAAGATTGCATCGTTAAGAACAACTTCGCCCGCTTGTTTACCAGTTTGGTCGAATAATGTTACATTTGCCATTTTGACTGTATTCCCCTTTCCTTATTATTTACCAGCTTTAACTGCTGATTTGATAGTGATAAGAGATTTCTTAGCACCTGGTACGTTACCTTTGATAAGGATAACGTTCTTTTCTGGAAC
>NZ_JAWERU010000100.1:0-1102 GCF_032481935.1 Streptococcus sp.
TTTATTCTGAAAGTGAAAAAGCAATAGTTGATAGAGATCATAGTGGTGTTTCAAGTCTTCGGAATAGCTTAAAAGCTTGTCTAGAATCTCTTTATTCGTCAAGTGCATACGAAAAGTAGGACGATAAAATCGCTTATCTCTGAGTTTACGACTATCTTGCTGGATGAGCTTCCAGTAGCGCTTGATGGCCTTGTATTCATGAGATTTTCGATCAAATTGATTCATGATTTGGACACGAACCCGACTCATAGCTCGGCTAAGATGTTGAACAATGTGAAAACGATCTAGAACGATTTTAGCACATGGAAAAAGCTGTTTAGCTAAGGCATAGTAAGGACTAAACATATCCATAGTAATGATTTTCACCTGATAGCGAACAGCTCTATCGTAGCGAAGAAAGTGATTGCGGATGATAGCTTGTGTTCTTCCCTCAAGAACAGTAATGATATTGAACTGATCAAAATCTTGTGCAATAAAGCTCATCTTTCCCTTGGTAAAGGCGTACTCGTCCCAAGACATAATCTCTGGAAGACGAGAAAAATCATGCTTAAAGTGAAAGTCATTGAGCTTACGAATGACAGTTGAAGTTGAAATGGATAGCTGATGGGCAATATCAGTCATAGAAGTCTTTTCAATCAACTTTTGAGCAATCTTTTGGTTGATAATACGAGGAATTTGGTGATTTTTCTTGACGATAGAAGTCTCAGCGACCGTCATTTTCGAGCAATGATAGCACTTAAAACGACGCTTTTTAAGAAGAATTCTGGTAGGCATACCAGTCGTCTCGAGGTAAGGAATTTTCGACGGTTTTTGAAAATCATATTTCTTCATTTGACCTCCGCACTCAAGGCAAGATGGGGCGTCATAGTCCAGTTTAGCGATGATTTCCTTGTGTGTATCCCTATTGATAACATCTAGAATTTGGATATTAGGGTCTTTAATATCGAGTAGTTTTGTGATAAAATGTAATTGTTCCATATGATTCTTTCTAATGATGGTTTGGTCGCTTTTCATTATAGATCTTATGGGACTTTTTTTCTACACAAAAATAGGCTCCATAATATCCATAGGGGATTTACCCACTACAAATATTATAGAGCCT
>NZ_JAWERU010000101.1:0-1083 GCF_032481935.1 Streptococcus sp.
TGGTGTATCTGCTGGGACAGGAGCCTCATGCCGCGTCGGCCGGCTCCTTGGTGATCGTCGGATTGACCGCGGTGGTATCGCTGATGCCTCGCGCCCGCGAAGGGCATGTGCGTTGGCGAGACGGTTTGGTGTTCGGCGTGGTGTCTTCGGTCGGCAACGTGTTAGGGTCGCGCGCATCCCTGATGGTGGACGCGCATATGCTGATGATACTGTTCAGCGTGCTGTTGATGGCGGTTGGCGTGTTTATGGTGCGTAAATCCTGCCGTATGAGTCAAGTCGGTGACGCCGGAACCGTCGCGCATGCCGATTCCGGTTCCCCCAACCCGCATCGGTCCGTTTGGCTGCTGGTGGCATGCGCGACGGCGACCGGCGCATTAACCGGGTTTTTCGGCGTCGGCGGAGGTTTTGCCGTAGTGCCGATGCTGGTGCTGGCTTTGGGGTTCACCATGCGCGAGGCCTCCTCGACATCGCTGCTGGTGATGATTATCGCATCGGCGGCCGGCCTGATGTCGCGCATTGGGACCAGCGTCAGCATCGACTGGGGAATCGTGATCGTCTTCGCATTGGCCTCAATGATTGGAGGACTGGTCGGAGCTCCGGCGTCACGCAGGATGCGGGAAGTCGTATTGACGCGATTGTTCGCAGGATTGCTGTTCATCGTGGCGACGTACACGATGATTTCCACACTTATCGAAATGCTCGCCTAACGACACGCCGAAGGAGTGCTCGCAGAACGGCGGATAGGTTTCGCACAATGGCGGAATTCCAATGGCTGCCTTTCAGCAACCATGGTTCTGCGAGCCCCCCTTCGGCGTGTCGACGCGGTTTCAACCGCCCTCGAAGATGAATACAGCCATCGTTCGGTCTATGGAATCATGATTTAGTAAATTACGATTCCATAAATGGGGAACAGTGGGACAACGCCCGAAATTTTGCGTACTTTGGTCTGGGCTTGAGATAGGGGCATGGCCCGTGTCCTGTGTACGATTTTCTGTCGCCAAACAAAACAAATCGCGACTGGAAACGAAAGCACGAAGCCATGCCGCAGCAGATTCCACAGGTCCACCGGCACGCGGCCGGGGC
>NZ_JAWERU010000102.1:0-1052 GCF_032481935.1 Streptococcus sp.
ACGTAAGCTGACCGCGCTCGCCGCGGCCACTGCGGCGCTTGCCATGCTGCTTGCCGGCTGCGGCGCGGGCAATGGCAACGGTTCCAGCAACGCCTCGAGCGCCACCGAACCGCCGGCCGGCATCGATTCGTCATACACCGGCGACCTGCCCATGCCGAAGGTCACCGAGCGTTACGACAACCACCAGAGCCGTGACAACGTCAAGGACGGCGGCACGCTGACCCTGTCCATCGTCGAAATCGGCCCGAACTGGAACTACCTGTCTTCTGACGGCAACACCGGCTACATGTCCGAGCTGTGGAGCTGGTACCAGCCCAGCCTGCTCATGACCGACCAGGTCAATGGCTCCCCGATTAAGGTGAACCCGGACTTCCTGACCGACATGAAGCTCGTGAGCAAGGACCCGATGGTCGTGCAGTACGACATCAACCCGAAGGCCAAGTGGAACGACGGCTCCGACATCGACTGGACCGCCTTCAAGGCCACGTGGGAAGCCAACAACGGCTCCAACCCGGACTACAACCCGCCGAGCACCGACGGCTTCGACCGTATCGCTAGCGTTGAGCAGGGCGACAGCCCGAAGCAGGTCAAGGTGACCTACAAGACCCCGTACTACCCGTGGCAGGAAGTCTTCAGCGCTCTGGTGAACCCGAAGGCCGCCGACCCTAAGACCTTCACCCAGGGCTGGGTGAAGAACCCGCACAACGAGTGGGCCGCCGGTCCGTACAAGGTCGACTCCTTCTCCGACTCCCAGGTCACCTTCGTGCCGAACGAGAAGTGGTGGGGCAACAAGCCGAAGCTGGACAAGATCGTCTACAAGCAGATGGCCGACACCGCCTTCCAGAACGGCGAGATCGACGCCGTGGAGGCCTACACCAAGGACGACATCAAGGCCATCCGTTCCGTCAAGGACGCCCAGCTGCGCATCGGCTACAGCACCAAGACCCGCGTGTTGGAGTACAACGGCAAGTCCAAGCCGCTTGACGACCTGCAGGTGCGTAAGGCCATCACTCAGGCCTTCGACGTGAACACCTACAACAACGTGCAGTTCC
>NZ_JAWERU010000103.1:0-1051 GCF_032481935.1 Streptococcus sp.
TGTTTCGATTCCTGACCGTAGAGAAATTTTTGATTGGTTTTTCTTTCTTTACGACTCTCTTTTCTTTCTTCTTTTGCTTCTACCTTGGCTTCTCTAAATTGCTTCTTGGCTATTTTCAATCGTTTCCTAGCATGAGGCAACCGTCTGTCTCTTAATTCTTTGCGATTCAAAAGAAATGGAGGACTATTTTGAAGAATATGATTGTAGTCTTCATTTGCTTGTTTTACTCTAGCCTTTGAAGCTTCTCTCATCTCCTCTAGCTTTTCTTTTATCTCTTTTTTCCATGCTTTTTCATCCAGTACAGCGGAATCTTTTTTCTGTTTCTTCACCTCCTTCTTTCCTTTTTTCAAGAATTTCTTCTCATCTTTTAGACTTCTTCTAAATGCCTTTCGGGCACGTATGATTTCTCTTTTATCCTTCATTTACCTTCCCCTTAATTAGAAGCCATTTTATCAGGATCTGTACTCATGATATCAAACAATTGAGTACCTTTAGGAATCTTATTTTTAAAGGGAACTACAACGGAACCAGCTTTTATCAGTCCTGCACCTTTTTCTGGATTGACTAGGTATTTTTCAAGTTCTTTTGACAATCCTAAGAGTTGAACCAATTCTTCTCGGTCATTTTTTGCTTGCTTGAGGAGAATCATAAATTCACTATTTGCAATAATCCGTCTACCATTTGGATCTAACAATAAGGTTTCGACATTTTGGGTTATCCCAGTCGGACTGGCTCCATATTTTCTGACACGACTCCACAATTTAAAGAAGAAATCACTGGCATATTTATCTAATAAGAGAAGTTGCATTTCATCAAAATAAATCCAGGTCTTCTTCCCTAATTTTTGGTTCCGAACAACACGATTCCATATCTGATCAAACACTACCATAAGAGCGATTTGTTTCAGCTCATCTCCTAACTTTTTAACGTTATAGATTAAGAAGTTAGATCCTGTCTGAATATTGGTCTTATGAGAAAAAATATCAAGAGAACCTTCGACATACAGTTCCATATCAAGTGCCAAATTCTGCGCTTCTTCTTCTGGTTGTTG
>NZ_JAWERU010000104.1:0-1048 GCF_032481935.1 Streptococcus sp.
TAAGGCTTGAGTAGGACTCACTGTGAAGATAAAAATCGCTCCCACAACACAAGCAATCATAGGCCCTACATAAGGAATGAACGATAGCACTCCTGCAAAGATACCTGTCATTACTCCATAGGGTATCCCAAACACGCTGTAACCAACCGCTATCATAACTCCTATGATAACTGCTTCAATCAGCTGACTCATCAAAAATTGGTCATAAGTCTCTAGTGCTACTTGTCCAATGTAAGTCAACTTTATCACCACCTTCTCTGGAAGAAAAACTTTTAGAAGTCGACTCGTCATCGCTGCCAAATGTTCCTTACTGGATAAAAATAAAAAGGTGAAGACTATAATCAAAAAGGCATTCATCAAACTTGAAAAAATATTGCCGATATTACTAGTCAGACCTGATAAAAAACCTATCAAAGCTTGGCTAATAGAGCTAGACTGTCCCTGAATTCCTGATACGATAGTTGACAACATGTCTTTGGTTACAAATTCCGAGCTGCCTAGCAATTTCCCAAGTTGAGTAAGGACTGTTGAAAGGACTGTTCCCAGCTGACTAATAGTCTGGGCTAGGGTTGGCAGCACCAAAACCAAAAGAGCAATCACGATTAAGATAAGAGCTAGGAAAACAAGTACCATGGCAATCGGACGACGCAACTCTGCCTTTACCTTCAATTTAACTAAGTACTGTTCAATTTTTTTCATGGGAACATTGAGCACAAAAGCAATAACAGCACCATAAATCAAGGTTGATATTACATCAAAGAGAGAGATTGCTCCTGATATAAAGCTCGATGCATTCAGAATTACAAGAGCAACCAGCCCTATAAAAAGTATTAACGGGGTGTATTTTTTTACTAAGTTCATAAATTCTCCTTAATAAACATGTTTAGATACGACTATACTATTTGGTTTTTCAAACTCTCGATTAAGGTAGGCTTGGTAAGTTCCTGGAGCGATAAATCCTTTGGGTGAGAGGATATCGGTGCCAGCCTGACCGACTATGGTATCAGCCAAGAGCACACAGTTTGTAGATAAGACAAAGTAGGATTTA
>NZ_JAWERU010000105.1:0-1041 GCF_032481935.1 Streptococcus sp.
TTAGCTTGGATAGCAACGGTCTTAGATTTAGTATTACGTATTTTCAAAAAAAGTCAGTCAACGGACACCTTGGGAGTTGCACTGGTTAAATTGTTAGTGATGGGATATTTGCTAGGCTCGAATCTTGCTACTGATGTGCCAATTTATATTTTGGCTCTTGTGATTGGAATTTCTCAGATTTTTCATGCTAGTATCAACCTTGTCACCTATGTTCTCTACCGCAAAAACAAAATTCGACCTCGTTTTCGTTTCTTACTAGATGGTCTCGTACTAGTTTTTCTTGGTGGGACTAGTCTTTTGTCCTCTACAGGAAATTCTGTCTTTCAACTCTTTGTATTAGGGGCTTATTTTTTCCTTTATGGTGTGTCCAATATCCGTGATGGTTTCTTGTTTGAGGAGGAAATTGGGAAAAACCATCTCAAACGTCGTGTCAGAATGAGCTTACCTATTGCCCTAGCCGCTCTCATCCCTGCAAGTACTTTAGCAAAAATCAATAAATTCATGCAGGAAAATGCTGATGAGGAAGAGGAAATCTATCTTGGAATGGTGAAGTTTGGTAAGACAGCAGATCTTGAAATTTTCGTTCATACAGCGGAGACTTCTCTATTTTCAGCTATTGGTCATGTGGACCTTTGTTATCAAGGACGTGTGATTTCTTATGGAAACTATGATCCGTCATCTGAGACCTTATTTGGTATGGTTGGAGATGGTGTTTTATATTTTTGCGACCGTGATAAGTACATTGACTTATGTAAACGGGAGAGTCAAAAAACGCTATTTGGTTACGGAATAGATTTGACACCGGAAATGGAAGAAGCGGTTCAGGAAAAATTAGCTGAATTAAAACAACTAACGATTCCTTGGGAGCCAAGCGCAGATAAAATTAAAACGGAAGATGGTAAGGAAGACTACACCTACGCTTATAAAATCAGACATGAGACGGATGGGGAACTTTATAAATTTATCAAATCTAAGTTTAAATCCTACTTTGTCTTATCTACAAACTGTGTGCTCTTGGCTGATACCATAGTCGGTCAGGCT
>NZ_JAWERU010000106.1:0-1038 GCF_032481935.1 Streptococcus sp.
GGCTCTATAATATTTGTAGTGGGTAAATCCCCTATAGATATTATGGAGCCTATTTTGTGTAGAAAAAAAGTCCCATAAGATCTATAATGAAAAGCGACTAAACCATCATTAGAAAGAATCATATGGAACAATTACATTTTATCACAAAACTACTCGATATTAAAGACCCTAATATCCAGATTCTAGATGTCATCAATAGGGATACACACAAGGAAATCATCGCTAAACTGGACTATGACGCCCCGTCTTGCCCTGAGTGCGGAGGTCAAATGAAGAAATATGATTTTCAAAAACCGTCGAAAATTCCTTACCTCGAGACGACTGGTATGCTACCAGAATTCTTCTTAAAAAGCGTCGTTTTAAGTGCTATCATTGCTCGAAAATGATAGTCGCTGAAACTTCTATCGTTAAGAAGAATCATCAAATTCCTCGTATTATCAACCAAAAGATTGCTCAAAAGTTGATTGAAGAGACTTCTATGACTGATATTGCACATCAGCTATCCATTTCAACTTCAACTGTCATTCGTAAGCTCAATGACTTTCACTTTAAGCATGATTTTTCTTGTCTTCCAGAGATTATGTCTTGGGACGAGTATGCCTTTACCAAGGGAAAGATGAGTTTTATCGCACAAGATTTTGATCAGCTCAATATCATTACTGTTCTTGAGGGAAGAACACAAGCTATCATCCGCAATCACTTTCTGCGCTACGATAGAGCGGTCCGATGTCGAGTGAAAATCATTACTATGGATATGTTTAGTCCTTACTATAACTTGGCTAAACAGCTTTTTCCTAATGCAAAAATTGTACTTGATCGTTTCCACATTGTTCAGCACTTAAGCCGAGCTATAAGTCGGGTTCGTGTCCAAATCATGAATCAATTTGAGCGAAAATCTCATGAATACAAGGTTATCAAGCGCTATTGGAAACTCATCCAACAAGATAGCCGTAAACTGAGTGATAAACGTTTTTATCGCCCTACTTTTCGCATGCACTTAACGAATAAAGAGATTCTAGACAAGCTTTTAAGCTATTC
>NZ_JAWERU010000107.1:0-1828 GCF_032481935.1 Streptococcus sp.
CGCTTTTGTATGATTCCTATACTGGAAATAGCTTAGATAAATGGACTCATCTCCTGATGGAAGGTCAAGATGAAGTTCTTCAGTCGCCATGGAATGTTTATTTTACTGGAAAATCAAGTGCTTTTTTTCTACTAGGTTTTGTAATGATGTTACTAGTTTATCTCTATCTAGAGACTGGTAAAAAACAATACCGAGAAGGAGTAGAATACGGGAGCGCACGTTTTGGAACTCTAAAAGAAAAGAAGCTCTTTTACGGTAAAGAATTTTCTCATGATACGATCTTAGCACAAGATGTTCGTTTGACATTATTAGATAAAAAAACACCCCAATATGATAGAAATAAGAATATTGCGGTGATCGGAGGTTCAGGAAGTGGGAAGACATTTCGCTTTGTAAAACCCAATCTGATTCAGATGAATAGTTCCAATATTGTCGTGGATCCTAAAGATCACTTAGCTGAGAAAACAGGAAGACTCTTTTTGGAACATGGCTACCAAGTAAAGGTGCTAGATTTAGTCAATATGAAGAACTCAGATGGCTTCAATCCTTTTCGCTATATAGAGACAGAAAATGATTTGAATCGCATGCTGACGGTTTATTTCAATAACACCAAAGGCTCTGGCTCCCGTAGTGATCCATTTTGGGATGAAGCTTCTATGACTTTGGTTCGAGCTTTAGCCTCTTACTTGGTCGATTTCTATAACCCACCTAAAACAAGAGAACAGCTCATAGAAGAAAGTCGTTTAAGTCAAAATGAATACCAAAACTTGTTGAAACGGCAAAAAAAAGAAGTGGAAGAGCGAAAAAAAAGAGGGCGTTATCCAAGTTTTGCTGAAATATCAAAACTCATTAAACACTTATCCAAGGGTGAAAACCAAGAAAAAAGTGTCTTAGAAATTCTATTTGAAAATTATGCTAAAAAGTATGGAACTGAAAATGGGCAGATTTTCAAAATTATAAGGATAAGACTCTGGATTCTGTTATTGCTGTAACCACTGCTAAATTTTCCCTCTTCAATATTCAAAGTGTCATGGATTTGACCAAAAGAGATACCCTTGATATGAAGACATGGGGCAAGGAAAAATCAATGGTTTACTTAGTTATCCCAGATAACGATAGTACCTTTCGCTTTCTTTCAGCCCTCTTTTTTTCAACCGTATTTCAAACCCTAACAAGACAAGCAGATATTGATTTTAAGGGTCAATTGCCTCTTCATGTGAGAGTTTACTTAGATGAGTTCGCAAATATCGGTGAAATTCCAGATTTTGCTGAACAAACCTCAACAGTCCGTTCTCGAAATATGAGTCTCGTTCCTATTCTACAAAATATTGCCCAACTTCAAGGGCTCTATAAAGAAAAAGAAGCTTGGAAAACCATTTTGGGGAACTGTGATAGCTTAGTCTACTTAGGTGGTAATGATGAAGATACCTTTAAATTTATGAGTGGCTTACTCGGTAAACAAACCATTGATGTTCGAAACACTAGTCGTTCCTTTGGCCAGACAGGTTCAGGATCCCTTTCTCATCAAAAGATTGCTCGTGATTTAATGACACCTGATGAAGTCGGAAATATGAAACGGCATGAATGCTTAGTTCGAATTGCCAATATGCCTGTCTTTAAAAGCAAAAAGTACAATTCAACTAAGCATCCAAACTGGAAGTACCTAGCCAGTCAAGAAACCGATGAACGGTGGTGGAACTATCAGATCAATCCTTTGAATCAAAGTCAGGAAAATCATCTTGAAGGCCTTAGAATTCGTGATTTAACTTTTGAATCTAGTTTAAAATAAAAATAGAAAAGAGGAAATAGATGATTACGCATTTTAAAG
>NZ_JAWERU010000108.1:0-1443 GCF_032481935.1 Streptococcus sp.
AGTAAGTGAATCAATTTCTGAATCAGTAAGCGAGTCAGTCTCTGAATCAATTTCAGAATCAGTAAGCGAATCAGTTTCTGAATCAGTATCAGAGTCAGTAAGCGAATCAATCTCTGAATCAGTATCAGAATCAGTAAGTGAATCAATCTCTGAGTCAGTCTCAGAATCAGTAAGCGAATCAGTATCTGAGTCAGTCTCAGAATCAGTAAGCGAATCAGTATCTGAGTCAGTATCAGAATCAGTAAGTGAATCAATTTCTGAGTCAGTCTCAGAATCAGTAAGCGAATCAATTTCTGAGTCAGTGTCGGAATCAGTATCTGAGTCAGTCTCAGAATCAGTAAGCGAGTCAATTTCTGAGTCAGTATCAGAATCAGTAAGTGAATCAATTTCTGAGTCAGTGTCAGAATCAGTATCAGAGTCAGTAAGCGAGTCAATTTCTGAATCAATCTCTGAATCAGTATCAGAATCAGTAAGCGAATCAATTTCTGAATCCGTATCTGAATCAGTTTCATATCTGAATCAGTTTCAGAGTCAGTAAGTGAATCAGTTTCTGAATCCGTATCAGAATCTGTATCAGAATCAGTAAGCGAGTCAATTTCTGAGTCAGTATCAGAATCAGTAAGTGAATCAATTTCTGAGTCAGTGTCAGAATCAGTAAGTGAATCAATCTCTGAATCCGTATCAGAATCAGTAAGCGAATCAATTTCTGAATCAGTAAGCGAGTCAGTCTCAGAATCAGTCTCAGAGTCAGTGTCTGAATCAGTAAGTGAATCAATTTCAGAGTCAGTATCAGAATCAGTAAGTGAATCCGTATCTGAGTCAGTATCAGAATCAGTAAGCGAATCCGTATCTGAGTCAGTATCAGAATCAGTAAGCGAATCAGTTTCTGAGTCAGTATCAGAATCAGTAAGTGAATCAATTTCAGAGTCAGTATCAGAATCAGTAAGCGAATCAATTTCTGAGTCAGTGTCGGAATCTGTATCTGAGTCAGTCTCAGAATCAGTAAGCGAGTCAATTTCAGAGTCAGTGTCTGAATCAGTGTCAGAGTCAGTTTCTGAATCAGTAAGTGAATCAGTGTCTGAATCAGTAAGTGAATCAATTTCAGAATCAGTAAGCGAGTCAATTTCTGAGTCAGTTTCAGAATCAGTATCTGAATCAATTTCTGAATCCGTATCAGAGTCAGTAAGCGAATCAGTTTCTGAATCAGTCTCAGAATCAGTAAGTGAATCAATTTCTGAATCAGTCTCTGAGTCAGTAAGTGAATCGGTATCAGAATCAGTAAGCGAATCAATTTCTGAGTCAGTATCAGAGTCAGTAAGCGAATCAGTTTCTGAATCGGTATCAGAATCAGTAAGCGAGTCAATTTCAGAGTCAGTTTCAGAATCAGTAAGTGAATCAATTTCTGAATCAGTCTCTGAGTCAGTGTCTGAATCAGTAAGCGAA
>NZ_JAWERU010000109.1:0-1969 GCF_032481935.1 Streptococcus sp.
CTTAGTAGAATCAAGATCCAACTTAGTTTCATCGTAGTCATCTGAGATTCCTACTGATTGGATGTTGTCCTTGTTAGCTGCGTCAAATTTAGTTGTATCTAACCATACTTGGTAAACCAACTTGTCGCCACGTTTAACAGACTTAGTATTGATGTTTTGTTCTTCGTTGTTGTTAGCTTGGTCTACATATGGATTTGTATTTGTTTCACCATATTTATCAGTCAACTCAGAATCATCATCAAGAAGTTTGTTATCAGTGATTGAGAATTTCTCTTCATTCAAGACATATTTCTCTGGTTGGAACTTAGGTTCTTCTGGAGGAGTTACGACGTTGTTAAATTCTTTATCCGCAATGTCGCCTACAGTCGCGATAAGAACTTTAGCTGTTCCATCGTGTTTAACTGTAACTGTTACATTCGCTTTCATTGTGTCGTATGTAACGGTTGCGTCTGTTCCTTTAACTTCTTCTACAGTGTAGTTGTGTACGCCTTCTTGACCTTTCTTGAATTCAAGAGCTTTGAATTTAACGTTACCAGCCGCATCGTTGCTTACAGTTTCAACAACTTTACCTGTTGAATCTTTAAGAACGAAGCTGAATTCGTTTTCTTTAAGCTCACGGCCTTCCAAGCGTTTAGTGAAGTTGAATTCCACTTCAACTGGAACGTTGTTTACACGTTTTTCAGTTGGTTTTTCAGGTTTTTCAACTTTCTTAGTCGTTGGGTTGTAGTAGTTGACTACTTGAGCCGCAGTATTTTCAATATCTACACCACCAGGTACATCAGCTTTCACTGTTGTTGGGATGTCGAACTTGTAGATTTGAGTATCTTCTGCGTCTCCAAGTGACTTAGTGAAGCCAGCTTTAAGAGTTGCAGTGATCACACCGTTGTTCACAGTGATATCGAATTTATCTGTTACTTCTGCGCCTGTTACTGAATCGTAAGCTTTGATCTTAGTAGAATCAAGTTCCAATTTAGCTTCATCGTAGTCATCTGAGATTCCTACTGATTGGATGTTGTCCTTGTTAGCTGCGTCAAATTTAGTTGTATCCAACCATACTTGGTAAACCAACTTGTCGCCACGTTTCACAGTCTTGGTGTTCAAGTTTTGAGCTTCGTTGTTTGATGCATCGTCCGCATATGGGTTGGCATTGGTATCTGCGTACTTGTCTGCCAACTCTTTATCATCATCAACGAGCTTGTCGCCTGTGATATCGAATTTCTCTTCAGAAACAACGTATTTCTCTGGTTGGAACTTAGGTTCTTCTGGAGGAGTGACACGGTTGTTAAATTCTTTATCAGCGATATCGCCAACAGTTGCTACAAGAACTTTAGCTGTTCCGTTGTGTTTCACTGTGACTGTTACATTCGCTTTCATAGTATCGTATGTAACGGTTGCGTCTGTTCCAGCTACTTCTTCAATTGTGTAGTTGTGAACGCCTGCTTGTTCTTTCTTGAATTCGATAGCTGAGAACTTAACGTTTCCAGATGCATCGTTCGTTACAGTTTCAACAACTTTACCTTTCGCTTTCAATTCACGACCTTCCAAGCGTTTAGTGAAGTTGAATTCTACTTGTACTGGTACGCTATTCACACGTTTTTCAGTTGGTTTGCTTGGTTTTTCAACTTTCTTCGTAGTTGGGTTGTAGTAGTTGACTACTTGAGCCGCAGTATTTTCGATATCTACACCAGCTGCCACATCAGCTTTCACTGTTGTTGGGATGTCGAACTTGTAGTAACGTCCGAAGGCGAACTTAGTTGTATCGATCACTTGAGTGTTTTCTGCATCGCCAAGTGACTTCGTGAAGCCAGCTTTAAGGGTTGCAGTGATCACACCGTTGTTAACAGTGATATCGAATTTAGCTGTAACATCATCACCTGTTACTGAATCGTAAGCTTTGATCTTAGTAGAATCAAGATCCAACTTAGTTTCATCGTAGTCATCTGAGATTCCTACTGATTGGATGTTGTCC